>CAYSOF010000002.1:0-437967 GCA_964432595.1 uncultured Binatia bacterium (SeqCode) | reverse complement strand
CCAGCGCCACGAGATCGCGGTCGAGCTGATCGAGGTTCTCGTGGCTCTCGACCAGGAACTCGCGGACCACCTCGTCCATGCCTTCGAGATCGCTCATGCTCCTCCTCCCCTCAGCGCAGCAGCTCGTTCTGGCGGACGAATGCATCCTGGATGCGCGCCATGCAGGCGGGTTGGTCCTCGGGCGAGAGGCCGGGCGCCGCCAGGCCGTCGTCGTGCGGCGGCCGGGGACTCGCGCCGAATCCCATCGCGTGCGCGAGCGCGTCGGCCGCGTTCAGGACGCAGGCGATCGACCGGCCGGCGTCGGCGCGCTCCGGCTGGTGGTGCCAGCGGATGGCGTCGCACTGATCCGCGGCCATCCCCCAGTCCTCGGCCAGGATCGCACCGGCCTCGGCGTGGTCGAAGCCGTACCACGTGCGCTGGAGCTCGCTGGTACTGCCTTCGCCGTCGGCCGCCAGGACGTTGATCACGTCGTACGCGATGGGATCCGCGATCCGGAACGCGATGCTGCCGACGTCGTGGAGCAGCCCGGGCAGGAACACGCTCGCGGGATCGGCCTGACGGTTCATGCGCGCCAGCTCCTCGGCCGCGAGGGCGACGGCGAGCGCATGGTTCCAGAGCAGCTCGGCCGTGCCACTGGGGGCGTCGAACAGGCGGCGGGCGCTCGCCGCGACGAGCAGGTCGCAGGTCTTCCGCAGGCCGATCGTGAGGACCGCTTCGGGCAACGTCTTC
The DNA here is from genome assembly GCA_964432595.1 of uncultured Binatia bacterium (SeqCode). Classification (GTDB taxonomy): domain Bacteria; phylum Desulfobacterota; class Binatia; order DP-6; family DP-6; genus DASYLJ01. The sequence continues at coordinate 437,238 of CAYSOF010000002.1, read as the reverse complement.
GCCGGAAGGCGGCGCGCGAACGCCGCCGAGTTGGCGGCACGCACGATGCGAGCCGCGATGCCGACGTCCGTGCGGATCACGCGGCAGAGGGCCTCGACGTCGCCCTCGGGATCCCGCGCGACGCCGAGCGCGGCGGTGGCGGTCGCCGACAACGTCGGCAGCTCGCCGGTGCGCGACAAGCGGGTGAGCGTGCTCAACACGCCGTCGCGCAGGGCATCGCGATCGAGGACGTCGCCGTCGCCGGAATTCATTGCAGCGCCTCCCGCGCCGCCTGTCGCGAGGGGAAGAGCCGGTCTTGCGTCTCGGCCAGCTGGCGCAGTCCCTCGGTGACGCTCGGGGCGGAGGCGACGATCGCGGTACGCAATCCCGCGTCGGTCGCTTCGGTCACCACCGCCACGACGGCCTTCACGACCTCGACGCTCGACTCGGCGACGTTCTCCATGTGCAGGACGAGACGCGTCTGTCCCTCGGACGCGAGGGCGCGCAGACGCTTGTTCAGCGCCGGCAGCATCTTGCCGAAGCCCTTGCCGCGCGGATCGGGCAGGTTCAGCACGGCGCAGCCGTCGTGCGTGCCGAACACGACGTGCAGCTGCTCCTCGACGCCCGCCACCGCCGCCGTCGCCACGAGGACCTGCTCGAGCAGGTCGGCCGGGGCGTACGGCCTCTCGACCACCGCATGACAGCCCGCCTTGCGCGCCGCCTCCTGGCCGCTCGCGTCGCCGCGCACCGCGACGGCGACGAGCCCGCACGGTCCGATCTGGCGCAGCGCCGACGGCAGATCGCCTGCGGCGGCCGCGCCATCGACGACGACCACTGCGGAACGCGCGGCTCGCCACCGGTCCAGCGCGTCGGCGCTCGTCGCGGTCACCACCGCCACGCTCGTCTCGAGCGCCTGGCGGGCGGAATCGAGAAGCTCCTCGCTCGCGTCGACCACGAGGACGGTCCGGTGGTCGAGCGCGACCGGCGCGGCCGCGGGAGCGCTCGCGGGCTCGCCGAGGACCTTGGAGACCTCCTTCTCGAAGCCCTCCTTCTGGAAGGGTTTGACGATGTAGCCGCTGACGCCGAGCTTCACGATCTCCATGACGAGCTCGCGGCCGCTCTCGGCCGTCAGCATGACCACGGGGATCCCTTTCGTCGTGGCGTCGGCGCGGATGGCGGCCAGCGCCTGCTTCCCGTCCATCACCGGCATCGTGACGTCGAGCAGGACGAGGTCGGGCATGTGCTGCTTCGCGGCGTCCACGCCTTCCTGTCCATTCGTCGCCTCGACGATCTCGCACCCGTATGGCTGCAGGTGGCGCATCACCATCGAGCGCACCACCTTGCTGTCGTCGACCGTCAACACCTTCTTCACGTGCACCTCGCCATCGTTCACGAGGGCCACAGACAGACGCACATGCTGCCGTCCGGGACCCAGAGCTCGAGCGACACGGGCTCGGTGGCGGACTTCACGCAGTGGGACAGCGGGGCCCCCGCCAGGACGAGCGGCACCGAGAGCGTGATGCCCTCGCCGGACGCGCCCATCTTGCGCTTGATGGTGCCGCCGATCTGGTTCACGAGCTCACCCAGCGCGTCGCGCACGGTCTCCTCGTCGGGCTCCTGGCCGGCCATGCCGAGCATTGCCGCGGCCATGGTGGTCGCGAGCACGCGATGGCAGTACAGGACGAGCGTACCGCCGCAGGTGCCCACGAACGCGAGCGTGGCCACGAAGCCATCGAAGCTGCCGTCGGGCACCGTCGGCCGGACGACGCGTACGACTTCCGTGCCGGCGGTCGTCGTCACGACCTCGCGTGCCGATTCCTCGATGACCTCGACGGACGTCACGATCGCAGGGCTTCCCCGGTCGCGTGATGGTCCGAGAGCTCGGTCTCGACACTCAGCGACTCGACGCCGACGGCCAGCAGCCGTCGTACCCCTTCGAGGTCGTGGAGGCTCCGCTGTGCGAGGTCTGCTGCGTCGCGGAGCGCGCCGGTCAACGTCGCGCGCAGATGCCGCGCATCCGGATCGTCCGGCGCCAGGCTCGCGAGGACGGTGCGAGCGTGTTGGAGCGGCGCGATCAGATCGTGCAGACGCTCGACGATCCGCTCGCCGTTCGCTTCGACGGCGCTGACGAGCGTGCGCGCGCGCGTCAGCGCGACCAGCAACGCCTCGCCATCGGCGGATATCCGGTCGGTCACGGCCATGCGCGCCTGACTCAGCACGAAGCATGCCGTCCGACGCAGCAGCCGCCATCCGTTTGGCGAGGCGGGCGGATGTCCGCCCGATTCCAGCGCGAACCCCGGTGCTTAGCACGACGTGACTAAGCCCTCGTCCTACGGCGCGCCCCGTCGGAGTGGGGGACTCGTTTCCGCGAGGCTCGGCGCGTTACCTAGGGTGAAGTGCGTAGCCCGTCCGCGCGCGCGTCACGATCTCGACGACCGCCGACGCATCGGCGACACATCCTTCCGTCAATCTGGAGTCCTCACATTATCGCTAGCGGTAGATGCCGCTAGGTTTGGTCCGGCCCGCTCCTTGCTGCACAGGTGTCGCGTCACGCGCCCTGCACGATCCCGTCGATCAGCCGCCCGTACAGACCCGTCAACATCCGCCGCACCGAGTCCTCGGGCGCGCCCTTGGCGATCCAGTTGCTGCCCCACCGTACGAGCGTCCCGCCGCCCGGCGCGTCGTCCAGCTCGACGACGGCGTGATAGCGCTCCAGCGGAAGCGTCGTCTCGTTGATGATCGAGTACGACAGCAGCCGGCCGTCGACGAGCGCCTCGAGCCGCTCGTCCATCGCACCCTCGACGCCACGCGCCTTCACCGACCGGACCATGCCGATGCCCTCGCCGCGCGCCTCCACCGTCTCGACGGCGTCGCCCATGTACTTGCCGATGCCGCCGAAGTCAGCGAGGCGCGCGAAGAATTCCGCGCGCGAGAGAGGGACGGTCCGCTCGACGAGTGCGCCGTAGGCCATGGGCCCCGGTAGCGCGCGCGGCGACCTCAGTCGAGGCTCAGCGCAGCAACCCGGCTGCGTGCGCTTCCCGCTCGAGCGTCTCGCGGAAGCGCGGATCGGCCAGACCGATCAGCGCCCGCGCCCGCTCCGGAAGGCTGCGGCCGACGAGCTCCGCCACGCCGTGCTCGGTCACGATCGTCTCCACGTGCGCGCGAGTGGTCACGACGCCCGCGCCGGGACGCAGCGTCGAGACGATGCGCGAGCACCCGCCGCCCGCCGCCGTCGACGGCAGCGCGATGATCGCCCGCCCCTCGGGCGCGAGCGCCGCGCCGCGGATGAAGTCCATCTGGCCGCCGACGCCGCTCAGCATGCGAAAGCCGATCGAGTCGGCGCAGACCTGGCCGGTGAGGTCGACCTCGACGGCGGAGTTCACCGCCGTCATGCTCCGGAAGCGGCGGATGCGGGCCGTGTCGTTCGTGTAGTCGGCACCGCGCAGCTCGACGCGCGGGTTGTCGTCGATGAAGGCGTACAGCCGCTCGGTCCCCATCACGAACGAGGCGACGGCCTTGCCGCGGTCGATCTCCTTGCGTGCCCCGGTCACGACGCCCTGCTCCACCAGCTCGACGATCACGTCGCTGAACATCTCGGAGTGCACGCCGAGGTCGCGATGGTCGCGCAGCGCGTGCGCGGCGGCGGCGGGGATCGCGCCGATGCCGAGCTGCAACGTCGCACCGTTCGAGATCAGACCGGCGACGCGCTCGCCGATCCGTCGCTCGACGTCGCCGATCACCGGCAGCGGAATCGCGTGCGGCGGCTGCGATGCTTCCACGCCGTAGTCGATGTCCTCGACGTGCACGAATCCGTCGCCATGCGTGCGCGGCAACGCGGGGTTCACCTGTGCCACCACCGTCTTCGCGGCGCGGACGGCGGCCAGGGCGACGTCGACCGACGGCCCGAGCGAGCAGCACCCGTGGCGATCCGGCGGGGTCACCGAGATCAGCGCGACGTCGACCGGCAGGATCTTCTGCCCGAACAGGTACGGGATGTCGGAGAGAAACGCCGGCACGTACTCCGCACGCCCCTCCGCCACGGCCGCTCGCGCGTTGGCGCCGATGAAGAGCGCCTTGTGGCGCACGTGGCCCGCCAGCGCGGGATCCAGGTGCGGCGCCGGCCCCTCCGTGTGCAGATGCAGGACGGTCACGTCGCGCAGCGACCGCGCTCGCTCGGCCAGCGCGGCGAGGAGCGCGGTCGGCGTCGCGGCCGCGCCGTGCACGAAGACGGAGCTCCCGGACTCGATACAGGACACGGCCTCGTCGGCGCTCACGGTACGCATGGGATCCTCCCGGCGCCGGTCTATCCCATGTGGCATCGGGGATTGCACGATACCGTGCGCGGGCTACACATGCCTCGCCATGAGCAGCCGTCGGGTTCGCGAAGGCCTTCCCAACCCGCGCGGCGCGCACTGGGACGGGAAAGGCACGAATTTTTGTCTTTTCTCCGCCAACGCCACGAAGGTCACCGTCTGCCTGTTCGATTCGTCCGGTGAAAAGGAGGTCGAGCGCATCGACCTCCCCGAGTACACGAACGAGGTGTGGCACGGCTGGGTGCCGGACGTCGGACCCGGCACGTTCTACGGCTACCGCGTCGAGGGACCGTACGAGCCGGAGGCCGGCCATCGCTTCAACCCGAACAAGCTCCTGCTCGATCCGTACGCACGGGCGCATGCGGGCGCCCTCACGTGGAACCCCGCCGTGTTCGGCTACGTCCTCGAAAAGGAGGACGACCGCACCTTCGACGAGCGCGACAGCGCGCCGTTCGTGCCGAAGTCGGTCGTCGTCGATCCCAACTTCGACTGGAAGGGCGAGCCGGGCCGTCGCTTCGTCCCGTGGGAGCACACCATCGTCTACGAGCTGCACGTGCGTGGCTACACGAAGCTGCACTCCCGCGTGCCGGAGCACCTCCGCGGCACGTACGCCGGGCTCTGCACGAAAGAGGTGCTCGAGTACGTGCGCTCGCTCGGCGTGACGACCGTCGAGCTGCTGCCGATCCACACCTTCATCAACGACAGCTATCTCCTCGACAAAGGCCTCACGAACTATTGGGGCTACAACAGCATCGGCTTCTTCGCGCCCGATCCGCGCTATGCCGCCGACGTTGCGAACAGCCTGCGCGAGTTCAAGGAGATGGTCGCGTGCTTCCATGGCGCCGGCCTCGAGGTGGTGCTCGACGTCGTCTACAACCACACCGCCGAGGGCAACGAGCGCGGGCCGACGCTGTCGTTCAAAGGGATCGACAACGCGAGCTACTACCGCCTGCTGCCGGACGAGCCGCGCTACTACGTCAACGACACCGGCACCGGGAACACGGTGAACCTGAGCCACCCACGCGTCATCCAGATGGTGACCGACAGCCTGCGCTACTGGGTCACCGAGATGCACGTCGACGGCTTCCGCTTCGATCTCGGCACGATCCTCGCGCGCGAGCTCGACGGCTTCGACGAGCAGAGCGGCTTCCTGAAGGCCGTCGGCCAGGACCCGGTGCTGAGCAGCGTCAAGCTCATCGCCGAGCCGTGGGACTGCGGACCCGGCGGCTATCAGGTCGGCGGCTTCCCGCCGGGCTGGGCGGAGTGGAACGACAAGTTCCGCGACACCGTGCGCGACTTCTGGCGTGGCGAGGAGTCGGCCGCCGCGCTGGCGCCGCGGCTCTCGGCGTCGGGCGACGTCTTCAACCGCCGTGGGCGCCGGCCGTGGGACTCGGTGAACTTCATCACCGCGCACGACGGCTTCACGCTGAACGACCTCGTCTCCTTCAACGCGAAGCACAACGAGGCGAACGGTGAGGACAACAAGGACGGCACGTCGGACAACCGCTCCTGGAACTGCGGCGTGGAGGGTCCGACGGACGACCCGGAGATCCTCGAGCTGCGCCGCCGGCAGATGCGAAACTTCCTCGGGACGTTGCTGCTGAGCCACGGCACGCCGATGATGACCGCGGGCGACGAGTTCGCGCGCACGCAGCACGGCAACAACAACGCCTACTGCCGGGACGACGAGATCAGCTGGGTCGACTGGGACCACGACGACGCGCAGCGGGCGCAGATCGCCTTCGTGCAGAAGCTCACCTGGCTGCGCCACGAGTATCCGATCCTCCGCCGCAGCCGCTTCCTCACGGGCGCATTCGACGAGCAGCTCGAGGTGAAGGACGTCACCTGGATCAACGCCAACGGCACGGAGATGACCGCCGAGAACTGGGCCGACGGCAACATGCGCTGCTTCGGCATGCTGATGGACGGCCGCGCGCGCGCGACCGCGATCGTGAAGCGCGGCGAGGACGCGACGCTGCTGCTCATCGTCAACGCCTTCCACGACCTCGTCGAGTTCACGCTGCCCGAGTGTCCCGACGCCGGCGGTTGGCAACGCATCGTCGATACGAACGACCCGCAGCTCGACGAGGCGCGGTTCAAGGTCGGCGACGTCTACGGCGTCACGGCGCGGTCACTGCTGCTGTTCGCCCGGCGCGGCGAGGGCGAGTAGCGACACCCGCATCTGGTAGAAGCGGAACACCGTGCCGCCGTAGCGGTCGATCACGTCGTCGATGAACGCGTCACGGCGGTCCGCCGGCAGCTCGCCGGTCCAGAAGACGAACGTGGCGTGCGCCCAGTGCGCGAACGCGTCACGCGTGCGGAAGTCCCACGCGCCGTCCATCACGTCGAGCGCCTCGACGCGGAACCCGGCTGCCTCGGCCATCGCACGATAGACGTCGGGCGGATAGTGCACGTGCGGCGCGCGATGCCCCGCGAACGACGACGCCCAGCGCGGCGTGGCGCACACCTCCTCGATGACGTCCTCGAGCGGCTCGCGCACGCCGCGCGACACCATCTGCAGGAACGCGCGGCCACCGGCCCGCAGCGACGCGTGGATGGCGCGCAGCGCGGCATCCTGCTCGTGCACCCAGTGGAGCGCGTTGAACGACACGGCAAGATCGAAGCGTCCCGCGTACGCCAGCGTGCGCGCGTCGCCGACCTCGAACGCCAGGTTCGGCGCGACGTGCGCGCCGCGCGCGAAGGCGATCATGTCGTGCGACGGATCGACGCCGAGCACCGACCCGCCGGGCAGCCGCGCCGCGATCTCGGCCGTCACCTTGCCGTTGCCGCAGCCGACGTCGAGCACCCGCTCCGCGCCGGCGAGCGTCAGCGACGCGAGGCTCTGGTCGGCGAGCCACTGCTGCAGCGTTGCGACGCCCTCGTACTCGGCACCCTGCCACTCGGTCATGGGCCTCTCAAAGCGGAGGCCGCCCCGGCTGGCAACAGGCGCGTCACCCGTGTAGCGAGCCCCCATGCTGGACTGCACGCGCGACGGCGACGTCTTCGTCCTCCGGCTCGATGCCGGCGAGAACCGCTTCACGCCCGACCTGATGGACGCGTGGGATCGGGCGCTCGACGACGTGGAGACGGCCGGCGCGCCCGCGGCGCTCGTCACCACCGGCACGGGGAAGTTCTACTCGAACGGCCTCGACCTCGACGTGATGATGGCCGGCGACGCGAACGCCTATCTGTCGCGCGTGCTCGGCATCCTCGGGCGCATCCTCACGTTCCCGGCGCCGACGGTCGCCGCGGTGAACGGCCACGCATTCGGCGCCGGCGCGCTCCTCATGCTGGCGCACGACGTCCGCTTGATGCGCAGCGACCGCGGGTTCTTCTGCATGCCCGAGGTCGACATGAGGATCCCGCTGCATCCGGGCATGATCGCGATCCTGCAGTCGCGGCTGCCCGGCCAGACGGCGCACGAGGTCGTCGCGACGGGCCGCCGCTTCGGCGGCGGCCACGCGGCGACGCTCGGCATCGCCGAGGAGGCCCTCGGCGAGGACGCGCTCCTCGGCCGCGCGAAGGCGATCGCGGCGGAGCGTGCGCCGAAGGCCGACCCGATCCTGCGCACGCTGAAGCGCGGGCTCTACGGCCCGGTGCTCGACGCGTTGGCGAAGCCGCTGTCCACCTGAGCGCGCGCGCACGTGGAGGCGACGAACCAGCGCAGCGGGCCGGAGCAGCCGCCGAACGGGCCGATCCCCGGCCATCTGCTCGACGTGCTGATCCGCGGCGGGCTGCTCCTCGGCCTCGCGATGCTGTGCTACCGGGTGCTGGCGCCGTTCCTGGTATTGCTGGTGTGGGCGCTCATCCTCGCCGTCGCGCTCCATCCCGTGCAGCAAGTGGTCGCGCGCCGACTCGGCGGTCGGCAGGGCCTCGCGGCGACGCTGGTCACCGCGCTCGCGGTCCTGCTGATCGTCGTCCCCACCGCCGTGCTGCTCAGCTCGATGGGCGATACGGTGCACCGCCTCGCCGCCGGCGTGCGCGATCACACGTTGCAGGTGCCGCCACCACGTCCCGACCTCGCCTCCTGGCCGCTCGTGGGGGCGAAGGTCTACGCCGTCTGGGAGAATGCCCACACCGACCTGCCGGGACTGTTGCGGAGCCAGCAGCCGAAGGTCCGCGAGCTGACGGCCGCGGCACTCGCGATGGTCGCCAGCATCGGCGGCGCGATCCTGCAGTTCATCGCCGCCCTCGTCGTCGCCGGCATCATGATGGCGTATGGCGAGTCGGGCGAGCGCAGCGCACGAGGCGTGTTCGCCCGGCTCGCCGGCGCCGACCAGGCCGAGCGCCTCGACCATCTCGCGGTGTCGACCATCCGTGCCGTCGCCCAGGGCGTCGTCGGCGTCGCGCTCATTCAGGCCATCCTCGTCGGCGTGAGCCTGCTGATCGCCGGCGTGCCGTGGGCCGGCGTGCTGGCCGCCATCGTCCTGGTGCTCGCCATCGCGCAGCTGCCGGCCGCGCTCGTGACCCTGCCCGTCATCGCCTGGATCTGGACGGGCGCGCAGTACGGCACCGGTCCCGCGATCGCCTACACGATCCTGCTGCTCGTGGCGGGGCTGGCCGACAACGTGCTGAAGCCGCTGCTGCTCGGACGCGGCGTCGACGCACCGATGCCGGTGATCCTCCTCGGCGCGCTCGGCGGCATGGCCTCCGCCGGCCTGCACGGGATGTTCGTCGGCGCCGTCGTGCTCGCGCTCGGCTACCAGGTCCTCACGGGCTGGGTCGCCGCGCAGCCGATGCGACCCGGACGCTGACCGCTACGGCTTGGTCTGCGAGCCCGTCACCGCCATCAGCGTGCCGGTCGGGTCGTACACCTCGACGCCGCCGCCGTTGGTGATGGTGTCGCTCGGCGCCTGCGGGTCCGGGGTGTACGACAGCTTGCCCTTGCCGCTCTTGATCGGCACGGCGATCGGCGCCACCTGCGCCAGCGGCGAGCCGTCGGGGAGCGTGCCGAACCCCGGGATGCTCACGCGGCCCGACAGGACCTGCACCGTCACCGTGCCGTCGACCGCAGCGCCCGACGCGTCGCGCACGCCCTTCAGCTCGACGATGATCGACGGCTTCTTGGGCGACATGTACTTCGACGCCGGCGTGCGCAGCACGATCTCGTCGAACGTGTAGGTCGACTCGAACGCACGCGGACACGTCGCCGGGCCCGGGCACTCGGCCAACGCCGGCACGAGATAGACGCGCGACCAGCCGCCCGCGTGCGCGGACGCCGCGCCGACGACGATACCGAGAACCAATAACGCTCGACGCATCACCTTCCTCCGATCAGAACGGGGCGCATGCCTGCTCGTCCGGCACGCCCGGCAGCGGGTCGTAGATCTGCAGCGGGATGACGCACATCTCGTCGTCCGACAGCGGTCCGAACACGAGGTTCGACTCGACGCAGGCGCCCGTGCCGTAGCCGACGCAGTTCGAGTTTCCCTCGCCGCACGGCCGCGCGTTGCCGTAGTCGAGGCCGCTGGCGATCGCGTTGCGCCACGGAATGCCGGGCGTCTCGTTCGGCGCCGCCTGGCAGCCCATCCGCACGCCGTACTCGCCGCCGCCGTTCGCGTACGAGCACGTGTAGCGGAGCCGCGGGAAGCCGTTCTCCGCCGTGTACGCCTTCAAGAGGTTCCCGTTCGGGAAGCGCCCCGTGTAGGGCAGCGCGACGAGCACCGGATGCTCGTAGTCGTACGACGGCGGATCGATGAGCGTGACGGGATCCTTTCCGTCCTCCTCGTAGACGACCTTCACGTTCGTGCCGCGCGCGTGCGTGTGCGTCGTCATCAGCAGCACGCAGACGTCCTTCGACGGACGGAAGCCACCCTCGGAGTTCTCGTCGGGCGCGCCGTCCAGCTGGAAGGTCGACTCCGCGACGCCCGCCGCGTGCGGCGGGATGTCGATGTCGAGGCTGGCGTCGAGCGGCGTCCAGTTGCGCACGACGCGGCGGGTGCCGTCGAAGGGGCGCACCGTGAGCACGACCTTGACGACGCCCTTCGCGCGCTTCGCAGAACGATTGAAGTAGTGCGAGTTGACGACGACCATCGCGTCGCCGCTGCCGTCGTTGCCCGGGAGCAGCGTCGCCAGACCGAGCGGCGTCCGCGCGGCGGTGGTCGCCCACTTGCCCTTGCGGAACTCGCCGCCCGAGCCGGCCAGCTGCACGCGGTTGCGATAGAAGTCGTCCGGGCCGAAGCCGGAGCAGCCCGGGATGTCGACCACGTCGGACTCGTTCTTCCGCTGCGGGAACTCGCCGGTGTTGCCGCCGCTGTAGCCGTAGATGACCAGGTGGTGGCTGCCGACGTCGCCTTTGGCGCTCCACTTCGTGCGCACCTCGTAGGAGACGATCTCCATCCCGGCGACGCCGGGCACGCGGATCGCCTGGCAGATCTCGCGATCGCGCTGCGCCTCGACCGGGAACGGCCCGACGCGCAGCTTGACGACCTTGTCCTTCGTCTTGGCGTGGCTCGCTCCGGCCGACAGCACGACGAGCGCGGCGAGCAGGACGGCACCGGCGTTCCGCATCGACGTTCCCCCTCGCGCAGCGTCGTACCGCCCTCGTGGCGCAATCGTCAACGCATGAGGCGCCTTTTCGTTCTCATGGCGAGCGGATATCTCCGCGATGTGCCGACCGTGCGCTGCCCCGGCCCCGGCCGGCATCCGCGTCCCGATGCCGCGGCGCTCCGAGCCGCGACGGCGTTCACCCTGCCCGACGTCGTGGCGCCCGGCCTGCGGGTGCTCTTCGTGGGCATCAACCCCGGCCTGTACTCCGGTGCGACCGGCCACCATTTCGCGCGGCCGGGCAACCGGTTCTGGCCGACGCTGCATGCGGCCGGCCTGACGCCCCGCCGGCTCTCACCGTGCGAGGAGCGCGAGCTCCTGGCCTGCGGCCTCGGCGTGACGAACCTCGTCGCCCGCACGACCGCGTCCGCGGCGGAGCTCGCCGACGTCGAGCTGGTGCGCGGCGGGCGGCGGCTCGCTCGCCTGGTCGCCAAACATCGTCCGCGCACCGTGGCGTTTCTCGGCCTCACGACCTATCGGATCGCGTTCGACGAGCCGGGGGCATCCGTCGGGCCGCAGGCGCGTCGGATCGCGGACGCGCGCGTGTGGCTGCTGCCGAATCCGAGCGGGCTGAACGCCCACTGGCAGGCGCCCGCGCTGGCCGACGCCTTCCGCGCGCTTGCCATTCCGGCCGGCCGACGGACAATCGGGTGACGTGAGCGCCCCGATGACCGTCGAGCAGCCGCCCGCGCGCACGCTGCTCGAGACGGCGGTGCTGCTCGGCGCGCTCGTCCTGTGGTTCGGCCCGTGGCGGCAGGCGCTGGTCCCGATCACGTCCGCGAGCGTGATGATCGTCGCGACGGGCGTCCTGCTGCTCGCGGTCGTGATGCTGCTCGCCACGGCGAGCCACACGCTCGGCCGACTCGGCATCGGCGACCTCCCCACGATGACCGACGTGCGCCGGGGGCTGTGGCTCATCGTGCCGACGTACGCCACGGCCGGTCTCGCGGCGATCGCGGCGACCGCGCTCACGATCGCGTTCGGTACGGATACGGTGGAAGACGTCGTCGCGGCGAAGGAGCCCGTGCTGCGCACCGTCGCGGCGCTCGACGTCTGGACGCTGCTGCCGATCGCGTTGTTCGTCGGGCTCTACGAGGAGATCGCTTTTCGCGGCTTCCTCCTGCCGCGGCTCGCCGGCGTGCTGCCGCGCTGGCTCGCGATCGCGATCGCCGGGATCGCCTTCGGTCTGCTGCACTTCCCCTCGCAGGGCTGGATCGGCGCAGCGCAGACCACCGTCGTCGGCGTCGTGCTCGGCGCGGCGACGCTGCGCTGGCAGCGCCTGTGGCCGGCGATCATCTGCCACGCGAGCTTCGATCTCCTCGGATTCGTGCTCGTGGCGGCGTTGCGTCCGTACCTCGATCGCGTCTTCTGATCGACTCCCGCGGCTACCGCGTGTTGCTGACAGAAAATTGTCAGCGAACGATGACTTTGCGGATTGTCAGCGATCGTAGACATTGCTAAATGTCAGCGAGCGATGACTTTGCAAATTGTCAGCGATCGTTGACATCGCACGGTCCACCGCATGGACACCGGAGGGACCAATGGCCCGCATTCGCACACCCAAGGATATGGGAGCGCTCATTCGTGATCGCCGCCGCAGTCTGCGGATGGACCAGGCCGCCCTTGCCGTCCGCGTCGGGGTGAGCCGCCAATGGGTTCTGGAAGTGGAAAAGGGCAAGCCTCGCGCTGCGATGGGTCTCGTCCTCCGCACGCTCGAAGCGCTTGGTGTCGCGCTCCTCGCGTCGGATCAACCGGGGTCGAAGCAAGCCGACTACACGGCAGCCGTCGATGACATCATTGCGACGGCTCGCACCCGGAGACCGAAACCGTGACGGAGGAAGTCGTCGCACTCCTCGACGGAGCCGTCGTCGGCACCGTGCGACGTCGACGTGATCGCCTCTCCTTCGTCTACGACGCGGGTTGGCGATCGAGCCCGACCGCCTATCCGTTGTCGCTCTCGTTGCCACTGGCAGCCGCCGAGCATCCGCACGCTCCCATAGCGGCCTATCTCTGGGGCCTGCTCCCGGACAACGAGCAGATCCTCGAACGCTGGGCCCGGCGCTTCCATGTGTCGGCGCGGAACGTGTTCGCGCTCATCGCCCACGTCGGCGAAGATTGCGCAGGAGCCGTGCAGTTCGTCCACCGTGATCGCGTCGCCCTGTTCACGGGCGAGGTGCCCGGGAAGATCGAGTGGCTCGACGAATCCGCGATCGCCGAGCGCTTGCGCGACCTCCGCAGCGACCAGAGCGCGTGGCGCCGGCAGAGTGATGCCGGCCAGTTCAGCCTCGCGGGCGCACAGCCAAAGACCGCACTCCTGCACGTGAATGGTCGATGGGGCATACCTTCGGGCCGACACCCGACCACACACATCCTCAAGCCGCCGTCCCCGAAGTTCGACGGCCACATCGAGAACGAGCACGTCGCGCTCGAGCTCGGTCGCGCACTCGGCCTGCCGACGGCGACCTCACGCGTGCTGCGGTTCGCAGGAGAACCGGCGATCGTGGTCGAGCGCTACGACCGCGTGCAGCGTGGCGACACGATCGTGCGCCTTCATCAGGAAGACACATGCCAGGCCCTCAGCCTGCCACCGTCACGGAAGTATGAGAGCGACGGGGGACCTGGTGTTCGTACGATCGTGGAGCTCCTGCGCGAGAATTCGCGCTCCCGCCGAGAGGACGTCCAGACGTTCATCGACGCGATCGCCTTCAACTGGCTCATTGCGGGTACGGATGCCCACGCCAAGAACTACTCCCTCTTCGTCGATCCGAGCGGCGTCCGCCTGACCCCGCTTTACGATCTGGCGAGCGCGCTTCCCTATCCCCACGTCGACACGGAGCGAATGAAGCTCGCGATGAAGCTCGGCGGCGAGTATCGCCTTCGCCTCATCGCGCGCCGGCACTGGCTGAAGCTCGCAGCCGAAGTTCGACAGGATGCGGATGTGGTGCTCGCACGGGTGGAACACATGGCGGGGGCCCTTCCCGACGCGGCCGCGGACGTCGCGCGACGCGCACACGCCGATGGTCTCGCACATGACATCCTGCCCCGGCTGACCGATCTGCTCTGTGCGCGCGCGCAGCGATGCCTGGAGACGCTTCGCCAATGACGGTGGACAGCGCGTCACCCTCGAGCGTATGGCGTTGCCGATGCAGCCTCCCGGCACCGCTCTCGTCACTGGCGCGAGCCGCGGCATCGGCCGCGGCGTGGCGCGTGAGTTGGCGCGGCGCGGCTTCGACGTCGTCGCGACGATGCGGAACCTCGACGCCGCCGGCGACCTGACCAACGACGCGCGGATCGCGGTCGCGCGGCTCGACGTCGACGACCCGACGACCATCGCGATCCCGTCCGGGCTGCGCGTGCTGGTCAACAACGCCGCCATCGAGGGCGAGAACCTGTCACTCGAAGACACGCCGATGGACGACTGGCGCCGGCAGTTCGAGACGAACGTGTTCGGGCTCGTCGAGGTCACCCGCCGCGCGCTGCCGGTGCTGCGCGCGAACGGCGGCGGCGTGATCGCCAACCTGACGTCGGCGGGCGTCCTCGTGCCGATGCCGTTCTTCGCCGTCTACCGTGCGTCCAAGGCCGCGGTGAGCGCGCTGTCCGAGTCGCTCCGCGCAGAGGTGGCGCCGTTCGGCATCCATGTCGTCGAGGTGTACCCGGGGCCGGTCGAGACCGACATGCTGGCGGCGTCGAAGCGCATCCCCGAGGCGCATCGCGCGCCGGCGTATGCGCCGCTCGCGGAGCACATCGGCGCGCTGCGCGGCCACGAGCCGATCACGCCCGTCGCCGAGGCCGCCACGGCGATCGTCGACGCGATCGTCGCCGACCCGCCGCCGCATCGCACGAGCTGCGACCGCATGGGACAGGGACTGCTGGCCGGGTGGTCGTCGACGCCGGTTGCCGACTGGCACGCGACGTTCCTGTCGGCGTTCGCGCTACCGCGCCGAGACCCGCGGTAGATCGAGCAGCCGCGCCGCGTCCGCCGGCGTCGCCAGCGGCCGTCCCACCGCGCGCGCCAGCGCAGCGACCTCGTCGATCAGCTCGACGTTCGTCGGCGTGCGCGGGCCCGCGTAGTCCTCGAGCCCGACACGCACGTGCCCGTCGCGCTCGAGTGCCAGGCGCGCGAGGCCGCTCGCGACGACGTCGCCGCCGATCACGGCGACCGCCCACGGCAGCCCCGTGCCCTCGAGCAACTCGAGGTACGCGTCGAGCGCCTTCGCCGTCGGCGGCAGGCCGAACGTCACCCCCGAGCCGGCGCCGTCGATGTAGCTGTGGTCGCCGCCGAAGTAGAGCTTCACGAACGCGCCGCGCGGCAGGCGTCCGGCGCGATGGTAGACGAGCGCCGTGCGCAGGAAGCCGGGCTCGAAGATCGAGATGCTCGGCCCGAGCCGGCATTCGTCCAGCTGCGCGACGACGTGGCGCGTATCGCCGTAGGTGTTCGTGTAGACGAAGTCGAGCCCGCCTGGCAGCCCGTCGGCGCCGGCAGTGCCGAGGTTCACCGAGCCGGGGTCGAGCACGCCCATCCGCATCAGCCCCGACGCCGCCAGCGGCGGCACGTGCGCGAAGCGCCCTTCGACGCCGCCGCCGACGGCGACCGTGCAGTAGAGGATCGCGTCCGGCCGCTCGGCGACGACCGGACGCCAGCCTTCGAGATAGCGCTCCGCCCCGTCGGCGCCGGTGCGCGTGATGTCGTCGACGTGATTGTGGACGATCGCCGCCCCCGCCTGCATGCACGCGAGCGCCTCGCGCGCGATCTCCGCCGGCGACGTCGGCACGTGCGGGTTGCGCGACTTCGGCGTCGCGCCGTTGATGGCCGCCTCGACGATGACCGGCGTCATGCGAAGCCGTAGAGGTTCTTGCAGTTCGTCACGGTGACGCGCTCGACGAACGCCGCGTCGAGCCCGCTGAATGCCTCGGCGACGGCGTCGCGCGAGTGCGGGAACGTGCTGTCGGGATGCGGATAGTCCGACGCCCACATGAAGTTGTCGGGGCCGAGCAGCGGCAGCAGCTCCGGTCCGAGCGGCTCCTCCTCGAAGGTCGCGAAGACCTGCCGGCGAAAGAGCTCGCTCGGCTTCATCGTGATCTGGTAGTCGCGCGCCTTGTCGATGTGCTTCTCGCCGGCGGCGTCGAGGCGGCGCACGAAGTACGGCAGCCAGCCGATGCCCGATTCGGCGAGAACCAGGCGCAGCTTCGGGTGCCGCTCGAGGACGCCGGAGTAGATCATCATGGCGAGCGGCTCGTCGAGCTGCATCGGGCCGACGGCGGAGAACGCCGCCAGTTCCCAGCTCGCCGGCGCGACGCGCACCTGCGACGTGCCCTTGCCGATGTGGAAGCTGATCGGCAGCCCGACCTCGTTCGCGACGTCCCAGAACGGCTCCCACTCGGGATCGCTGCAGCGGAACTCGAACGGGCTGATGATCGCACCGCGATGACCGGCCTTCGCCACGCGTTGCAGCTCCGCCGTCGCGGCGTCGGGCGCGTGCGTCGGCAGCACGGGCAGCACGGAGAGCCGATCGGGTGCGACGCGATTGAACTCCGATGCCCAGTCGTTGTAGGCCGCGAGCGACGCGGCCTTCAGCTCCACGTCGTCGATCGGCAGCCCGAGCAGGTGGGGGCCGTAGACGACGGAGACCCACACGCCGTCGCGGTCCATGTCCTGCAGGCGCAGATCCGGCGTGGACGCGCGCAGCCCGTCGTCCTCGATGCCGGCGCGCGCGATCGCACTGTAGCCCTTCATGGGCCCCTGCATCCCGTACATGCCGATGACGGCGCCGTCGCACGTCCACCACGCGCTGCCGCTCGACTCGACGACGCGCGGCCCGCGCTCGCGATACTTCTCCGGAAGCCGCGCCTCCCACACGTCGCGCGGGAGGTTCCAGAGATCGAGGTGATCGTCGCACGAGTACAGCCACTCGGCTCGCGTCGTCGTCATGACGCGGATCATTGCTCCCCGGATTGCCCGGCCGTCAACGGGCCGGCATAGGTGCCCCGTGAGCTGGGCGCGCGACGCCGTCTTCTACCACGTGTATCCGCTCGGCCTCTGCGGCGCGCCGCCGGGGAACGACGGCGGCGGCGCGCCCGTCGCGCGCCTCGCGCAGCTCCACGACTGGCTCGACCATTGGTACGACCTCGGCGTCACCGCGCTGTACCTCGGGCCGCTGTTCGAGTCGTCGACGCACGGCTACGACACCGCCGACTACTTCCGTGTCGACCGCCGGCTCGGCGACGACGATACGCTGGCGGCGTTCGTGGCCGCGTGTCACGCGCGCGGCATCCGCGTCATCCTGGACGGCGTGTTCCACCACGTCGGGCGCGACTTCTGGGCTTTCCGCGACCTGCGGGAGCACGGCGAGACGTCGGCGTATCGCGACTGGTTCACGGGCGTCGACTTCTCGCGCCGCAGCCGCCGCGGCGACGCGTTCGCGTACGAGACGTGGCGCGGCCACGACGCGCTCGTGAAGCTCGCGCTCGCGCATCGGCCCGTCCGCGAGCACCTGTTCGATGCCGTGCGGCACTGGTTCGCGCGCTACGACGTCGACGGGCTCCGGCTCGACGTCGCGGAGTCGATCGACCCCGACTTCCTGCGCGAGCTCGCGTCGGTGTGCCGGGCGGCACGCCCGGACTGCTGGCTGCTCGGCGAGATGATCCACGGCGACTACGGGCGTCTCGCGATGCTCGACAGCGTGACGAACTACGTCGCGTACAAGGGGCTGTGGTCGAGCCACGAGGACCGCAACTACTTCGAGATCGCGCACACGCTCGACCGGCAGTTCGGTCCGGCCGGGGCGTTCCGCGACGTGCCGCTGTACGCCTTCGCCGACAACCACGACGTGATGCGCATCGCGAGCCGTCTGCGCGACGGCGCGCACCTGTACCCGCTGCACGTGCTGCTCTTCACGATCCCGGGCGTGCCGTCGATCTACTACGGCAGCGAGTGGGCCATCCCGGGCGTGCAGCGCGACGGCGACGACACGCCGCTGCGGCCGGCGCTCGACGGGCCGCGACCACCCGCGAACGCGACGCAGCCCGAGCTCGCGACGGCGATCGCGCGGCTGGCGCGCCTGCGCCACGACCTGTACGCGCTCCGCCGCGGCGACTACCGGCCGCTGCACGTCGCGTCGGAGCAGCTCGCCTTCGCGCGGACGAGCGCGGCGCAGACGGCGATCGTCGCGGTGAACGCGACGCACGACACGGCGCGCGTGCCGCTCCCGGTCGGCGCCTGGCGTGGACGGCGGCTCGTCGATCGCCTCGATCCGTCCGCGCCGCTCACCGTCGGCGGCGATCGCCTGCTGCTCGACGTGCCGCCGTGCTGGGGTCGCGTGTTGACGATCGAGTAGCCGTCAGACCTGCTGCTGCTGCGTGGGGTCGCAGTGCGGGTCGAGCCACATGCGCAGGATGACCGCGTCGCCGTTGCGCAGCACCTCGACCGAATGGAAGCCGAGTGCGAGGAGCTCGGCGATCCGGCCGCCCATCGCCGCCGGGGCACCCGAATGATCCTCGTCGTGATATCTCGCCATTCCCGCTCCCGTCACTTCTGCGCAGCGCCGAGCTTCTCGACGATCTCGAGCAGCCGGGGGCCACAGGGTTCCTCGTCCTTCGTGTAGTCCGCGCTGGTCACGCGGAACGCCGAGTAGGCATCCAGGCTCGCTCGCCGCGCCGCGTACGGGGTCGCGAACCCGGGGCTCATCGCGGCCGCGGCTGCGTCGAATACGGCATCGCGATCGGTTCGTGCGGAGATTGCGCCGAAGCTGGACTCGACGTCGCGCAGCTGCGCGCACGCGTAGCGGTCGGTGGTCGACATGGCCGTCGCGATGCGCCCTCCCGCGCTTCCCGTCGTATTGCCGGAGTAGATCGTATTGCCGGAGGCATCGACGACCTTCCAGGGGCGGTTCGCCGGAATTGCGGCCACCACGGCGGCGTTGCCGGAGATGAACGCCGCGTCGACCTGCAGCAACGTGTCGTCGAGGTCCCGCGGGTCGGTCACGACGGCCACCGACTCCTTCGAGATCACCGACGCGGCCTCGCCCCGGTGGCGGCCCGAGTCGAGCTTCGAGACGAACGCGACCGCGCCGCGGTCGTAGCCGAAGTTCACTCGTGCCGGCACGCCCTCTTCGGGACGCATCGCCGCCGACAGGGCGATCTCGGTGTATTGCGAATACACCGAGCCGCGGTAACACCCGACGGCGGCACCGGCGGTCAAGAGCAGGGCCGCGATCCCAGGTCGCTTCATTTGCCGTCCTTCTTCTCGACCTCGTAGGCACACAGGTTGGTCGAGAGCTGCTCGAGCGCGGTCTGGTTGGACACGAGCAGTGCCGCCGCGCGTCCGCTCGCCAGGAAGTGGCATATCTCGGTGGGATCGCCGAACCCGACGCTCGCACGGAACGCGGTGTAGAGGCTCATGAGCTCTGCCGGATCGTCTTCGATGACGATCTCGGAGGGTGGCGCGCCCGCCACCACCGCCGTGTCCAGCGGCTTCGACGTCGCCGGCGCATCCTTCGTGTCGACGCGCTTCGGCATGATGGCCACCAGGCCGCGACGATAGCCGAGGTCGACCTCCGCGGGAGACGGGCCGTCACCGGAGAACTTCGCCTTCAGCCCGATGCTGCTTCCTTCGACGAAGAACAGATGCTGCTGGCACGCGGTGGTGCACAGCGCCATGGCGGCGAGCGTCAGCACCGGAACGAGACATCTCACGGAACGACCTCCTTCCACGCCCGGGACGCCCCGGGGTCACGATCGGAGTAGCGAAGAACCTGGATCATCGAGGCCTGCGGTGGAGGCGCCGCCACGACGAAGTCGCGATGGTATCCGAGGACGACGAACCCGCTGCCGACGTCGACGCCGTAGCTTTCGAGTTGGATCGCGGCGGGGGGCCAACGAGGACCGTCCGTCTCCGGCATGAAGAACGTCGTCTCGTGCCATCCGAGGGACAGTCCGCCCGCAACGTCCACGGCACGGATCCCCACGCCCGCGAGCCAGGTGCGTCGCACCGATCCATCATGGGCGACGTCCTCCGCCGCGCCCGTACCGAGCACGCGTACGCTTCCGGACGCGTCGCGATATTGCACCGCACATGCCGCTCCGGTGACCGAGAGGAGAACAGTCAGCCCGAGCCGTGCGGCCAGCCGATGGTGCGAACACACGATGCCGCCAATGCAGTACCCATGCCGACCATCAGCATCGCAAAACGGGCCACCGCCGAGGTCGATGTCCGGTCTGCCGGACTAGCGCCGCGGCGCTCGTCCACCAGGGTGGACGTCCGTCACGCCTACCGCGCCGGCGCCATCCCGCGCAGCAGCATCTCGACCATCTCGAACGGCGCTCCCGTCGGCAGGTTCATCAACGCCGAGCCGACGCCGTTCTGGCGCCACTCGCCGAGCTTCTCCTTGCAGTGCTCGGGCGTGCCGCAGATCGAGATCGCGTCGACCAGATCGTCGCTGACGGCGGCGGCGGCCTCCTTGCGCTTGCCCTCGTTGTAGAGCGCGCGCACGAGGTCGGCGTTCTCCTGGAAGCCGTAGCGGCAGAAGAGCGCGTGGTAATACGTGCCCATGCCGCCGATGTAGAACGAGATCGTCGGCTTGATCATCGTCCGCGCCATGTTCACGTCGGGCAGCGGGATGATCGCCATGAACGGCGCGACGTCGATCTTCGACGCGTCGCGCCCCGCGGGCCTGGCACCCTCCTCGAGCATCGCAATGCCGTCCTTCAGGTGCTTGTACGGCCAGAACGTCGGCACCCAGCCGTCGGCGATGCGCCCGACCTCCTTGATCGCGGTCTCCTGCAGCGACGCGATGTAGATCGGGACGTCCTGCCGGAACGGCGTCATCTCGAGCTTGAAATGCCGCGCGTCGAAGAGCGTCGTCAGCTCGGGCTCCATGCGGCCGCCGCGCCAGAGCGTGCGGCAGATCGCGACGGTGTCCTTCAGGTGCGTGAGCGGCTTCTTGTACGGCCGTCCGTGGAAGTTCTCGACGACGATCTTGCCGCTGGTGCCGAGCCCGAGGATCGCGCGGCCCTCCGAGATCTCGTCGAGCGTCGCGACGCTCATCGCCAGCAGACCCGCCGAGCGGCTGAAGACGTTGGCGATGCCGGTGGCGAGCTTGATGTGCTTCGTCGCCAGCGCGATCTCGGTCAGCAGCTGGAACTGCTCGTAGGCCCACGCCTCGGGGATCCAGATGGAGTGGTACCCGAGGTCGTCGGCGAGCTGCGCCGAGCGGATGACGGTCTTGCGGTCGTACTGCTTCCAGAAGGGGACGATGCCGATGCGCTCCATCGGGGGACCATCCGACGTCCGCACCGGCACAGTCAAGTTGTCGCGGGGAACGACCCCGGATAGGGTCGACCGCGATGCAGCGTCGTCTCGACCTCGCCGGCTGTCTCAACTTCCGCGACCTTGGCGGCTATCCCACGGCCGACGGCCGCATGGTCCGCTGGCGACAGGTCTTTCGCAGCGACGCGCTGCACCTGCTGACGTCCGACGACGTCTGCCAGCTGCGCGACGACGTCCGCCTCGGTTGCGTCGTCGACCTGCGCTCGACGGCCGAGCTCACGTCGGAGGGCCGCGGGCCGCTCGACGCCGAGCGCATGCAGTTCCATCACCTGCCGCTCTTCGACGGCGAGATCCGCGAGAGCCGCGAGCGCGCGATGCAGCTCGACCTCACCGACCGCTACGTTCTGATGGCGCAGTTCGCCACCGGGCCGATCGGCCGCGTGCTGACGACGCTCGCGGAGAGCGACGCGCCGGCCGTCTTCCACTGCGCCGCTGGCAAGGACCGAACGGGCGTGATCTCGGCGATCATCCTGGGGCTGCTCGGTGTCGAGGACGACGTCATCGTCGCCGACTACGCCGCCACGCGGGAGAACCTCGACGCGATCACCGAGCGGCTGATGTCGCTCGAGGGCTATCGGACGATGCTCGCCGCACTGCCGCCCGAGACGATGCACGCGAATCCCGAGACGATGGCCGCGTTCCTCCGCCGCATGCGCGAGCGCTACGGCAGCATGGAGGGCTACGCGACCGACGCCGGCGTGTCCGACGCGGCCATCGCGCGCCTGCGCGCGCGCCTGATCGGCCCGCTCAGCGAGTGACGATCGCCGCGATCGCGGGCAGCACGTCCTCGACGCGATCGGTGAGACGCCAGTCGGCCATGCGGTCGTAGGGCGTCTCCGACGCGGTGAGGATCGCCGTGCGTGCGCCCCGCATGTGCGCCGCGTCGAACATCTGGTTGATCGGGCCGACGACCAGCGACGTGCCCACCGCCACGAAGAGGTCGGCCGACGCCGCCTCCTGCAACGCGCGACGCAGGTCGGCCTCGACCAGATGCTGCCCGAACGAGATCGTCGCCGGCTTCCACGGACGGCCGCACTCGCACACGGGCACGGCCGTGCCGGCCTCCCACTGCCGCTGCGCGACGCTGCGCTCCGCGCGCGCCCGGCAGCCCAGGCACTCGACCATCGAATCGGTGCCGTGAATGTTGACGAGACGCTCCGCCGGGAAGCCGCTGCGCTCGTGCAGGCCGTCGACGTTCTGCGTGACGAGCAGCGCCAGACGATCGGCATGCGCCAGCGTTGCGAGCGCGTCGTGCGCCGGGTTCGGGCGCGCCGCCCGGATGACGTCCCACGTCTCGCCCTTGTAACGCCAGTAGCGGACGCGGTCGGCCTCCGCGCTGACGAACTCCTGGATCGTCACCGGCACGTATTTCGACCAGCGGCCGCCGGGCGAGCGAAAGTCGGGAATGCCCGACGCCGTCGACAGCCCGGCGCCCGTCAGCACGACGACGTGGGCCGCCTCCCGCCACGCGACGCCGAGCTCGTCGACGGCGCTCATGCGCTCGCGCGTGCGCGGAGGTGGTCGCGGACGCGCGTGCTCAGCGAGCACACGTACGCCCGCTGCTCCGCGGTGAGGCGCGCGCAGGCCGCGATGGTTTCCGCATTGGCCCGCCAGCCCGCCGGGCGCGGCACGCGCATCGCGGTGCGCACGGCCATTCGCGCCGATCGCACCGTCTCCTCGTACGGCAGGCTGTGTGCGCCTTCCGGCGCATCGGCCCGATGGAACAGCCGCGCGAACGGGTTGGGGTGCAGCTTGTAGCGCGCCCACACGTTGTCCTCGGCGATGATCGTACGCGAGTAGACGTCGTACTCCAGGATGTCGAGCAGCTCGTCGCGATCGTTGGGCAGGATCCGCCGCAGCACGGCGACGAGACGCGGCAGCAGGGCGTCGGACTCGAGCTCGTCCACCACGCGCCGGGCCGCCGCGATGAGCGCCCGCAGCGACTCGATCTCGAGCAGCGGCTTCACGGCCGCAGGGCTCCGAGGGTCGCGACGACGTCGTCGTGGATGTCGGCGAGCAATCGCGCCTCGTCGTCGGTCAGCACGTCGAGCGCCGCGAAGAGCGCCCGCTCCGTCTCGATGCCGAGCGCCGCGGGAAAGTCGGTCATCAGCGCGGTCGCCTCGATGGTGGACCGCACCATGTCGTCCCGGCTCACCGCCGGCGGCTCGACGTCGGTCTCGAAGATCCGGATGTAGATCGTGCCGAGCCCGTTCGGCGTCCCGACCAGCCCATCGCCGGCGGCGACGCTGACCTCCCGCGACGCCACCTCGCGCTCGAGGATGTCGAGCACCGGGAGGCGATCGGGGCGGGGCAACCGCATGAACATCCGGAGGAGCCGCGGCAGGTGGCCGTCTTCGATCATGTCCCGGGCGATGCCCGCGGCCTTCCCGAGCACGGTGCCGAGCTGGCGGAACGACGGCGGCGGGGAGTCGAGCTCCTCCGGGTCGAGCTTCACGGGATCAGCTCGTACGCCTTCAACGTGAGGAAGTCGTCGAAGCCGTCGCCGAGGACGAGCCCGTCGACGAGCGCGACGGCATCGGCGAAGCGATCGCCCTCGAACCGGTGCAGCTTGCGGATCTCGTCGTCGCGCAGCGTCTCGTAGAGCTCGCGCGTCACCGGACGGCCGTCGTCGAGCTTCGCGGCGTGGCGGCGCCACTGCCACAGCTGCCCGCGGGCGATCTCCGCCGTCGCGGCGTCCTCCATCAGGTTGAACAGCGCGACGGCGCCCGTCCCCCGCAGCCACGACTCGATGTACTGGATGGCGACGGTGATGTCGTTGCGCACGCCCGCTTCGGTGATCTTGCCGTCGGGCACCGTGAAGTCGAGCAGCTTCGCAGCGTCGGCGACGACGTCGTCGCGCTGGCGGTCTTTCTGGTGGGGACGCGTGCCGAGCTTCGCGTCGAAGGCCTCCATCGCGACGCCGACGAGATCCGGATGCGCGACCCACGTGCCGTCGAAGCCGTCGCCCGCTTCGCGCTGCTTGTCGTTCCGCACCGCGGCCAGCGCACGCTCGTTGACGACGGGGTCCTTCCGGTTCGGGATGAAGGCGGCCATGCCGCCGATCGCGTGCGCGCCGCGCCGGTGGCACGTCTTCACGAGCAGCTCGGTATAGGCGCGCATGAACGGCGCCGTCATCGTCACCTGCATGCGGTCGGGCAGCATCGCGTCGGGACGATGCGCGAACTTTTTGATGGCGCTGAAGATGTAGTCCCAGCGCCCCGCGTTCAGGCCTGCGGCGTGCTCGCGCAGCTCGTACAGGATCTCCTCCATCTCGAACGCGGCGAGGATGGTCTCGATCAGCACCGTGGCGCGGATCGTGCCGCGCGGCACGCCGAGCGCGTCCTGCGCGGCGCAGAAAACGTCGTTCCAGAGCCGTGCCTCGAGGTGGCCCTCCATCTTCGGCAGGTAGAAGTACGGGCCGGAGCCGCGCGCGAGCAGCTCCTTCGCGTTGTGGAAGACGTAGAGCCCGAAGTCGACGAGGCTCGCCGACACCGGCTGGCCGTCGGCCAGCAAGTGCTTCTCCGTGAGGTGCCAGCCGCGCGGCCGGACGACGAGCGTCGCGACGCGGTCATTCAGCCGGTACGTGCGGCCGTCGGGCACGGTGAGCGAGATGGTGCGCCGGATGGCGTCCTGCATGTTCGCCTGGCCGGTGACGCAGTTCTCCCACGTCGGCGCGTTCGAGTCCTCGAAGTCGGCCATGAACACGCGGGCGCCGCAGTTGAGCGCGTTGATCACCATCTTGCGGTCGACGGGCCCGGTGATCTCGACGCGACGGTCCTGCAGGTCGTCGGGCGCGAGCGCCACCGACCAGTCGCTCTCGCGCACCGCCTTCGTCTCGGGCAGGAAGTCGGGCCGCGCACCGTCGCGGATGGCGGCCTGCCGCTTCGTCCGCGCCGCGAGCAGCTCGCGACGGGTGCCGTCGAACCGCTGCGCCAGCATGCCGACGAACTCGAGCGCCGCGGGCGTGAGGACGCGATCGCTCTCCGGAACCGCCGGACCCCGCACCGCGAGCATCAGCGCGCTCCCTGCAACGCGGCGAGGCCGGCCTCGGCGACCGTCACGTCCTGATCGCCCGTGCCCGAGCCGACGCCGATCGCGCCCACGACGTCGCCGTCGACGACGATGGGCAGCCCGCCTTTCAGGTTCGTCACGCGTCCGCCGCTGCCGAGCGCCAGCTTGAGCGCCAGGTCTTCGGCGACGCCGCCGGTGGCGGCGCGCGACGACGCGGCGGTGACCGCCTTCTGCGTGGCGGTGAGCTGGCTGAGGACCTTCGCCCCGTCCATGCGGACGAACGCGAGCAGATTGCCGCCGGCATCGACGACCGCGATGCACTGCGGGACACCGATCTCGAGGGCCTTGGCAACTGCGCCGTTCAGGACGGCCAGCGCACCGGCGTGGGTCAGGGACAGCGACGGCTTCACGTGCGGATCCATAGGCGCCCACCTTACGATGGACGCCGCGGCTTCCGCTACCCGGTCAGGCCGCTTCGAGCCGCACCGGCAGCTTCGTCACCCCGCGGAACACGAGGCTCGGATGCAGGGGCAGCGGGGAGGCGTCGAGGCGGCGGAAGCTGCGCGTCCGCTCGAGGAGCGCGCTCAGCGCGACGCGCGTCTCCAGCGTGGCCAGGCTGGCTCCCAGACAGAAGTGCGGCCCGAAGCCGAAGCCGATGTGCCGGTTGTCGCGGCGCTGGATGTCGAACACGTCGGGACGCGGGAACACCGACTCGTCGCGGTTGGCCGAGCCGATCCAGCCGATGACGATCTGCCCCGCCGCCACCGGCACGCCGTGCAGCTCGAGGGCGCAGGTCGCGCGGCGCGGATCGAGCTGGACGGGCGACGAGAAGCGCATCACCTCGTCGACCGCGCCGGACAGCAGCTCGGGGTCGGACCACACGTGGTCGAGCGCGTCGGGATGGTCGAGCAGCTCGAGGACGGCGTTGCCGATCAGGTTGGTCGTCGTCTCGTTGCCGGCGACGAGGAGCAGGATGAGCATCTGGATCATCTCGTCGAAGGTGAGGCGCGAGCCCTCGAGCTCCGCGGCGACGAGCCCGCTCAGCAGATCCTCACGCGGCTCGCTGCGGCGCTCCTCGATCAGCGGCAGGAAGTACTCGCGCAGCTCGCGGATGATCGTACGCTGCTTCGCCAGACGCTCGGGGTCGACGCCCGTGAAGAGCCCCATGCCCAGCGACGCGACGAGGGCATCCGACCATACGGTGAACCGCGCGCGATCGCCGGTCGGGATGCCGATCATCTCGGCGATGACGATGACGGGCAGCGGCCGCGTGAGCGCCTGCACGAGGTCGACGTCGCGCTGCATGACCGCGTCGTCGAGCAGCTCGTGCGCGATGCGCCGCATGCGCGGCTCGAGCCGCTTCACCATGCGCGGCGTGAACGCCTGGCTGACGAGCCCGCGCAGACGCGTGTGCACCGGGGGGTCGCAGCCGATCATGCTTTCGGGCATGTCGTCGGGCCGCTCCATGCCTTCGGGCAGCGGGAAGTGGCTCGACCACGTGGCCGGGTCGCGCAGCAGGTTCTGGACGTCGTCGTAGCGGAAGACGGAGACGGCCGGGAAGTTCGGATGCGCGTAGACGGGATGCTGGCGTCGCGCCTGGGCATAGACGGCGAAGGGATCGCGACGGAATCCCTCGTCGAACGGGACGAAGACGTCGTCGAACGTCGCGCTCACGACCGCCCCGCGTAGCGGTCCCAGAGCATCCCGCCGCCCTTCCGATCGTCGAGCAGCACGCGCGCGGGCGTGCGCTTGTCGATGTGGCCGATGAGGCCGCTGTAGATGCCGTAGCCGACCAGCTCGCGCAGGCGCGGCGCGAAGCCTTTGACGACGTCGCGCGGGATGCCGAGCTGCTGGTTCTCCTGCTGCCTTATCCAGCCGGCGCAGTAGTTCATCGCGATGCCGACGCGCCGCTGCCGCGTGCGGTTGGCGCCGCCGCCGTGCCAGAGGCTGCCGTGCCAGACGAGGACGCTGCCGCGCGGCATCTCGGCCGGAATGCTGTCGTAGTGCTCGCCGAAGGTCGGCGAGCAGTCGCGCAGATGCGAGCCCGGGATGACGCGCGTCGCGCCGTTCGCCTCGGTGAAGTCGGTGAGCGCCCACATCGTGTTGCAGACCGTGGGCACGTGCGGCTTCGGGATCGGGATCAGCTGGTCGTCGGCGTGGATGGGCTGCGCGATCTCGTCGGGGTCGATGCCGATCGACGACAGCGACGACACCAGGCAACCCTGGTCGAGGACGCTCTCGACGACGGGCAGGACGTGCTCGTGCACCGGGATGCGCTCGTAGAGCGGCCCGTGCACCAGCAGGTTGTAGATGCGCACGGTGTGCGCGCCCTCGAACGGATTGTTCGCCGGCTTGATGTCGTACTCGCGTTCGAGCCGCAGCAGGTCGTCGTTGAGCGCGGCGATCAGCTCCGGCTCGATCGCGTTCTCGATGATGGTGTAGCCGTCGCGCGCGATGCGCTCGCGATGGGCGTCGAGGTCCTGCATCCGGACCGTTCTACTCGGCGGCGATGTCCAGGGCGAGTACCGTCGCGAGGTCGTCGATGCAGGCCGGAGGAACCCGGATGACCAGCTCGCCGGGCGGGTCGGCGTTCAGCAGCTCGTCGAGCGCCGCGGCCCGCGTCGTGAAGTCCAGGGCGGTATCGGTGCCCACGGCCCGGACTGCGCGGACGCGGCGGATCGGCACCCCGCGCACCGTCACGGTGTCGTAGGGGCGCATGACGCAATGGACGAACGTCCGAGCACCCTTCCGGGTGGACGGCCCGTAGAACTGCCATGGCGCGAGGCCGGGCGTCGTGTCGTGGATCGCGTCGGCGTGACGGTCCATCCATCCGGCGATGGCGCCGAGCCGCTCGCGCTGCGGCGCGGGCAGGGTGCCGTCGCCCATCGGGCTCACGTTGAGCAGCAGGTTGCCGCCGCCGGCGGCCACCTGACACAGCGTGTGCACCAGGTCGCGGGCGCTCTTCCATTCGCCGTCTTCGGCACACCAGCCCCACGTGCGGTTCATCGTGAGACACGTCTCCCACGGACCGTCGGGCGGCGTGGCGGGCGCCAGCTGCTCCGGCGTCGCATAGTCGCCGGCGCCCGGCAGCCGATCGTTGATGACGACCTCGGGCTGGATCGATCGGATCATCGCCTCGAGCTCTTCGCTGCGCCATTCGCTGGCGCGTCGCTCCCAGCCGCCGTCGAACCACAGCAGATCCACGGGCCCGTAGCCGGTGAGGAGCTCGCGCAGCTGCGCCTGGAGGTGCGCGAGGTAGCGGTCCCACGCGGCCGCGTCGGGCCGGTGCTGCGTCCAGCGCATGTAGGGCCGGTCGGCGTCGGTGAATGCGGGGTAGTCGGGATGCCGCCAGTCCGACAGCGAGAAGTAGAAGCCGACGCGCAGCCCCTCCGCGCGTGCCGCGTCGGCGTACTCGCGGACCAGGTCGCCCCCGTACGGCGTGTCGGCGATCGAGAAGCGCGACGACGGCCACAGCGCGAAGCCGTCGTGATGCTTCGTCGTCAGCACCGCGTAGCGCATGCCCGCGCGCCGCGCGGCCGCCATCCATTCGCGCGCAGCGCCGCGCTCGGGCCGGAAGCGCAGGTGATCGGCGTAGTACTCCTCGACGGGCGTCGGGTGCCCGTACGGCAGCACCGGGTTGCCGCCGACGAGCGGCCACGAGAGCTCGCGTCCGTTCATGCTGGCGGGGCCCCAGTGGACGAACATTCCGAAGCGCGCGCCCGCGAACCAGTGCCCGGGCCCGATCACGAGATCACCCGCAAGTCGGTGCGGTCGACGTCGCGCGAGAACACCGGCGGGAAGCCGATCGGCGCCGGCACGGTGATCGTCTGACCACCCGCGTGCGCGGTGCCGGTCCACACGTCGAACCAGGTCGCGCCGGGCGGCAGGTACACCGCGCGGGTGACCGCGCCCTCGGCGAGAACCGGGGCGACCAGCAGCGAGCCCAGCAGGTACTGGTCGTCGATCGTCCGGCTCGCCGGGTCGTCGGGGAAGTCGAGCATCAGGTGGCGCACCATCGGCGCCGACGTGACCTCCGCGTCGGCGGCGAGCACGGCGAGCTCCGGTCCGAGCGCCGCATGGATGCGCGCGAAGCGGCGGAAGTGCGCGATGGTCTCGGCGTCGGAATTCCACATCCAGTTGTTCGTCCTGTCGGCACCCTCGTGGGTGCGCATGATCGGCGTGAACGCCCCGAGCTCCGTCCAGCGCTGGAAGAGCTCCTTTGTCGTCGGCGGCGCGGTGGTACCGCTGAAGCCCGCGATGTCGTGCGTGACGAACGGCACGCCCGCGAGCCCCAGGTTCAGCATCGCCGGGACGACGGTCGGCAGCCCGTCGTGCACGCTCCAGTCGGTCTCCTGATCGCCGACCCAGTGGATCATCGAGACGGCCTGCACGCCCGTGAACCCGGAGCGTGCGAACACGACGTAGTCGTCGGGGCGCACCTCGTCGAGCACCTCGCGCCACAGCCGATGCCATTCGATCGGGTAGCGGTTGTGGTGCGCGATCGGATCGCCGCCGTCGTCCCACGCGACGTCGACCGGCACCCATTCGCCGAAGTCCGACATCCAGCCGTCGACGTCGTAGTCGGCGACGATCGCGCGCAGTGCGTCCTTCACGTATTCGCGCGCGGCGGGATTCGTCAGGTCGGGGTGCGACGAGGTGCCGTTCGGCGCGAGGTGCAGGTAGTCGGCGCCGTCGGCGCGGCGGATCAGCAGGTCCTGCGCGCTCATCGCGGGGAAATGGTTGGGCAGGTTCGAGGCGACGAAGGGGTTCGCGTACACGAGGAAGCGGAAGCCCTCGGCATGCAGCTCCTGCACGAAGCCGGCGAGGTCGGGATAGTGCGTCTCGTCGGCCTCCCAGCGGTACTGCACGCCGAGTCCGCCGTCGAAGTTGACGCGCGGGCCGGTCCAGTC
Organism: uncultured Binatia bacterium (SeqCode); assembly: GCA_964432595.1. GTDB lineage: Bacteria > Desulfobacterota > Binatia > DP-6 > DP-6 > DASYLJ01. Next base: position 407,155 of record CAYSOF010000002.1, on the reverse strand, counting down.
CTGCGACCAGATGACGCCCGCCGGAATGTCGTGCGCGATCAGATCGTCGACCTTCTGGCGCACGGCGGCGCGTCCGCCCTGCGCGCTGATCCAGAGGTCCCACGCCCACGCCGGCGGCACCTTCGGCCGGCCGACGACGCCGCCGAGCTGGCGCACGACGTCGAGCGGCGTCGGGCCGTGGAACACGACGAGCCACATCGGCTCCGGCGACACGGCCTCGATCCACGCAACGGCGGGATCGCTTTTGCACAGGTCGACGTCGACGCGGCGGGCGGTGTCGACGAGCACGCCGAAGCCGCGCGCGTCGACCCACCAGGGCATCGGGAAGTACGTCGTGTGCGCGGTGCCGTTCAGCAGGAACTGCGGCTTCGTCGGATCGCGGCCGATGCCCTGCTCCGACACCCACAGCGGGAACGCTTCGCCGCGCTGATCCGTCGCATTGTACTGCTCGCCGAAGCCGTGGAACGTCCCGCCGGCGTCGCAGCGCACGGGCAGCGCCAGCGACGTCTGCGCGACGCGCGGCGCGAGCTTCACGCGAATCTCGATGCGCGTCGCCTGCGCCGCGGTGTCGGTGGTGAACGTCAGCGTCGCGCGTCGCCGACGCCCGCGTGCGTCGCGTTCGCTGGCGAGCACGACGCGCGCCCCGGTCCGCGTCCGCCGCGCGCTGCGCAGCTTCCCGAACGCGAGCGACGTCTCGTTCGCACGCGCGAACGACCACTGCCCGGTCAGGCTCGAGGTGACGAGGTCGTCGAACGTCTTCGCCGTGAGCGCCGCGCCCTCCGCGGTCGCCAGCAGCGTCCGCGGCCCGTCCCGCAGCTCGAACGCCCCGGAGTCCTCGACGACGAGCCGCTTCCCGCCGGGCAGGTCGATGAACCGCGTGTCGGCGGAGGCGGAGGCCGCCAGCGCACAGACGGCGGCCAAGAGCAGAAAACGCATGCCCGTGGGCATTCCCATGCAGTGACTGCCCAGGCAAGCGTTTTCCGCGTGCGTGCCACGCATGCCGCGCCGAGCTTCGCCGGCCGCGGCATACGGGTTGCGCGGAAACGAAAGCTACAACAGTGACCCGACCCGAGCCGCTGGCTCGGGGTCGGCGAGGAGGTAGCGCTCCGCCAGGCTGACCGCGAGACGCTCGCGCTCGGGCAGCGCGCTGAGCACGTCGACGAACTTCGTCCAGCGCTCGCGATCGGCGTCGGCCAGCTCGTACAGATGCTTCGCGCCGTCGACGTCGCGCCGCCGCAGCGACGCGTCGCCCATCGCCAGCAGGCGCTCGCGCGGCAGCGGGACGTTGCCGATCTCGCAGACGTAGACGACGTCGGCGATGCGGTTCCGCTCCATGAGCCGCTCGACCAGGGTCTTCCAATCGGCGGCCTCGACCTGGGCCTGGTTGCGCACGAACAGCCGCAGCGCCGTATCCACGAATCCACGCTCCAGATAGCGGCGACCGACGAGAACTTCCGAGCTCAGGGTAATGGCCACGCAGTTGGCTCCTTTCGATCCGACGGCCCGACGCCGTCGTCGCGATGGAGAGGCAAGGAGCATGCCGCCGGAAAGCGTCGCGCCCGCGGGCGAGGCACGGGGAGCTGTGCCAGGGGCGTCACGATCGCCTGGCACAGTCGGGACCTTGCTCGCGAGGGACCCGGTGTGACACGACGCACTCCGCATGGCGTGGACGCTGGGACGGCGGGATTTCCTGGGGCGGATGGCGATGCTGTCGGGCGCCGCACTGGCGACGCCTTTCGACGCGCTCGCGGGGAGCGCGCGGCCGCGGCGCGTGGTCGTCGTCGGTGCGGGGCTCGCGGGGCTGTGCACCGCCTGGGAGCTCGAGCGCCGCGGCGTCGAGTGCGTCGTCCTCGAGGCCGACCGGCACCACGTCGGCGGGCGCGTCCGGACGCACGAGTTCGGCGGTGGGCTGCGCGGCGAGCTCGGCGCCATGCGCATCCCGAAGGTGCACACGCGCGTCCGGGACTACTGCCGTCGCTTCGGGCTCCGCCTCCGGCCCTTCGTGCACTCCGACGTCTTCGTCTACGGCCGCGGGCGCTCCGTGCGCGCGGCGGACGTCGGCGATCTGCGCGACGCCTACGCGCTACCCGCCGACGCCGGTAAGCCCGGCGATCTGTGGACGCGCGCCGTCGGCGACGTGCTCCGCGACATGACGCCGGCCGAGCGACGCGACCTGCACGCGCTCGTGCCGATGACGCAGTCGGTCCGCGCGCTCGATCAGCTGTCGCTGCAGCAGCTCGCGGAGCGCGCCGGCCTGTCGCCCGACGCGATCGAGTACATGGCGACGGGCATGGGGGTCGAGACGCTGCTGCCGAGCGGCGCCACCGAGCACCTGCGCGAGGAGATGGACGAGGTCTGGTCGAGCGGCTTCGACGAGATCGTCGGCGGCACGCAGCGTCTGCCGGAGGCGTTCGCGGCGCGGCTTCGCCGTCCGCCCCGCGCCGGCTGCCAGGTGATCCGCCTCGAGCAGGGTGAGGACGGCGCGCGCCCGTGGGCGTCGGCCGTCTACCTCGAAGACGGCGTCGAGCGGGCCGAGCGCGGCGATGCCGTCGTCTGCACCGTCCCCTACCCCGTGCTCACGCAGATCGACGCGCGTCCCGCCTTCTCCGGCGCGAAGCGCCGCGCGATCCGCGAGCTCGGCTACGACTCGTCGACGAAGGTGCTCGTCGTCACCCGCCGCCGCTTCTGGGAAGAGGACGACCACATCTACGGCGGCTGCACGCAGACCGACCTGCCGACGGGCACGACGGTCTACCCGTCGGACAATGCGGGCCGGCGCGACCCGGACGTGTCGCGCGGCGCCGGCGTGCTGCTCGCCTCGTACACGTGGGGACAGGCGGCGCGTCGCATGGCCATGCTGCCGCGCGAGGAGTGCCGGCGCGTCGTGCTCGACGCCGTCGGCCGCATCCACCCGCAGCTGCGCGAGCCCGGCATGGTCGAGGATCTCGTCTCGTGGAGCTGGGACGAGCATCGTTGGAGCCAGGGCGCGTTCGCGTGGTTCCTCCCCGGCCAGTTCACGGCGCTGCACGCCGACGTGATCCGGCCGGAGGGCCGCATCTGGTTCGCCGGCGAGCACGCGTCGCTCGCGCACACCTGGATGGAAGGCGCGCTCGAGTCGGCGCAGCGGGTGGCCGCCGAGGTGCTCGCGTCAGCGCAGCGCGCTGCGTAGGCGCGCGATCAGCTCGCGGCGCTGGCCGTCGGACAGCGGGATGCGGCGTTCCGCCAGCGGCCGCACCCAGATGGGATGCTGCGCCTCGGGGTCGTCGGCGTAGCGCGGGATCACGTGCCAGTGCACGTGGGTGAGGAAGTTGCCGAGGCACGCGTAGTTGATGCGGGCGGGCGCGAACTCCTTGCGCAGGGCAGACGCCACGCGCGCGACGTCGTCCCACAGGCGGGACTGGCGTTCGAGCGGCATCTGATCGACCTGCTCGTGATGGTCCTTCAGGAGCACGATGCAGTAGCCGGGATACGCCTGCTCGTCGGCGAGCGTGACGTGCGACTCCGTCAGCGTGGCGACGAAATCCGGGTTCTTGCCCTGGGCGATCTGCGCGATGCGGTCGCAGGCGGAGCACGACATGGAGTCGCAGTCTATGCGACGCCGCGCCGCCGATGCCAGGGACGTCAGTCGACGACCGTGCGCCACCCGGTCGGGTCGACCGCCGTCATCGCCGCGGCCGTGGTGGCGGTCTCGGCGCCGAGATCTCGCTCGTACACCTCACCCTTCGCCCGCGCGACGAACGTCATGATGCCGCTCTTCCGGTAGTCGAGCGGCGACGCGATCAGCGCGCGGCCGCCCTTCTTGCCGGCGGGCAGCACGCGGTAGCGGTAGCCCTTCCACGTCTCGGGCGGCGTCCCGCCGTTGCGCGCCCAGACGCGGCACGTGGCGATCGCGGCCAGCTCGTCCTCGCCGACACGACGCCGGTGGATCTCCTCGACGCCCGCCGCGCCGTCGAAGTACCAGCCCTTCGCGTCCTTCACGATCGGCACCGCCATCGGGAAGTCGTCGCGGCCGACGACCATCACCGCGAGGTCCTGGCCCCACGGGTCGAGCCGCATCATCTCGTCGGACGCCTTCGCGAACGTGTCGCAGTTCGCCTTGTCGTCCGCGGCGTCGCCGGTGGAGACGAGGTCGCGATACTGCTCGCCGAACAAGGCGACCATCTGCGAGGTGTCCTGGTCTTTGCAGGCCCTGATCAGCGCCTCGGCCGCGGCCTGCGGCGTCTCGAAGCGCGGCGGCAGGCCGGCCTCATGCTTCGCGATCGTGGCGCAGCCGGTCGCCAACGCGACGGCGGCGAAGAGGAACCGCGTGTACGTCGTCATGCCCATCTCCCTCACCGCTCACCGACGTCCGCGGCCGCCGCCGCCCCAACCGCCACCGCCGAACCCGCCGCGACGGCCGAAGCCGCCGCCGCCGAAGCCGCCGCCACCGAAGCTGCGATCGCCGCGGTCGCTGAAGGCGCGCTGGTTCCAGCCGTCGCCCCCCGCACCGTGGAACGCGCCCCAGAATCCGCCGCCGCCACCGTCGCGACGACCGCCGCCGAAGCCACCGTCGTCGCGGCGTCCACCCCCGTCGCCGAAGCCGCCGTCGTCACGGCGACCACCGCCGTCGCCGAAGCGATCGCCGTCGCGCTGGCCGTCGTCGCCGAACGCGCGCCGGTCGCCGCTCGAGCCGAGGCTGTCGCCGCGGCGGATGCGGCCGACGTCGGACGGCGGCGTCCACTTCGTCACGTTGCCGTTCACCGTCGTGTTGCGGACGTGGATGTTCGTGTTGCGGTAGTAGTTGTTGTTGATCGTGATGTGGCTGTAGCCGCCGCCCCAGCCGCCCCAGTCGCACGCGTAGCCCGCGAAGAACCCCGCGCTGAACCCCGCACCGAAGCTGAGGACGCCGTAGCCCGCCGGGTAGTAGCCCCACGCCGGCGGCGGCGCGAAGATCGCGACCGGGTCGTACTGCGGCACGTAGATGACCTGCGGGTTCGTCGGCTGGATGATGATCGTGTCACCCTGCGTGGTGACGGTCTGGCGATCGTTCGAGCCGAGATTGCCCGCCGCCTGCGCCTTCGCGCGCACGCGCTGGATGGCCGCCATGACGGCGCCCTGATTCGCCGCGACCTGCTGGCCGAGCTCCGTCGTCCAGCTGAGGCGGTCGTTCATCATCTTGAGAACGCTCGGCACGTTGCTGGCGAGCGCCTGGATGCTCGGATCCCACTGGCTCAGCTCGTCCTGCGCCGGCGTACCCGACTGGACCACGCGCTCGGCCTCGACGATCTGCACCGGGAAGGTCGACGCCGGCAGGATGTTCGCGACCAGCGCGTCGGGGTAGAGCGCGATCGGCGCGACGAGCGTGTCGAGCTGGTCGGGCGTGTCCGCGGTCTGTGCCGGGGCGACGGCCACCGTCGCCAGCAGTACTACGAGCGCGATGCCGCGCTGGACGCGTCCCATCATCTCCCACCACCCCCTGCCGCCGCGCCCCCGCGGCGTGTCCGCGGAAACAGTGACGGCTCGCGCCGCCGAATTCAATCCGATGCGCTCAGCGGTCGTCGGGGTCGGACTCCGGCTCCATCACCTCTTCGGCCTCCCGGACGTCGTCGTCGTCCGCCTGGCTGGGTTGCGTCTCCAGGACCTTTTCGACTTTGCGCATCTCGGTCCGGGTCGTCGTGGAGGAGCACCCCGCGACGACCAGCAGCAGCAGAAGGGTGACGGCATAGGCGGCGCGCATGGGCGGCATCATCGGCCATCGCGGGCGGGAGGTCCAGGAGACCGGTCCCCCAGGAGACCGGTCCTCCCGGTGGAACGGCGTTCCGTGCGTTTGAACGCCTCGTCGACGAATCCATTGCGCCCGGAACGGGCGAAAAGACGAGGAGAACCGAGACATGACGCACCCCACGACACCCCGCAGCCGCGCCGGACTGGCCTTGATCGGGCTCTGCCTGCTGGCCGCCCCCACCGCCGCCACTGCCCAGGTGGCCTGCGGCGACACGATCGCCAAGGGCAGCACGGTCGTCCTCGCGGGCGACCTCGAGTGCGACGGCGTCGAGGAAGCGCTCCTGATCGACTCGGCGACCCTCGATCTGGGCGGGCACACGGTCTCGTGCGCCGACACGAACGGCAACGGCCGGCTGCCGAACGGCATCGTGCTGCTCGGGAAGAAGGCCGCGTTGCGTAACGGCCGGGTCGTCGGCTGCCTCGACAACGTCATCCTGGCCGGCAAGGGCAAGCACGTCGTCGAGAACGTCACCATCCAGGACGCGCCGGGCGGATACGACGGCATCTACGTCGTCGAGGGCGCCAGTCGGAACCAGATCGTCAACAACACCGTCAGCGGCAATTCCGACGACGGCATGGACGTCCGCGGCCACAAGAACCTGATCGCCGGCAACGTCGTCACCGGCAACGGCGAGGACGGGATCGACCTGATCGACGTCAACGGGAATCGCGTGCAGGACAACGTCTCGGCGAACAACCTCGACGAGGGCATCGAGGTGGCCGGCAAGGCGAACAAGGTCACCGGCAACACGGTGAACGACAACGCGGAGTACGGCATCCAGGTCGTCGGCAAGCGCAACAAGACGCTCTCGAACAACGTGCACGGCAGCGGCGCGGGCGCCGACATCACCGGCACGTGCAAGGGCAACGTCTGGAAGGACAACGTCGTCGGCGTCGCGTCCGAGTGCGTCGACTGACACGGCGCGGCAGCATCCCTATCGCGCGGCGCGGCAATCGCGCCGCGCGATTTTTTGTATTGACATCAAATTGCTTTCTCCCATTAACCGACCCTGGGAGCGTCATCGGCCCAAGACCGAGAGGGGAGAAACACATGTCGAACACGTTCCGTAGAGTGTCGTTCACCATGGCCATGGCGGCGGGTCTGTGCCTCGCCGCATCGTCCGCGAACGCGCAGCCGGCCGGCGTGACGAAGGACGAGTTCAAGTGCGAGTCGGGAACGGGCAAGGCCCTGACGAAGTTCGTCGGCGCGAAGTCGAAGTGCGTGTCCAAGTGTCTGGCCGCGGGCCGCAAGGTCGGCGGACCGGGTGCGTACGACGACTGCTTCGCGCCCTTCGGCGGCACGACGGCCACGTGCATTCAGGATGCGTCGAAAGGCGCCGAGGCGAAGGCCCGCGCCGCCATCATCAAGGCGTGCGTGAAGGACTGCCCCGAGTGCTACGGCCAGGCGACCTGCGACTCGGGTGAGCCGTTCGTCGCGAACACCGAGGCGCTGCTCGATGGGCAGGGCCCGCTCGTCTACTGCACCGAGGCCGGCGACAACACGCCCACGAAAGAAGTGGGCAAGTGCGAGGACGCGGTCTCGAAGTCGCTCGTGAAGTACGTCGGCGCGTACTCGAAGTGCTACGACAAGTGCAACGCCAACGTCTTCAACAACAAGATTCCGGAGGGCTCCTGCGATCCGCCGGCCAGCGATCCGGCGACCCAGGCGTGCGTCGCGAAGGCGCAGCCGAAGGCCGTCGACGGGATCGACAAGGCGTGCGCGGACGCCGGCGCGAACCCGAGCTGCTACGGGCCGGCGCTCGACTCCGGCGCCGAGTGGGTGTCGCTCACCGAGAGCATCCTGAACGGCCAGATTCCGATCATCGCGTGCGGATCGCCCAGCGGGGCGTTCATCGACTGATCGCAGCGCGCCGTACGCTCCCCGCGAACGGACGGGGGGTCGGCCACGAGCCGGCCCCCCGTCGTCGCGTACGGGTTCCGACGGCTCAGACGCCGACGATCGAGACGAAGCTGACGCAGCGGCCCGGCGCGCCGCCGAGGTTGTGCGTCAGGCCGAGCTTCGGATTCTTGATCTGGCGCGCGCCCGCCTCGCCGCGGAGCTGCAGCCACATCTCGTACATCATGCGCAGACCGCTCGCGCCGATCGGGTGGCCGAAGCTCTTGAGACCGCCGTCCGGATTCACCGGCTGCGGGCCGTCGCCGTCGAAGCGGCCGTCGAGCACGTCCTTCCACCCCTGCCCGCGCGGCGAGAAGCCCATGTCCTCCATGAGGACGAGCTCGGTGGGCGTGAAGCAGTCGTGGACCTCCGCCATGCTGATCTCGTCGCGCGGATCGGTGACGCCCGCCTGCTTGTAGGCGTCCTGCGAGCTCGCGACGACCTCGGGGAAGCTCGTGAAATCGTACTCCTGGCTGTAGTAGCCCGCCGCCGGTCCGGCGGCGAAGGCGAGCGCCTTCAGGAAGATCGGGTTCGACGTGTACTTGTGCGCGTCCTCGGCACGACAGAGGATCGCCGCGGCGGCGCCGTCGCTCACGCCCGAGCAGTCGAAGATGCCGAGCATGCCCGCCACCGACGGCGACTTCGTGATCGTCTCCATCGGCACTTCCTTGCGGAACTGCGCCTTCGGGTTCTTCGCGCCGTTCTTGTGGTTCTTCCACGCGATGCGCGCGAGCACGCTCTTCAGCTCGGCCTCGTCGACGCCGTACTTGCGCGCATAGGCGGGGGCGAGGAGCGAGAACGTCGCCGGCGCGGTCATGTTCGACAGCGTGCCGTCGTTCGGCGGATTGCTGATGACGAGGCCCGAGTAGCCCGAGTCCTTCAGCTTCTCGACGCCGATCGCCATGACGAGGTCGTACGCGCCGCTCGCGACGGCGTAGGCCGCGTTGCGGATCGCCTCGCTGCCCGTCGCGCACATGTTCTCGAGGCGCGTCACCGGCTTGTACGGCAGCTTGAGCGCCTCCGAGAGCATCAGGCCGGACACGCCGCTGCCCATCGTGCCGAGCCAGTAGGCGTCGACCTGCTCGGGATCGATGCCCGCCGAGCGATACGCGTCGCCCGCGGCGTCGACGAGCAGGTCCTCCGGTCCCTTGTCCCAGTGCTCGCCGAAGGCCGTGCAGCCCATGCCGACGATCGCGACGCGGTCCTTGATGCCGTTGCTGGCCATGTGTGGTCCTCTCTTCCAGCGTCGGGTCTAGCGGCCCGGACGCGCTTTCCAGAAGTAGTTGTGCACGCCCTGCGCCGTGAACAAGCGACGGAACGTCATCTCGAGGTGGTTGCCGATCGCGACCGACTTCGGGTCGACGTCGGTGAGCTCGCACGAGAAGCGCCCGCCGCCCTCGTAGTCGACGAACGCGGCGACGACCGGCGGCTGCAGCGAGTACGCCAGGTAGTCGAGCGTGTACGTCGCCACCTGGCACGACGTGTCGGCGAAGCGCTCGTCGCGCATCTGGTCGACGGCGCCGCACTTCACGCACACGCGCTGCGGCGGCAGGTGCCCCGCCTGGCACTTCGTGCAACGAGAGCCGACGAACGCGAGCTTCCAGCGCTCGTGGCGGCGCATCGGCGGCGCCGACGGGCGCTCCGGATCGGGCCGCCGCGGCGCCTCGAACGGCAGGATGCCGCGCCACTTGAGGTACGTGTTGTAGGGCAGGTCGTTGCGCTTCGACGCGATCCAGCGATCGACGCCGCGCACGGGCGGCATGTCCTTGATCGCCGGCGTCACCTCGAAGACGAGCGCGTCCGCGCCGTCGGCCTCGCACACGACGAGGATGCGGTCCCCCGGTTTCGCGCCGTCGAGCGCACGCGCCAGCAGCAGCCCGGCGTGCGCGACGCCCGTGCGGCCCACCGTCGCGGCGAGCGGGTCGGCGAGCTGCTCCGGCTTGAGCCCGAGCGCCTTCGGCAGGCCGGCCATGCTGCGCGGATTCGTGCCGTCGAGGATGACGGTGCTCAGCGCCGACGCCTCGACGCCCGCGCCGGCGAGCGCGCGCTTGGCGACGTCGACGATCGCCGGCGCCATCGACTCGGCCGTGAAGCGCTCCTCCCAGCTGCGCGCGAAGCGATCCTCGGGCAGACGCCAGACGTCGAGGATCTCGAGCGTCGTCGACGCGCGGCCGACCAGCTTCGCGACCGCGTCGCCGTCGCCGCCGACCACGAACGCGACGCCGGCGTCGCCACCCTGGCTCTCGCGGGCGCCGCCCGGCGCCCCGACGACGACGTCGGCGGCGCAGACGAGCGTGCGACGCCCGGCCTGCGCCAGGTCGAGCCCGAGCAGCAGCGCGCCGAGCCCCATGCGGGTGGAGTCGCCGAGGTCGACCGCGGTCATCTGCTCCGGCAGATCGAGCGCCGCCTGGATCGTCGCCGCGTTGAGCTTCTCGGCGTACGGCGGGCTGGTCGTCGCGAAGAGCAACGTGTCGACCGCGACCCCGCCGCGGACCGCGTCGCGGCCCGCCTCGACGGCCAGCGATACCGCGTCCTCGTCGAAGCTCGCGACGGCGCGCTCGCCCTTACCCGCGCCGATGGCGGCGCGGGTCAGGCGAAAGTAGGGGACGTAGGTTCCGTAGCGGTGGATGCCTGGCACGGCGGACTTTGTAGCGTGGGCCGCCGCGCCGATGCCACCCCGGTCAGCGGCCCGGCAGCCAGTCGCCGATCTGGTACCCCATCTGCTCGAAGTAGCCGCTCGCGACGCCCTGGGCGAGATCGTGCTCCGGTATCGCGGCACGGGCGCTGAGCGCCTCGGCGCTGCACACCGGCGACGTCGCCGGATCGGGATCGGGCACCTCGAAGTCCATGTCGGGCGTGCCCGGCATGAGGCTCCAGCCGAGGTTCTTGGCGAACCGATCGCGCTGGGTGAGCGACCAGGTGTTGTTGCGCCCGCGGCCTTCCGCCGGCGCGCCGAGGAAGCGCCACTGGATGAAGCGGAGGATCGACGTGTGGTCGTACAGCCGGTGATCGACGAAGTTCTGCCGCGCGTAGGGCGACAGGATGCGCGTCGGCACGCGGAAGCCGGCCTGGCGGAAGTCCTCGTCGTCGTTGCTGCTGGCGCGATCGTCGCGCAGGCGCGGCGGGCGCACGTGGTCGAAGAAGCCGCCCCACTCGTCGTAGGTCAAGATGAAGACGCCGTTCTCCCAGTGCGGCGACTCGACGAACGCCTTGATGTACTGCTGCGCGATCCGCTGGCCGTCGCGCACGTCGCCGTGCGGATGCTCGTCGGTGCGCGTCTCGCCCAGGAAGCCGGGATCGAGGAACACGACCCGCGGCAGCGTGCCCGCGGCGCAGTCCGTGAAGTAGCTCGCGGCCGGACTGGTGATGGGGCTGAGCCGCGCGCCCCAGAGCGCCGTCACCGGCAGGTCGACGTAGTAGTAGCGCGCCGGCACGCCGGCAGCCATGAGCCGATCCCAGATCGTCGGCCAGGTGAAGCCGTTCGGATAGCCGACTGTCTGCGGGAAGGCGTTGTTCTTGATGCCGCCGGACTGAGCGGAGTGGAGATACTCGCGATTCGGGAACGTCGGCCCGAGCACGGAGCAGTGATAGCGATCGCAGACCGTGAAGCGGCGCGTGATCGAGTTGTAGAACTCGAGATCGTCGGGGCCGAAGTAGCCGATCGCGAACTCGTCGTTGCCGGTGCCCTGGGCGAGGAACCCGTCGTCGCGCTGGCGCCGTCCGGAGGTCCAGCCGTGGCCCGGATCGCGGTAGCCGCAGCCGCGCCAGGGGTTGGCCTGGCCGGCGTCGAGCAGGGGGTAGGTGTCGACGATGGTCCCGTCGGGCGTCCGATATGCCTCGTCGATGCTGGCGTCGATCTTGAACTTGCGGCCGTAGCGGCTGCGCCCTTCTTCGAAGTACGCGGCGTCGTTGCCGAGCCAGCCGAGGTAATGGTCGAACGAGCGGTTCTCCATCATCAGGACGACGATGGTGTCGATCGGCGAGGACGTGGCCGGGAGATCGAGCATGCTGCCCCCGGGCAGCCGCGCGGCCTCGGCGAGCGATGCCGCCCCTCCTCCGAACATGGACGCGGCGCCGACGGCGGCCGCCCCGCGCAGAAAATCGCGGCGCTTCAGCATGGTGGATCCCCCCCTATGGCGGCGCACCGGCGCCGACCGACGGAAGATCGCCCATGGATCGGCGACCGCGCAAGAGAAAAGTTCGCGACCGTGCGCTACAGTGCCCGCGTGACCTGGCAGGACCTGCGCCCGTTCGCCGACGGACCGCCCGCCGTGGCCGTATCCGCACGGGCGTCCCGCGCAGGCGGCGTGCTGACTCTCGACTACCGGCTCGACGACCCGTGGGGCACCGTGCGGCTCGCGCCACCCGCGGCCGCGGTACGCGCGGATCGTCTCTGGGAGCACACGTGCTTCGAAGCGTTCGTCGCACCCGCCGGGACCGCGGGATACTGGGAGGTCAACCTGGCGAGCGACGGGCGATGGAACGTGTGGCGGTTCGACCGCTACCGGGAGGGGATGATGGCGGAGGATCGCATCGAGGCGCCGGCGGTCGCGACGACGACGGGGGACGGCACGGTCCGCCTGTCGTCGACCGTCGACCTATCGCGGCTGCCCGACGTGGCCGACGGCGAGCTGGCGGTCGCCCTGGCGGTCGTCGTCGAGGCCGCCGACGGCGCGCTGTCCTACTGGGCTGTCGGCCATCCCGGCGCGCGGCCCGACTTCCATGCGCGCGACGGCTTCTCGCTTCGCCTGCCGCGGGTGCGCTCGTGAAGCTCGGCATCGACCGGCTGCTCACCGAGCCGTCGCTGCGACGGCAGCTCTGCGGCCGTCGCGTGGCGCTCCTGGCGCATCCGGCGTCGATGACGGGCGACTTCCGGCACGCCGTCGACGCGCTCTCGGCGCTGTCGGAGACGCGGCCCGTCGCCGCCTTCGGGCCGCAGCACGGGATGCGCGGCGAGAAGCAGGACAACATGCAGGAGACGGCCGACTACGTGGACCCCGTCCACGGCATCCCCGTCTTCAGCTTGTACGGCGACGTCCGCCGGCCGACACCGGCGATGCTGGACACGTTCGACGTCCTGCTCGTCGACCTGCAGGACGTCGGCACGCGCATCTACACGTTCCTGACGACGCTGCTCTACATGCTCGAGGCGGGCGCGCAGGCGGGCAAGACGGTGTGGGTGCTCGACCGGCCGAATCCCGCGGGCCGTCCGGTCGAAGGCACGTTGCTCCGACCGGGCTGGGAGAGCTTCGTCGGCGCCGGCGCGCTGCCGATGCGGCACGGGCTCACGCTCGGCGAGGCGGCGCAGTGGTTCCGCGCGCACCATCGGCTGGACGTCGACCTCCACGTCGTCACGATGGACGACTACGACCCGACGCGTGGCCCGGGCTTCGGCTGGCCGCTGCTCGAGCTGTCGTGGGTGAACCCGAGCCCGAACGCGACGACGCTGTCGATGGCGCGCGCGTTCCCGGGCACCGTCGTGCTCGAAGGCACGAACCTGTCGGAAGGCCGCGGTACGACGCGTCCGCTCGAGCTGGTCGGCGCACCCGATCTCGCCATTCCGCACCTGCTCGACGCGATGACGGCCATGGCGCCGGCGTGGATGATGGGCTGCCGGCTGCGGCCCTGCTGGTTCCAGCCGACGTTCCACAAGTTCGTCGGCGAGCTGTGCGCCGGCGTGCAGATCCACGTCGACGACGGCGCGTATCGCCACGACGCGTTCCGGCCGTATCGCCTGATCGCGCTCTTCCTGAAGGCGCTGCGCGGCTGGCGACGCGACTGGCCCATATGGCGCGACTTCGCCTACGAGTACGACTCGCGGCTGCCGGTCGACGTGATCAACGGCGGTACGTCGCTGCGCGAGTGGGTCGACGATCCGGCGTCGACGGCGGCAGACTTCGACGCGCTGCTGCTGCCCGACGAGCGCGCGTGGACCGACGACCGGCGGTCGGTGCTGCTGTATCCGTCCTGAGCCGCGCGTGCGATACGACGACGCCGCGAAGGTCGTGCTGATCCGGGCGATCGAGGAGGTCCTGCCCGATCGCATCGCACCGGAGACGCTGCTCGAGGCGCACGCGGCGGCCGGCGATCCCGCGCGCGGCGGCCCGTGGATCGTGAAGCGCGCCGCCTACCTGGTCGATCACGCCGTGTCCGCGTACCGCGAGCTGCTGGCACCGGCCGAGGCATCGTTGCCCGGGCCGTGGGCATACGTCGCCTTCGCGTTCGTGGTCGGGCTGGCGTCGAACTACCTCGGGCCGGCGGGCCGCATCCACGTCGTCTTCAATCCAATCGTCCTCCTCGTGCTGTGGAACCTGGCCGTGTACGCGGGCCTCGCGGTCCGATGGATCGTCCGGGAGCGACGCGGACCGGCCGTCGATCACGTCGACACTCCCGCGCGCGCCGCGCCTCGAGTCGCGGCAGCCGCGAGCACCCAGCCCGGTCTCTTCGAACGTCTCGCGCTCGGTCGCGCCTACACGTGGCTCCTCGGCACGCGGAGCAAGGTCGAGTCGGGGCTCGAGGACGCGAAGGACGCGGCGCGGGTCGCCAGCCGCTTCGCCGTGCTGTCGTTGCCGGTGATGCGTCCGGCCTTCGGGCTCTGGCTCCGGCGGCTCCTGCATCTGTCCGCGATCGGCGTCGCCGCCGGCGCGATCGTCGGCATGTACGCGCGCGGTCTGTTCTTCGCCTATCACGTGGTCTGGCGCAGCACGTTCGTCGACGACCCCGGCACCGTCGCGTTCGCCCTGGCGCTGCTTCTCGGCCCGGCGTCGCTGATGCTCGGACGCATGCCCCCGGGGCAGGACGACGTCGTTCGGCTGCTGAGCGATCAAGGCGCGCCCGCGGCGCCGTGGATTCATCTCTACGCGGCGACGGCGGCGCTCTTCATCCTGTTGCCGCGCATCGGGCTCGCCGTCGTGACGAGCCGGCGCCTGCGTCACGTCGCGGACGACGTGCAGCTCGATCTCGGCGCGCCGTACTACGCCGACCTCCTGCAACGCGCGCTCGACGTGTCGCCGGCGCGGCTGGAAGCGGGCATCCGCGCCGCGGTGGGCGACGAGTGCCGGCTGTTCGCCGGCCGCCTGGCCGAGCTCGTCTGCGTGCAGCTGTACGATGCGCGCATCGCGCCGCGGCTGCGGGCGTTCCGCGAGCAGGGCGGCTCGCTCCGGGATCTCGAGGCGTCGCTCCGGACGGAGAACGCGGCGTTCGGTCCGGTTCTGACCCAGGAGCTCGACAGCGCGATGCAGGAGCTCGAGCGCACGCTCGCGATGCGGGTCCGACGGCTGTTGGGCGACGATGCGCTGCGCGCACGCCCGGCCGGGGACCTCGTGCAGAACGTCGGCACGGCGTCGTCGACGGCGGCGCGGCACTTCGGTGATCGCGTCGGCGGCGACGTCGCGACGATGGTCGGCAGCGTCGTCTCGGCGTCCGTCGCCGTCGCGGTGGGCACCGTGACCGGCGGGTTCGGCGAGGTGCTCGGCATCGCGCTGCTCGTCGGCGTGCTCGAGACCGGGCCGCTCGGATGGATCGTCGGCGCGCTGGTCGGCCTCGTCGGCACCGGCGCGGCGCTGTGGCTGGGACGCGACGCGATCCGCGACGGCGTCAAGACGGTGCGCCTGCCGTCGCGGGTGGTGAAGCTGGCCACGCTCTCGGCGGGCCGCTACGAGCGCATCATCCGCGACGGGCGGACGAAGTGCGGCACGGCCGTGCGCGACGCGCTGTCCGGCAAGCTCGACGAGCTCGCCGGCACGATCGCCGACCAGGTGTGGACGCGGCTGGCGCCGGTCGTCGGCGAGCTGCGGCGGCCGCGCGTCCGGGTCGATTCGGAATGACGCGCTAGCCGCGCGGCCAGTACATCATCACACCAACGCCGGCGAGGGCGAGCGTCGCGCCGAGCAGGTCGGGCACGTCGGGACGGTTGCCATCGAGCCACCAACCCCAGACCAACGACATCGCGATGAAGACGCCGCCGTACGCGGCATACACGCGCCCGAAGTGGCTCGGCTGCAGCGTCGGCAGGATGCCGTAGACGACGAGCAGCACGCCGCCCGCGACGCCCCACCACGCGCCGCGCCCTTCGCGCAGCGACTGCCAGACGAGCCAGCCGCCGGCGATCTCGCACAGGCCGGCGGCGAGGAAGAGCGCGAGCGAGCGGGCGATCGTCACTCGGGCATCAGTCGTTCGCGCAGACGCCCCAGCTCGGGTCGGCGATGGTGGGTCCGGCGCTCGTGCCACACGTCGAGTTCACGAGACGCGGTGGCGCGCCCGTCCAGATGTCGGCAGCGTGGTGCCCGGTCACAGAGCTGTCGATGAGCGTCACGCGCTTGTCCGACCGGATGCCGACGGGTGACGCGTTACCCGTGATCGTCGCGTTTCGCAGCTTCAGCGTCCCCGTGGCGAACACGACCGCGTTCGGCGACGGATTGCCCGTCACCTGGAGCCCGTCGATGACGGCGCTCCCCGTCTGGAGGCAGTAGGTGGCCTCGGCGGAACATCCCGTGACCAACAGGTTGGAGGCGCGCAGCTTCAGGACCTGCGTCGCGAGGAAGTTGTCGCTGGCGGTCACGTTGATGAGCCTGCCACGAATGGCGGCGATGCCGCCGAGGTTCTGCATGAGCGTGACGTCCGTGAGATCGGCGCGCGATCGCTTGGAGTCGAATGCCCAGACCCCGTAGTAGGCGTTCTGGATCGTCCCCGGACCGACCACCTTGCACGCCTCGGGACAGAGCACCCCGAACCGCGGGCCGGTGATCGTGTGTCCGTTGAGATTCAGCGTCGCGCCCTTCGCCAGCCGGACGCCGTACGTGAGCTCGTCCGTCGGCCAGCCACAATCGAGGTCGGCGACGAGCACGCCGACCTGGCCGCGCGGCACCTCCTGCCCGCAGGCAGTGACATCGACGGCGGCATGCGCAGACACCGCCAGCAAGAGCACGAATCAAGACGCCGTGATCGCTCGCATGGGCCCCCCTCGTGAGGTGGCGTCCCATGCTGGCGGAACGACTGTCAAGAGAACTCGTCGCTCGTCGGATCGCCCAGCACGTCGGTGATGACGTCCTCGGGAAACCCACGCGACGCGAGCAACCGCCACGCACGCGGGCCCTCGCGATCGGGCGAACGCTCCAGCGCGCCGCGCGCCCAGTCGGCCTCGGCGCGCCCGTCGAGCGACTCCTCGACGGCGCGGAAGACGAGCGCCTCGGGGAGGCCGCGCTGCTCCAGATCGGCGGCGATCTTGAGGCTGCCGGCGCCGCGCAGCCGCAACGAGCGCGCGCGGTCGATCGCGAGCCGCTCGTCGCCGACCCAGCCCAGCTCGCGGCACCGATCGACGGCCGCGACCGCCGTGCTGCGCTGATAGCCCTTCGCGGTCAGCCGAGCTTCGAGCTCGGCCTCGGTACGCGCCGCCCGCCGCAGGATCCCCGCCGCGACGTCCAGCGGCGTGGGATCCTGGCGGCGGACACGCGTCTCAGAAGCGGTCGACCTTGATCGACTCCTCGGCGTTCGCCGTCTCGTCACGGTCGAAGTCGTCCCAGCGCGCGTCGCTGGTGGAGGAGATGCCGCGCGCCTTCAGCGCGAAGTCGTCGGGGTTCGTCGCCTGCGCCATGGCCTCTTCGAAGGTGATGAGGTCTTCCTTCCAGAGGGCCATCAGCGACTGGTCGAACGTCTGCATGCCGTAGGTCGTGTAGCCGCGCGCGATGACGTCACGCAGCTCGCGCGTGCGCTCCTGGAGCTGGATGCACTCCTTCACCAGACCAGTGGAGACGAGCACCTCGACGGCCGGCACCATGCCCGTGCCGTCGGCACGCGGCACGAGACGCTGGCTGATGGCACCCTTCAAGATGCTGGCGAGGATGAGTCGCGCCTGCCCGCGCGCGTGCTCGGGGAATGCCGAGATGACGCGGGTGACGGTCTCGGTGGCGTCCAGGGTGTGCACCGTGGACATGACGAGGTGACCGGTCTCGGCCGCGAGGATGGCCGTCTCGATCGTCTCGAGGTCGCGCATTTCGCCGACGAGAATGACGTCGGGGTCCTGGCGGAGCGCGCCGCGGAGGCCGGCCGCGAACGACTGGCAGTCGGCGCCGATCTCGCGCTGCGTGATCACCGACAGGTCGTCGGAGTGCAGGTACTCGATCGGGTCCTCGACGGTGATGATGTGCTTGTCCGTCGTGCGGTTGATGTGGTCGATCATCGCGGCGAGCGTGGTCGACTTACCGCTACCGGTGGTCCCCGTGACGAGGATCAGCCCGCGGTTCTCCTCCGCGATGCGCTCGATGACGGGCGGCAGATGCAGCTCGCCGACGCGACGCACGCGGGCGGGAATCAAGCGCAGCGCGGCCTGCAGGCTCCCGCGCTGGTAGAAGACGTTCACACGGAACCGACCGAGGTCGGGCGTGCCGTAGCCCACGTCGACCTGGAGGTCCTGCTTCAACCGCCCGACGTGGTAGTCGTCGAGCAGCTGCTGCGTGAGCGCCACCATGACGTCGCGGTCGATCACTCCCCCGTCGTCCCAGCGGGTGAGTGTTCCGTTGATGCGGAAGATGGGCGGTGCGCCCGTCTTCAGATGAATGTCCGACGCCTGCCGACCGACGGCCTCTCGCAGGATCGCATCGAGTTCCACGTGTCAGTCCTTCCCGCCCCTCCCCTTGCGCGCGGCCTCCGCCGCACGGTTCCCCTCTGCACTGGAAGCTCCGTTGCCCTCTTCCGGCCCGGCCGCCGGCCCACTCGTCCCGAGCCCGTACTTCGCGCGCACCCGATCCTCGATGGTCTGAGCCACCTGGGGATGCTCGCGCAGGAAGTCGCGTGCGTTCTCTCGTCCCTGTCCGATGCGCTCGCTCTCGTACGCGTACCAGGCGCCCGATTTCTCGACGATACCCTGCTCCGCGGCGATGTCGAGCAATTCGCCCTCGTGCGAGATGCCGATGCCGTAGAGGATGTCGAACTCGACCTCCCGGAACGGCGGCGCCACCTTGTTCTTGACGACCTTCACCTTGGTGCGGTTCCCGATGACCTCGTCGCCGTGCTTGATGGCGCCGACGCGACGGATGTCGAGGCGCACCGACGAGTAGAACTTGAGCGCGTTGCCGCCCGTCGTGGTCTCGGGATTGCCGAACATCACGCCGATCTTCATGCGGATCTGGTTGATGAACACGACGATGGTCTTCGACTTCGAGATGGTGCCCGTCAGCTTGCGCAGCGCCTGCGACATGAGGCGCGCCTGGAGACCCATCTGCGGGTCGCCCATGTCGCCTTCGATCTCGGCGCGCGGCACGAGCGCGGCGACGGAGTCGACGACGAGGACGTCGATGGCGCCGGAGCGCACGAGCGTGTCGGCGATCTCGAGCGCCTGCTCGCCGTGGTCGGGCTGCGAGATGAGCAGGTCCTCGGTCTTGACGCCGAGCTTGCGCGCGTAGCTGACGTCGAGCGCGTGCTCGGCGTCGACGAAGGCGCAGATGCCGCCGCGCTTCTGCGACTCGGCGACCAGGTGGAGCGCCAACGTCGTCTTGCCGGACGACTCCGGTCCGTAGATCTCGATGACGCGGCCGCGCGGGATGCCGCCGATGCCGAGCGCGATGTCGAGGCCGAGCGAGCCGGTGGGCAGCGCCGAGATGTCCTGGCTGAGCGCGCCCTCACCCAGCTTCATGATGGCGCCCTTGCCGAACTGCTTCTCGATCTGACTGACGGCGAGATCGATCGCCCGGTCGCGATTCACATCGATGCCCATGTCATGCCCTCCCCCGCACCGTGAGCTGCACTGGAATGATGGGTACTCTACTCTGCCGGCCGCCGAGTCTCCAGTCGCGCACATGCCTTTCTGTGAGATCCGCGCGGGCAACTGTCGTGACGTGGCACATCTGTGCCAGCCGCTGTCAGGCCGAAAGATCGAGGCGGGCGAGCGGCTCGTAGATCGAACCCGTCGGCCGCAGATGGCTGCGATAGAGAACGACGTCCGTCGCCGTCCAGGCGCCGAACGACGACGCGTCCGCCCCGAGCACGGCGCCGATGCGGCCGAGGCCGCGCGGCGACCGCACTCGCGCCAGCGTCAGGTGGCCGCGGAACGGCCGCGCGTCGGGCGCGAAGCCGAGCGGGGCGACTACCCGTTCGACGTCGGCCGCGAGCAGCCCGAGCTCGCGGATGCCGGCCGTGATGCCAGCCCACAACACGCGCGGCCGGGACGGGCCGGGGAACGCGCCGAGACCGCCGGCGGCCAGCGCGATCGGGCCATGGCGCGACGCGACCTCGGCGATCGCCGCCCGCACCGGCTCGACGTCCGCGACCTCGCCGAGGAACTTGAGCGTCAGGTGGATCGCCGCGGGCGACGTCCAGCGCACGTCGGCCTTCGGCGCCACGTCGCGCAGCCGCTGCTGCGCCGCCGCGACGGCGGCGCGCACGTCGTCGGGCAGGTCGATCGCGACGAAGCAGCGCATCCGAACGCCGCGTAGCGGTATGGTCGCCGGCGAGCAAGGTGCGCTATGGCCGGCGCATGCGAGGACTGACCGACACGGTCGTGCTGATCACCGGCGGCGGCTCGGGCATCGGCGCCGCGAGCGCTCGGCGGTTCGCGACGGAAGGCGCACGCGTCGTCGTGGCCGATCTGAACGGCGACGCCGCGGCCGACGTCGCGCGTGAGATCGCGGGTCACGCCGTCCGCGGCGACATCGCCGACCCCGACGACGCCGAGCGCATGGTGCAGGAGGCGGTCGCCCGCTTCGGTCGCCTCGACGTGCTCCACAACAACGCCGCGAGCGGCGCCGCCGGACGCATCGCCGACATCGACCCCGCGTCGTGGAGCCGTACGATCGCCGTCAATCTGACCGGCCACTTCCTGATGACGCGCGCCGCACTGCCGGCGATGCTCGACCGGGGACGCGGCGTCGTCGTCAACATGGCGACGGCGGCCGCGGTGCTCGTCGAGGAAGGGATCGGCGCGTACGCCGCGGCGAAGGCCGGCGTGATCGCGCTGACGCGGCAGACGGCCGTCGAGTACGGACGCCGCGGCATCCGCGCGAACTGCATCTGTCCGGGCGCGGTGGCGACTCCACCGACGCTCGCATTCATCAATGCGGTCGACGGCGTCCGTGCGCGCATGGAGGCGGCGAACCCGCTGCGCCGCATCGCCGAGCCCGACGAGCTGGCGAGCGTCGTCGTGTTCCTGGCGTCGGACGAGTCGTCGTTCGTGAACGGCGCGACGATCATGGTCGACGGCGGGGCGACGGCGGACAACACGGTCGGGCTGATGGGCGGCTAGCTCTTCAGCCGGTACCCCGTGCGGAAGATCCACGCGATGACGACGAGATCCAGCATCAGGAACCCCACCGTCATCGCCAGGCTCACGCCGACGCCGATGTCCGACGTGCCGTAGAAGCTCCAGCGGAAGCCGCTGATCAGGTAGACGACGGGGTTGCAGAGCGCGATCGCCCGCCACGTCGGCGGCAGCATGTCGATCGAGTAGAACGCGCCGCCGAGGAACGTGAGCGGCGTGATGACCAGCGCGGGCACCAGCTGCAGCTGCTCGAAGCCGTCGGCCCAGATGCCGATGATGAAGCCGAACAGACAGAAGCTCACCGCCGTGAGCAGCAGGAACGCGACCATCCAGGCGGGGTGACGGATCTCGATCGGTACGAACAGCGTCGCCGTCGCCAGGATGAGGAGCCCGAGCGCGATCGACTTCGTCGCCGCCGCGCCGACGTAGCCGGCCACGACCTCGAGCGGCGACACCGGCGCCGAGAGCAGCTCGTAGATCGTGCCGGAGAAACGCGGAAAGTAGATGCCGAACGACGCGTTCGAGATGCTCTCGGTGAAGATCGACAGCATGATCAGCCCCGGCACGATGAACGCGCCGTACGGCACGCCGTCGACCGTGCTCATGCGCGAGCCGATCGCCGACCCGAAGACGACGAAGTAGAGCGACGTCGTGATGACCGGCGTCGCCACGCTCTGCAGCAGCGTGCGCAGCGCGCGCGCCATCTCGAAGCGGTAGATCGCCCAGACCGAGTGCCGATTGAAGTGGATCATTCCCGATGACTGACGAGGTCCACGAAGATGTCCTCCAGCGACGTCTGCTGCGTCTGCAGGTCCTTGATGCCGAGGCGCAGCTCGCCGATGCGACGCAGCAGCGCCGCGACGTGCCCGTCGCTCTGCGCGCCGTCGAACGTGAACTCGAGCTCGCTGCCGTCGGCGGCGAGCGCGACGGGCCACTCGCCGAGCTCCGGCGGCACCGCCGCCAGCGGCTCCTGCAGCTGGAGGACCAGCCGCTTCTTGCCGAGCTTCCGCATCAGCTCGGCCTTCTGCTCGACCAGGATCAGCTCGCCCCGGCGGATCACGCCGACACGGTCGGCCATCTCCTCGGCTTCGTCGATGTAGTGGGTCGTCAGGATGATGGTGACGCCGCGGTCACGGAGCCGCCGCACCAGCGCCCACATGTCGCGACGCAGCTCGACGTCGACGCCCGCCGTCGGCTCGTCGAGGAAGAGCACGTGCGGCTCGTGCGACAGCGCCTTCGCGATCAGCACGCGACGCTTCATGCCGCCCGAGAGGTTCATGATCCGCTCGTCGCGCTTCTCCCATAGTGACAGGTCGCGCAGGAGTTGCTCGAGGTAGGGCGGGTTCGGCGCGCAGCCGAACAGCCCGCGGCTGAACGTGACCGTCGCCCACACGGTCTCGAAGGCGTCGGTCGTGAGCTCCTGCGGCACGAGGCCGATCCGCGTGCGCGCCGCACGGTAGTCGCGCACGACGTCGTGCCCGTCGACGACCGCCGTCCCGCTGCTCGGCGTGACGATGCCGCAGACGATGCTGATCAGCGTCGTCTTGCCGGCGCCGTTCGGCCCGAGGAGCGCGAAAATCTCGCCGCGACGAATCTCGAGGTCCACGTGCGCGAGGGCGCGGAGCCCCGAGGCGTAGGTCTTGCTCAGACCGGATATGGAGACGATGGGCGGCACGGCCATGGAATCGATCGGGCACCATGCGCCCGACGTCGGGCTGACGGAACCCGGGAGACGGCCGCGCGGATCTAGCTCGATCTAGCTCGCCCCGGCCAGCACCGCCAGCGCCTCGGCGTGTCCCAGCATGCGCGTCGTCCGGTGCGCGATGCGCCAGCCGTCGTCGCGCCGCACCAACGACCAACGATTGCAGCTGACGCGATAGACGTGGGTCCCCGCGACCGTCTGCAGGTAGACTCGCGAGTAGCCGGTCGCGGCGGCACGATCGCCGTCGACCTCCACCACCGCCGGACCGATCTGGTGCGCGCAGTGTCCGACCATCGCCTGGTGCCGCTCGCCGCGCACCATCGCGCGCACGGCGTCGCGTCCCTCCATGCGGCCGACGTCGACGTCGTACACCCCGTCTTCGGTGAAGACGGCGGCGGCGCCGTCCGCGTCGCCGGCGTCGACCGCGAGCCCGTAGCGGACGATCAGCCGGTGGATCGCGAGCTCGTCCTCGAGCGCTTGCACGCGTCGCGCGAGCGACGCGACCGTGTCTTCGAGCCGTGCGGTCATCGCCAGCACCTCCTGACGGTCCTCCGTCGCCGACGGCATAGCGCGAAGCCGGCGACGGAGGAACGTTTCCCGCCCCCGGGAGCTACATGATCACGCCGTACCCGCTCGCGCTCAGCTGGAAGTAGTTGCTGTCGATGTAGCCGCCGCCTTCGAACAGCAGCTCCGCCCAGCCCTCGCCGCCGATCTCGGGCTCGGCACCGACGACGAGCGGCAGGACGAACCGTACCGTGCAGACGACCTCCGCGCCGGGCGCCAACACCAGGCTCGCGGCGCAGTCGTCGGGATCGTCACTCGCCGGGTCCGCTCCGTAGCGCGCGAGGCCCTGGTCGAGGATCACGAAGGACGCCGGGTCGAGCGCCAGCGCCACGCTCTCGATCTCACTGATGAAGCGCACCTGGATCGTGTAGACGCCCGGATCGGTCGTCGCGTCGCGCTCGATGCCCTCGATCTCGATGTTCACGCGCCCCGGCGACGGCGGCAGCGTGGTGGTCGTGGTCGTCGTCCCCGGATTCCCCGACGAGCCGCCGCCGCACGCGTCGAGGCCGAGCCCCTTGCAGACGCGCAGGATCGACCGCTTGCACAGGCGCCTCGACTGGCCGGTCAGCTCCACGCACTCGGCGATGTCGGGCTTGCACTTCTTGCGGCACTGCTTGGCGAGACTCCCGGCCTGGGCGGGCGCGGCGGCGAGCAGGGCCAGCAACGAGAGAGCGACGCGGGTACGGACGGACGTCATGAGAGCCTCCTTCTGACCGGGAGGCGTACAATCCGGGTGAACGATGTTCCGTCAGTCGTGCTGGACGGTCCATTCGCCGGACAGGTAGTCCGGCACGGTGACGTCCACCGCCAGCTCGTCGAACAGGACGACCACCCAGGGCGGATTCGGGGCGCCGGCGCCGACCGGCTCGAGCGCCACGCCGACGGGCACCCCGTCCTGCGACACGAGATGCGCGGTCCAGTCCGTCACCGGCGGGACCCGGGTCCGGAGCAGCTGCGGCACCGGACCGATCGGGAGGCTCACCACGTCGTACCCCCGCCAGGTGGAGGCGGCCGTCGTCCCGCCGCTCGCGGCACGCGTGAAGAGGTCGACCACGAAGCGGCCCCAGTCGAGGGGGGCGGGGTCGGTCGCGGGCACCTCCCGCCAGAGCGCCATCCAGTCGGTCGCGTAGCGGGCGTCGCCGAGGACGGCGAGCTCGCGCGACGGCGCCTTCGCCTGCGACGCGCGCCAGTGGAAGCGGGAGTCGCTCGCCCAGTACAGCCGGTCCCACGCGCCGAGCCACACGCGCTGCGCGTCGGTGCTGTGCATCGTCAGCGGCGCCCGCGGCGGCTGCAGCGGCGGGACGACGGCGCGTGGCGGTCCGCCAGATGCGCGCAGGTCGCCGCGCAGGACGTCGCCGAGATGCTCGCGGAACGTCGCATCGCGACGCGCCTGCATGACCGCGCGCAGCCGGCCCACGGGAAAGCGCGCGACGCTGCGTCCGTCGCGCACGACGACGTCCGCGTCGGCGACGCCGAACGCCCGCTGCACGTCCGGCGGGCCGTAGAGCGCGACGATCGCGTCGTCGGGCAGCGCCGCCGTCTGCTGCAGCAGCTCGACGGGCCCGTTCACGTGCATCACGCGACGCTCGGCGAGCGCGATGCGCTGCGGCGGCACGAGCTCGATCTGCGTGTCCGTCGACACGACGGTGTCCGTCGGGCGCGTCGTCTCCCGGAGGAACGCGGCCTCCGTGTCCCACTGCGGCTCCGGCGCCGGAAAGAAGCGCTGGTAGTTGCTGCTGAACGGCAGGATCGCCAGCAGCGCGACGACGGCGTAGCCGGCGCCGTACAGCCTCCGGCGGCGCGCGTCGAGCACCAGCAGCGGCACGAGCACCGTCCAGCAGAGCGCGACGAAGGGCACGTACTTGATCGCCGCGATCGTGTGGAACGCCTGGTGATGCGCGAGGAGCAGCGAGAAGAGCAGACACGGGAGCAGCAACTCGAGCAGCACGCCGCGTACCGCCGGCGGCAGCCCCGGCACGCGATCGCGCGGCACGAGCTTCCAGGCGGCGAGCACGAGCGTGAGCACGCCGATCGGTCCGAACGCGTCGACGACGTGTCCCGTCAGGAACATGAAGAACAGGAAGACGCGCACGCCGACGTAGGCGAAGATGCCGAACCCCCCGGCCCCGCCGGCGCCACCCGTCGTCCAGGACGTCAGGCGCCAGCGGAGGAGCTCGAGCTGCCCGTTCGCCACCCACACCGCGGCGAGGAACCCCGCGGCGAGCGCGAACGGCGCCGCCAACGTCCAGAGCCACGGATCGGTGGTGCGCGGCCGATCGCGACGCGTGGCGAACCATCGCGCGGCCATCAGGTACGGCACGACGACCCAGAAGAGGAACTCGGTGATCGCGCCGAGGAAGACCGCCGTCGCCACGCCGGCGTCGAGCGCGCCGCGCGCAGCACGCGACGCCACGGTCGCGCGCATCCAGCGCGCCACGACGATGAAGACGAAGAGCGGCAGGACGGTGAAATCCTGCGCCGTGATGTTCTGTCCCCAATAGAGGATGGGCGGGAACAGCAGCGCGAAGGCGCCGCAGTGGAACGCCACGAGCGGCCACCACCGCTCGCCGTCGGGCCACGTACAGCGGGCCAGGAGGAACGCGGCGACCGCGAGCACGAGCGCCAGCGCCAGATGCGTGGCGAGGCTCACGCGGTTCAGCAGCGCGACGTCCGATACGACGCCGTACGCGCGGGCGACGGCGTGCAGCAGGAGCATCTCGCCGGGCAGGCCCCACTTGTACACCTGCTTGTCGCCGGCGAACTCGGCGGTCGGCGGCGACTCCACGAGCGCGAGCTTCGACGCCCAGGCGCCGTCGCGGTCCCAGGCGCGGACCCAGCGCAGCGCCAGCGCCGTCACCCACTGATCGCCCTTGGCGAGATGTCCGCGCCACGGTGCACGCAGCTGCACCGTGACGGCGAAGAGGACGACGAGAAGCGCCGTCGTCGCGACGAGGCCACGGACCCGCAGGCTCGGCGTCGACACCGCAGCCCGCTACCGCGGCCGACCGGCGGGGCGCAAGCCCTGCCGGTCGACGCGGCATCGGACGATCACGGTCCGGTCGTCGGGAACGGGCCGAGCTGTCCGCCGCCCTCGGGCACGACGAACAGGTTCGCCGGCAGATCGGTGCCGGGCGCCGGTACGGTGCGGATGCGTCCACCCGAGAGCGGCGCCTTCGTCACCGCGGGCCCCGTGCACAGGAGGCTGTCGTTCGGGCTCGACGTCTGCGTCGGCGAGCACGTGAATCCCGACGGCTCGAGCCAGTTCGTCACCGTACGCCCGCCCGTCAGCTGGAGGGTGAAGCCCGTGTAGAGGCCGCCGCCGGTACAGTTGATGACGAAGTCGACCTCGTTCGGGTCGAAGGTCGTGAAGGCCGCCGAGCACGACGGTCCACCGGGCAACGTCGTCGTCGTGGTCGTCGTCGTGCCGCCACCACCGCCCGTTCCTTCCTCGACCGCGGCGATCTCGCCCGTCAGCTCGGTGACGAGCCCGCGGAGCGCGTCGGCGCACTCGCCGGTGATCTCGCCCTTCCCGGCGAGCTTGTCGATCTTCTTGCGAAGCTTGCCGAGCTGCGCCTCGGCTCCGTTCGCCTTGTTGTCGGCGCGCTTCTCGGCCTCGCAGGCCGCCTGCGCCTTGCCGAGCTTGGCGTCCGCCTTGGCCGCGGCCTTGGTCGCGGTGCGCGCCAGGGTCTCGGAGCCGCAGCTCTCGACGGCAGGCGCGAGCGTGGTCCCGACGCTGACCGACCCGTAGTTGCAGCCGATCGGCCCGGCGCCCGGGCTGCAGCCACAGCAGCACGTGATGCCGTTGCCGTTGCCCTGGACGATCTTGCACGTCCGTTTCGCGGTACATGCGGCGCCCGGCGCCTTGCCCACGCAGTTCAGCGCCGATCCGCAGCCGCTCGGCAGGTCGCCGCAGATGCACAGCGCCGCGGCGGGCGTCGCGGACGCGACCCACAGCGCAGCGATCAACAATCCAACCGTCCAACGCTTCATCATCCTACCTCCACCCGGCGGTTGATCGATCCAACCGCAAGCTATCAGGGCAGCCGGCAGGTGAAAAACGCGGACGTCAGCGGCGAGAGCGGAAGAGGGCCATCTCGCGGACGGGCAGGCCGAGCAGGTGCCGGCGGATCCACTCGAGCGCGATTTGCGAGGCCACCAATTTGACCCAGTCGCGCGTGCCCCACAGCTGGTGGCGCATCGTGATCGTCTCGTCGGGGGTCGCGAGGCCGAAGCACACCGTCCCAACGGGCTTTTCCTTCGTCCCCCCGTCGGGACCGGCGATCCCGGTCGTCGACACGGCGATGTCGGCGCCGAGCGCGCGGCGCGCCCCCACGGCCATCTCGCCCGCCGTCTCCTCGCTCACCGCCCCATGCGCCTTCAACGTGGCCTCCGAGACGCCGAGCAACGCCTGCTTCGCCTCGTTCGCGTACGCGACGACGCCGCCGCGGACATAGGCCGACGAACCGGGCACGTTGGTCAGCCGGTTCGACACGAGGCCGCCGGTGCACGACTCGCCCGTGGCCACGGTGCGTCCCTTCTGCCGCAGTAGCTCGCCGACGACGCCTTCCATCGTCGTCGCCGCGCCCTCGCCGTAGCAGAACTCGCCGATCGCCGCGCGCAGCTTGTCGCCCACCTCGACGAGACGACGCTCCGCCGCCGCCGGCTCGCCGTGCACGACGACGCGCACCGACACCTCGGGGAAGCTCGCGCGGAACGACACCCGCCCCTCCGCCGGGTCGACGACGCCCGCGACCAGCTCGTCGAGCCCCGACTCGGTGACGCCGAACGTCTGGAAGACCCGCGCGAGGTAGACGTCGCCCCCGCGCTGCGCGCGGATCCACGGGATCACCGTGTCGTCGACCATCGGCTTCATCTCGCGCGGCACGCCGGGCAGGACGACGACGTGCTTGCCGTCACCCGACGCGCGATAGCCGGGCGCGGTGCCGAGCGGATTCGGAACGATCTCCGCGCCCTGCGGGATGAGCGCCTGGCGCAGGTTGTTGAGCGGCATGTCGCGCCCGACCGACGCGAAGAAGCGGCGGATGCGGTCGGCCGACTCGGCGTGCTCGACGAGCGGCACGCCCAGCACGCGGGCGACGGTCTCGCTCGTGAGGTCGTCCGCCGTCGGCCCGATGCCGCCCGTCGAGATGACGAGGTCGGCCTGCGACAGCGCCTGCCGCCACGCCCACTCGAGGCGGTCGGGATAGTCGCCGACCGTCAGCACCGACACGACGTCGATCCCCAGCTCGAACAGCTTGTCGGCGAGCCAGTTGGCGTTCGTGTCGACGATGCGCCCGGTGGTGAGCTCGTCGCCGGTGGAGAGGATGACTGCGCGGTCGATCATGTGAGCTCCAGCACGAGGCGGCAGGCGACGCCGGCGTAGACGCCGGCGACGAGGTCGTCGCCGACGACGCCGAGTCCGCCGGGCAGGTCGCGGTCGATGCGGTTCGCCGGGAAGGGTTTCACGACGTCGAACAGACGGAAGAGCGCGAAGAGCAACAGCGCCGCGCCCCACGTCGCGGGAACGAACAGCGAGCCGACGATCATGCCGGCCACCTCGTCGATGACGATGCGCCCGTGGTCGTGACCCGGCAGGAACTCGTCGGCGCGCCCCGCGGCCCACACCGCGCCCGCCAGCAGCAGCACGACGACCGCGCCATACGCGAGACGCCCCGCGCGGTCGTCGACCGCGGCGAGCAGCGGCACGAGCGGGAGGCCGGCGAGCGACCCGAACGTGCCCGGCGCGACCGGTGCGTAGCCAAGGCCACCCGCCGTGGCGACGAACATCGCGAGCGCACGCACAGCCGCGATCCGTAGAGGCTGGCGTACGCTCCGTCAAGGATGGTGCGGGTTTCAAAGCCCTGTCGGACTTGATACGGGCAGCGGCGATGACGACCCTCTCCCGCGAGCGTGACGTGGCCATCGACGCCGCCAAGCAGGCCGGCGAGATCATCCGCGGCTACTACAAGACCGACATCAAGATCGACCTGAAGGGCCACGACAACCCGCTCACCGCGGCCGACACCGAGTCGAACGCGCGCATCAAGGAGCTCATCTCCGCCGCCTTCCCCGACGACGGCTGGCTCTCCGAGGAGACCGCCGACTCGCCCGAGCGCCTCGGCAAGCGGCGCGCGTGGATCGTCGACCCGCTCGACGGCACGAAGGAGTTCACGCAGCACATCCCGGAGTTCTGCGTCTGCATCGCGCTCGTCGAAGAGGGAACACCGATCGTCGCCGTCGAGTACAACCCGGCGGCCGATCGCCTGTACTGCGCGGTGAAGGGCCAGGGCACGACGGTGAACGGCGAGCGCGCCCGCGTCAGCACGCAGCGCGACGTCGCGCAGGCCGAGGTGATGGCCAGCCGCTCCGAGGACAAGCGCGGCGAGTGGGATCCGTTCAAGCCGCTCTGCAAGGTCGTGCTCACGGGCAGCGTCGCGTTCAAGCTCGCCGAGCTGGCCACCGGCAACGGCGACGCGACGTTCACGCTGACGCCGAAGAACGAGTGGGACATCTGCGCCGGCACGCTCCTCGTCACGGAGGCCGGCGGCACGGTGACGGGTCTCGACGGCAAGCCGCTCGTCTTCAACCAGAAGTCGCCGCTGCGTCCGGGCATGATCGCCTCGAACGGCGTCCTGCACGACGGGCTGATGCAGATGATCGCGCAGGTCGGCCCGGTGAAGAAGGGCTAACGGACGCCGCGGCGGCGGTACACGTCCATCGCCATCGCCGGCAGGTCGGTCATGATGGCGTCGACGTCGAGGTCGAGCAGGCGCTCGATCTCCTCGGCGTCGTTGATCGTCCAGACGTGCACCTCGAGGCCGAGGTCGTGCGCGGCGCGCACCGACTCCGTCGTGACGATCTCGATGTCGCCGAACGACGGCGGCACCTGCAGCGCGACGCCGACGGGGCGGTAGTCGGCCAGGCGTCCCTCGCGCAGGCGGAAGACGAAGTCGGCCACCTCCGTCGACGCGGAGCCCGTGAGCATGTCGGGCGCCGCAGCGCGGATGCGCTCCATGATGTGGATGTGCTCGGCGGCCAGCAGCGTCCGCTCGCGCGCGCCGTGCCGGTCGAGCACCGCGAGGACCGCGCCCTCGATCGCCGGCGCGTCCTGCTTGATCTCGATGTTGAGCGGCACGTCGGGATGCGCCGCCAGGAGCGCGTCGAGCGTCGGAACCCGGATGCCGCGCCCGCGAAACGGCTGCGTACCGTCCGGCGCCGTGAAGCGCGCGCCGGCGTCGAGCCGCTGCAGGGCGTCGAGCGTCAAGGCGCGAACGGGGCCGCTGCCGTCCGTCGTGCGGTCGACCAGCGGGTCGTGCAGCACGACCACGTGGCCGTCGGCCGTCGCGTGGACGTCGAGCTCGAGGCGCTCGGCGCCGGCGGCGAGCCCGGCCGCGAACGACTCGAGCGTGTTTTCGGGGCAGACGCCCGACGCCCCGCGGTGCGCGAAGAGTCGCGGTCGCGGGCCGTCCAGATAGCGCGTGACGCTACTCCGCCCGATAGACGTTCGACGACAGCGTCAGCACGACCGGCGTATCGGTCTCGGGCAGGCTGGCCAGCTGCTGCGTCACCGTCGAGCGCACGCGCTCGAAGCGACGACGGAGCGGCTCGGCGACGGACGCCTCCACGGGCACGTTCACCTGCAGGGGATCCATCTGTCCGCCGAGGTGGGCGATCTCGTAGTGGAGGTGCGGGCCGGTGGCGAGGCCGGTCGAGCCGACCCAGCCGATCACCTGGCCGCGCTCGACGGACGTCCCCTCGCCGATGCCGGGGGCGATCTCCGAGAGGTGGCCGTACGTCGTCGACATGTCGTCGGGATGCTGGAGGCGGACGGCCTTGCCGAGCCCGCCGAGCCACCCCGTCTCGCTCACCCAGCCGTTCGCGGCGGCGCGCACCGGCGTGCCGTGCGGCGCCGCGAGGTCGACGCCGCGATGCGGGCGTCCGCGATGGAGCACGGGATGCATGCGCCACTCGGAGAAACCCGAGCTGATCTCGGTGAAGGCGACGGGATAGCGCAGATAGGTACGGGACCAGGCCTGGCCGTCGGGACGGTAGTAGCCGGCGCCCTCGTCGTCCTCGAACAGCAGCGCCGTCAGCGTGCGGCCGCCGGAGACGATCTCGGCGCCGATGATCTGGCCGGTGAGCGGCTCGGTGCGACCGGCCTCCCACAGGTTCTCGTAGATGACGCGGAACTCGTCGCCGGGCACGAGGCCGTCCTCGACGTCCACGTCCCACGCGAAGATGTCGGCGAGCGCGGCGGCGATCGGCGCCGGCACCCCCGCGTCGATCGTGTCCTCGCGGAGGCCGCGGTCGATGCGGCCCGCGATGCCGCGCACCTCGTGGAAGTACGGCAGGGCCTCGAGGCGCGCGTTGATCTGCTCGCCGTCGCGCTCGAGGACGAGCAGCGAGCTGTCGTCGACCTCGTAGCGGACCGCCTCGAGCTGGCGCGTCGCGCGGTCGAAGCGGAGCGTGACGCCGCGCTGCGGGCGCACCTTGCGGAAGTCGTAGACCCCCTCGGCCGCGCTCAGCCAGCGTCGAGCGCCCGAGACGCCGATGCCGCGCACCGCGATGATGCGCTCGAGCGTGTCGCCCTTACGCACGTGGACGTGCTCGTCCACCGTCCCGCGCGTTCCATATGGAGCCGGGCCGGTGTCGACCGGAACGGTACGCCGTACCACCCGACGCCGGGCCGACGAGCGCGCGACCTTGGTGGTCCGGCCCGATCGGTTGAGCAGCGTGGTGACGCGACGACCGCGGACGACCTTCGTGGACGCCTTCACCGTCGCCTTGCGCGAAACCTTTTGCGGGACCCGGCTCGAGGACTTGCTCGTCGACCGAGAGACGGTGCGCTTCGCGGTGGCGACCTTCTTCGGAGCCACCTTGGCCACCGGCTTCGCCGTGGGCTTGGCGGTTCGTTTGAGCGTCGTGCGCTTTGCCGCGAACGACAGCGACGGCAGCACGAGAGAGGTCACACAAAGCAACAGGATCATCTGCCTCGTGGTGCGAGGCAGAGCCCCGACTAGGCTTCGGCGTCTCGACACGGTGTCGGTCCTCCGATCCGGTCGCGCTGGGGAACGCGACACAGGTCAATCACGAACTGAAATTTTTGCGGCGGGCGCAAGTAACCAAAGGTGGCAACGGATGTCAATGCTTTGACCTGAGAACGAGCGAATCGTGCAATTGCAATACCCATTTTCTCGCACTCACGCCCGGCCCAGAGAGACGACCCAACGCACGGTTCGCAGCGCATCGAGCGCTCCGCGCCAAGCGAAACCACAAACGGTTGCGAGCAGCGAGGGCGCCGGGGCATCGACGATCGCGGCGACGCGATTCACCTCGGCACGGAGCATCGCCAGCGCGGCCTCGATGGCCGACGTGCGTTCGATCGTCGCCATGGTGCCGGTCAGGCGACGGCTCTCCTCGGCGATCGCACGCACGCGCCCGAGCGCCTCTTCGAGCTCCGCCTGTGCGCCGGACATGCGGCCAAGGCCGGTCTCGTAGCGGGCGACCTGAGTCGCGACCTGACGGAGGCGGGCGTCGAGCGTGTCGCGCATCGATTCGAGCGCCGTCGCCGTCGGCGCCGCTTCGGCGACGCGCCGTGCGCCCTCGGCGAGCTCGCGGGCACGGCCGACGTCGGTGCGCGCCTCGGCCAGGCCGGCGCGCGCCCATTCCACGCCCTGTGCCGTCCGGTGCAGCTGCGCCGCCAGCGCCATCACCTCGGCCTCGAGCCCGCGCAGCTCGCTCGCGGCGGCCCAGCCGTCGGTGCGACGCACCAGCGCTTCGGCCTGCTGGGCGACGCGCGCCAGCTCGGCGCCTTGTGCAGCCTGCGCGTCGGCGAGCGCCGTCAGCGCCTCGTCGATCGGCAGGAGGCGGGCCACCTGCTCGACGCGGACGGCGTCGATGTCGTCGCGGAGCGGCGCGAGCTGATCCACCCCGGCCGAGGCGGTCCGCAGCTCGTCGAGGAGGAGCACGACCCCGTCGGCCGTCCGCTGCGCGCGATCCGCGCGGTCGGCGGCCGCGAGCGTACCCGCGGCCAGCTCGTCGAGCCGCGGCTGGAGCACCTCGCCGACGCGACGGACCGCCACGTCGACGACCTCGCGCTGCGTGTCGTGGAGCTGCTGCTGCGCGGCGCCCTGGGCCGCGACGAGCGCGTCCAGGTCGGCGGCGATGCGCGCCAGGTCGTCGCGCTGCCGGTCCTCGACCGCCGCCATCGCGTCGCGCAGCGACTGCGTCGCCGCCTCGAGCGCGGCGAAACGCGCGGCCAATCCCGGATCGGGCGGCGGCGGCAGCGTCTCGCGCTCGAGCCGGCGCTCGACCTCGTCGATGCGGTCCATGCAGGCGCGGACCACGGTCATGACGGCGGCATCGGGCTCGACCGGCGGCGGAGCCACGGGCTCGGGCGCCGGCGACGTTTCGGGCCCCGGCGGGTAGACGGCGTCCTGCGCCGCCCGAATCTCGGCCGGCGTCGCCACGAGGGCCAGCGTTCGACGACGAACCGCGAGCTCCACCTCCTTCAGCGCGTCGAGATCGAGCGGGTTGGCCATCGCGACGTGGGCCGAGCGCTCCGCCAGCCGAACGAGCACGAGGCCGTGTCGGCGCGCCAGCTCGGCCGGCAGCTCCGCGGCGACCGTCGGGTCGAGGGTCGCCGGGTCGAAGCGCTCGATCCGCAGCTCGCCGACCAGCCGGTCGACGAGGCCGGCGGGGTCCAGGCCGCTCGTCCGCTCGAGGGCCGCCGACAGCTCGGCGTCGGGCAACGCCTCGAGATCGGGCGCGTCCGCGCTCGTGATCGCGCCGATCCGCTGCAGGAAGCGGATCAGGGCGCGTCGGCCGTTCA
This sequence comes from uncultured Binatia bacterium (SeqCode), assembly GCA_964432595.1. Classification (GTDB taxonomy): domain Bacteria; phylum Desulfobacterota; class Binatia; order DP-6; family DP-6; genus DASYLJ01. Next base: position 373,149 of record CAYSOF010000002.1, on the reverse strand, counting down.
GTCCGGAGGGCATGGTCCTCTGAGAGTTTCGGTCGACACCCTGTGCGACTTGAGGTGCGGTCTGAAATATTTGCGGCCCCGCCGGTCGGGTGTTACGACCGGCCGATGCGCACGGCCGCGCTGGACGTGGGCGATGCCCGGATCGGGGTCGCCGTCAGCGACGAGCTCGGCATGACGGCCCGCGGGATCGGCGTCGTGAGGCGCGTGGGTGGGGTCCGCGATCTGGAAGCGATTGCACGCATGCTGGCCCCATTCACGCCGGCGCGGATCGTCGTCGGACTGCCGCTCAACATGAACGGCAGCGAGGGCCCGCAGGCAGCCAAGGTGCGGGCCTTCGCGGCGAAGGTCGAAAACCACCTGGCCCTGCCGGTCGCCCTGTGGGACGAGCGCCTGACCAGCGTCGAGGCCGAGGAGGCGTTGCGCGCGGCCAACGTCCGGCCCGGCCGACGCCGGCAGCTGATAGACCAGGAAGCCGCCGCCATCATCCTCGAGTCGTACCTGCGCGCATCGTGATCCGCCGGCTCGCATCGCTGGTCGCCGCCGTGACGATGGCGGCGTTGGTCGGCGTGGGCGCCGTGGCCGTGTTCCTCAATCGACCCGGCCCCGCGATCACGGAACCGCTGACGGTGGAGGTGCGCGAAGGCAGCGGCTTCTCGACGGTCGCTCGCGAGCTGACGGCGCACGGGCTGCTGCGTCACCCCCTGCCGCTGATCGCGTGGGCCCGGCTGACCGGCGAGGACCGCGACGTGCGCTCTGGCGTCTACCTCGTGACGCGGCCGCTGACACCGCTCGAGCTGCTCGCGCGGTTCACCGGACCGCCGGACCCGTCGCAGATGGTGACGGTGCCCGAAGGGCTGACGGCGCGCGAGACGGTGACCCTCCTCGCCGCGGCGGGCTTCGGCACACAGGACGAGCTGCTCGCGGTGCTGAACGATCCCGCCTTCCTCGCTTCCGAGGGCCTGCCCGAGGCGGGAGCCGAAGGCTACCTCTTCCCCGACACGTACGCGTTCCCGCCGGGCACGTCCGCCGATCGGATCCTGCGGACCATGGTGCGCCGCTTCCGCCACGTCTTCACCAGCGAGATGCAGAGCCGCGCTGCGGCGCTTGGTCTCGACACCAATCAGGCCGTGACGCTCGCGTCGCTGGTCGAGGAAGAGGCGGCGCGCGCGGACGAACGGCGCCTCGTCGCGGCGGTCTTCGTGAACCGCCTGCGGCGCGACATGCCGCTGCAGTCGGATCCGACGGTGATCTACGGCCGCGACGGCTCCGATCGCACGATCACGCGCGCCGATCTCCGTCGGGCGACGCCGCACAACACGTACACGGCGCGCGGACTGCCGCCGACGCCGATCGCGAATCCCGGCCGCGCGGCGCTGGAGGCGGCGGTCCATCCGGCCGCGGTCCCCTATCTGTATTTCGTCGCGCGCGGGGACGGCAGCCACGAGTTCAACGTCGACCTGGCGGCGCATTCCGCCGCCGTCCAGCGCTGGCAACGGCGCTAGCGGAGCTGCTCGAGAACGACCGTCGCCTTCTTCTGCAAGCTCGGCTCGCGCGAATGCGCCGCGAGGTACTCGAGTATCTGCTGGAACCCCGGGCCGCTCGTGCCCGACATGATGCCGGCGAGGCCCGCATCGTCGAGCCGATGCAGGGTGCGCAGGAACGAGCGGCGGATGCCGCTCTCCTTCTCGAGCGCGCTCAGCACCACCTGGGTCGCCTGCGCGCGGCGGACGCCGTCGTCGTCGCCGGTGGCGACCTCGAGCAGCTCGGGGAAGGTCGCCTGCTCGGCGCCCATCGCCTCCGCCAACGGCTCGGGCACCGCGACGGGACGATGACGCCGAAGCGCACGCGACAGCCGCAGCGGGAACGCCGGCGGCGCCGCCGGCGCGGCCTGCGCGACGGCCGTCCCGGGCACGGGCGGCGGTGCCTCGGGACCACCGAGGAGCACGATCGCCTTCACGCGATCGCCCGCACCGTAGCTGACCGTGAAGTTCTGTTCGCCGAGCAGCCGGTGCAGCGCCTCGGACAGCGGCACCCGGTCCAGCTCCGCCGTGACGTCGCGCGGCGCCACGACCGCCCCGCGGATCGCGGCGCCGCTGGCGGCGGCGAGCGCCGCCAACACGGCGTCGAGCGGCACCGCATCGAACGTCGCCGTGACGCGGTCGTCGGCGTAGCGGACGTCGGGCAGCGGCTCCGGCTCGGCGGCCTGCGCGAGCGGCACGACGAGCGCCAGTAGCAGCGCCGTGCCGACGCGGCCGGACATCGGCTACTCCTGCTGCCCCTCGCCGCCGAGGGGCGTGCTCACCTGCATCAGCAGCTTGAGGCTGCGCTGGCGGAGATCGTTGGTGCGAAGCAGCGTCGACATCTGGGCGAGGACGGCGCGCGTGTTGTCGCGCGCCGTCGCGCGGAAGAGCGCCATCAGCTGGTTGTCGTCCATGCCGTTGATGGCGTTGACCGTGGCGGCGTTCAGATCGGGCTGGCCGTCGATCGCCTGGATGGCCATGCGCAGCGCCTCCGTGCGGAGCGCGGCATCCTCGTTGCGCAAGCCGACGTCGACGAGCTGTTGCAGGCTGGCCTCGTCCTTGCCGAGGAAGCGCGAGAGGCGTCCGCCGGGCGAGACCTGGATCATGCGCGTCTGCATCAGCTGCGTGAACGTCTGTGGCGGCTCGCCCGTCGCGGCCGTCTCGTTTTCCTTCACGACCTTCGTGACGGGCGCGTCGAGCGCGCCGCCCATCAGGGTGACCCGCGTCAGCTTGCCGCCGTTGTAGGTGAGCATGAAGTTCTGATCGCCGAGCAGGCGGGCGAGGCCGTCCTGCAGCGAGACGTCCTCGAACTCGACGCTGACGTCACGCGGGTTGACGATGCCGCCGCGGATCTCGGCACCCGTGGCGGCCGAGAAGCGGACCAGGATCTCCTCCAGGGAGGTCCCGTTGACCTTCACGGTCATGCGCTCGTCCTTCACCGTGACGACCGGCGAGCCCGCCGGCTGATCGGCGGCTCCGACCGGTGCGCTCATGAGCGCGACGACCGCGACGGCGAGCACGGCGACCGCGCGCCTCATGCGACCCTCCGCAGCGGACGGCCGCCGATCAGGCGGCAGGCGACCCGCGCCCGCAGCCGCGCTCGGCGCGGACGCGCCCGAACGACGTGCAGGTTGAAGCAGAACGTGTGCGGAGGCGCGTCGTCGACGGAGGTCTGCAGGCAGCACTTCACGCCGGTCGGCGTGGGGCGCGGAGCGGCGTCGACCTTGGACGACGGAGCCACGGAGGCCATCACGAGCAGGGTAGCCACGAGAAGCATTCGCATCATCTCATCCTCCCAGGCGGGGACGCCAGTCTGAGATGCCCGCCCGCGCCCGGCAAGATCCGGCCGCGCATCATCGCGGCGCCACGGCCTGGGGATAATATACTTGACTAACCGGCCCGTCCCATGGGATAGGTACCGGCATGAGGACGCCGGAGCGGAACCCGAAGCACCCGACGACGCTTCAGGAAGCCATCCTGTACTTTGCGGACCCTGACCGGTGCCTCGACTACGTGGTCAGCCGCCGCTGGCCTGACGGCGTGTCCTGCCCCACCTGTGGGTCGACCATGGTTCGCTTCCTCAAGACGCAGCGTCGCTGGAAGTGCGGCAACGATCACCCCAAGCGGCAGTTCTCGGCCAAGGTCGGAACCATCTTCGAGGACTCGCCCCTGGGCTTTGAGAAGTGGCTGCCGGCCATGTGGCTTCTCGCGAACTGCAAGAACGGCATCAGCAGCTACGAGCTGGGCCGCGCCCTCAAGGTCACGCAGAAGTCGGCGTGGTTCATGCTCCAGCGCATCAGGCTGGCCATGCAGGACAACGGCACGATCCTCGGCGGCAACGGCTCCCCGATCGAAGTGGACGAGACGTACATCGGTGGCCAGGCCCGCCGCATGAACAAGCAGCAGTATGCCAAGGCGATGGAGAAGGGGCCGAAGAAGGGACCGCGGGCGGGCGGCAAGGCGATCGTCCTGGGCATGCTGGAGCGCCGGGGCAAGGTGGTTACCAAGGTCGTGACCGAGACCACGCGCGCAACGCTCGCAGGGCACATCTCCAGGCACGTCGAGCGCGGCTCGGAGGTGTTCTCCGACAAGAACCCCTCCTACGACGGCTTCGTGGCACCACACTACTTCCACGATGCGGTCGACCACACGGCCGAGGAGTACGTTCGCGGCAACGTGCATATCAACGGCATCGAGAACTACTGGTCGCTGGTGAAGCGGGCGCTGCGTGGGACGTACATCAGCGTCGAGCCGTTCCACCTGTTTCGTTACCTCGATGAGCAGGCGTTCCGCTTCAACCTGCGCAAGGTGAAGGGCGGCGACGGCGAGCGATTCGACGAAGTGCTCGATACGGTCGCGGGTCGGCGGCTCACCTACAAGCAGCTGATCGGCGACGCGCCGGCCGACGCCGGCTGACTAAAGCGGCAGGGCCGGGGCCGGAGGGGCGGGCGTTGAACACGGTATATGCGCCCCATATATTCGGTTCGTGGGAAGCCTCTCCCGAATCCGCTCGGACTTCCTGTTTGCCATGCCATCGTTCTGGTCTGGCGTTGCTAGATTGGTTGACCTGTGGGGGGTGTTCGACGGCTACAACGAGAGCCGAACGCCAGCCGAGGCCGATGCGCGAGCCATGTACGCGGACTGGGCCGTGACCGGCGGCGACATCTCGGACGCCTACTACGCGACCATCCACCCCGACGGTCAGCAGGAATTGTTCCCGGCCCCAAAGCACGCCTAGCACGAGACGTGGCAAAGAAGCCGAAGGGCAATAAGGGCGTCGCCCGTCGTCAGCAGGGGATCGCGAATCGCGGCCCCGCCGTCCCTGGCGCTCCCGAATCACGCTTCGAGGTTCGCCAGGCCAGCTTCAGCGGGCCGCTTCCCCCGCCTCACGTCCTGATTCTTTACAACGACGCTGTTCCGAGTGGCGCCGACCGGGTCGTTACCATGGCGGAGGAGAACGCCGCCCATCGCCGCTCGCTGGAGGAGAAGGTCGTCACCGGGAATATCCGCGCACAGGCGCGCGGGCAGATTCTCGGGTTCATCCTCGGGATGACCATGATCGTGGCCGGAACTGGGCTGATCTACGCGGGCCACGAGGCGAAGGGCATCACCATGGTCTTGTCGACCGCCGTCACCATGGTCGGTACGTTCATGTGGGGACGAAGCCGTCAGGAGAAGGAACGCAGCGAGAAGGCCCGCGCTTTTGCGACGCCGCCGCAGCTGCCGCCTAGCTAGCCTTCACGGTTCGACTTGCGCGGTCGGCCGCGCCGCTTCTTCGCAGTGGCGTTCTTCCGCTTCTCCTCCGCCATCCGCTCACGCACAGCAGCGTTTGAGACGTTCGACACGCGGTCAAAGAGGGTGTCCAGCTTCTTGAGCGCCTCTTTTCCCGAGCGCACGCGCACTTCCTCACCGGGAGTCTTGGGCATGGCGCGCTACTCCTTACGACGCCGCTTCATGTACCGAGCGACATGGCCATACCCATCAGGGCCGCCCACGTCGTCCACCGTGAGGTGCTCGATGTCCTCAAGATAGCCGAGCTTGCTCAGCCACAAGCCCATCGCATTTTGCCGCGCGGAATGCGTCACGAGGCCCCTCACATCGTCAATGTATATCGCGATCTTCTCCCAGCCGTCCTCGAGCTCGCCATCGTCGCACGGCTCGTAACCCACCCGGGCGTAGAGCGCCTCAAAGGCAGGGACGGTGTCATTGCGCGGAATGCCCTCGGGCCATCGAATCCATCGCCGCGCGCGCGCCGGATCGTACCAGTGCTTGTTGTCGCCTAGCGCCCACGCGTGACAGTTGTAGGGATCACGCGTCATGTCGTCGAACGGCGTCTCCTCGCTCGTGATCGAGTAGAGCCGGCCCTTGAGTCGCGGCAGGGCGGATTCGAGAACGTCCTCCCGTTCACCCATCGGATTGGATCAGTCCGCGCTCACGTCCGAACGCGAGCCAAGCGCGCACAGCCTCGCGCCGCGTTTCGGCTTGCTCCGAGGGGTCATCCCAGCCGAGGACGCGCGCGATGAGGCCCAACGCGTAGAACCAATTGCCACCGTGATCTCGCAACTCCTCAAGAATCAGCGGAAGTGCCGGCGGACCCATCGCCAGAATCTGCTGATAGGCGGGATGCGATGTTTGCTGCCACTCCATCGAGTAATGCGCCGTCTCTCGTCGCCATTGCGTGGCGAGGGAACGGAATAGGTCGGCCGTGCGAGATGCCTCCGCGTGAGTCTCGGCCATCTGCTGCAATCGACCGACTGCCGCTACGGCGGCAGGACGGTCGTGCCGCTGTACGGCACCAACAATCCCGAACTTTGGCTTACCCTGGGTGCTGCTCGCGTGGTCCGGCGATGGGTGCGCGAGTCCGGCTCGTAGACGCTCCCCGCTGGATGTCGCAGCGGATGCGCCGCCATCGACTCGCGTTCCGCCGCCGAGCTGTGCCGCGTCGGCGACGTGGCTGGCGTTCGATTTGGCCACTAATGCGTAATTGCCGCTTGGGCGGCCATGTCCTCAAGCAGATCCTTGAGCACGGTCATGAGGCTGGCGATCTGCCCGGCGTTCATTGCCACACGCGCCACACACCGCGCGGGGACGTCTTTCATCTTCTGCGCCTCTTCGTCGGTGAGCGCGATCACCTGGGCCGCCTGGAAGAAGCTCAGGATGAAATCGCCCGAGAACACCTGCGCATAGGTCAGGTTGGCATACGTCAGCGGCATGCCATCGGGAATCTGGTAGTCGAACGGCAGGTTCGGGGGCGTTCTAATGGCCATCGTTTCCTCCCGGCCGACCGTAGCACCGTCAGCCGAGAGCGTGGTATCCGTCGAGCCTGAGTTAGTCAAGTATATTATCCCCCACGGCCTTGTCCTTCGTCTTTCCTTTGCCTATGAGGAACCCGTGGTCACGCGGCGGCAGAAGGAGATTCTCGACTACCTGCGAGCGTACATCGCCGAGCACGGCTACGCGCCGACGCTCGAGGAGATCGGCAGCCATCTCGATCTCGCGTCGCTCGCCACCGTGCACAAGCATCTGAGCCGGCTCGAGGAGAAGGGCCTCATCCGGCGGCTGCACCGGCAGAGCCGCGCGCTCGAGGTCACGCCGGAGACGAACGGACACGGCGTCGCGCGCGTGCCGTTGCTCGGACGGGTCGCGGCGGGCACGCCGATCGAGCCCGTCGAGGAGGCGGAGTCGGTCGCGTTGCCCGACGACCTGCTCGGCCGCGGCGAGACGTTCACGCTGCGCGTGGTCGGCGACTCGATGATCGGCGACGGCATCCTCGACGGCGACATCGTCGTGGTCGAGTCGCGCGCGGAGGCGCCGGACGGGGCCACCGTCGTCGCGCTGGTCCGCGGCGAGGCCACCGTGAAGAAGCTGGCGCGACGGCGCGGCCGCGTCCACCTGCTGCCCGCGAACGACCGCATCGAGCCGATCGTCGCGAAGCCCGAGGACGTCGAGATCCGCGGCGTCGTCATCGGGCTGCTGCGCCGCTACCGCTGACGTGGCCTCGCCGTTCGCGCTGTACGTCCACGTGCCCTGGTGCCGGCACGTGTGTCCGTACTGCGACTTCAACGTGCACGCGACGTCGTCTCCCCCGGAGGCGGACGACGTCCCGGCGCTCGTGACGGAGCTCGCCTCCCACGCCGCCGATCTCGCCTGGGCCGGCCGCGCCGCAGCGACGGTCTACCTCGGCGGCGGCACGCCGTCGCTGCTGTCGCCGGCCGCGATCGGCGCCCTGCTCGACGCCGTGCGCGCGACGTGCGGTCTCGTCGATGGCGCAGAGATCACGCTCGAAGCGAATCCGGGCACGCTCGACGACGCCCGGCTCCGCGGCTATCGCGCCGCCGGGGTCACGCGGCTCTCGCTCGGCACGCAGTCGTTTCGCGCCGACGTGCTCCGCACGCTCGGCCGCGACCACGCGCCGGGCGACACGGCCGCGGCGGTCGCACACGCGCGCGCCGCGGGATTCGCCAGCGTGAGCATCGACCTGATCTACGCCGTGCCCGGGCAGACGCTCGACGCCTGGACGGCCGACCTCGACGCGGCCGTCGCGCTCGCGCCGGAGCACGTCTCGACGTACTCGCTGACGTACGAAGAGGGCACGCCGTTCCATCGCTGGCGCGCGAGCGGACGGATCGCCGCCGTCGACGACGACGTCGAGAGCGCGATGGCGGACGCGGCGGCGGCGCGTCTCGCGGACGCCGGGCTCGAGCGCTACGAGATCTCGAGCTGGGCGCGGCCGGGACACGCGTCGCGCCACAACACGAGCTACTGGGAGGGCACCGACTTCCTCGGCCTCGGCGCGGGCGCGCACTCGTACTGCGCGACGCCGTTTCCGGGGCGACGCTGGACCAACGTGCGCCGTCCCGAGCACTGGCGTGCCGCGATCGGCGCGCACGGCACGGCGGTCGCGGGCGTGGAGACGCTGTCGGTCGACGTGGCCCGCGGCGAGCTCGTCTTCACCGGGCTGCGTCGCATCGCCGGCGTCGACCTGGCGGCGTTCGCTCGGCGGTTCGGCGTCACGCTCGACGCCGCGTTCCCGCACGTCGAAGGGCTCGAACGCGACGGTCTCGTCGAGCGCGCGAGCGGGCGGCTGCGGCTCACGCCGCGCGGGCTCCGATTCGCCGACACCGTGTCGGCGACGTTCGTGTGAGCCCGCGCGACGCGCGGCCGATCAGTAGCGGTAGTGGTCGGGCTTGTACGGCCCCTCGACCGGAACGCCGAGGTAGTCCGCCTGCTTCTGGGTGAGCTTCGTCAGCTTCACGCCGAGCTTGCCGAGGTGGAGCCGGGCCACCTCCTCGTCGAGCTCTTTCGGCAGCATGTAGACCTGCTTCGCGTACTTGGTCTTGCCGTGGTGCTCCCACAGCTCGAGCTGCGCCAGCACCTGGTTCGTGAACGACGCGCTCATCACGAACGACGGATGGCCGGTCGCGCAGCCGAGGTTCAAGAGTCGGCCCTCGGCCAGGATCAGGACCGAGTGCCCGTCGGGGAAGACCCACTCGTCGTACTGCGGCTTGATCGTGATCTTCTCGATGCCCGTGACCTTCGCGAGCCCGGCCATGTCGATCTCGTTGTCGAAGTGGCCGATGTTGCCGACGATGGCCTTGTCCTTCATCCGCGCCATGTGCTCGGCGGTGATGATGCCGAGATTGCCGGTCGTGGTGACGAAGACGTCGGCGCGGTCGATGTAGTCCTCGACCGTCGCCACCTCGTAGCCCTGCATCGCCGCCTGCAGCGCGCAGATCGGGTCGATCTCGGTGACGATGACGCGGCAGCCCTGCCCGCGCAGCGATTCGGCACAGCCCTTCCCGACCTCGCCGAAGCCGCAGACGACGGCGATCTTGCCGCCGAGCATGACGTCGCTCGCGCGGTTCAGGCCGTCGATCAGCGAGTGCCGGCAGCCGTAGATGTTGTCGAACTTCGACTTCGTCACGGAGTCGTTCACGTTGATCGCGGGGAAGAGCAGCGCGCCCTTCTTCGCCATCTCGTAGAGGCGATGGACGCCGGTCGTCGTCTCCTCGCTGACGCCCTTGATCGACGGCGCGATGCGCGTCCACTGGCCGGCGTCCTCGCTCTTGATGCGACGGATCAGCTCGAGGATGACGCCCCACTCCTCCGGGTCGTTCGCCGCGTCGAACGCCGGGATGGCGCCGGCCTTCTCGAACTCGAGGCCCTTGTGCACGAGCAGCGTGGCGTCACCGCCGTCGTCGACGATGAGGTCGGGCCCCTTGCCGTCGGGCCACACGAGCGCCTCGTTCGTGCACCACCAATACTCCTCGAGCGTCTCGCCCTTCCACGCGAAGACGGCGATGCCCTGCGGGTTCGCCGGCGTGCCGGTGCGGCCGACGGCGACCGCCGCGGCGGCCGTGTCCTGCGTACTGAAGATGTTGCACGACACCCAGCGGACGTCGGCGCCCAGGTCGACCAGCGTCTCGATCAGGACCGCGGTCTGCACCGTCATGTGCAGCGAGCCCATGATGCGCGCGCCCTTCAGCGGCTTCGACGCGCCGTACTTCGTCCGCAGCGCCATCAGGCCGGGCATCTCCTGCTCGGCGAGGCGGATCTCCTTGCGGCCGAGCTCGGCGAGCGCGAGGTCGGCGACCTTGAACGGCAGCCGGGCGGTGGGAACGGACTCGAGCTTCGCGGGGTTGCTCATCGGGGGTCTCCTCCTGGACGGCGCCGTCGAGGCATCCGTCGATCAGGATGGGCAGATACCTGCCTCCCGGTGCGCAGTCAACCCGGTCAGGGCCAAAAAAAACGAGGCACCCGTTCCACCGGGACGAGCGCCTCGTGAGCGACGTGCGGAGTGCGCGGTCTTAGCGGATGCCGGCCGCGCTGCGGAGATCCTTCACCCGGTCGGTGCGCTCCCAGGTGAATTTGTCGCCGTCGGGAACGCGGCCGAAGTGCCCGTAGCTGGCGGTCGGCCGGTAGATCGGCTTCTTCAGGCCGAGGTGCGTGATCAGCGACGCCGGCTTGAAGTCGAACAGCTCGCGCGCGATGGCGGCGATCTTGTCGTCGGGGATGGCGCCCGTGCCGAACGTGTCGATCAGGACCGACACCGGGTCGGCGACGCCGATGGCGTAGGCGACCTGGACTTCGCAGCGACTCGCCAGCTCGGCCGCGACGATGTTCTTCGCGACGTAGCGGGCGAAGTAGGCCGCGCTGCGGTCGACCTTGCTCGGGTCCTTGCCGCTGAAGGCGCCGCCGCCGTGCCGGCCGTAGCCGCCGTAGGTGTCGACGATGATCTTGCGGCCGGTGAGCCCGCAGTCGCCCTGCGGGCCGCCGACGACGAACTTGCCGGTCGGGTTGATGAAGTAGACCGTCTCTTTGTCGAGGAACTCCGGCGGGACGACCTTCTTCACCACCTCTTCGATGATCGCTTCCTTGAGGGTGGCGTGGGAGACGTCGGCGCGGTGCTGCGTCGAGACGACGACCGTCTTGGCGCGCACGGCCTTGCCGTCCTTGTACTCGACCGACACCTGGCACTTGCCGTCGGGCAGCAGGAACGGCAGCTGGTTGGACTTGCGCGATTCGGCCAGCTGCTGGCCGATCCGGTGCGACGCGTAGATGGCGAAGGGCATGTACTCCTTCGTCTCGTCGCACGCATAGCCGAACATCATGCCCTGGTCGCCCGCGCCCTGCTCCTTGTGGAGCCCTTCGCCGGCCGTCACACCCTGCGAGATGTCGGGCGACTGCTTCTCGACGGCGACGAGGACGGCACAGCTGTCGACGTTGAAGCCCGTCTCCGGCGTCGTGTAGCCGATGTCGCGGATCACGTCTTTTGCGATCTCGCCGAAGTGCGCCTGGCCCTTGCTGGTGATCTCGCCGGCGACGACGACGATGCCCGTCTTGATCAAGGCCTCGCAGGCGACCCGGCTGTCGGGATCCTGCGCGAGCAGCTTGTCGAGGATGGCGTCGGAGATCTGGTCGCAAACCTTGTCGGGATGCCCCTCGTTCACCGATTCGGACGTGAAGACGTAGTCCTTCAACATGGTCGGGGGACCTTAGCCGAACGCCATCCGGGGTCGCAAGCGCGACGACCCTGGACGATGCGTCGTCACTCCGCCTCGTTGAAACGGGCGTCGACGAGCTCGCGGATGGCCACCAGCGCCTCCTCCGCCTGCCGTCCGCTGGCGGCCACGTCGATCGAGCTGCCCTGCTCGGCGGCGAGCATCATGATCCCCATGATGCTGCGGCCGTTCACCACCTGCCCGTCCTTGCCGACCGTGATTTCGGCGTCGAAACGGTTCGCGGTCTGCACCAGGAGCACCGCCGCCCGCGCGTGCAGTCCCAGGCGGTTGCGGATCTCCAGGGTGGCACGGTGCTCGGGCGCGGTCGGATCGCTCATGTCGGCGCCGTGACGCAGAAGATGTGCTCCTGGCCATAGCGACGGATGAACTGGGCCAGGGAGCGCGCGTCCATCTGGTGACGCGAGCTCGACAGCTTGATCAGCATCGGCATGTTGACGCCGGCGACGACCTGCGCGCCGGTCTCCTTCGCCACCGAGACGCTGAGGTTCGTCTGCGTGTCACCCAGCATGTCGGTGACGATGAGGACGCCCTCGCCGCCGTCGACCCGGTGCACCGCCGCCGCGATGCGGTCCCGGATCGACTCGGGCCCCTCGCTCGGGGAGCTCGTCACCGCCTCGACGTGCTCCATCGACCCCACCACGCTCTCGAGCGTCTGCACCATCGCCTCGCTGAGGTGCCCATGCCCGACGACGACCAAGCCCACCATGAGGCGCGATCCTAGCGTCCCGCGATGCACGGCTTCAAGTCGAAACGGCCGCGGATCGCCGAGAACATCAGCGTTCGGTGTCGCGATGGCGCGCGAGGACGCGATGGCCGCGGGCCTCGAGCCGACGTCGCAGCTCCTCGACCAGCGCCACCGAGCGATGCCGGCCGCCGGTGCAGCCGATCGCGATTGTCAGATAGCTCTTTCCCTCACGCTGATAGCGAGGCAGCGTGAACTCGAGCAGGTCCTCCACGCGACGGAGGAATTCCCGGGTGTCGTCGCGATCCAGCACGTACTGAGCGACGGCGGGATCGATGCCGGTCTTCGGACGGAGGTCCTCCACGAAGAACGGGTTCGGCAGGAAGCGGCAGTCGAGCGCCAGATCGGCGTCGGTGGGTAGCCCGTACTTGTAGCCGAACGACACGAGCGAGATCGTGAGCGTGCCCGCCTCGGGCGTCTCGAGGAGCTGTCGGAGCGACGCGCGCAGCTCGTGGACGGTGAACGCGCTCGTGTCGACGATGCGGTCCGCCAGCTCGCGCAGCGAGCGCAGGGCTTCCCGCTCACGGCGGATGCCGTCCGCCAGCGAACCGCCGTCGGCGGCCGGATGCGGGCGGCGCGTCTCGCTGAAGCGGCGCTGCAGGACGTCGTCGCTGGCCTCGAGGTAGAGCACCTCGAGCAGCACGCCCGCCGTTCGCAGCTCCTCGAAGACGCGGGGAAAGTCGTGCAGGAACCGGCGCTCGCGCGCGTCGATGCCGAGCGCGACGCGACGCACCTCCTCGCGCGAGCTCTCCCACAGCTCGATGAAGCGCGGCAGGAGCGCGACGGGCAGGTTGTCGATGCAGTAGAAGCCGAGATCCTCGAGCACGTGCAGCGCCGTGCTCTTGCCCGACCCGGACAGCCCGGTGACGACGATCGCGCGCAGCCCGCCCCCTCCGCTCATGCGCCTCCCGCGATCCGCCGCCGCGCGGGCCCGGCCGCGCGGTCGATGCGCGCCGCGAACTCGGCGGCGCTGTGCCGTCCCCGCCATCGCAGCAGCTGATTGCGCGCCGCCGTCTCGATCAGCATCGCGATGCTGCGTCCGGCCTGTACCGGAATGCGGACGAGCGGCAGCGTCGTGTCGAGCAGCGTGTACGTCTCCTCGACCAGCCCGAGCCGATCGGCGCTCTGCACCCACTCGCTCAGCTCGACGACGAGGTCGATCTCGCGCTCGTCGAGCGTCGCCAGCGTCCCGAACAGCGCCTCGATGTCGATGACGCCGAGGCCGCGGATCTCCATGTGGTGCTCGAGCAGCTCCGCGACGCGGCCGCGCAGCGTGCCCGGCGAGATGCGACGCACCAGCACCGCGTCGTCCGCGACGAGCCGATGGCCGCGCGAGACGAGATCGAGCGCGGCCTCGCTCTTGCCGATGCCGCTGCGGCCGAGGATCAGGATGCCGAGGCCGTGCACCTCGACGAGCCCGCCGTGGAGCGTGGTCTCGGGCGCGAGCCGTTCCTCGAGCCAGGCGCTCGCGTTGCGGATGAATTCGGCCGTCCGCAGCTGCGACGTCAGCACGGCCACGCCGGCGGCCTCCGCCGCCTCCGTCAGGACGACGGGCGGCGGCGTGCCGTTGCTCACGACGAAGCACGCGACGCCGCAGGCGGCGACCGCCGCGACGGCGCGGCGCGCGTCGTCCGTCGACAGGGTCGCGAGGTAGCTGACCTCGCTGTTGCCGAGCACCTGTACGCGGTCCGGATGGATCTGCGGCAGGAACCCGGCGAGCGCGAGCCCGGGCTGCTGGATCCGCGGCTTGGCGATCGATCGGTCGAGGCCGCGAGCGCCGGCAACGAGTCGGAGCGCCAGGGCGTCCCCGGCGGCGCCGAGCAGCTCGCCGACCGAGACCGTCAATACCGCGCGTCCTCTTCCCGGATCGTCGTCCAGAGCTCGTGCTGATCGGCCGCTTGCAGCAGGCGCACGCGGAACGACTCGTCCTTCAGGAGACGCGAGATGCGCGCGAGTGCCTTCAGGTGCGCGCCGGCGGAATCCTCGGGCGCGACGAGCAGGAAGAACAGATGCGTCGGCTTGCCGTCGAGCGACTGGAAGTCGACGCCCTGACGGCTGCGGCCGAACGCCGCGAAGACGCGCTTCAGTCCCGGCAGCTTGCCGTGGGGGATCGCGACGCCGTCGCCGAGCGCGGTGCTGTTGAGCCGCTCGCGATCCTCGAGCGCCTGCACGAGACGCGTCCGGTCGAGCTCGGGATGGACTCCCGACACCGCGCCGGCCAACTCTTCGAGCACGTCGGCCTTGCTGCGCGCCGTCAACGCCGGGATCACGAGCTCCTCGGCGAGGATGTCCTCGATCTTCATGTGTGGTCCTACACCCCGGAGGGCTTCACCAGGCCGTAGCTGCCGTCCTTGCGTCGATACGCGACGGCGAGGCGCTGGGTTGCATCGTTGATGAACACGAGGACTTCGTCCTCCGAGCGCCCGAGCCGCGTGATCGCGTTCTCGACGGACATCGTGCGCGGCGCGACGGTGCGCGCATGGACCTTCGGCCGCGGCGCGGCGCCGTCGAGATCGAGCGGCGGCGGTGCGACGCGGGCCGTGGCGCCGCCCTTGCGCCCGGCGCGCTTCGTCTTGAGCTTTTGCGCCTGGTGCTCGAGCTTCGCGACCGCGAGATCGATCGCCGAGTACAGGTCGGGCGTAGTCTCCTTCGCGAACAGCGGATGGTGATCGGCGTGGAGCGTGATCTCGGCCGTGTGGTTCTGCTTCGCGACGGCGAGGATCACGTGCGCATCCACGGGACGACGAAGGTACTTCTTCGTGACCCGGGTGATCTTGTCCTCGGCGTACTCGCGAAGGGCCGGCGACGCATCGACGTGCCGGAACGTGACGGTGATCTGCATCAGGCCCCTCCTCGGGCCGCGCCAGCGGCAGGCGCCAGGCCGGTACCCTAGTACACCTGCTTGCGCTTGGACGACGGCAGGATGCCCATGAGCTCGCGGTACTTCGCCACGGTCCGCCGGGCGATGTCGATCTGCTCCTTGGCGAGCAGCTCGGCGATGTACTGATCGCTCAACGGCTTCCGTGCGTCTTCCTTGGCGATGATCGAGCGGATCTTCTCCTTGACGCTTTCCGCGGAGACCTCTTCCCCGTGGCCGCTGCGCAGGCTCGACGTGAAGAAGTACTTGAGCTCGAACGTACCCTGCGGCGTGTGGACGTACTTGCCGGCGGTGGCGCGGCTCACCGTCGACTCGTGCATGCCGATGTCGTTGGCGACGTCCTTCAGCACCAGCGGGCGAAGCTGCGAGACGCCGCGATCGAGGAAGTCCTGCTGGAACTTCACGATGCTCGACGTCACCATGTAGAGCGTCCGCTGGCGCTGGTGGATCGACTTGATGAGCCACGCGGCCGCGCGCATCTTCTCCTGGATGTAGCCGCGCGCCTCGGGCGATCCGTTGCGACCGAGCATCTGCCGATAGAATGACGAGACGCGCAGGCGCGGCAAGCCGTCTTCGTTCAGCGTGACGACGTACTCGTCGCCGACCTTCTGCACGTAGACGTCGGGCGTGACGTAACGGGTCTCACCTTCGCTGAAGTCGCGGCCCGGCTTGGGCTCGAGCACCGAGACGATCTTCGTCGCTTCCGCGACCTGCTCGATGGTGACACCGAGCTCGCGCGCGAGACGATCGAAGCGACGGCTCTCGAGCATCGGCAGGTGATCGCGCACGATGCGCGCCGGCAGCGAGTCGTCGGTGAGCCCGAGCTGGCGCAGCTGGATCAGCAGGCACTCGGCGAGGTCGCGTGCGGCGACGCCGGGCGGATCGCACTCCTGGATGCGACGGAGCACGCGCTCGACCATCGTCGTGTCGGGCCAGACGTTCGCGATGAAGGCGATCTCGTCGACCGTGAGCGTGAGGTAGCCGTCCTTGTCGAGGCTGCCGATGATGAGTGCGCCGAGCTCCTTGTCGGCATCGGGGATGTCCGACAGGCGCAGCTGCCACATGAGATGATCGGGCAGCAGCGTGCGCTTCACCAGGATGTTCTCGAGCGCGGGACGCCGCTCGTCGTCGTCGTCGTGACTGCCGCCGCCGACCGAGCCGTGGATGTCGTTGCTGTACGTCTCGGCGAATTCCTTCCAGTCGATCTGATCGATGCTGGAGGCTTCGGCGACTTCCGGCTGCGCGGGCGTTTCGGTCTGCTGCCACTCGTCGAGCCCGTTCTGTCCGTCGACGGTGGGGACCTCGACTTCGCCGTCCGGCTTGTCCTCGACGAGGTGCTCTTCGAGCACCGGATTCTCGGTGAGCTCCTGGTCGATGAGCGACTCGAGCTCCGCGCGCGACACCTGGAGTATCTTGATGGCCTGCCGCAGCTGCGGCGTCATGACGAGCTGCTGCGTCAGACGGTGCTGCAGTACGATGCGCGTATCGGCCATCAGGGGACCAGGGGCCTACAGGCGGAACTTCTCACCGAGGTAGATCTCGCGTGCGCGGCGGCTGGCCGCGATGTGGGCCGGGACGCCTTCCTCGAGCACCGCGCCTTCGTTCACGATGTACGCGCGGTCACATATGCCAAGGGTTTCACGCACGTTGTGATCAGTGATGAGGACGCCGATGCCCCTCGTCTTTAACTGAGTGACTATACTCTGAATGTCAACCACGGCGATGGGATCGATGCCCGCAAAGGGCTCGTCCAGGAGCATGAACGACGGCGAGATCACGAGCGCGCGCGTGATCTCGAGCCGGCGACGCTCGCCGCCCGACAGCGACTGCGCCTTGCTCTTCGCCAGACGCGCGATGCCGAGCTCGTCGAGCAGCTGCTGCAGGCGTTCCGCGCGCTCCGCGGGCGCGAGCTGCAGCGTCTCGAGGATGCAGAGGATGTTCTCCTCGACCGTGAGCTTGCGGAAGATCGACGCCTCCTGCGGCAGGTAGCCGATCCCGCGCCGCGCGCGCTCGTACATCGGCAGCTGCGTGACGTCTTCGCCGTTCAGCAGCACGCGGCCCGCGTCGGGATGCTGCAGGCCGACGAGCATGTGGAAGCTGGTCGTCTTACCCGCGCCGTTCGGGCCGAGCAGCCCGACGATCTCGCCCGCGTGCACCTCGATCGAGATCTGATTCACGACACAGCGGCCACCGAACGACTTGGTGAGCCCTTCGCCGCGCAGGAGCGCTGCGCCCGCGCCGTTCACCGCCGCTCCGCCGCCGCGGCCGTCTCGCCGCGCTTCTTCTTCGGCTTCCCGTCGGGCTTGCCGTCGGACTTGGCGGCGCTGCCACCGCCACCATCCGAGCCGGGAAAGAACACCGCCTTCACGCGCTTGCGGCCGCCCTCGACGACGCTGCGATCCTCGTCGAGGAAGACGACGACGCGATCGCCGGCGACTTCGTTCTTGCCCTCGTGCAACACGGGGCTCTCGGTGAGCACCAGCGTGCGATTGTCCTGATCGAACACCGCACGACCGCCGACCGCCCATCGTGAACCCTGATCGATGCGTACGTTGCCGAGTGCGACGATCTCCTTCACGCGCGCCGATTCGTCGGGCGCCGCCGCGGGCTCGCCCTCGGTGGGCTTCTGCGTGTCCTTCGCGTCGCCGGCGAGCGTGATGGTGAGATTGTCGCTGCGCAGCTTGACGTCGCCCTGCACGACCTCGACCGTCCCTTTGTAGACGACGACGTTCGACTTGTAGTCGTACTCGAGGTTGTCGGCGGTGACGGTGATCGGATCCTTGCGGTTCCCGCCGAGTCCACCGAGCCCGAGGATGCCGCCCGGCGCGTCGCCGCCCGCGGGCGCCGCGGCGGCGGACGTGGCGAGCAGCATCGTCAGGAGGAGCGACGCGCGTGGATCAGGACGTCTTCGCATCGCTCCTCAGGACGGTCCGCACGTCGTCGAGCAAGCGGATGCGCTGCGGGGCGACGTCGACCTCCATGCCCACACCGTGAACGTCGATTTCGCTGCCGACGATGCTGACGGCGCCCTGCGCGCTGATGCGGTCGCTCACGCGGTCGTACGTGGCCTCGTCGGTGCGCAGCTCGAGGTCGTCGATCCACACGATGACGCTGCCGGTGAGGACGACGGAGTCGATCTCCTTGCCCTCTTTGTGGAGCACGAGCCGGCCTTCGGAACCGGTGAGTCGACCGCGGCGACGGCCGTCCTCTTCGTAGAAGCTGACCTCGGGATCGCGCACGACGACTTCGTTGCGCTCCTCGTAGTACTGCCCGTCGCTGGCCGT
Source organism: uncultured Binatia bacterium (SeqCode) (assembly GCA_964432595.1). Classification (GTDB taxonomy): domain Bacteria; phylum Desulfobacterota; class Binatia; order DP-6; family DP-6; genus DASYLJ01. The sequence continues at coordinate 354,703 of CAYSOF010000002.1, read as the reverse complement.
GATCTCCCACTCCATCCGACCACCCTTCACCTTCACACGGCGGAAGTTCCGGATGTGCTGCGCCACCTGTGGGAGCAGCTGGACCCCGAGCTCCTCGAGTGAACGTGGCGCCCGCTCCACTACGTTGCGCCACACCTGATAGCCGATCCCAACGAGGGAGATGGCTACCACGACCAGCAGACCGGCGCGCAGCCGTGACCTTCGCATGGGGGTTCCGTCGAGCAGCACGAGCTAGCACGGGGGGGTGGGGGTGTAAAGGTGAAGTACCCCCTCACGCGCGGTGCGCGACGAGGCCGATCACGAGCAGCACGATGGCGATGACGGCATACTCCATGGCGATCTCGAGTCCGCTTCTGGGACGCGACGGGGCACGCATGCGTGTCGCGACTTGCCACCATCGGCGCGATGCGGAAGGAGAACGGGGATGTCCCAGCCCGGCCCGCGCGCATCCGATCCGGTCGGCCTGGAATCGGCGCTCGAGCGCTTCCCGCCGCGCATGCTGCTGCGCGGGCGCGACTACGCGGCGCAAGGCCGCGTCGCACTCCTGGCGGTCGAGCCCAATCGGTTGCGCGCCGCCGTCCGCGGCACGGCGATGTACCAGGTCGAGTGGACGCGGAAGCTCGACCGCTGGTACCCGCAGTGCACCTGTCCCGTCGCGCCCGAGTGCAAGCACGCCGTCGCCGTGATCCAGGCGGCGCTCGCCACCGGCGATCCGACGATTCCCCGCCCGGCCCGTGGCGTGCGTCCCACGCCGGCGTTGCGCCAGCTGCGCACCGCGAGCCCGGGATGGGCGCGCGAGCAGGCGCTCGCCGGGCTGCTGCACGGCCATCCGATCGCTTCGCTCGTCTACGCCAACACTTTCGCGCAGCCGCTCGCGGAGACCGACGCCGACCTGCGCTGCTGGCGCGTCGCGCGCGAGGTCGCGCGCCGTGCGAGCGGCTGGCTGCCCGCCGCGCTCGAGCCGTATCGCGACCGCCCCGACCTGGCGGAGCGGATGCAGGCGCGCACGCGTGCGGAGGTGACGAACGAGCTGCGGCAGTGGGTGCGCTGGCGGCAGCCCGTCGTCGAGCGGCGACTGCGCCTCGCCTTCTCCCTCGGCCACGCTGCCGACGGCCCCATCGTCGTCTGTCGCGCGCACGTCACGTCGCCGCGCGTGGACGACGCGCCGCGGACGACGCAGCAGCTGCGCCAGCTCGCGGGCGAGGTGCGCCGCGATCCGCGCCTGCTGCCGCCCCGCGAGACCGCGTTGCTCGCCTGGCTGTGCGAGCGCGACATCGGCGGCAGCGATCACGCGACGGCGATCCACGGCGCCCTGCCGGAGCTGCTCGCGCGCGTCGCCGACTCGCCGCTCGCGACCTGGAGCCACGACGTCCCGCCCGATCTGGCCGCGCTCGCCGGCGTCACGCCCGGCGACACCGTGCGCTTCTCGACCGACGCGGTCCAGCTGCTTCCGACGTGCGTCGCGCGCGACGGGCGCCCGTGGATCCAGGTCGCCGTCGTCTGGCCCGACGGCCGCTCGCGCCCGCTCGATCGCACCATCCTCGTCGACCGTCACGATCCGTACGCCGTCGGGCTCGTCACCGGCCTCGTGCTCGCGGAGGGCACGTTCGTCACCGTGAGCTCGACGCTGCCCGCGAAGCTCACGCGGCGCCTCGACGAGGCCGACGGGCTGCCGCTCGATCCCGCCGATCCGAGCGGGCTCCTGACGTTGCTCGCGGACCGTTTCCCGCACGTCCGCACCACGCTCGCGACGCACACGCGCGTGCATCCGGTGGCGATGATCATCGCCGTCGACCTGCGCGACGACGACTGGGTGCAGCTGCGCGTCCTCGCGTGCACGGGCCCCTGGCGTCCGGGCGATCCGATCGGGCGCGACACCGTCGTCTTCGAGTACGGTCCCGACGGCGCGTGGACGCGGCTCGCCACGACGACGTCGGAAGACGGCTACGACGCGATCGGCGCCGCGCCGCCGGCGCCCGCGCCGGCGGCGATGCCCGAAGCCGAGGCGTGGCTCGAAGCGCCGGATGCCCAGGCGACGGCGCCGGTCGTCGCGTGGCTCGAGACGACGTCCGCGCGTCCGCTGGCGGCGAACGACGGACCGCCCGGCGTCGCGCTGGACCAGGGGTGGTGGATCCGGCCGGGCCGTCGCGCGATGGACGCGCTCGCGGAAGCCTGGGAGGCGCGCCCAGACGGCGTGACCTTCTACGGCACACCCCGCGTGCGCCGCGTGCTCGACAAGCCCGCCCGCGGCGGCACGCGCGTCCGTGTCGAGCACACCGGGCTCGACTGGCTCGCCGTCTCCGCCGACTGGGCGGCGGAAGGCGCCGCGCTCACGACGGAGGAGCTGGCGACGCTGCGCGCGGCGAAGACGCGCTTCGTGCGGCTGCCGTCGGGCTGGGTGCGGCGCGACGTCGTCGAAGGACACGACGAGGCCGCGGCGCTGCTGGCGGATCTCGGCGTCGATCCGGACGAGCCTGCACAGCGCGTGACGACGTGGCAGCTCGCGGGCGCGCGCGCCGAGAGTCTCGCCGCACTCGAGCGGCTCGGCGCCGATCCGGAGACGATGGCGGCCATCGGCCAGCTGCGCCGCCAGATCGACGGATTCGCCGGCCTGCCGCGCATCGATCCGCCCGCGGACCTCCGCGCGACGCTGCGTCCCTATCAGCAGCAGGGGCTCGAGTTCCTCGCGTGGACGTCGAGCCTCGGCCTCGGCGCGATCCTCGCCGACGACATGGGCCTCGGGAAGACGGTGCAGGCGCTCGCGTGGCTCGCGCACCTGAAAGCGCGCGAGCCGGACGGCGGTCCGAGCCTCGTCGTCTGTCCCGCGTCGGTCGTGCACAACTGGCGCCGCGAGGCGGAGCGCTTCACGCCGGGGCTGCGCGTGCTCGTCCTCGAGCGCGGCGCGGCGCGCCATACCGGACGCGAGGACGCCGCGCAGTACGACGTGCTCGTGACGAACTACGCGCTGCTCCGTCAGGACGTCGCCGCGTGGAAGGCGCTGCCGCTGCGCGCGCTCGTACTCGACGAGGCGCAGAACGTGAAGAACCCGGACGCGGCGGTGACGCGCGCGGCGCAGGCGCTCACGGCGAGGCATCGCGTCGCGCTCACCGGGACGCCGCTCGAGAACCGCGCGCTCGACCTGTGGAGCATCATGAGCGTCGTCAACCCGGGCTATCTCGGCAGCCGGACGGAGTTCGTCGGCCGCTACGATCGCGGCGACGCGCCCGCGCACGTCCGCACGCTGCTGGCGGCGCGCCTGCGCCCGGTGCTGCTCCGACGGCTGAAGCGCGAGGTGGCGCGCGACCTGCCCGATCGCATCGAGGAACGCCGCGACTGCGAGCTCACGGCTGGCCAGCGGAAGCTCTACCTCGCCGAGCTGTCGAAGAGCCGCCGGCTCGTGCAGTCGCTCGCGGCGGACGACGGCGGCCTCCGCAAGCACCGCATCGACATCCTCGCGGCGCTGACGCGCCTGCGTCAGGTGTGCTGCCATCCGGCGCTCGTCGGCGGCGCGACGTCGGTCGGCTCGGGCAAGTTCGACGCGCTGCTCGAGGTGCTGGAGCCGCTCCTCGCCGAAGGTCACAAGGTGCTCGTCTTCTCGCAGTTCGTCGAGTGCCTGAAGCTGATCGCGGAGACGCTCCACTTCCGCGACATCCCGCACCACATGCTGACGGGCTCGACGGTGAAGCGCGACGCGGTCGTCTCGGCGTTCACGCACGACGAGCGCGCGTCGGTGTTCCTCGTCTCGCTGCGCGCCGGCGGCACCGGACTCAACCTGACGGCGGCGAGCTACGTCGTGCTGTTCGACCCGTGGTGGAACCCGGCCGTCGAGGCGCAGGCCATCGACCGCACGCACCGCATCGGCCAGGACCGCACGGTGATCGCGTTCCGCCTGATCGCGCGCGGCACGATCGAGGAGAAGATCTTCGAGCTGCAGCAGCGGAAGGCGGCGCTCGTGCGCGACGTCCTCGGCGAGGGCGGCTTCGGCCGTGCGCTCACGCGCGACGACCTCGAGTTCTTGCTCGAGCCCGACGACTGAGCCACACGCTCCTCAGGAGGTGACGGCATGGTAGGACCCGTTCTCGCGCTCATCGGCTGGACGTTCGTGATGTGGGTGTGGATGTACGCGACGCGCATCCCCGCCATGCAGGCGGCGAAGATCGACGTGGACGAGCTGTCGCGCACCGGCGCGCCGCTCGTGCTGCCACCCGAGGTGGCGCGCGTCGCCGACAACTACAACCACCTTCACGAGCAGCCGACGATCTTCTACGCGCTGGCGCTCGCGGCGCAGATCGCGGGCGCCGGCGACGGGATCAACGTCGCGCTCGCGTGGGCCTACGTCGCCGCGCGCGTCGTGCACTCGCTGGTGCAGGCGACGAAGAACGTCATCATGGTGCGCTTCACGGTGTTCGCGCTCGGGTCGCTCGTGCTGTTCGCGCTGCTGCTACGAACGGCGTGGTTGGTCGGGTAGCCGGAGCGCGTCCACCGCGAACGTCCAGCCGGGCACCGCGGGCTCGGCGTCGGCGATCTCTCCCGCACGGCGGATCGCGGGCGTGTCGGGCGTCGTCGCGCGGAAGATACGCACGACGTCGTCGCCGATGAGATCGACGTCCCACACGACCAGCGTGCCGGCGGCGAAGTAGTCGGCGCGCTTGGCGGCGAGGCGACGCTCGGCGACGGGCCCGTAGTCGGTCTTGCTGCGAATCTCGACGGCGAACAGCGGTGCGCCCTGAACGAAGTCCATAGTCGTCGGGTGCGTGTGATACGCGGCGTCCGGCGAGAACGATCTGCGGTGCGGCAGAGCGACGATGAAGCCGACGGCGTCCCCCACGGCGGCGCCGCGCCCCGTGGCGAGCACGTGCTCGCGAAGCGACGCGGCGATCGCGAGCACCGCATGTCCGTGCAGTCCCCCGGTCGGCGGCATCAGCACGATTCGTCCGCCGACGATCTCCGCCTTGCCCTCGATCCGCTCGAGGTCCTCGACGGTCGCTTCGCGGCGCTCGCGCATCGCCATTCCCGGCTACACCTCCCCCCGCCGATCGACAAGGCGCGCAGGGTGCACCTGGTAGGCCGTCCACGCGATCCCTTTTACCGGACTACGCTTCGTCCTCCGGCCGTCGACGCCAGCGCTCGTGCCACCACACCCACTCCGACGGCGACCGCCGGATCGCCGCCTCGATCGTCGCCGTGAAGCGCGCCGTCAGCTCGAGGATCTGGCCGCGACCGCCGCCTTCGGTCGGCACGCGCTCGAACGTGATGACGTGCCCGCCCTCGGGCCGCCGTCGGATGAACACCGCGACGACCGGCGCGTGCGTGCGCAGCGCCAGCACCGCCGCGCCCGGCGGCGTATGCGCCATCCGGCCGAAGAACGGCACGAACACGCCCGCGCCGCGGCTGTCCTGGTCCATCAGGATGGCGACGATGTGGCCGTTCTTCAGCGCGTCCCGCACGCGCGCCATGAAGTCGGGCGCGTCGCGCAGCAGGATGTCCATGCCCTTGTCGCCGCGAAAGCGCGTGATCAGGTCGTTGAAGCGCTCGTCGTTCACCCGTCGCGCGACCACCGACGCCTTGTAGCCGCGCGACACGATCGTCGCGGCGAGCAGCTCCCAGTTGCCGACGTGGCCCGTGACGGCGAACGCGCCGCGGCCCTCGGCGAGCGCCTCGTCGAGCACGTCGAGGCCGTCGATGCGGACGTAGTCCGGATCGTCCACGAGCTTCCGCCACAGCCCCAGCTCCGCGAACGACTGCCCCGTGTGCTCGAACGTGTCGCGCACGAGTTGCGCGCGCGCTCGCTCGCCGAGCTCCGGCAGTGCCTGGGCGACGTGCTGCAACGCCAGCTTGCGCGGCGTGCCGAGCAGCCGGTGCGCGCCGCGGCCGAGCGCACGGCCCAGCGCCAGCCCCGTGTCGACGGGCAGCGCGCCGATCGCGCGGCCGACCAGATAGATGCTGCGCGCGAGGACGGCGTTCCGCGGCCCGCGCGTCGCCTTGCGGAACCGCTTCCACAGCGACCGCCTCCGCGGCGGGGCTTCGGTGACCGGCACTCAGACGACGCCCGCACGCAGCAGGTCGTGCAGGTGGATGACCCCGATCGGGCGCCGCGTGCCGTCGCCCATCACGATGAGCGACGTGATCGAATGACGCTCCATCACGGCGACGGCCTGCGCGGCGAGCGCCGCACCGCCGATCGTCTTCGGATTGCGCGACATCAAGTCACTCGCGACGAGCGTGCGGATGTCGGCCGCACGCTCGAGACCGCGGCGCAGGTCGCCGTCGGTGACGATGCCGAGCAGCTCGCCGCCGCCGTCGACGACGGCGGTCACGCCGAGCCGCTTGCCGGTGATCTCGGCGATGGTGTCGCGCAGGGATGCGCGCTCGCCGACGACGGGCACCTGATCGCCGCGATGCATCAGGTCGTCGACCCGCAGCAGGCGGCGTCCCAGCGAGCCGGCCGGGTGCAGCAGCGCGAAGTCGTCCGTCGAGAAGCCGCGCTCCTCGAGCAGCGCCACCGCGAGCGCGTCGCCGAGCGCCATGGTGACCGTCGTGCTCGACGTCGGCGCGAGGCCCAGCGGACACGCCTCCTCCGGCACGCTGACGTCGAGTGCGACGTCGGCCGAGCGTCCGAGCGTCGACGTCGGCTTGCCGGTGATCGCGACGATCGGCAGCGCCAAGCGGCGCGCGACGGGCAGGAGCCGCAGCACCTCCTCGCCTTCGCCGCTGTTGGAGACGAGCACCAGCACGTCGCCGCGCGCGAGCATCCCGACGTCGCCGTGGCTGCCTTCCCCGGCGTGCAGGAAGAACGCGGGCGTCCCGGTGCTCGCGAACGTCGCGGCGATCTTGCGGCCGACGATCCCCGACTTGCCGATGCCGGCGACGACCACCTTGCCCTGGCACGCGCGCAGGAGGTCGAGGGCGCGGTCGAAGCTGCCGTCGAGCCGGTCCCGCACTGCCGCGAGCGCGGCGGCCTCGACGTCGAGCACGCGGCGCGCGCGCCGCAGGCGGTCGGACATCATGCGCGCACCACCTTTCGCACGACGTTGGCGATCGCCGCGAGCTGGGACAACAGCGCCGGGACGTCGTCGAGCCGCAGGCTGGTCGCACCGTCGGACAGCGCCTTCGACGGATCCTCGTGCACCTCCATGAACACGGCGTCGGCGCCCGCCGCGACCGCGGCGCGCGCCAACGTCGGCACCATCGCGCGATCGCCGCCCGACACCGTGCCCTGCCCGCCCGGCCGCTGCACGCTGTGCGTGGCGTCGAAGACCACCGGGCAGCCGGTCGCCGCGAGGATGGGGAGCGCACGCATGTCGGACACGAGGTTGTTGTAGCCGAACGTGAAGCCGCGCTCCGTGACGAGCACGTTCGGGTTGCCCGTCGAGCGCGCCTTGGCGACGACCTGGCTCATCTCCTCGGGCGAGAGAAACTGCCCCTTCTTGACGTTGACCGGCTTGCCCGCGCCCGCGGCGGCCAGGATGAAGTCCGTCTGGCGGCAGAGGAACGCCGGCGTCTGCAGGACGTCGACGACCTCGGCGACGGGCGCGATCTGCGCCGTCTCGTGCACGTCCGTGAGGACGGGCAGCCCGAGCTCGCGGCGGACCTCGGCGAGGATCGCGAGCCCGTCGTCCATGCCGACGCCGCGGAACGATCCCAGCGACGTCCGGTTCGCCTTGTCGAAAGACGATTTATAGACGAGCGGCAGCCCGGCGTCCGCCGCCATGCGCCGCAGCCGCTCGGCGTGACGAAGCGCCGCGTCGCGCGACTCGATCACGCACGGGCCGGCGATGAGGAGGAGCGGCGATCCCTCGCCGACCCTGATCGCGCCGATTCGCGCTTCGCGCACCTCGCTACCGCTTCACGATCTTGAGGCCGCCGAGCAGCGGGGCCTGGCCGCGTGCCGCCTTGTGCTGCTGCGCCGCCTTGATGAAGCCCTTGAACAGCGGGTGGCAGTCCATCGGCCGCGACTTGAACTCGGGGTGGAACTGGCTGCCGAGGAACCAGGGGTGGTCCTTCAGCTCGACGATCTCCACCAGCGAGCCGTCGGGCGACACGCCCGAGCACACGAGGCCCGCGGCTTCGAGCTGCTCGCGGTACGCGTTGTTGAACTCGTAGCGATGGCGGTGGCGCTCGGCGATCTTGCCCTTCTTGTACATGCGCCGCGCGAGCGAGCCTTCCTTCAGCACGCACGGATAGTCGCCGAGGCGCATCGTGCCGCCCTTCTGGGTGATGTCGCGCTGCGCGTTCATCAGGTCGATCACCGGATGCGGCGACTTCGGATCGACCTCGCTCGAGTTCGCCTTCGCGAGCTCGCAGACGTGGCGCGCGTACTCGATGACCGCCATCTGCATGCCGAAGCAGATGCCGAAGAACGGCACCTTGTTCTCGCGCGCGTAGCGCACCGCCGCGATCTTGCCCTCAGTGCCGCGCGGGCCGAAGCCCATCGGCACGAGGATCGCGTCGGCCGACGTCACGCTGTCGGGCATCTCGTCGCCGTCGATCTTCTCGGAGTCGACGTGCGTCACCTCGACGCGGACCTCGTTCGCGATGCCGCCGTGGACGAGCGCCTCGTTGAGGCTCTTGTACGAGTCGGTCAGCTCGACGTACTTGCCGACCATCGCGATCCGGACGCTCTCCTTCGAGTTCTTGAGCGTCGACGTGATGCGACGCCACTTGGACAGGTTCGGCGAGCCGGTGAAGGTGTTGAGCCGCTCGACGATGCGCTCGTCGAGGCCTTCCGCGTGGAATGCCAGGGGCACCTCGTAGATGTGGCCGACGTCGGGCGCGCTGATGACGCGGTTCTCGTCGATGTTGCAGAAGAGCGCGATCTTCTGCTTGACCTTCTTCTCGAGCGGGTGCGTCGCGCGGCAGAGCAGGATGTCGGGCTGGATGCCGAAGCCGGTCAGCTCCTTCACGCTGTGCTGCGTGGGCTTCGTCTTGAGCTCGCCGGCCGTCGGGATGTACGGCACCAGCGTCAGGTGGACGTAGAGCGCGTTCTGGCGGCCGACGTCCCAGCCGAACTGACGCACGGCTTCGATGAACGGCAGGCTCTCGATGTCACCGACGGTGCCGCCGATCTCGCAGATGCAGACGTTGCTGCCCTCGGCCGCCTCGCCGATGCGCCGTTTGATCTCGTCGGTGATGTGCGGGATCACCTGCACCGTGCCGCCGAGATAGTCGCCGCGGCGCTCGCGCGTGATCACCGTGTCGTAGACGACGCCGGTCGTGAAGTTGTTCTTCCGGCTCATCCGCGTCGAGACGTAGCGCTCGTAGTGGCCCAGATCCAGGTCGGTCTCGGCGCCGTCGTCCGTGACGAAGACCTCGCCGTGCTGGAACGGGCTCATCGTGCCGGGGTCGACGTTCAGGTACGGGTCCATCTTGACCAGCGTCACCTTGAGGCCGCGCGCCTCGAGGAGCGCGCCGATGGACGCCGACGCCACGCCCTTGCCGAGCGACGACACCACGCCGCCCGTCACGAAGATGTACTTCGTCTTCGACCCGTTCTTGCTCATGCGGCCCCCCCCTGCGCCATCCCCTGCTGGAGGATCGCGCGCGCCCGTTCCAGATCCGCCGGTGTGTCGACCTCCACCAGCGGCGCCTCGCCTCGCCAGATGACCACGCCGATCGCGATGCCCGCCGCCAGCGCCCGCAGCTGCTCCAGCTGCTCGCGCCGTTCGAGCGGCGACGGCGGCAACGCTGCCAGCCGCAGCAGGACGTCGCGCCGGTACGCGTACATGCCGATGTGCTTGAGCCCGAACGGCTCGCCCGCCGCCCGCACGCCGTCGCGATCGTGCGGAATGGGGCTGCGCGAGAAGTAGAGCGCGCGACCCGCGTCGTCGCACACCACCTTCACGACGTGCGGCGAGCGCCAGGCGGCCTCGTCGTGGATCGGCGCCGCCACCGTGCCCATCGGCAGCGCCGGCTCGGCGCGCATGCGCTCGGCGAGCTGCTCGAGCATCGCCGGGTCGAGGAGCGGCAGATCGCCCTGCACGTTCACGACGACGTCGGCCGCGAGCGTCGCCGCCACTTCCGCCAGGCGATCGGTGCCCGTCGGATGGTCCGCGCGCGTCAGGACCACCTCGGCGCCCGTCGACGCCGCCGCCTCGCGGATGCGCTCGTCGTCGGTGGCGACGATGACGCGCGCGATCCCGCGCGCGCGCAGCGCCCGCTCGGCGACGTGGCAGACCATCGCACGCCCGTCGAGCTCGGCGAGCGCCTTCCCGGGCAACCGCGTCGAACGATAGCGCGCGGGGATGATGGCGACGGTGATGGGGTCCATAAACGCAAAAACCGCAGCACGGCTCCGGCAGGCGGAGGGCTGCGTCGACCTCACTCCCGGGGCTGGCTACGGACCCTTTCTATAGGAGTCGGCCCGACGGGCTGTCAACGCGAGGTGTCGAACGGCGTTCGCGTTGCTCACCCGCGGGTGGCGGACACCCAGTACTGTGCGCCGAGCGGCACGCGGGCCAGCGGACGCTCGAGCGGACGGAGCACCGACAGGACGCGCGGGAACCAGAAGAGCGAGCGCGTCGCGCCGCAGCGGAAGCCGTTCGCCGCGAGGAGCGCCCGCGCCTCCCGGGGCGACACCGGCACGGCGTCGCGATCGAAGGGGATCCGGTGCATCACCATGCGCGCGCCCGGGTTCCACGGGTTGTTCTCGAACAGCGCGAAGTGGCCGCCCGGCCGGAGCGCGTCGCGGATCGCGCCGAGCACCTCGCGACGCCGATCGGGCACCACGTGGTGCAGCACGCCGTTCACGTAGCAGAGGTCGAAGACGCCCTGCGCCGCCAACCCGTCGATCGTCCCGAACGACACGCGCGGACCGGCGTGATGCTCGCGCGCCCACGCGATCGCCGCGTCCGCGGTGTCGACGCCCACGACGTCCGCGCCCGCGAACGTCTCCGCCAGCCGGCGGCTCGTGTCGCCGAGCCCGCAGCCGAAGTCGAGGATGCGCCGGGGACGGAATGCCGCCGGCAGGTGCGCGGCCAGATCGGCGACCCGTCCGCGGATGAAGAAGTGCCGATCCTCCCCCGAGAGCCGCGTCCCCTGCTGGAGCAGCGACTCGTACTCGCTGGCGCACTCGAAGAGCGGCTCGGTCATGTGACACCGTCCTGCTTCAGATGCGCGAGCCGGGCGTCGAGCAGATCGAGGCAGTAGTCGAACACGCCGGTGACGACGAGGATCAGCCCGCACGACGCGAGGCACGACATGGCGATGAAACGCGACCAGTGCTCGTACGTCGACCCGCTGCGCACCAGCTCGAGGAAGCTCGGCATGACGAGCCCGCCCCCGATCACGAACAGCACCAGCGGGACGGCGAGGAACAGGACGGCACGGACGCGCGGCGGCACGGCGCGCACGCGCTCCGAGAGCACGATGCCGACGATCTTTCGGGTCAGATACGCGGCCGACAGCAGCAGGAACGCGCTCGTCGCCATCAGGCCGCTCACGACGAAGCGGTAGATCATCCACTCCGCCACCGAGCGGTTCTCGAGATAGTAGACGGTCGGACGGGCGATCAGGCCGACCGCGATCGCACCGCAGACGATCCCCGCCATCGCCAGCGGGCGGAACGGACGGTACAGCAGCGCCGCCTGCGCGATCACCTGCAGGAAGCGCAGCCCGTCGCGGCCCACGCGCAGCTTCGAGTGCCCGGCGCGCTCGTGATACGGGATCTCGACCTCGGTGACGCTGAGCTCGGTGCTGAGGATCGCACGCGCGCTCATGGCCGGCGTGAAGTGCAACCGGTCGGGCAGCGGCATGAGCTTCGGCAGCGACGACCGCCGCACGACGCGCATGCCGCTCGCGACGTCGCGCACCCGCTCGGACGACACCGCGCTCAGCAGCACCGCGAAGAGCACGTTGCCGACGCGGCGCACGAGCGGCATCCGGCTCTCCGGACTCATGCGGCAGCCGACGACCACGTCGGCGCTCGTCGCCAGGAGCCGCGTGCACAGCGGCGCGAACGCCTCGGGGTCGCACGTGCCGTCGGCGTCGAGGAACCCGAGCAGGTCGGCATCCGACGCCTGCCAGCCCGCCTTGATCGCCGCGCCGTAGCCGCGGTTCTCCGGGAAGACGATCACGTCGATCCGGTCGGCATAGCGCCGCGCGATCTCGACGGTGCGGTCCGTCGAGCCGTCGCTGACGACCGTGATGTCGACGGCGGTGACGGGCGAGTCCCGGATGATGTGCTCGCGCGCGACGAGGCACCGCTCGATGATCGCGGCGATCGACTCCTCCTCGTCGAGCGCGGGAATCACGATGAGGAGCTTCATGCGACCCGCCGCACGGCGAACGGCAGCACGACGGCGGCCAGCGCCGCCACGAGGACGCCGACGAGGATCCCGCGCTCGTGGTACGCGACACGTACCTCGTGCGTGCCGGCGTCGACGAGCAGCGCCATCATGAAGGCACCCGCGGGGACGAGCGTCACGGCGCGTCCGTCCACCGTCGCGCGCCAGTTCGCGTAGTAGGGCTCGCGCAGCACGAGCCACGTGGGGCGCGACACGGTGACGAGAACACTGACGGCGCCGTCGCCGATCTCCACGTCGTCGAGCCGCCCCGCGGCATCGCCGTGGGCGCCGCCGGGGAGGACCGGCGCCTCGATCAGCACCCGGCGCTCGTCGAGCGCGCGCCCGAAGCGCGCGGCCGCGATCGCCTCGTCCACGTCGACGGCCTTCGCGCGCTGCGCCAGCTGGACGCGCGGCGCCGGCGGCTCGGGCGCCGCGCGGAACTCGAGCGTGCCCATCCGACCGACCGTCGCCCAGCCCGCCGCCTCGAACGACGTCGCGTGACGGCTTCCCGCGCCGACGACGACGGGATCCGCGCCGATCTGCCGCGCCAGCGCCACGGGATCGGCCGGCGTCTGCGCCTCGATCACCTTCACCTGTCGACTCTGCGTCAGATCGGCCATGCCGTTCCACGAATCGATGCCCCAGAGCGAGCCGTAGTTGAGGCCGGCCTGCGCCGCGGTCTCCCACGGCAGGAGCGCGAACATGCGGCCGCCCGCGCGCGGGCGCACCGGCGGCGGCTCGTCGACGAGCTGGATGAAGCCGGGCGGCACGAAGAGCGGCTGCACCTCGAGGGCGCGCGTCGCGGCGAGGAAGCCGACGCTTCCCGCGACCGCGAACGCCGCGGCCGTCCAGGGCAGCACGACCGGCGGCAGCGCCGCGCCGATCGCCGCGGCCGCCACGAGCACCGCGGTGACGAGCGTCGTCGCACCGCACGACGCCGCCGCGGCCACGCCGACGAGGCCGACCACGAGCCGTCGCACGGGCAGCGCAAGTCCGTCGAGGCGCCCGAGCCCGAGCCCCGCCAGCAGGAACAGGAGGAAACTCAGCGGATAGAAGAGCTTCAGCGGCGCGCCGAAGAACGTGAACGGCGGGACGAGCCGCACGACCTGGTAGACCGGGTTGTCGCGCGTCGCCATGACCGCGAGGAGCACGATCAGCAGGACGAGATAGCGCGGCGCGAAGCCGCGCCCGAACGCGCCGACCAGCGCCAGCACCACCGCGGCGGGCGCAATCTTCGCGGGCGACGCGAGGCCGAGCGGCGGATCGGTGCGCATCGCGTTGCCCCAGTGCTGCAGGGACACGGAGAACACGCTGTCCAGCACGTGCATGTTCGCGCCCGCGAGCTCCTGGAAGCGCAGCGAGCCGGCGGCCATGTCCAGGCCGGTGATCAGCTGCGGCGTGGCGAGCGCGATCGCACCGACGCCGATCACGAGGACCAACGGGATGCGACGCAGCCCACCCGGCGTCACGATCACCCACGTCAGCGCGGGCAGGCCGGAGTAGAGCGCGAACTCGGGATAGCCGGCGTAGACCTGTGCGGTGATCGCCGCCGCGGCCACCAGTGCGGGCAATACGCGCCGCTCGTGCACGAGCGTGATCGCGGCCCAGTAGAGCCACGGCCAGTACGACAGCGCGGCCCAGTACTGCTGCCAGCCGCGGATCGCGTAGACGATGGTGGGACTCAGCGCGATCATCGCCGCGGTGGTCGCGCCGGCGAGCGGGCCGGCACCGAGCCGGTGCATCAGCGCCGCGACCCCCACGGCCAGGATGACGAGGTGGATGCAGGTCGAGACGTCGAGCCCGCGCCAGTGCGGAAACGGGGTCACGAGGTAGCTCACCCAGTACGGCGGATAGAGGCCGCCGAGGATCGGGTCGCCGATGATCGGCGACCCGCCCCAGCGCCCCGTGCTCCAGATGGGGAGCTCGCCCGCGTGCAGATGGCGGGCGGCGTCGACCAGCATCGGATGGAGCAGCATTCGCGCGTCGCCGTCGAGCGCGATCGGCGTGCCGCGCGTGAGGATCCAGACGCTGCCGAGCGCGGCCACGGCCAGCGCACCGATCACCGCTTGGCGCAGCCGGCGTGCGGCATCGGCAGGGAGCGCCACGCGGGGGCCTGTAACGTAACCGTCCGGAAAGGGTCAAGAACGACGCAGGCGCCGCAGCGCCCGTCTTGTCTTCACCGCTCCGAATGCGCACGGTGGCCGGCATGCCGACGAGCGAGTGGGTCATCGACGTGGGGGACGAAGCGTTCGAGCGCGAGGTGCTCGAACGGTCGAAGACGACGCCCGTGGTCGTCGACTTCTGGGCGCCGTGGTGCGGTCCGTGCAAGGCGATCGGCCCGGTGCTGGAACGGCTCGCCGAGGAGCATGGCGGCGCGTTCGTCCTCGCGAAGGTGAACGTCGACGAGGCCCCGGCCGTGGCCCAGGCATTCCGCATCCAGAGCATCCCCGCCGTGAAGGGGTTCCGCGACGGCATGCTCGCCAGCGAGTTCGTCGGCGCGCAGCCCGAGCCGGTGATCCGCGCGCTGCTCGACGCCGTGCTGCCGACGGCGGCCGACCGCCTCGTCGCCGCGGCCGCGGGGCAGCCGCCCGCGCAGGCCGAGGCCAGGCTGCGCGAAGCGCTCGAGCTGGAACCGCGGAACGCGAACGCGCTGCTCGCGCTCGCCCGCCTCCTCGCCGCGCGCGACGAGATCGGCGAGGCGCTCGGTCTGCTCGACCGTGTCACGCCGCCGTCGCCGGCGGTCGCCGACGCGGAGCGGCTCGCGGCGGAGCTGCGCACGCGGCAGGACGCGGGCGGCGACGAGCACGCGCTACGCGCCCGCGTCGCCGCCGATCCGCGCGACCTGGCGGCACGTCTCGAGCTGGGCCGCACGCTCGCGGCGCGCGGTCGGCACGAGGAGGGACTCGGCGAGCTCCTCGAAGTCGTGCGGCGCGATCGGCACTTCGAGGACGATGCGGCGCGGAAGGCGATGCTCGACCAGTTCGCGGTCCTCGGGTCCGATCACCCGCTGACCGAGCGCTTCCGGTCGGAGCTCGCGAAGGCGCTGTTCAGTTGAGGGCGCGGTTCTTCGCCGTGGTGGGTGGCGTGACAGGGGTCGTTCGGCTGCGCGCGGCACTCGCTCGGCACCACCCCGCCCCCTTGCCCCCCCCGCTCACTCCTGACGCGCTCGCTCGAACGACCCCTGCCACGCCACCCACCACGGGGACGGTGCGCTCTTGTTGAACGTCACCAATGGCGATTTGGCCGTCGAGGCGTTGGTCGCGGGTGGCGTTTCCTCGGATGTTTTGGCTTGGAGAGACGTCTTGCACGAAGGGCCCGTGCCTTCAGGGCTCGATCTCGAAGAGCTCAGTGACGTTCGAGCGCGGTTCATTGCGTCCGAAGGCTGGGGACCTTTGCACGAAGTGCAGCGGCAGTTCGCCGAGCGCGACGCTCGGCTCCGCGCGGAGCGCGGCGACGTCGTGCTGTGGTTCGAGCACGATCTGTACGATCAGCTGCAGCTCATCCAGGTGCTCGACTGTCTCTCCGAGCAGCCGCCGCGATCCATCGCGTTGGTCTGTCAGGCGGAGTATCTCGGCCAGGCTTCGCCGGAACGCATCGCGGCGATGCGGGCGGTACCGGTTCAGTCGGCGCACATCGATCTCGCGCGACGCGCGTGGGAGGCCGTGCGAGCGGACTCGCCGCTGGCGATCGTCGACGTCGTCGATGGGGAGTGCGATGCCCTACCCTTCTTGCGGGCGGCGCTCGTCCGGTTGCTCGAGGAGCTGCCGGGGCTCGACGGGTTGTCGCGGACGGAGCGCAGCGGTCTTCGTGCGCTGCGCGAGGGATGCGTGTCCCGTGAGGCGGCGTTCGCCGCCGTGCGCGAGGATCCGGTCTTTCTCGGCGACGCGACCTTCTACTCGATCCTCGATCGGCTGCGCCGCGGGCCGGAGCCGTTGCTCGACGGACTCGCCGTCACCGCGGCGGGACGCGACGTGCTCGACGGGCGGCGCGACTGGGCGACGATGGGCGCGCTCGACCGCTGGGTCGGCGGCGTGCACCTCGTGGGTCCGCGTCCGTACCGGTGGGATCACGCGGCGCGGAGGCTGGTGGCATCGGCGTGAAGCGGCGTGCTACCCACCCGAGGCGATGGATCTCACCTACTCGCCGGAAGAGCTCGCGTTTCAGCGCCAGGTGCGCGCCTGGCTGAAGGCGAACGTCCCGAAGAAGGACAAGGCCGACAACCCGCTCGAGTCGGCCGACAAGGTGCGTATCGCCCGCGCGAAGGCGTGGCAGCGCAAGCTCTACGACGCCGGCTACGTCGCGATGCGCTGGCCGAAGGAGTACGGCGGCCAGGGCGCGGACGTCATGCATCAGACCATCGTCAACGAGGAGATGGTGCGGGCGCGCGCGCCGCAGCTGATCGGCGGCATGGGCATCCAGATGGTCGGGCCGACGCTGATCGGGCACGGCACCGAGGAGCAACGCCGCCGCTTCCTGCCGAAGATCCTCTCCGCCGACGAGATCTGGTGCCAGGGCTATTCCGAGCCGGGCTCGGGATCGGACCTCGCGTCGCTGCGCACGCGCGCGGAGATCGTCGGCGACGAGTTCGTGATCAACGGCCAGAAGATCTGGACGTCGAACGCACAGCACGCCGACTGGATGTTCTGCCTCGTGCGCACCGATCCCGAGGCGCCCAAGCACCGCGGCATCTCCTACGTACTGATCGACATGAAGTCGCCCGGCGTCACCGTCAGGCCGCTCGTGCAGATGACGGGCGATCCCGGCTTCAACGAAGTGTTCTTCGAGGACGTCCGCGTGCCGCGGTCGAACCTCGTCGGCCACCTGAACGACGGGTGGACCGTCGCCAACTCGACGCTGCTCCACGAGCGCAACATGCTGGCGTCGACGACGCGCACGCAGCAGATTCTCGACAACCTGCTGCGCCTCGCGCGCACGCAGCAGCGCAACGGCAAGCCGGCGTCGAAGGACCCGATCATCCGCCAGCGCCTCGCCGACCTCGCCATCAAGGTGGAGACGATGAAGCTCGAGTCGTACCGCCAGCTCACCGACGCGCTCCGCAAGCGGCCGCCCGGCATCAACGCGTCGGTGAACAAGCTCGTCACCTGCGAGATCAACCACCAGCTCGCACGCGCCGCGATCGAGCTGATGGGCGACTACGGCTGGCTCGGCAAGAAGGACGCGCGCGTCCGCGACGCCGGCGTCTGGCCGAACGACTACATGTTCGCGCTCGGCCTCATCATCGGCGGCGGCACGGCGCAGGTGCAGAAGAACATCATCGCCGAGCGCGGGCTCGGCCTGCCGAAGGAGCCGCGGCCGTCATGATCGACTTCGGCCTGAACGACGACCAGGAGGCGCTGCAGCGCGCGGCGCGCGAATTCCTCGCGGCGGAGTGTCCGCCGGCGCTCGTACGCGACACCGCGACGTCCGACGACGGCGTGCCGCGCGACCTCTACCGCAAGATGGCCGAGCTCGGCTGGATGTCACTGATCGTCCCCGAGAAGCACGGCGGTCTCGGCCTCGGCACGCTCGAGCTGGCGCTGGTGTGCGAGGAGCTCGGACGCGTCGCCGCGCCCGGCCCCTTCCTGACGACGCAGCTCGTGATCGCGGCGCTGGTGCAGGCGGGCACTGCGGCACAGCGGGCGACCTGGCTGCCGCGCCTGACGTCGGGCGAGGCGCATGCGACGCTCGCGTACCTCGAGGAGAGCGACCGGCACGATCCCGCCGGCGTGCAGGCGAAGGCGGCGAAGGCGAAAGGCGGTTGGACGCTCACGGGCACGAAGCTCTTCGTCCCCGAGGCGCAGGGCGCGAACCTGCTGCTCGTCGCGGCGCGCACGAAGGCCGGGACCGGTCCGACGGGCGTCTCGCTGTTCCTCGTCGAGCCTGCGGCCAAGGGCGTGCGCGTGAAGGCGCAGCAGGGCGTCGACGTGACCCGACGGATCGGCGAGATCGCGCTGAAGAACGTCGCCGTGCCGAAGGACGCGCTCGTCGGCAAGGAGCATCAGGGCTGGCCGGTGCTGGCGCGGCTGCTCGACCTCGCCGCGGTCGGTATCGCGGCCGACAGCCTCGGCGGCGCGCAGAAGACGCTCGAGATGGCGGTCGAGTACGCGAAGGTGCGCGAGCAGTTCGGCCGCAAGATCGGCTCGTTCCAGGCGGTGAAGCACATCGCGGCCGAGATGGTCGCCGACGTCGAGCCGCAACGCTCGCTGGTGTGGTACGCGGCCTACGCGCACGACCACCGGCCGCGCGAGGCGGCCCGCGCCGCGGCGATGGCGAAGGCCAGCCTCGGCGACGTGTACTCGCGGACGGCGCGCCGCTCGGTCGAGATCCACGGCGGCATCGGCTTCACGTGGGAGTTCGACCTGCAGCTCTGGTACAAGCGCGCGCACGCGAACGAGATCGCCTACGGCGACCCGTCGTTCCATCGCGAGCGGGTCGCGGAGCTCGACGGGTACTGAGCGGTCAGCTCCACCAGCGACGCAGGTCGACCTCGACCGCGGCGAACGGGTCGGGTCGCGCGCGCGTGTCGCCGCTGATGGTGTCGACGACGACCCACGCGCCGGCCTCGAGGCGGTAGACCTCGAGGGTGCGGACGGCCGGGTCGACGATCCAGAGATGACCGACGCCTTGGCGGGCGTAGATCGGCATCTTCCGAGCCCGATCGATCGCCGTGGTGCTCGGTGACGCCACTTCGCACACCCAGTCGGGCGCCAGCGTGAACGCGGCGACGTCGGGAACGACGGGCATCCGCTCGCGACGCCATCCCGCGACGTCGGGGATGAGCGCATCGTCGCCGAGATGCAGCTCCGGCTCGAAGAGGATGCACCACCCGCCAGGGGAGGCGGGATCGCCGGGCGGACCGTTGAAGCGATCGAACAAGACGCTACCGATCGCGGTGCCCGCCAACGCGTGCCGGGCCGCAGGACGAGGACTGACGATCAGCTCGCCATCGAGAATCTCGCCGACGAGGTTCTCCGGAACACCTTCGAGATCCTCGAACGTCGCTCGCCGCGGTTCCGCGCTCACGTCCATGCCCTGTAGCACGCGCGGTGCCGCGCCGCCCACCAGCATCCGCGTGCCGGTGGGCGTTTCGGCTGCAACGGAACGCTACGCCGACGGCGGCGTCATCTGCACCAGATACGGGTACCGCGACACCTCGACGTACCCCATCCGCTTGTAGACCGGCTCGCCCATCACCGACGCCTGCAGCGCGGCGATGCGCGCGCCCTGATCGAATCCGGCGTTGCCGGCCGCGCGGGTGCACAGCTCGGCGAGTCCCTTGCCGCGCGCGTCGGGCGTCGTGCCGACCCAGTAGATGCCGGCGACACCGTGGGTGACGACGACCATCGCACCCGCCGCCGGCTTGCCGTCGACCTTCGCAAGCATCGCCGTGATGTGCGGCGCCTTCAGCGCGTCGAGCGGCAACGACGACGGGAGCACGTCCTCGGGCATACCGTAGGTCGCATACGCGACGCCCATGACCCAGCCGTAGTCCTTCGCGTCCTGCTCGGTCGTGACGCGCAGGAGCTCGACGCCGTCCGGCGGCGTCGGGTCGGGCAGCCGGCGGTCGAGGATCATATCGGGCATGTCGCCCATCGCGAGCAGGCCCGCCGCCTCGCCGGCTGCCTTCAGGTCCTGGTCGACGTGCGCGCGGATCAGGATGGTGTAGCCGCGGCCGTGGCGCGCGAAGAAGCGCTCTGCGCGCGCGAGAACCTGCGCCGGCGGGATGCGCGTGTCGGTGCGGAAGCAGCCGTTCATCAGCACCGGCAGCGGATGGCCGCCGGTGTAGAGGAGCAGGCCGTCCTCATCGACGACCGTGCCGCCCGCCCGCCGCGACAGGTCGCGCATCGACTCCCAGTAATTGAGGTCGGAGAGGAGGATCTGTTCGTCGCGCGTCACGCCGACAGCGCCTCGTCGATGGCCTTCCGCAGCTCGGGATCGGTCGGCGCGACGTTGCTCGGGAAGAAGCCGCGCACCTCGCCGTCCTTGCCGACGAGGAACTTGCAGAAGTTCCAGTTCGGCTCGTCGCCGCCCTTCGTCAGGAAGGCATACACGGGCGACTGGCCGGGCCCGCGCTTCGTCTCGAGCTTCGCGAACATCGGGAACTTCACGCCGTAGTTCCGCTCGCAGAAGGCGCCGATCTCGGACGCCGTGCCCGGCTCCTGGCCGCCGAACTCGTTGCTGGGGAAGCCGAGCACCGCGAAGCCGCGGCCGCCGAGCTCGTCCTGCAGCGCCTGCAGGGGGCCGTACTGCGGCGTGAACCCGCACTGGCTCGCGACGTTCACGGCGAGCGTGACCTTGCCGCGGAACTGGCCGAGGTCGGCGGGCTTGCCCTCGAGGGTTTCCGTCTTGAGATCGTAGAGCGACATGTCGGCCTCGTAGCACGAGGTCGCCGGCCGTCACCATGGGCCATTTCCGACGGGGACCGGGGCCCAATCGGCCGGCGATTCGCCGTCGCGTATCCGCACGCGAGTATAAATAATTACTAGGCGTACGACACATTATCGTGCTAGCAGGCCCACATGCGCGACGTCCCGATGGACGGGCCCGTCACGCCGCGCCAACCAGGGAGGGAGAGACCATGCGGCTCATCACCCGGATCGGCTCGTGTGCGGCGGCAATCACGTTGCTCGCCGCCACGGCCCACGCGCAATGCGGCATCCCCGACACGTGCACGACCAACGGCACGACGCGGGCGTGCGATTCCGTCTGTGCGTTCCCGACGAGTGCCGGCACCCCGTGCAACGTCGCCACCACGGACTGCAGCGGCGACGGCCTGAAGGTGACGTGCGGCTCCACGTTGGGCGCCAACTACATCGTCGGCGGCAACAACGCGGACATCATCTGCGGGCGCAGCGGTGCCGACACGATCCGCGGCGGCGGCGGCGCGGACACCATCAACGGCGAAGGCGGCAACGACGTCATCGAGGGGGACACCGCCAACGACGTGCTCGAAGGCGGCACCGGCAGCGACACGATCGTCGGCGGCTCGGGCGACGACATCGCCTACGGCGTGTCCTCGACCGACTCGGGAACGGACGACGGCGGCAACCTGATCCTGGGCGAGGCCGGCGATGACACCCTGATCGGCGCCGGCGGCGACGACGAGGTCCTCGGCGGCAATGACGACGACACCATCCTCGGACAGGGGGGCCGCGACGTGCTGAAGGGCGGCGACGACGACGACACGGTCGCCAGCATCTACCTCGGCGCGACGCCGAACGACGTCCTCGGCACGATCCTCTGCGGCAACGATGGCGACGACACGATTGTCGCCGACGGCGCCGGGCACCAGTGCGTCGACGGCGGCGCGGATCAGCAGGTGACCGGCGTCAACGATTTCGACTGCACCTACGCGAACGTTCCGAACGACGCCGACGACCACGACGTCGGTACGTACCGGAACTGTCAGAACGTCAGCGGGCCGTTCAGCAACACGCGGCATCCCAGCTGCGGCTGCGATACGGAATAGCACGACGCGGCGCCGGGGGTCGCATGACCCCCGGCGCTCAGCGGCGGCGCAGCTCGTCGAGCATCACGTTGAACGCCGACGACGGGTCGCCCGGGTCGCGGTGACGGAGCAGCAGCGCCTTCGCCTCGCCGTCGCGACCGAGCTGCGCGAGACAGCGCGCCTTCGACAGGAGCCAGCTGCCCGCCTCCTGTTCGCCGATCAGCTCGATGGCGTCGTCGGCGACGGCAAGCGCGCGATCCCAATGCCCGAGGGTCGTCTCGCAGTTGTAGAGCACGTTCGTCAGCTCGTACGAGTTCCACGCGAAGTGCAGCGTCCCGTACGGCTCCACGTCGAGCTGGCCACTGGGCGCCGCGCGGAGCCGGGCATAGACGTCGCGCAGCAGCGTGATGGCCGACTCCGTGCTGCCTTCCGACCACTGGCGCCGGACGTGCGCCAGGAGACGGTCGCACGCCTGCTCCGTCGCGCGAACCCGCCGTCGCAGGATCGGCAGGAACGGCAGTGCGAGCACGAGGAACACGCAGAGGAGGACGAGTATCCAGACGCGCAGGAACGGACGGATCCACGGCGACGCCTCGTGCGTCCAGCGATCGCTGGCGAACCGCAGTGCGGCGAGGAGACCGCGGAGGTCACGGGACATGCACGCTCATAGCACCGCCGCCAGCACGGCGATGCCTCCCGCGAGCAGGAGGCCTCCGGACACGAGGTTCACCCACCACAGCCCGCGCGCCTCCACCCGCGGCCGCAGCCAGTCGACCGCGAAGACGAGCGCCGACCACCAGAGCAGCGCGCCGGTCGCGATGCCGACGCAGAGCACGGCCGACTCGCGCGTCGTGATGGCCTCGTCGCCGAGCCCGACCGCCGCGAAGATCGCGCCGAGCGACACCAGCATGAGCGGATTCGACAGCGTCAGCAGGAACGTCGCCCAGAAGCCCCAGGCGACCGCGCGCGCCGGCAGGCTCGCCGCCCCGAGCGCGGGCGGCGGGGCCAGGAGCGTCCGCAGGCCGAGCACGCAGAGCACGGCGCCGCCGCCGAGCTGGAGCGCGAGCGCGTACGTCGTCAGGACGCTCGCGACCATCGATACGCCGAAAGCGGCAGCCACCCCATACAGCGTATCGGCCGCGGCGGCCCCCAGACCGGCGGCCAATCCCGGCCGGAAGCCGTGCAGGAGCGTGCGCCGGATGCACAGGACGTTCACCGGGCCCATCGGCGCGGACATGGCAATGCCGACGGCGAGGCCCTGCAAGAAGCGGAGGGTGTCCACGCGTGCCGACCGTCCATATCCCGGCATTGCTCGCAGAGCACGCGCGATCCTGGCCTGATCCGTGTGCATCCGCTGCGCACGGCGCAGGCACGATGCGCATGCAGTGTGCACGTCGTGCGCGGCGGCGGCTGGATTCGCCGGAGGGATGCGGCGCGGCGCGCGTGGCAAGCGTCTTGCAGTCGCACTGCGTCATCATGCCAAGGACGAAATCCGTCGGAAGTGAAGGGGTGCGAGGCTGGCACGAGTTCGAGGCGGTGCTTCCGGAGCAGTATTTCCGGGCACCGGGCGTCGCGGCGATGCAGCCCGAGAAGCGGCTGATGCTGGCGGTGCTGGAGGACGCGGTGCTGCATTACCTCCGCGGTCCGGCGTTCGCGCCGGAGACCGTCGAGTGGTTCGCGTCGAACGACACGTCGTGGCCGTACTCGTTCGCGAACCTCTGCGACTCGCTGAGTCTCGATCGCGACGCGGTCCGCTCGGCGCTGCAGCGTCGCCGCGATCGCCGGCTGGTCGCCGCCTACGCCGCCTGAGCCGCGTTCTGCGCGCCCAGGTCGGCGCGCAGCGTGCGCGCGGCCAGCGCGAAGTGCAGCGCCGACCAGACGTTCACCACCGTGACGAGCAGGAGCGAGTAGCGGATCGCGTGTGCGCCCCAGGTCGGCGCGAAGAGATCGTTCAGGATGCCGACGGCCTGCGGTCCCATGCCGAGGCCGATCAGGTTGATCACGAACAGCAGCAGTGCCGAGGCGAGCGCCCGCATGTGCGGGCGGACCAGACCCTGCGTGGTCGCGAACACCGGGCCGAGCCACATCGCGCCCAGCACGACCGCGGGGATGAACCACAGCATGGCGGGCACCGCCTCGGGCGCCAGCAGGAACGCGATCCAGAACGGCACCTCGAGCAGGCAGGCGACGGCCGGGATCCAGACGCTCCACCGCGGATCGCGCCGGCCGAGCCGGTCGACGAGCATCCCGCCGCCGACCGCGCCGACGGCGCCGCCGATGCCGGTGATGAGCCCGAGCCACGTGCCGATGGCGCCCGTCTCCATCTGGTGCACGCGGACGAGGAACGCCGGTCCCCAGGTCGCCGCCGCATAGCCCGCGAACGAGTGCAGCGCGGCCGCGAGCGCCATGTGACGGAACGCGCGGAGCCCCCAGACGAAGCCAAGCACCTCGCGCACCGTCTCGGTCGGGATGCCCGCCGTCGCCGCTTCCCACGTCCCGCGCGGCGGCTCGCGCACCGTGAGCCGGACCAGCACCGCGAGGAGCAACCCCGGAACGCCGACGATCATGAACGCCTGGCGCCAGCCGAACAGCTGGTTCGCCCATCCGCCCAGCACGAAGCCGAGCAGGATGCCGACGTGGATGCCCATCGAGTAGATCGCGAGCGCGGTGGCGCGTCGATGCGGCGGAAAGTAGTCGGCGAGCAGCGAGTGCGCCGGCGGGCTGCAGGCCGCCTCGCCGATGCCGACGCCGATGCGCGCGAGCGCCAGCTGCCCGAACGATCGCACCAGCCCGGAGAGCGCCGTCATGGCGCTCCACACCGCGAGCCCGAGCACGATGACGTTGCGCCGGTTGCCGGTGTCGGCCCAGCGCGCGATCGGGATGCCCGCCACCGTGTAGAACAGGGCGAATGCGATGCCGGTGAGGAAGCCCATCGCGGTGTCGGACACGCCGAGCTCCGCCTTGATGGGCTCGAGCAGGATCGAGAGGATCTGGCGGTCGACGAAGTTGAAGACGAAGACGACGAACAGGACGCCGAGGACGTAGCGCGCGTAGCCGGGTGAGATCGGCGGGGCGGACACGGGCGCGCACCATAGGGCGGATCGCCACCGCGGGGAAGTCCGGCGGCCGACGGGGTTGACGTCGCCGTCGATGCGGCCCATCCACGGAGACATGGAGCGTCCGAAGAAGAAGTCCGACGATCCCGTCGAAGAGTCGTCCGAGGAGTCGTTCCCGGCCAGCGATCCACCGTCGTGGACGCCGGTCACCGGCACCGAAGCACCGCCCGAGCCCGACGACGACGAGGACCGCGCCTGAGCGCCGTCGACCCGCTGGCGCGCGATCCGCGCGTGGCGCTCGCCGAGGAGCGGACGCTGCTCGCGTGGGTGCGCACCGGGCTGGCGCTCATGGGCTTCGGTTTCGTCGTCGCCCGCTTCGGCGTGTTCCTCCACGAGATGGGCTCGCACGAGCCCATGCCCGCCGGCACCGGCAAGTCGGTGTGGATCGGCGCCGGCCTCGTCGTGCTCGGCGTCGCCGTCAACGTCGCGGCGGCCGTGCAGCATACGCGCCGGCTGCGGACGCTGGCGCGCGGCGAGATCTTCGTCCCGCGCCCGACGTTCGGTGTGACCGTGTCCCTCGTGCTGGCCGGCATCGGTCTCGGCATGGCCGTCTACCTGACGGTCATCGCGCGATGATGCTCGCGTACCTCCACGGGTTCGCCTCCGGTCCGGGCAGCACGAAGGCGGTCTGGTTTCGCGACCGATTCGCGACGCTCGGCCAGACGCTCGCCGTCCCCGATCTCGCCCCCGACTTCGGGTCGATGACGATCACGAGCCAGCTCGACGTGGTCGACGAGCTGCTGCGCGAGCCCGCCGTACTGATCGGCTCCAGCATGGGCGGCTACCTCGCGGCCATCGCCGGCGAGCGGTGGCCCGACCGGGTGCGCGCGATCGTCATGCTCGCTCCGGCGATCGGCTTCCTGACGACGTGGGAGGCGGGGCTCGGGCCGGACGGGGTCGCCGAGTGGCGGCGCGAGGGAACCATGCCGGTCTGGCACTACGGCCTGGATCGCGAGGAGCCGCTCGGCATCGGCCTCCTCGACGACGCGCGCCGCTGGCCCGAGCTTCCCGATCCACGCTGCCCGACGCTGATCCTCGCGGGCCGCCGGGACGACACGGTCGCGCTCGCCGACGTCGAGCGCTTCGCGCACGCGCGCCCGGGTCGCGAGCTGGTCGTCTACGACGACGGCCACGAGCTACTGGACGTACTCGAGCCGATGTGGGAGCGGACGGTCGACTTCCTCCGCGCCCACGGCCTGCGCTGACGGTCAGTTCTTCTGCGCCGTCGGACGCACGAGCACGTCGTGCACCTCGACGTGCGGCGGCTGCGTCACCGCCCACACGATCGCGTCGGCGACGTCGCGCGGCTCGAGCGCCTTCATGCGACGGTACGTCTCGGCGCCCTTCTCGGCGTCGCCCTGGAAGACGCCCGCGAATTCCGTCTCGACGTGGCCGGGCGAGATCGCAGAGACGCGGATCGGGCTTCCCTTCGCACGGAGCTCCACGCGTAACGCCTCCGTGAGCGCGCGCACCGCGAACTTCGACGCGGCGTAGACGCCGCCGTCGGGACCGGGGATGCGATGCCCCGCCATCGACGACACGTGCACGACGTGCCCCGCGACGCCGCGTCGCTCCATGTCCTGGATCGCCTCGCGCGTCGCGATGCAGAGCCCGAGGACGTTCACCTCGAGCATCTCGCGCCACGCCTCGGTCGGTCCCGACGTGAGCGGCGCGCGCCGGCCGAGCCCCGCGTTGTTGACGAGCACGTCGACGCCGCCGAAACGCTCGCGCGCGACGGCGATCAACCGCACGACGTCGGCCTCGACGCGCATGTCGGTCGGCTGCACCGCGACGCGCGCCGCATCGAATCCGGCCGCGAGCCGCTCGAGCCGATCGACCCGCCGCGCCGCCAGCACGACGCGCGCGCCGGCCGCCACGACGGCCTTCGCGGTGGCCTCGCCGATGCCGCTCGATGCTCCGGTGACGACGACGATCCGACCGTCCAGCGCGCGCATCCGCGCGTCCTACGTCCGCTTGACGTGAGCCGTCAAATCGGGTGACTTCCGCGCCCATGCCCATCGATCTGTCGGCCATCGGCAAGAAGCTCGGCTCGGTCACGCACACCTATACCGAGCGGGACGTCATGCTGTACGCGCTGGGGGTGGGCTGCGGCACGGACGAGCTGGCGTTCACCTACGAGCGCGAGCTGAAGGTGCTGCCGACGTTCGCGGTGATCCCGTCGTTCCCCGCCATGCTGAACCTCGGCGGCGCGATGCAGGTGAACCCGGCGATGGTGCTCCACGGCGAGCAGGCCATCGATGTGCCCGGCCCCATTCCCACCGAGGGCACCGTCGTCACCACGCCGTGCATCGAGGCGGTGTACGACAAGGGCAAGGGCGCCGTCGTCGTCGTGCGCACCGAGTCGGTCGACACGAAGGGCAAGGTGCTCTTCAGCTCGCGCTCGTCGATCTTCGTGCGCGGCGAGGGCGGCTTCGGCGGCGACCGCGGACCGAGCGGCGCCACCAACGTCCCGCCGGATCGCGCGCCCGACAAGACGATCTCGTACAAGACGCTGCCGAACCAGGCGCTCATCTATCGCCTGTCGGGCGACATGAACCCGCTGCACGCCGATCCGCAGTTCGCCGCGATGGGCGGCTTCGACCGTCCCATCCTCCACGGGCTATGCACGTACGGCCACGCGGGCCGCGCCGTGCTCGCCGCCTACTGCGACAACGATCCGGCGCGGCTCAAGTCGTTCGCGGTGCGTTTCTCCGGCGTCGTGTTCCCCGGCGAAACGATCACGACCGACATGTGGCAGATCGCGCCCGGCAAGGTAGTCCTCACGGCGAAGACCGAGCGCGGCGAGAACGTGCTGACGTCGGCGCTCGCCGAGGTCGCGGCCTGACACGAGGCGCGCGCGTGCTCCTCGCGGTGACGGCCGCCGCGGCCGGGTGCGCGCGCCCGCCCGAGCCCACGCCGCCCCCGCGCATCGTGCACGAGGACCGGCGCATACCGACGGCGACCATTCCGCTCGACGTCGGCGCGGCGAAATGGACGCGGAGCGCCGACGGCCGCGAGACGTTCGTCGAGGGCTCCGTGCGCAATCGCGGCACGACGCCCACGCGCGACATCCGCGTGTGGGTGCTCGGCGTCGACGCGGCCGGCAACGTCGTGACCCGCGCAGAGGGTCAGCCGACGCCCCAGCTCGTTCTGCCGGGCGCCAGCGCACGCTACCTCGTGCGCCTGCCCAACGATCCGACCATCACGACGTTCCACGTCGAAGCCATCGGGAGGTAAGCACCATGCATCCGCCAGCCGGCAGACTCACCATCGGCGACGCCGTCGACGTGCCCGGCGGCCGTCGCGGCCGCGTCGTGGGCGAAGAGCTCATCGCCACCAACGGCGCGTGGAAGTACACCGTCGCGCTCGACGACGGCGGGACCGCGCAGCACCTCGACTACGAGCTGCGCCGCCGCGAGCCCGCGTCGTGAAGTACACCGAGCTCCTTTACGAGGTGGCCGACGGCATCCTGACGCTCACGCTGCACCGTCCCGACAAGCTGAACGCGTTCACCGTCACGATGATGTCGGAGATGCTCGACGCCTTCGATCGGTCGGACGCCGACGACGCCGTCCGCGCCGTCATCGTGACCGGCGCGGGCCGCGGCTTCTGCGCCGGCGCCGATCTCTCGGGCGGCGGCGGCACGTTCGACTACCAGGAGCACGGCGAGCGCAAGGCGCATCGCGACGGCGGCGGGCTCGTCACGCTGCGCATCTTCGAATCGAAGAAGCCGGTCATCGCGGCGATCAATGGGCCGGCGGTCGGCGTCGGCGCCACCATGACGCTGCCGATGGACGTCCGCATCGCATCGACGGCCGCGCGCTTCGGCTTCGTGTTCGCTCGCCGCGGCATCGTCCCCGAGGCGTGCTCCAGCTGGTTCCTGCCGCGCGCCGTCGGCATCAGCCAGGCGGCCGAGTGGTGCTACACCGGCCGCGTGTTCCCGGCCGAGGAAGCGCTGGCCGGCCGGCTCGTCAGCCGCGTCGTCGCGCCCGAGGCGTTGATGGACACCGCGCGCGGCATCGCGCGCGAGATCGCGGACAACACGTCGGCGGTGTCGGTGACGCTGACGCGCGCACTGCTCTGGCGCATGCTCGGCGCGGACCATCCGATGGCGGCGCACGAGGTCGACTCGCAGGCGATATACGAGATGGGCCGCTCGGCCGACGCGGCGGAGGGCGTGTCGGCGTTCCTGCAGAAGCGCGCCGCGAGCTTCCCGATGAAGCCGAGCAGCGACATGCCGCCGTTCTACCCCTGGTGGAGCGAGCGCAAATTCCGGGGGTGACGGCGATGTATCTCTACGTCGAGCTGTGGAAACCGCGTGGCGCGCCCTGGGCGCCGCCGAGCGACGCCAGTTCGTCGACGGGATCGGTCCGGCGATCGGCCAGCTCACCGGCGCCGGCATCGAGCTGCTCGGCTTCGCCGTCAACGACGACGACACCGAGTACCGGGCCGACTATCCCTGGATCGCCGTCTGGCGCATGCCGAGCAAGGCTCTCGCCGTGACGCTCGAGAAGGCCGTGATCGACGCCGGCTTCCACGACTACTTCGAGCAGGTGAACGCGCGCGGCGCGATCGTCGCGCCGGACGCGGTCCTCGCGGCGATGGCCGCGGTTTAGACGCGCCGGCCGTCGCCGTCGAACACGTGCCACGCGTCGCGCGGCGCGGCCGCGCGCGCCGGCACCGGTCCCGTCAGCCGTACCAGCACCTCGTGCGTACCGACGCGGCCGCGCACCAGCGTCTCCGCGCCGAGGAACTCGCGCGTCGACGGGTCGAGCTCCACGACGATCCCGTCGGTCGCGTCCGGCACGAACGCTTCCGGCCGCACGCCCACGGTGAGCTCGCCGTCCGCGTCGACCACCTCGATGCGATCGCCGGCGCGCCGCGCCGGCAGCAGGTTCATGCCCGGCGTTCCGACGAAGCTCGCGACGAACGCCGTCGCCGGCCGCGCGTACACCTCCTCCGGCGGCGCCGCCTGCTCGATACGCCCGTCGTTCAGCACGACGACGCGGTCGCCGAGGCTCATCGCCTCGGTCTGGTCGTGCGTCACGTAGAGCGTCGTTACGCCGACGCGGCGCTGCAGCGCCTTGATGTGCGCGCGCACGCTCGCGCGCAGTCGCGCGTCGAGGTTCGAGAGCGGCTCGTCGAGCAGGAACAGCGACGGCTCGCGGACGAGCGCGCGCGCCAGCGCGACGCGCTGGCGCTGTCCGCCCGACAGCGCCGCGGGCCTGCGGTCGAGCACCTGGTCGATCTCGAGCAACCCGGCCACCTCCTCGACGCGCCGCCGCCGCACGTCCGCCGCCACCCCGTGCATGCGCAGCGGGAACTCGACGTTCCCGCGTACGGTGAGGTGCGGGTAGAGCGCGTAGCTCTGGAACACCATCGCGACGTTGCGGTCCTGCGGCGCGACGTCGTCGATGCGGCGGCCGCCGACGTGGATCTCGCCCGACGTCGCGCGCTCGAGCCCCGCCGTCACGCGCAGCAACGTCGACTTGCCGCAGCCCGACGGCCCGAGCACCGCGACCAGCTCGCCGTCCGCGACGTCGAGCGTGAAGTCGCGCAGCGCCGGCCGGTCGTCGTACCGCTTCGCGACGCCGCGGAAGCTCGCCCCGCCCGTCAACGTCCGCTCCCGGCGAGCACGCCGCCACGCAGCGCCGGCTCGAGCACGAGCACGATGACGAGCGCCGGCACCAGCATGATCGCGGCGACGGCGCTCGCCAGCCCGGGATGGCCGAACGCCGCGAAGTAGTAGAGGAGCGGCGGCAGCGTGCGGTTCGTCACCTGCAGCAGCAGCGCGTAGGCGAACTCGTCCCATGAGACGAGGAAGACCAGCAGCGCCGCGGCCCCGAGCGCGGGCCGCGCGAGCGGCACGGTCACGTGCCACAGCACGCGCGACGGCGACGCGCCGTCGAGCAGCGCCGCCTCCTCGACGTCGGGCGGCACCGCGCGCAGCCCGCCGCGCGCGATCAGGTAACCGAGCGGCAGCGCGGTCAGCGCGTGCGCCAGCACGAGGCCGGCGCCGCCGGGATGGTTGTAGAGGCCCGCGCGCACGAACAGCGCCGCCAGCGGCACGGCCAGCGCGATCGACGGCATGACGCGGGTCAGGACCAGCACCGCGTCGAGCGCGCGGTCGGTGCGCGCGCGGCGGCGCGCCGACAACGCCGCCGGCACGGCGAGCGCGAGCGTCAGCGCGACGGTCAGCAGCGCGACGACGCCGCTCCGTACGAGCGCGGGCCCGAGGTCGACGGCGGCTGCGACGGCGCGGAAGTTCTCGAGCGTCAGCGTGTCCGGCACCCAGGTGGGCGGCCACGACAGGCTCTCGCGCTCCGGCGTCACCGCCTGCTTGAGCACGATCGCCAGCGGCATCAGGTCGACCAGCGCGATCACGACGGCCGCGCCGAGCAGCGCTCGACGCGTCATCGGGCGAGCTCCCGCCGCCGCAGCAGCGGCACGCTCGCGATCACGCACAACAGCGCCAGCACGACGCCCGCCGCGGCGGCGCCGCTCTCGCTGCCCTGATCGGACCACTGCTGGTACGCGTAGCTCGACAGGACGGGCACGCCTTCCGCGCCCGTCAGCACGAGCGGCGTCGCGAAGAGCCGGAGCGCGTCGAGCCCGCGCAGCAGCACGGCCGCCGCCAACGTCGGCGCCAGCAACGGCAGCGTGACGAACGCGAAGCGACGGAACGGCCCCGCGCCGTCGAGGCGCGCCGCCTCGCCGACGTCGTCCGGCAACGCGGCGAGCGCGGCCAGCAGCATCAGGAAGACGATCGGCGTCGTGTGCCACGCGTCCACCAGCACGACGGCGGCGAAGGCGCTCGCGTGCCCGGGCGCCAGCCACGGCGTCGGTGCGACGCCGAGCCCGGCGAGCGCCGCGTTCAGATAGCCCTGCGGCGCGAGCACGTGGCGCGCGACCGCCAGGAAGACGATCTCCGGCAGCGCGAACGGCACGACGACCGCCGCGCGCAGCCATCGTCGCCCCGGGAGCCTGGTCGCAAGCAGGAGCGCGAGCGCGAGGCCGCTCGCGATTTCCAGGCCGACGATCAGCGGCGGCAACAGGACGTTGTTCCGGACCGCCCGCCAGAAGAGCCCGTCGGCGGCGAGCGCGCGAAACGTCTCGAGGCTCGGGACGCTTCCGGTGACGTCGTCGGTGAACGCCAGGCGCACGGCGAAGACCGTGGGATACGCGAGGAACAGCAGCAGATACGCCACGAGCGGCAGCGCCGCCGCGCTCATCGCTCGACCTCCGCCGGCGGCACGCCGTCGAAGGCGATCGCGCGGAACGCGTCCTGCCAGGCGCGGCTGAGCGCCCGGTAGTCGTCGCGCTCGGGCCGCGGCCGCACCTGATCGCGCATCGCCGCGAAGCCCGCGAGGAGCGCGTCGTCGCCGAGCGGCACGTCGCGCCGCGGACTGAACCAGCCGAGCTCGCGCGCGAGCCGCGCCTGCGCGTCGTGGCCGAGCAGGAAGCCGAGCAGGTCGAGCGCGTCGTCCGCGTGCGGCGCGTTGCGCGGAATGGCGAGGTAGCCGCCGCCGAGCACCGTCGCGCGGCCGGCGGGGCCTGCCGGCAGCGGCGCGGAGCGGATACGGTCCGGCGCGAGCCCCTGCGCGGCGTACACCGACATCACCGACTGCCAGTTGAGGTGCAGCACGAGCTCGCCGCGCGCCATCGCCTCGGCGATCGTCGCCTCCTTGAACGTCGCGCTCTCCGGGTGCAGCGACGGCGCGAGCGCCGCGAAGAGGTCGAACGCCGCACGCGCGCCCGCGTCGTCGAGCGTCTCGCCGCTGCCGCCGGCCGACCATACGAACGGCAGGACGTCGCACGTGAGGCCCTCGTAGCGCGCGCCCTTCCAGCCGATGCGGCCGGGGTGCGCGCGCGCCACCGCGCGCAGCTCGTCCCACGTGGCCGGCGGCGTGCCGAGCACGCTGGCGTCGTAGACGAGCGCCTGCCACGACAGCCGGTGCGGCAGGAACCGCAGACCGTCGATCGTGCCGGCCCGGACGGCCGCGGGGTCGAGCGCGGCGAGCACCTCGGCCGGCGGCGCGATCGTCCGCACCGACGCCGCCGACGGTGCCAGCGAGTAGACGTCGAGCTCGGCGAGGTCGATCGTGCCGCGTCCCGCCGCGCCTTCGGCCCGCAGCGCACGGCGGATGTCGGCATACTGCTGCGCGACCACGACGACCCGCCGCCCGCGCGCCTGCTCCCAGTCGGCGACGACGGCGCGATAGGCCGGCAGCTCCGACGGCAGGATCGCGAGCGCGATGGTGAGCCGATCGCTCTGGCCGCAGGCGACGACGAATGCCATCGCCAGCACGAGGCCGGCCCGCCGCAGCATCGCGTGGACGATAGCACGCGGGTGCCATCGTGATAGCTGGGCTCACGCCGCGAGCGAGAACAGCGGCGGCAGCGCCTCCGCGAAGAGCTGCACCAGCGCGCGCAGCGTCGCCGTCTGCGGGCGCAGGTCCGGATGGACGATGCCCCACGAGCGCGTGAGCCCCGTCGGCCCGAGCCGCGTCATCGCGAGCGTGCCGGCCCCGAGCTCACGCCGCGCCGACCATGCCGGCACCACCGCCGCGCCGACGCCCTGGTGGACGAGCTCCTTCATGGCCTCGATGTGGTCGATCTCGACGGCGATGCGCGGGAAGACGCCCTCGTCGAGCAGGAACGAGAGCGTCAGCTCGGTGATCTGGCTCGTGC
The DNA here is from genome assembly GCA_964432595.1 of uncultured Binatia bacterium (SeqCode). Classification (GTDB taxonomy): domain Bacteria; phylum Desulfobacterota; class Binatia; order DP-6; family DP-6; genus DASYLJ01. The sequence continues at coordinate 321,167 of CAYSOF010000002.1, read as the reverse complement.
GGTCGTACAGCACGACCGGCTGCTGCTCGAAGTCGCGCGCGGTGACGAACGGCATCGCGGCCCACGCGTGATCGGGCGGCACGATCGCCACCAGCTCGTCCCGGCCCGCGTCGACCACGCGCAGCTTCCCGGTCTCGGCGGGCAACGGGATCAACGCGACGTCGAGCTCGCCGCCGGTGAGGCGCGCGAGCGTGACCGCGGTGTGACCGCTCGTCACGCGCGCGTCGATCTTCGGGAAGCGCCGCTTCAGATCGGCCAGCACCGACGGCAGCAGGTAGTTGCACGGCACCTCGGGCGTGCCGATGCGCACGAGGCCGGCGCGGCCGCGCCCGTGCTCGGCGAGCATGCGCTCCGTCTCGTCGATCTTGTCGAGGACGTGCCGCGCGCCGTGCAGGAGGATTTCGCCGGCCGGCGTGGGGCGGGTGGTCTTACCCACCCGCACCAGCAGCTGCACGCCCAGCTCCTCTTCGAGCGCCCGGACCTGCTGGCTGATCGCGGGCTGGCTGATGCCCAGCTGCTCGCCCGCGCCGGTGAAGCTCCCCACCTCGACGATCGTCCGGAAGATCCGCAGCTGCTTCGTCTCGACCATAACCTATCGCGATCCTTTCGATCTGCCCGGCGAATGGCCACGCGCTGCCCGGCGACCGGGCAGCCCACTGCCCGACGAGGCAGCGCCCCGGGTTGCGTCGGATCGTCTGAATTCCGCCATTTCCAAGCCTTTGCGTGGCACCGCGCTTGCGATGTGCCGTCTCCGAACGTCGCCGCCAGCGAGTCATCGGCGGCGCCAATCGAAGGGATAAGCAAGCGTGATGCCGCGGACGAACGGAAGGCAGCCGACCCGCACCGTGGTCGTGGTCGGCAACGGCATGGTGGGCCATCGGTTCTGCGAGCGGCTCCTCGAGCACGACGCGGCCGCGCGGTGGCGCATCGTGGTCTTCGGCGAGGAGAGCCGGCCCGCCTACGACCGCGTGCATCTCAGCGAGTACTTCGCAGGCCGCACGGCGGACGAGCTGCAGCTCGCCGACGCCGCCTGGTACGCGAAGCGCGGCATCACCCTGCATCTCGGCGAGCCGGTCGTCGACATCGATCGGGAGCAGCGCGTGATCATCGGGGCGAGTCGGCGCTGCGAGGCGTACGACGCGCTGGTGTTGGCGACGGGCTCCACACCGTTCGTGCCGCCGGTCCCGGGCGTCGATCGGCCCGGCGTCTTCGTCTACCGCACGATCGACGACCTCGAGCGCATCAGCGCCTGGGGCCGCGGCGCGCGCCGTGCGGTCGTGATCGGCGGCGGCCTCCTCGGCCTAGAAGCGGCGAAGGCGGTGCACGACATGGGCCTCGAGACCCACGTCGTCGAGTTCGCGCCGCGGCTCATGCCGCGGCAGGTGGACGCCGCCGGCGGCGACGTGCTCCGGCGCGCGATCGAGGCGCTCGGCGTGCACGTGCACACGGGCGCGCAGACCGAGGCCATCACCGACGAGGGGCTGCGCCTGTCCGGCGATCGCCTGCTGCCGGCCGACATGATCGTCGTCTCCGCCGGCATCCGACCGCGCGACGAGCTGGCGCGCGCCGCCGGCATCGCCGTCGGCGAGCGCGGCGGCATCGTGGTCGACCCCGGGCTGGCGACGAGCGACCCCGCGGTGTTCGCCATCGGCGAGAGCGCGCTCTGCGCCGGCATGATCTACGGCCTGGTCGCGCCGGGATACGAGATGGCCGACGTGCTCGCACAGCGGCTCTGCGGCGGCGACGCGACGTTCACCGGCGCCGACCTGTCGACGAAGCTCAAGCTGCTCGGCGTCGACGTCGCGAGCTTCGGCGACGCGTTCGCCGACGAGGCGCTCGGCACCGCCGCGCACCGCGTGGTCTACGAGGATCGCGTCCGCGGCGTCTACCAGAAGCTCGTCGTCAGCGCGGAGGGCCGGCTGCTCGGCGGCATCCTGGTCGGCGACGCGGAGCCGTACGCGTCGCTGCTGCTGGCCTGCCGCGAGGGACGGCCGGTGCCGGAGCGCCCGCACGAGCTGCTCTTCGGCGGCGGCGAGGGCATCGAGCTGTCCGACGCGAGCCAGGTGTGCGCGTGCAACGGCGTCACGAAGGCCGCCATCTGCCGCGCCATCGCGGACGACGGCCTGACGACGGTCGGCGAGGTGAAGGCATGCACGAAGGCCGGCACCGGCTGCGGCGGCTGCGTTCCCGTCGTCGCGAAGCTGCTCGACGCGGAGCTGGCCCGGAGCGGCCGCACGATCGACCGCTCGGTGTGCGAGCACTTCCCGTACACGCGCCAGCAGCTCTTCGAGATCGTGAAGCTCGGACGCATCGCGACGTTCGACGCCCTGCTCGCGAGCCACGGCCGCGGCGGCGGCTGCGAGGTGTGCCGGCCGCTCGTCGCGTCGATCCTGGCCAGCACCTGGAACGACCTCGTGCTGAAGCACGCGACGATCCAGGACACGAACGACCGCTTCCTCGCGAACGTGCAGCGCGGCGGCACCTACTCGGTGATCCCGCGCATTCCGGGCGGCGAGATCACGCCCGACAAGCTGATCGTCATCGGCGAGATCGCGAAGCGGTTCGATCTCTACTGCAAGATCACCGGCGGCCAGCGCATCGACCTGCTGGGTGCGCGCGCGGATCAGCTGCCGGCGATCTGGGAGGCGCTCGTCGACGCCGGGTTCGAGAGCGGCCACGCCTACGGCAAGGCGATGCGCACCGTGAAGAGCTGCGTCGGCTCGACGTGGTGCCGCTACGGCGTGCAGGACTCGACGGGGCTCGCGATCCGCGTCGAGGAGCGCTACCGCGGGTTGCGCGCGCCGCACAAGCTCAAGTCGGCGGTGTCGGGCTGCATCCGCGAGTGCGCCGAGGCGCAGAGCAAGGACTTCGGCATCATCGCCACGGAGCGCGGCTGGAACCTCTACGTCGCCGGCAACGGCGGCTCGAACCCCCGCCACGCGGACCTGCTCGTCAGCGACGTCGACGAGGAGACGCTGATCCGCCTCATCGACCGCTTCCTCATGTACTACATCCAGACGGCCAACCCGCTGGAGCGCACCGCGCGCTGGCTCGAGCGGCTCGACGGCGGCCTCGATTACCTTCGCGCCGTCATCGTCGACGACGCGCTCGGCATCTGCACGCAGCTCGAGCGCGACATGCAGCAGCTCGTCGACACGTACGCGTGCGAGTGGTCGGCCGTCGTGCGCGATCCGGAGAAGCGCCGCGCCTTCGACGCCGCCGTCACCGGCGAGTCGACGCTGCCCTTCGTGCGCGAGCGCGGCCAGCGACGCCCCGCCGACTGGCCCGCCGCGACGCCGGCGATCGAGCCGCCCGCGCTCGGCGGCTGGGTGCGCCTCGCCGACGTCGCCGACGTCCCGCGCGACGGCGGCATCACCGTCCGGCACGGCGACGACCAGATCGCCGTCTTCCACTTCGCGAGCCGTGACGAATGGTACGCGACGCAGGCCGTCTGTCCGCATCGCAAGGACGCGGTCCTCGGCCGCGGGCTGCTCGGCACCGACGACGGCGTCCCGAAGGTCGCGTGCCCGATGCACAAGAAGACGTTCGCCCTGACGACGGGCGCGGGCCTCGCCGACCCGTCGTACTGCATCCGGACCTACCCCGTGGAGATCCGCGACGGCGGCGTCTGGGTGGAGCTGGCGGCGCCCGCCGCGGAGGTCGCGTGCGCGCAGCCCTGATCCCGCTCCGCGACGCCTCCGTCGCGACGCTCGTGCTCCTCGCCGCCGTCTGGGCGGGCTCGGGCGGCTTCGCGCATCTCGACCTGGCGCTGCTGGGCTATCTCGGCGCGACGATCGTCGCCGCGTTCGGCACCGTCTGGCGGATCAGCACCGCGTGGCGGCGGCCGGCGGCCGCGTTCTACGTGCGCGCGCTCTGGCATCACCGCGCGCTGCCCGGCGCGACGCACGACCTCGCGGGGCAGCGGTTCATCCGCCGCCGGGGCGTACTGCGCTGGCTCGCACACATGGCGCTGTCACTCGGCACGCTCGCGAGCTTCGCCATCACGCTGCCGCTGGTGTTCGGCTGGATGCGCTTCCAGGCCGAGGGCCAGTCCACGTACCGCGTGCTCGTCGCGTCCGTGCCGGTCGGACGGATCGCGCTCGACGGCGCCGTCGCCTGGCTCATGTTCCACGCGTTGACGCTCGCGGGCGTCGCCGTCGTGCTCGGCGCGCTCTACTTCCTCGCGATCCGCTGGCGCGCCCGCCGGCTGCCGGAGGTGGCGACGAGCTTCCACCTCGGCCCGTTGCTCCTGCTCCTCGCCGTCGCGCTGACGGGGCTCGCCCTGCCGGCCACGCGCGGGCGCCCCGACCTCTTTCCGATCGCGTCCGTCGTCCACGAGCTCACCGTGATCGTGCTGCTGGTGGCGATCCCGTTCAGCAAGCTCGGCCACCTGTTGATCCGCCCGCTGCAGCTCGGCGCGCAGGTGGTCCGCCGGCCGGACGCGCCGCGCGACGCCTGCGAGACCTGCGGCGGGCCGCTGGCGCCGTCGGCCCAGGTCGACGTCGTCGAGGCGTTGCTGCGCGCGCGCGGGCTCGGCTTCCGGCGCGTGTGCCCCGGCTGCCGGCGACGGCAGGTCGCGACGACGCAGGCCGGGCTCCTGGGCGCGCACTTCCAGCCACACATCACCGGCGCGTCGCCGCGCCCGGCGCTGAAGACGGAACGAGCCGCCTGACATGGCCACTCTGCCCTGCTCCACCGACCGCCTGATCGACGACTACGGCCCGACCCTCGCGTGGGAGCCGCCCGGGGGCTTCGCCGCGCGCACCGACGTCGACCGCAAGGTGAAGACGCACTGCTGCTTCTGCGGCCAGCAGTGCGGCGTGCAGCTCCTCGTGAAGGACGAGCGCGTCGTCGGCGTCGAGCCGTGGGAGGAGTTCCCGTTCAACCAGGGCAAGCTCTGTCCGAAGGGCGTCAAGCGCTACCTGCAGAACAACCACGCCGACCGGCTCATGCAGCCGCTGGTGCGCACGGGACGCGGCTTCGCGCCGATCCCGTGGGACGAGGCGCTCGATCTGGTCGTCGAGCGCGTGCAGCGCATCCAGGCGCGCCACGGCAAGGACGCCTTCGCGCTGCTCGGCGGCGCGTCGCTCACGAACGAGAAGGCGTACCTGCTCGGCAAGTTCGCGCGGCTGGCGCTCGGCACGCGGCACATCGACTACAACGGCCGCCTCTGCATGGTAGCCGCGGGCGCGGCCAACCTGAAGGCGTTCGGCATCGACCGCGCCGCGAACCCGTGGGCCGACATCGTCACGACCGACCTCGTCATGGTGCTCGGCTCCAACGTCTCGGAGTGCAGCCCGATCACGACCGACTACATCTGGCGCGCGCGCGACCGCGGCGCGCGGCTGATCGTCGTCGACCCGCGGCTGACACCGATCGCCCGCACGGCGGACCTGTTCCTGCCGGTGCGGCCCGGGCGCGACGCGGCGCTGATGAACGCGATCCTGCACGCAGTCCTCCGCCTCGGCGGCGCCGACCGCGACTTCATCGCCGCGCACACGAACGGCTTCGCGGACGTCGAGCGCGCCGTGGCCGACTACGCGCCCGAGCAGGTCGCGGCGCTGGTCGGCATCCCCGCGGAGCGCATCGTCGAGGCGGCGGAGATGTGGGTGCAGGCGCCGCGCACGATGCTGCTGCACGCGCGCGGCATCGAGCACCACACGTCGGGCGTCGACAACGTGCTGTCGTGCATCAACCTCGTCCTCGCGACGGGCAAGATCGGACGGCCGGGCTGCGGCTACGCGACGATCACCGGCCAGGGCAACGGCCAGGGCGCGCGCGAGCACGGCCAGCGCTGCAACCAGCTCCCCGGCGCGCGCGACATCGAGAATCCCGAGCACCGCGCGATCGTCGCCGAGCGCTGGGGCGTTCCCGAGGCGTCGATCCCGCGCAAGGGCGGGACGTCGCCGCAGATCGTCGAGATGATCCACCGCGGCGAGATCCGCGGCCTCATGTCGCTCTGCTTCAACCCGCTCGTCTCGCTGCCCGACGCGACGTTCACGCGCGAGGCGCTCGAGCGGCTCGACTTCTACGTCGCCGTCGACTTCTTCATGTCGGAGACGGCGCGCCACGCCGACCTGATCCTGCCCGGCTCGCTGCAGGAGGAGGACGACGGCACGGTCACGAGCGCCGAGGGCCGCGTGATCCGCATCCGCAAGGCCGTCGAGCCGCCGGGCGAGGCGCGGCGCGACTGGGAGATCGTCTGCGACCTCGCGCGCCGCCTCGGCCAGGGCGAGCGCTTCGACTTCTCCGCGTCGCGCGAGATCTTCGACGAGCTGCGCCGGCTGTCCGCGGGCGGCGTCGCCGACTACGCGGGCATCACCTACGAGAAGATCGAAGAGCGCATGGGCGTGTTCTGGCCATGCCCGACGCCCGAGCATCCCGGCACGCCGCGCCTCTTCGGCGGCGGGCGCTTCGGGCACCCCGACGGCCGCGCCCGCTTCCATGCGGTCGAGTACCGGCCGCCGTTCGAGGACGTCGACGACGCGTACCCGACCATCCTGACGACGGGACGCGTGGTGTCGCAGTTTCTGTCCGGTACGCAGACGCGACGGATCGGGCCGCTCGTCGCGCACGCCCCGGAGCCGCGCGTCGAGATGCATCCGAAGCTCGCGGCGTCGCTCGGCGTCGCGGACGGCGAGCGCGTGCGCGTCGTCAGCCGGCGCGGCGAGCTCGAGCTGGCGGCGCACGTCGTCGCGACGATCCGTCCCGACACCGTCTTCATCCCCTACCACTGGCCGGGCGCGCTGTCGGCGAACCGGCTGACGGTGCGGGCCTACGACCCGGTCGCCGGCATCCCCGAATACAAAGTGGCGGCGGTCCGCATCGAGAGGATCCTCCAGTGACCCATCCACCGATCGGCGAGCTCTTCATCGATCCCGCGCGCTGCATCGGCTGCCGTGCCTGCGAGGAGGCGTGCAGCGAGTGCCCCGGGCACGGTGGCCACGCGATGATCCAGATCGACTACCTCGCCCGCGCCGACACGGTGCAGACCACGCCGACCGTCTGCATGCACTGCGACGAGCCGGCGTGCGCGACGGTGTGTCCGGCCGAGGCGATCGCCGTCGACGACGAGGGCATCGTCCACACGGCGGCGGCGGAGCGCTGCATCGGATGCGGCAACTGTGCGCTCGCGTGCCCGTTCGGCGTGCCGAAGATCGACGAGTTCCAGCAGCTGATGCGAAAGTGCGACCTCTGCTACGACCGCACCGCCGTCGGCCTGCGGCCGATGTGCGCGACCGTCTGTCCGTCGGGCGCGCTCTTCTACGGCAGCCGCGAAGACGTCGAGGACCTGCGGCGCGCGCGACCGCTGAACCAGTTCCTCGTCGGCGCGCAGCCGCTGACGACCCGCAACCATCTGATGGTGCCGGCGGCCGCCGACGTCGTGCCGCTCGGTCCGGCCGACGTGCCGCGCTCGCGCGCGGAGCAGCAGCTCGAGGAGGCTCTCTGGTGAACCAACGCGATCGCACGCTCGATCGACGACGCTTCCTGTGCGCCGCAGGCGCCGCCGCTGCCGCGGCCGTCGCGGGCGAGGTCGTCGCGACGCGGCTGCCGGAACCCGCGGTGCCGTCCGCCGTCCCCGTGCCCGACCTCGCGATCGGCGACGCGCATGCGATTCCGGTCGTCGGCGGCGAGGTGCTGGCCGTCCGGCTCGATGCGGACACCGTCGTCGCGTTCGACCGCCGCTGCCCGCATCTCGGCTGCCCCGTTCGCTGGTCGGCCGAGCATGGCCGCATCGAGTGCCCCTGCCATCACGCCGCATTCGACGCCCGCACGGGCGCGGTCCTGTTCGGTCCGCCCGACCGCGGCCTCACTCCGATCGAGGTACTTCGCGCATGACCCTCCGTCAGCTCCGCACCGCCGGCCACTGGCCGACGCTCCTCGCCGCGTTCGTGTACTTCGACGTCAGCTTCTGCGTCTGGTACCTGCTCGGGCCGCTCGGCAACTTCGTCGCCGACGACCTCGCCCTCACCGCGACGCAGAAAGGCTTCCTGGTGGCGACGCCGCTCCTCGGCGGCTCGCTCTTCCGCATCGTGATGGGCGTCCTGACCGACCGCCTCGGGCCGCGTCGCACCGGCCTCGTCGGCATCGGGCTCACGTTCGTGCCGCTCCTCGTCGGCTGGCTCTTCGCGCACTCGCTGCCCGCCGTGCTGGTCATGGCGCTGCTCCTCGGGGTGCCGGGCGCGAGCTTCGCGGTCGCGCTGCCGCTCGCCTCGCGCTGGTATCCGCCGCAGCACCAGGGCCTGGTGATGGGCATCGCGGGCGCCGGCAACTCCGGCACGGTGCTCGCATCGCTGTTCCTGCCGCGTCTCGCCGAAAGCTTCGGATTTCAGACGGCCATCGGGCTTCTCATGCTGCCGATGACCGCCGTCGCGATCGTCTTTCTCGCCTGCGCGAAGGACAGCCCGACGCAGCCGGCGCCGCGCCCGCTGCGCGACTACGCCACCGTGCTGCGGCAGCGCGACGCGCTCTGGTTCTGCCTCTTCTACGCGATCTCGTTCGGCGGCTTCGTCGGCCTGGCGAGCTTCCTCGGCATCTTCTTCCGCGACCAGTACGGCCTGGGTCGCGTGGCGGCGGGCGATCTCACCGCCGCGTGCGTCTTCGCGGGCAGCTTCATGCGTCCCGTCGGCGGCTGGCTGGCCGACCGCTTCGGCGGTACGCGGATGCTCTGCGTCGCGTACGGCGCCGTCGCGGCGCTGCTCGCCGGGCTCGCGACGCTGCCGTCCGTCGGACTCGCCGTCGCCTTGTTCGCCGTCGCACTGGCGCTGCTCGGGGCCGGGAACGGCGCGGTCTTCCAGCTCGTGCCGCTGCGCTTCGCGCGCGACCTCGGCGTCGTCACCGGGCTCGTCGGCGCGGCGGGCGGCATCGGCGGGTTCGCGTTGCCGTCGCTGCTCGGCCTGCTCCGCGATGCGACGGGCACCTACGCCAGCGGTCTCGTCGCGATGGCCGCGGTCTGCGTCTGGGGCATGGGGCTGATGCTCGCCATCCAGGGCAGCTGGCGGCTCACGTGGGCCGCGGAGGCGCGCGCGACCTGACCCGTTGGCGGCGGACGCGATTCCTGCTCTCGTGCGCCGTCATGCGACGTGTGCGCGCCCTCGCGGCGCTGCTCCTCCTCTCCGCCACGCTCGTGGAGGCACGCGAGCCCGGCGATCCCATCACGCTCGCGTACATCGAGGGCGACGTGTCCGCGCAGCAGCTGATCCAGGATCCGCAAGGCAAGGTCATCGGCCTGATCCTCTACGACCAGCGGCGTCGCGGCGACGTCCTCGAGACGCGACGCGTGGCGCGGTTCAAGGACGGGTCGAGCGACGAGGACGTCGCGGTCGCCCGCGTCGGCAAGACGCTCGAGGCGGTACGCGGCCGCTCGATCATCCGCGACCGCAAGGGCAAGCCGGTCGTCGACATCGAGATCGACGTGGCGGGCGGCCGCGTGAAGGGCTTCTACATGGACGGCAAGGAGCGGACGGCCGTCGACGACCAGGAGACGCTCGAGCCCGGCACCTACTGGGGCGCGCTGATCTTCATCGTGGCGAAGAACTACGCGGCCAACGCCGACGGCGGGAAGCTCGAGTTCCAGACCGTCGTGCCGACACCGAAGCCGCGCGTGCTGACGATGAAATACGAGCCGGCCGGAAACGGCAGCGTGAAGATCGCCGGCGTGACCCGCAAGGTCGACAAGTACACGCTCGGGCCGACGATCGCGTGGCTCATCGATCCCATCCTGAAGCGCTTCGTCCCGCCGACGGACTTCATGATGGCCGGCGACGATCCGCCCGGGCTCGTGCGCTACCAGGGTCCGCGCAACTACGCCGGGCAGATCATCCGGCTGGAGTGACGTGCGGCGGTCTTCTTCCCCCCAGCGTCAGCCCTTCTTGCGGGCGCGTCGCCAGCGTTCGAGCGCGCCGAACGCGTCGACGCTGGCGTAGCGGAGCTGCGCCCGCTCGGCCGCCGTCACCGTGAACGGGCCGGTGTACGTCACCACGGGCGCGTCGCCGATCCGGTAATACGTCGCGCCGAGCCCGTTCGCGGCCCGCGCCCGCAGCGTCACCAGGAACGCGCCGGCCTTCTTGCGGATGCGCGCCTTCGTCCGCGGCCCCTTCTTCTTGAGGCGCACCTCCTTCGCGGCCGCGCCGTCGACGGTGACCGTCCCTTCCAGACCGACCGCCAGCGCGCCGGAGCCCGCCGCGTAGCTGCGCCACGGGCCGTCCCCGGTGCTGGCGATGGTCTGCACCTGCAACGCCTGGTGCGCGCCGTCGATCCGGAGCGTCGCGCCCTTGCGGGCGTCCAGCACCACGGTCGTGCGGTCGCCGATGGTGAGGAGGCTCACGAGGCCGCGCGCCGCGGCCTCGTGCACCGAGAAGGACTCGCCGGCCGCCCGCGCCCCCGCCAGCGCCCGGGCCCCCGCCGGCGCGGCGTCGAGCACTACCCGGGCGCCGGGCTGGAGGATGTCCAGGACGAAGCTGCGGACCTGCACGCCGGAGTACGGGCAGGCGTCTTCCGGTCCGTCGACCGCCTCGCCCTTCAGCAGGAAGTCCTCGACGCGACCGTCGACCCCGGCGTCGCCGGGCAGCGCCACGTGGCCCACGCCGCAGGCGTAGTGGATCGGCACGGACTCCCCGAGCGGCGCTCCCGTGTCGATCGCGCCCTGCGTGGCCGAGCGGGCGGGCACCGTCCCGTCGCCGCTGCCGTAGGTGAGGTCGGCCCACTGCCCGACGCGCGCGACCCGGCCCGCGTCGATCAGCCCGCTACGCACGCCCACCGCCGTCACCGTCGCCAGGCCCACGCCCACCATGACCCGGTAGTCGACGCCGTTGGAGACGAAGCCGTCGAGCTGCGCGTGGCCGGCCCGCGCGGAGCTCAGCAGCGCGGGCGTCGCGTCCAGCGCCCCGACCCAGGCGTCGACCCCGCCCGCGTCCTGCGCCACCCCGCCGATCGACAGCCACGACCCGTAGTTGGCCGACGGGTAGAGCCAGAAGGCACCGAAGGCGGTCTGCGCGAAGCGCTGGAGGTCGCGGGCGTTGGTGAAGACGTCGAGATCGAGCATGGGCGATCCCGGCGCGTCGGTGTCGCCCTCGAGCAGCGCGAAGTGCGTCTTCGGCGCGCCCCAGTACGGCGTGCCCAGCGTGAGGAAGCGGACGACCTTGTCCGCGCGCCCCGCGTCGCCGACGTAGGCTCGCGACACGAGCCCGCCCATCGAGTGCGCCATCAGCACCACGCGCGACGCCCCGGTGTCCTCGCGCAGCTGGTCCACCACCGCGTCGAGCCCGTCGACGGACACGGGCACGGCGCGCCGCCAGTCGTACGTGTAGGCGTCCCAGCGGGCGGGCGCGATCCGGTCGAGGAAGTCGATCGTCGTCTGGTAGACGCTCGTCCCCGCCGCCGTGGCGACCAGTCCGTCGCGCCCGGGCACCGCGAAGGCGCCCGCGGCGCAGGCACCGGCGTCGGTGACGTTGCTGAAGCCGTCGATCTGCAGCGCCATCTCGCCGAAGCGAGCGTTCGGGATGTTGGGCCAGAGCTCCTCGCCCGGACACACGATCCGGGTACCCAAGAACCCGGGCACGAACACGATCGGGCAGCTCGTCGGCGGCTTGCCGTTGGGCAGCCGCTCGGCCGCCGCGCATGGGGTGTAGACGAACTCGACGGGATCGGAGGGCAGCTCGTCCAGGTGGCACTCCGCGCCGTCGGCGTTGCCGGGGCAGCTTCCGCCGGCGTCCGCCTCCACCGACACGACGCCGCCGTTCTCGCCCTCGGGGTCGCCCGAGCCCTCGACGGTGTACGTCCCGGGCTTGAGCCCGTCGAAGAGCCAGTTGCCCTCCTCGTCGCTCGTCGTCGCGTCGGAGACGCTGCCGTCCTCGTCGGTCCCCGTGAGCGTGAGCGTCACGCCCTCGACGGGGAGGCCGTCGCGCGCCGTCACGGTTCCCTCGATGGCGCCGCCCGCGACGAACAGCATCGGGGTCGCGACGTTGGCCACCTCGTTGTAGCCGACGAACATCCCGTTCGTGCTGGTGCCGCTCCCGCCCGCGGCGTTGGACATCACCAGCTGCATCGAGCGCTGCAGGAGGGGCTTGCCCTGCCCGTCCACCAGGAAGTGCAGCTGGTAGGAGCACGGCACGCCGTCGCCCGGGTTGGTGAGCTCTTGCAGCGGCGTCGGGCACTCGTGCTCGCGGACGAACTGGAAGTACGGATTCGTGCCCTCGGTGGCGATGGTCCACTTGCCGGAGAAGTCTCCCTGCTCGTCGGCCAGCCGGTAGATGAACACCGAGGCGCCGGCCTCGCAGACCCGGACGCTCGCGGGCGCGGCGGGCATGCAGGCGGGCATGTACGTGCTGAGCGGCGCCGATATCCCGACGCCCTCGATGTCGAATTCCACGGCGCGTGGCGTCGTCGAGACCCGGACGACGTTCGGCTCGGCCGTGCCGATGAGCGCGGTCGGGTGCGATTGGTCGATCCCATCCGGGCCGAACCAGTTTCCCTGGGCGCAGGGCGGGTTGGCCGCGAGCGCCGGGTAGAAGCCGGCGCCGTCGGAGTAGAGCCCCGCCGAAACGTTGGTGACGACGGTGCTCTTGTGGGGGCTGGTCGGATAGAACCCGGCGGGACAGTTCGGGAGCAGCCCCTCGGGCGGGTCGGCGGCAACCGCCACCGTCGCGGCACAGACGATGGCCGCGACGGCGAGGGTACCCAATCGTGGACGCATGGGCGGGCACACTGCCCGCGCGCCACCCCCGGGGTCAACCTATTTCCGCACGCCGACGCTCATCGCGATGCGGGCGCTCACGGACCCGTCGGCCCCTTCGCCTTCAGCACCCCGACCGCATTGGCCGAAGCATCGGCCGCGTCGAACACCGTCTCCCAGCACTGGCTCCCCGCGCTCAGCTGCACGCGCAGCGGGAAGGTCACCGGCGTCGCCGGAGCGGCCAGGGGGCCGCCCTTGGCGGCGAGTGCTATCTTCGCCTTGCCGTCGACGCCGGCGCCGAGCTTCAGCGCGGTGATGCCGCCGACGGTGCCCGCCTTGTCGGCGTACTGGTAGCCCTTCGGCTTCGTCGCGCTGCCGAGCCGCTTCCAGCACGGCTTGCCCGCGCAGGTGCCCGCGGGCGGCAGCGTCGCGTCGAGCAGCGTCGCCGAGTCACCGTTGCCGTAGATGCAGAGGCGGTAGGCATCAATCGCCAGCGGATCGCCGAAGTCGGCATGGCTCGTGGCCGCGCCCTTGCCCCACTTCCACACGAGCTTGTCCTTCGTATCCGGGCGCGTGTCCTTGAGCGCCAGCGACGACGCCAGCGGCGCGACCGGAGCGCGGCAGCCGGCGAGCGGCGACCGCGGGCAGCCCTGCGCGACGTCGCAGGCATCGCCGACGCCGTCCCCGTCCGTGTCGGCCTGGAGCGGATCCGGCGTCGCCGGGCAGAGGTCGAGCTCGTCCGGCACGCCGTCGTCGTCGAGGTCGCGCACGCCCGCGCCGACGGTGACCCGCTGCGCGACGCACGCCGCCTCGGGCGGGCAGTCGCCGCCGGTGCCGCACGTGCCCGGCGCGTTCAGCGTGCAGCGGGCCGTGATCGGGTTGCAGAACGTGCCCTCGACGCAGTCGCTCACCCCACTGCACGCCACCGCCGGCTCGAGCGCACAGCGGCCCGCATCGGTGGTGAAGACCTGGCTCTCGTCGACGATCGCGAGCGGATCGCTCGTGGAGTCCGGATCCACGCGGCCGATCACCGTGACGACACCCGTGCACACGTCGTAGCTCTGGAGGACCAGGCCGCCGACGGTGCCGTTGCCGTCGAGGTCGGCGTCCTGCTCGGTCTCCAATGTGAGGAAGCGCACCTCGCCGCCGTTCACGCGATACGGCGTGCGCGGATCGCAGGCTTCGAGCCGGCACGGCGTCACCGCCTGGCCGAGATCGTAGATGGTGTCGGTGACGAAGTCGTAGACCACCATCACCGCGTCGAGCGTGTCGCCGTCGTCGTTGGCGGGGACGTTCCCCTGCGCGGCCTCGCTCGAGCGGATGGCGACCAGGTGGCGCTGCCCGCACACCGTGCCCGACGCGTCGCCCAGCACGAGCTCCTCGGCCGCCTCGCCGAGGTTCACGAGCGACGCCGTGTCCGCGTCGAAGACGTGCGCCACCCGATCGTCGGGATCGGCGTCGCCGTTCAGCGAGTCGGCCGCGTCGAGCGGCGCGGTGCCCTGCGCGCGCTCGGGCACGATGCAGGCGACCCGCTCGCCCGACGCCACGAGCGCATCGGCGGCCCGCCCGACGTTCGTCCACGTCATTCCGGCGGCGTCGTAGACGTGCAGCACGCCGTCGCCGGCATCGCCGTCGCCGTTGAGGACGCTTCCGTTCTCGCCGGGCTCGGAGACGAGTGCGGCGACGATGCTCGGCGTCGCCACGACCGCGGTCGCGGCGAGCCCGAGGTTCTGGGTCGGGCCGCCGGCCTGGACGAGCTGCACGACCTCGTCGTCGACGTCGAGATCGGCCGCATTCAGCGAGCCGCCCGGGCACGCGCCCGTGCCGCTCGCCGACTCGGGCCGGAGATAGGCGGCGACGTCGCCCGCGACCGAGACGTCGCCCGCCGGGCACCTGGTCGAAACCGCTCCAGTGATCGCGTTCACCACCTCGAGCACGGTGTCGTCGAGCAGCCCGTCCGGGAAGAGAAGCACGTCGACGCCCGGCGACGCCGCCACGTCGAGGGCCCGGACGTAGACGTCGTCGTTGTTGTTGTTGTCGGTGAACGGCCCCTCGAGGTTCGACGCCTTCGAGCCGAACGCGACCGTACGCCCATCCGCCGAGATGGAGGCCGGCTGCGGGAACGTGCCGCCGAAGTCCTCGGCCGGCGTCCCGTTGGCGGCGACCGTCACCTGCCGGGTGACGCCGCTCGCCCGGTCGTGCACGTAGACCGGGTAGGCGCCGGTGAAGAGCGTACCGGACACGAGGTGCGGCGCCCGGCTGACGAAGGTGACGAAGCGGCCGTCGGCCGACATGGCCCGGGTGCCGAGGCTGGCCGTGAAGACGAAGGGTCCGCCCGGGATCGGGGTCCCGTCGCTGGCGACGCTCACGCGCTCGGTCGTGCCGCGCAGCCGATCCCGCACGAACACGTCGCACTGGTCGTTGGTGTCCTTGCCGGGGGCGAGGAGCTGGCCCACGTCACAGCTCGTAAAGGCGACGAAGCGCGCATCGGCCGAGATACCGTTCACGGAGAACGCGTTGCCGGCGGCGCCCCCGACGAACGCGACGCTGACGAGATCGGTCGTTCCGAGCGTCCGGTCGCGCACATAGATGTCCGTGAGGACGTTGGTGTCCGTCGGATCGAAGCCCTGGTCGCTCTGGAACGCCACGAAGCGGCCGTCGCCGCTGATCGTGAGCCCGCTCGCGCCGTTCCCCGGGGTGGGCGCTTCGGCGCCGTTCGAGAAGACGGAGATGCGTTCGATCGTGTCGGCGACGCGGTCGTAGACGAAGACGTCCTGGTCGAGGTTCGTGTCCTCGCCGGGCGCCAGCAGATCCGAGGCGCGGCTGACGAACGCGATCACCTGGCCGTCGTCCGAGATGGCGGGCAGGAAGGAGATGCCGTTCGGGAAGCCGCCGCCGAAGGCCGCGCTCACGAGCTCGGTGGTGCCGAGCTGGAGATCGCGGAGGTAGATCGCGCTGGTGGAGCTGTCCCCCACCGGCGCCGCGAGCAGGTTGGTCGCCGCGCTCACGAACGCCACGAAGCGGCCGTCGGCCGAGACGACGCCGCTGAACGAGTCGGTGTCGGCCGTGCCGCCGCCAAAGGCCTCGCTGACCCGTACGTTGGTCCCGGTCTGGCGGTCATGGCGGAAGACGTCGAAGAACCCGGTGTCGAGCCCCGGGGCGAGCAGATTGCTGGCGCCGCCGTGGTAGACCACGAAGCGGCCGTCCGCCGAGAGGTCGGAGGACTGCGACATGCCGTTGCCGTCGCCGCCGCCGAACGCCCGGCTCGCGCGCGCGACGCCGTGGCGGCCCATGTCGGCCTCCGAGGTGCGGACGTACGCGCGGCCGTTCGCGACCGCGACCGGCGCGCCGTCGATGCGCGGCGCGACGTCGACGGCGCGGGCGGTCGCGATCGGCGTCTCGCCGATGCCGAGGCAGAAGATGCGCAGGATGCCGTCGGCGGCGTCGAAGTCGGCGTTCTGATCGCAGCCGAGCTGGCCGTACTCCGACTCGAGGAACGCCAGCACGTCGTTCTCGACGGCGACGGCGGGACCGCTGAAGGGCGCGTCCTTCACGCGGACCGCGGCCCGGCCCTCGGCCGAGCCGGCGAGCCCACCACAGCCGGCGGTCGCACCGAGCGGATTCTGCCGGCCGCTGGCGCGATCGCGGAACGTCATCACCGAGTCGTTGGTGTCGCCGTCGCCGTTGCGGTCGACGCCGTCGATCGCCTCGCTGATCGTGAAGGTGCGCGCCGTCTGGCTGGCAGCCAGCCCGTCGAGCGGCACGGGCGTGGTCGCTTCGAGCGCGTAGACGACGCACGCGTCGCCGGCCGCCGGGCAGTCGCCCGGCCCCGCGCACGCCGCGTGCGGCGGGAGCTGGCAGAAGCGCGGCACGCTCCGCGGCAGCACCACCGGCGCGCCGCTCGCGACCAGCGGCGCGAAGTCGAAGAGCCGCCCGCACGCGCCGCTCGGGCAGTCGCCGTCGACCGTGCACGCCGTCGCCGGCGCATCGACGCACGACGTGGCGCAGAGCCCGCCCTTGCAGTCGAGGTTGGACGCGCAGCGCGCCCCGGCCTCGCTGCCGCCCTGGCAGGTCCCGTGGCGCTTGGCGACGCGGAGGACGGTGTACGGCGCGTCCACCGAGCCGAACAGCGTCACGACGTCGGGCGCCGCGACCGTCGGATCGAGCTGTGGCTCGAGGATGGGCGGCAGGAGCCCGCCCTCGGGCGTGAACGAGCCGAGGAACGCTTGTCCCGGCACCGTGAACGGCAGCGGCGAGCCGAGCCGCGTACGCACGAGCCGCGGCACCGGCACGCCGCCGTCGTCGACGAGGACGCCGCCCCAGCCCATCGGCATCAGCAGGTTGCCGGCGCCGTCGACCGCCACGCGGATCTCGCCGGCCGTCGCCGTGCACGGCGGGTCTTCGCTGATGCAGGCGGCCTGGTAGTCGTTCGGCGGCGGCAGCGCGGTGAAGCTCGGGAAGGTCGCGTTGGGTACGGCGGCGCCGCACGCACCGTCGTTGGCGTAGAGCTGGTCGACGCAGGCGAGGAGGCCGGTCTGCGCCGCGCAGGGCGCGGTGGCGAGCGTGCAGGCCGGCGGTGCTCCGGCCTGCGTCACGCCGATGGCGACGGGACCGGCGAGCGTGACGTCGTCGTCCGCGCCACCGAGCAGCGCGTCGGTGTCGGGAAAGGTGACGACCAGACGGCGATCGCCGTCGTCGAGATCGACGCGCGTCGCGAGCTCGTTCGTCACCTGGTGGCAGGTGGCCGAGACCACGCCCGGCGCGCCGCTGCAGGGCCCGAGATCGACCGCGCCGCAATCCGCGGCCAGCACCACGACGCGCGTATCGCCGCCCGACGACGGCTTGAACGCCAGCGTGACGACGTGGTCGGCGCCGCTCGCGACGAATCCCGACGAGTCGTCGCACGTCCGCAGCCGCAGCTCGAAGCGTTCCCCGGGCGCCGCGAACGGGCGGTTGACCGCACCGAGCGTCGCGTTGAACGTCCGGGCCGTCCCGGGGATCAGGTTGCAGGCGGCGCGAGCCTCGCCGAGAGGAAAGCACCAGACCAGGGCGAGGACGACGAGGGGCGCGAGGCGTGGCCGGGTCTGGCACATCATCGCTCGGGAATCCCACACGAATGGGGATGCGCACAAGTTTGGAAGATGGGTTGCGGTATGCGTATGCGGTCGGTGTCACGCCATGCCGCGGTCCTATACCAACCGGAGCGGCTTCGCACCGGCGAGTTCGTGGATGAGGTGACCGAGCTCGTGACGCGCTCCTTGGCGCGTCGTCAGCGGGTACGGAAGGCCGCGCCGTCGGCGCAGGCGAAAGTCCGCGAAGCTCGGGGCCGTCGCTCGGCGGCTCCGCACGACCGCCGCTCAACGGCGATCCGCCAGCGCGATATTGACGCCACGTCGCCGCACGTGTGGCGCCACGCGAGGAGGAATCGTGAGCGATCAGGAAGACTCGAAACAGGCCTTGCTGGGACGACGAGCGGTCCTGACGGCGGGAGCAGCGATCGTTGCAGGGATCGCCACCGTCTCCACGGCGTCGGCAGAGGCCGCCCCGGGAGCACGGAACACCGGTCCGCTCGGAGCCCGTCTACGCGGCGTGCAGCACTTCGGCCTCACCGTCCAGAACATGAACCGTGCCTGCGAGTTCTACACCGAGGTGCTCGGCGGCACGGAGATCATGCGGGATGGCGATTTCCAGGGCGATCGCATCCACAACACGGTGCTGACGGATCAGGACATCGAGGCCCGTCGACGCCAGGTCAATCCGCGCACGATGGGCATCCCCGACCTGCGGGGCGGGGCGCAGCGGCTCGACGTGCGGTTCATCCAGTTCGACAACGTCGTCATCGAGCTGCTGCAGTACCGCGACGCCGACCAGCCCGCCGGCGGCGGCGCCAGCTTCGCCGACCCGCTCGATCACATGAGCCCGGCGTTCCCGCGAATGGCCGGCGGACCGTAGCTGCGACAACCTGGCATTGTCCGCGCAGGAACGGACCGGCCGCGAGCGTTCCGTCCGGCGCACGATGTTGTGCGGTCGATTTTCACGCCTCGGGGTGGTGGGAGGCGCGATGCGAATCGGCCGAGACGAGTCGGGCTCCATCCAGCGATGCTTCGAAAACCATGGGCAGGCGCGTCGTTCACGGCCGCCGGCGCCGGCCGACGAGGCCCTCTCCGCCTTCGTCGCCGCCCGGCCGCGTCTGTTCGGCATCGCCTATCGCGTGCTCGGTAGTACCTTTGACGCAGAGGACGTCATGCAGGACGTGTGGCTGCGGTGGCAGGAGACGGATCGCAGCGCCGTCCGGAGCGTGCCGGCCTTCCTCACGACGATCGCGACGCGGTTGGCGATCAACGTCGTCCAGTCGGCCCACTCGCGCCGTGAGGTGTGTTCCGAGCGGCGGCTTCCGGATACCGCCGACGCGAGCGCCGACCCGCAATGGGACGCGGAGCGCCGCGAAGTCCTGGACCACGCGATGACCCTGCTGCTCGACAAGCTCTCGCCGACCGAGCGAGCGGCATACGTGCTCAGCGAAGCCTTCGACTACCCCTGCGCGCGGATCGCCGACCTGCTGCGGGTGAGTCACGCGAACGCCCGCCAGATCACGTGCCGGGCGCGCCGCCGTCTCGCCGCCGAGGGACGTGACCGAGCTCGCCGTGGCGAGCGCCGGCGCCTTCTCCAGGCATTTCTCGTGGCGGCACGGACCGGTGAGGTCGCTACCCTGGAACGGGTCCTCGACGGGGACATCTTCGGCGCGTCTCTGGGGCGCATGGCGTCCTGACGTCGCGCCGGCGGCGCCGGGCTACTCCGCCAGCCCCGCCCGCCGCAGCCCGTCGGCGAACGTCGCGCGATCCTCCGGTCGTCGGAGGGGGAGCCACTCCGGGATCGTCGACACGCGGACGGTGGGATCGAGCTCGTGCAGGCGGCCGACCCCGCGCCGCGCCTCCTCCAGCCGGCCCGCGAGCGCATGACTGGCGGTGGCGACGGCGACGGCCATCAGGAAGCCCGGCATGCTGCGGAGCGACTTCTCGGCCCACGATGACGCGGCGTCGAAGCGCGCGGCGAAGAGATGCGCGGCCGCCATGCCGGCCTGCATTCGATACGTCTCGGGGTCGAGCGGGCTCATGCGCATCGCCCGTGTGAAGTGCTCGATGCCGCCGTCGGGGTCGCCGTTCCAGACCTTGAGGTAGGCGCCGAGGAACCAGGCGGACGCCAGATTGGGGTTCAGCACCAGCGCTTGATCGATCCGATCGATGGCGCCGTCGAGATCGCCGGCGAGGTGGGCCAGCGCATGCCCGCCACGCGTGAGGGCGACGGCGTCGTCCGCACCCAGCTCGATCGCCCGCCGCGCCAGGCGTGCGCCCTCCGCCATCTCGCGCGGACAATCGACCATCCAGCCGTTGACCTTGCGCCACACGTGGCACCAGGCCGCCATCCCATGGGCGGCCGCGAAGTTCGGGTCGAGCCGCAGCGCCAGCCCGAAGTGCGTCATCGCCTCGTCGATCGACTCCCGGGTGCCGCGGTGCAGGTTCGCCATGCCGCACAGGTAGTGGTCGTACGCATCGAAGCTGTCCGTCGGCTTCCTTCTGGCCCGTTCGATCTCCGAACGCTCGAGCTCGGGCGCGATCGCCCCGACGACCGCCTCGGTCAGCCGGTCCTGCAGCTCGAAGATGTCTTCCAGGATGCCATCGAATCGATTGGCCCAGAGATGCGCGCCGGTCAGCGCGTCGATCAGCTGCCCGGTGATGCGCACGCGCGTCGCCCGGCGCACGCTCCCCTCCAGCACGTAACGAACGGCGAGCTCGCGTCCGACCTGGCGGATGTCGGGCGCACGCCCCTTGTAGGCGAAGCTCGAGTTGCGGGCGATCACGAACAGGAACTTGAAGCACGACAGCGCCGTGATGATGTCCTCCACGATGCCGTCGGCGAAGTACTCCTGCTCGGGATCGGCGCTGAAGGTCTGGAAGGGCAGGACGGCGATGGAGGGCTTGTCGGGCGGCGTGAGCCGCCCCGTCGATGCCGGCGTCGGCGGAGTCGGAGGAGCACGCCGCCAGTCCGACGGCTCCCAGTGCGTGCTGAAGGCCTGGATCGGTCGCTCGATGTTCCTGAGCGTGAGATCGCCCCGATCGGCGAACGTCGCCTTCAGCCGGCCGGCGACGGCCTCGTGCACGGTGCGCGAGATCAGGATGCCGCCCGCGGGCGCTTGGGATTCCAGCCGCGCGGCGATGTTCACGCCCTCGCCGTAGAGGTCGTCGTCTTCGACGATCACGTCGCCGAGATGCAGACCGATCCGGAACACGAGCCGCTCCGGCTCGCAGCGCTCCAGGGCGAGGTCGTTGACCGCCTGCTGGAACTCGATCGCCGCCGCCAGCGCATCGACGGCGCTGGCGAACTCGACCAACGCCCCGTCGCCGATCACCTTGATCAGCCGGCCGCGGTAGCGCGCGAGCGTCGGTTCGAGCCGCGCCGTGCGATGCTCGCGCACGCGTGCCAACGTGCCGCTTTCGTCGCGGCCCATCAGGCGGGAATAGCCGACGACGTCGGCAGCCAGGATGGCGGCCAGCTTGCGCGGCTCACGGATCATGGTGCTGCGCCGGACGAACCGGCCGGCGGCCGAGCATGCCGTCCCGGTCTGCTGCGACGTGGTTCATGGCTCCATTCGCCTCCTCGACATTCGGGCGTGAAATTCGAGCGCACAATCCGGTGCCGGCCGTGACATGCTCGCCCGCATCGGGGACCTGGCGCGCGTCACGAAACGGCGCGCTGTCCGGTCCCAACGTCGAGGCGCGACGGCGCCTCCCGAAAACAGGAGGAGGGTCTCATCATGAAGATCGTCGTCATCGGCGGCACGGGCCTGATCGGCACCAAGGTCGTCGGACACCTCGTGGCCAAGGGTCACGAGGCGATCGCCGCGGCGCCGAGCACCGGCGTCGACACCATCACGGGCGAGGGCCTCGCGCGCGCATTGGACGGCACACAGGTCGTGGTGGACCTCTCGAATTCGCCCTCGTTCGAGGACCGGGCGGTGCTGGAGTTCTTCGAGACGTCCGGCCGCAACTTGCTCGCGGCGGAGGCTGCCGCCGGGACCCGGCATCACGTGGCGCTCTCCATCGTCGGGATCGACCGGTCCCCCGACAACGGCTACTTCCGCGCGAAGGTCGCGCAGGAGAAGCTCATCGAGCGTTCGGGCGTCCCCTACACCATCGTCCGCTCGACCCAGTTCCTCGAGTTCATCCGGGGCATCGTCGCTTCGGGCACGGTCGGGAACACGATCCACCTCTCGCCCGGCCTGTTCCAGCCGATCGCGGCGGAGGACGTCGCGTCCATCGTCGCGGACGTGGCGCTCGCGGCGCCGAGGAACGGCATCGTCGAGATCGCCGGCCCGGAGCGGGCACCGTTCGACGAGATCGTCGCCCGCTATCTGAAGGCGCTCGGCGACCCGTGTGAAGTCGTGCGCGACCCCGACGCCCGATACTACGGCAGCCGCGTCGAGGAGCGCTCGCTCGTGCCGCTCGGCGACGCGCGCCTCGGCCGCATCGGTCTCGACGAATGGCTCCGTCACGCGCGACCGAGCGCGTGATCCTGCACGCACCGCGAAACCACTCCGGAGGACATCGATGATGAGCAACGCGGCCATCGTTTTTCTGCTCGCAGCGCTCCTGATGCACGCTCCCGGCCCGGCCGACGCAGCGGACGTCAAGGAGCTCTACGCGATCGATCTCACGGACTACGCCGGCAAGGAGGGGCGCATGATCGAGGTGACGTACCCGCCGGGCGGACGGGACGTGGTCCATCGGCACGACGCGCATGCGTTCGTCTACGTCCTCGAAGGAACGATCGTGATGCAGCTCCGGGGCCAGCCGGCCGTCACGCTCACGAAGGGGCAAACGTTCTACGAGGGCCCGGACGACATCCACGTCGTCGGGCGCAACGCCAGCGACACGGAGCCCGCCAGGATCGCCGTGGTGCTGCTCAAGAAGCGTGGGGCACCGATCCTCACGCCGACGACGGACTGAGGCGCATTGCTTCGTCTGCGCGGCCGTCGCGAGCGCGACACAGACAAGGGGAAATCGGCATGAAGGACATCCCGCGCACCATCCTCGTCCCGCACGATCTGTCGAAGCATGGCCATCATGCGCTGCGCATCGCCGCCACGCTCGCGGGGCCGCAAGGGCGTCTCATCGTGCTGCACGTGACGAACGACTTCCGCAACGGCGCCCTGCTGGCGAAGGTGCGCGACGAGGCACGCCGGGATCTCGCTCGTGCCGTCCGGGCCACCCTGGGCGGCGCGCCCGCGATCGCCGTCGAGCAGCGAGTGGTGTCCGGCAATCCGTACCGTGAGATCAGCAAGGCGGCGACCAGGGTCGACTGCATCGTCATGTGCACGCTCGGCCGGACGGGTCTCGCACACCTGCTGATCGGCAGCGTCGCCGAGAAGGTCGTCCGCCACGCGCCGGCGCCCGTGCTCACCTTTCGACCGGACGTCGTTCGCAGCCGCTCGATCGTCGGCCGCGGCGGATCGCCCGGCGGGAGACACGCGAGGGCGGCATGATCAATATCTGCATCGCCGCTCATCGGCCTCTTCCTATCGACTCGGCGCGCCCGACCGAGGTAGCTAACGCGCATGGCTCCTCCGCCGGCGCAGGCCGTCTTCCGCAAGGAAGGCGAGTACTGGACCGTCGGCTGGAAGGATCGCCCCCTGCGGCTCAAGGACTCGAAGGGCTTCTCCTATCTCGCCCATCTCCTGCGGCATCCCACGACGGAGTTCCATGCGCTGGATCTCGTCGACGGTCTGACCGGGCACCGTGAGGACGACGACGCCCGCGCCGATCGCGGTGGCGACGCGGGCGAGCTGCTCGACGATCGCGCGAAGGCGACGTACCGGCGGCGGCTCGAGGAGCTGCGCGCGGAGCTGGACGCGGCGAAGGCGGCCGGAAGCTTCGCCGTCGCCGAGGCCGCCGAGCGCGAGATGTCGAGCCTCACGGCCGAGCTCCGTCGTGCGGTCGGCCTGCATGGGCGGACTCGGCGCGCGGTCTCCGCGGCCGAGCGCGCGCGGCAGAGCGTCACGAAGACGGCGCGGGCCGTCGTCGAGCGCATCCGGCAAGGCGACGCCGCGCTCGGCGATCTGCTCGCGCGCTGCATCCGCACCGGAACCTTCTGCGCATACGAACCCGATCCGAACGCGCCGATCGCGTGGGAGTTCGGCGCAGGCGACCGCGAATCCGCCGAGCCGGGCGTCACGCCGGCGCCCCTCGATGTATCACCATACTCGATCGCCGCGCGCGCGCCGTTCGTCGGCCGGCGGCACGAGCGCGCCGCGCTGCATGCGGCCGTCGAGGGAGCGCGCGGCGGGCATGGGTCGATCGTGCTGCTCGCCGGAGGGCCCGGCGTGGGCAAGTCGCGGCTGGCGCGGGAGATCGCGCACGACGCCGCCGGGCGCGGCTTCCGGGTGCTGGTCGGCCACTGCTACGAGCGCGACGACCCCTTTCCGTTCCTCCCGTTCGCGGAGATCCTGGAGGGCGGTCTCGCACAAGCGGCCACGCTCGACGACTACCGTCAGATGATGGGCGACGCGGCAGCCGAGCTCGCACAGATCGCCCCACGCATCCGGCGCGCCTTCCCCGAGCTTCCGGAGCCGCGCGAGCTGCCACCGCAGCAGCGGCGTCGCTACCTCTTTCAGAGCTTCTCGGAGGTGCTGGGGCGATCGGCACGGGCGCGGCCCGCCCTCTTCGTCCTGGAAGACCTCCACTGGGCCGACGAGTCCACGCTGGCGCTGCTGGCGCACCTGGCGCACGGCGTCCGCGAGATGCCGCTGGTCGTCATCGGCACGTTCCGTCCGGAGCTCGACGAGCGGAATCCGGTGTTGGGCCGTACGCTCGAGGAGCTGCTCCGCGCCGGCATCCGTCCGCTCCGGCTGGCCGGTCTGTCGCGGGACGAGACGTGCGAGATGCTGCAGGGGCTGAGCGCGCGTCCACCGTCGAACCGGCTGGCGAACCTCCTCTTCGACGTGACGGAGGGCAACCCGTTCTTCGTCCAGGAGGTGTACCATCACCTCGTCGAGGACGGCCGGGTGTTCGATGCGAGGGGCGACTTCCGCTCGGACATCACCATCGACGAGATCGACGTGCCGGACAACGTCCGCCTCGTGATCGGCCGCCGTCTCGAGCGACTCGCCGACGCCGAGCGGAAGATCCTGACGGCCGCGGCGGTGATCGGTCGCAGCTTCAGCTTCAAGCTCGTGCAGCTGCTCCTCGAGCAGGTCCACATCGACGACCTCTGCGACGCGGTCGAGAAGGCGCAGCGGATGGGGCTGCTGGTGACGAGCGCCGAAGGCCCCGAGACGCCGTTCACCTTCGCACACGAGATCCTGCGCCAGACGTTGCTCCACGAAATCGCGCCACCACGACGCCAGCGACTCCACGCCGGCGTCGCGCACGCCATCGCACGCCTCCATCCCCGCGCCTCCAGAGAACGAGCCGGCGACATCGCCGACCACCTCCTCAAGGCCGGCGACTTTGCCCAGCGTCACGAGCTCGCGACGGCCCTGCTCGCCGCCGGACGGGCGGCGCTCGGGGCGTCGGCGTTCGAGCAGGCACACCGCTGGCTCGCATCCGCGCTCGAGCACCAGGACGATCCTGCGGTGCGCGCCGAGATCCTGTCGGCGATGGCGGCCGCCGACCACGGACTGGGACGCGCCGACGAGGCGTTCGTCCACGGGAGCGACGCGATCGAGATCTGCGTCCAGACCGGTGATCGCGAGCTGATCGGCCGGAGCTTCGTGGACGTCGTCGACGGGTTGATGCTGGCGCGGCGGTACCGGAAGCTGGTGAAGGTGGCGCTCCGCGGCCTGTCACTCCTGACGGGCGACCGGAGCGCGCACCGCGTGCGGCTGCTGTGTCAGGTGGCGCTGATCACGGCCGCCGCCGGCCAGTACGAGGCTGCCCGGGACGCATTCGCGGAAGCGATGGCGCTGGCGCAGCAGCTCGGCGACGCAGCGCTGGTCGTACGCGTGCTCTCCGATCGCGCGGCGTTCCACTACTACTTCGCTCAGCTCGAGAACACGCTGGCGGACGGACGCGCGGTCGATGAGGCATGCGCCCCGCACGATTCGCCATCGGTCGACGGCTGGCGACTCGGCTGGATGGAGCAGGCGGCCTGGCTGCTCGGGCAGCCCGCCGAGGCGCGGGCGATCGCGCGACGCCTCGACCCGCTCGTTCCCGACGTCGGACCACGCGACGCGATCGTGTCGTGCATCCAGATGCGGGCGTGGGTGGAGTTCGGCCGCGACTTCGATCTCGCCCGTCTCGAGGACGCGCTCGCTCGCGCGTCGGACGTGGAGCCGACGGCCCATTCGACCGCGTCGGCGCCGCCCGGCGCCCAGCTGCAGTGGCCGTCGAACGTGCGGTCGGGGACCGTGGCCGGCATTCCGTCCCTCCACCTGATCCAGGTCCGCTTCCTCCGGGGCGACTGGGAGCGTGCGAGCGTCGAAGCGGAAGCGGCCTATGCCGCGTCGTTCCCGAGCGCCGGCCAGGGCGCGCTCGCCGGCGTCGCGTTCCGGCAGCACGCCTATCTCGGTGATCGGAGCCGCGCCCTCGGCCGGCTGGACGAAACACAGAGCCTCGTGCCCTCCGCGGGACGCCCGAACACCGTCGGCTCCTGGAACATGCTCGTGCTGACGATCGAGGGCCTCGCCGTCCTGGGTGAACGCGAGAAGGTCGTCGCCCTGCATCCGCTGGTGCCGG
Source organism: uncultured Binatia bacterium (SeqCode) (assembly GCA_964432595.1). Classification (GTDB taxonomy): domain Bacteria; phylum Desulfobacterota; class Binatia; order DP-6; family DP-6; genus DASYLJ01. Next base: position 294,764 of record CAYSOF010000002.1, on the reverse strand, counting down.
AGCTGCTGGCCACCGGCGTGGCGTGGATGATGTCGGGTCCACGCCTAGTGCGGACCGCCGCGGGCCTCGCTGCCGCCGCGGCGGGCGAATGGGCGGCGGCGGAGGAGCACTTCGCGATCGCGGCGCGGCAGGCGGACGAGCTGCAGCAGCGGCTGGAGCAGGTCGACCTGTGCCGCTTCCGGGCGATGACGCTTCTCGATCGGGATGCGCCGGGCGACCGCCCGGCCGCCCGCGCGCTCCTCCGCGAGGCCGCCGAGCAGTACGCTCGCGGCTCCATGCCGCGTCATCGCGAGCTGGCCGAGCGCCTGCTCGTGTCCGCCGCATAGGCGAAGCCGCCCGCCGCACGGGGTTGTGCGGTCGGTTTTCACGCCTCCCGGGTGGAGGCAGCGGTGAGCAGGATCGTCGTCGGCCGCGACAGCTCGGGCTCCATCGAGCTTTACTACGAGGACCACGGAACCGGTCGGCCGGTCATCCTGATCCACGGCTGGCCCCTCAGCGGCGCGTCCTGGGAGAAGCAGGTCGCGGCGCTGCGGATCGCCGGATATCGCGTCGTCCGCTACGACCGCCGCGGGTTCGGCGCGTCCAGCAAGCCGGCGACGGGCTACGACTACGACACGCTGGCGGACGACCTCTATCAGCTGCTCGCGCATCTGGACCTGCACGACGTCACGCTCGTCGGCTTCGCGATGGGCACCGGCGAGCTCACCCGGTACCTCGGCGCATACGGAGCGAGGCGCGTCCGGAGCGCCGTCATCCTCGCGTCGCTTCCGCCCTTCCTCCTGAGGACGCCGGACAATCCCGGCGGGCTCGACGGCGGCGTCTTCGAGTCGATCACGCGACGCCTCGCCGACGACCGCGCCGGCTATCTCTCGGAGTTCCTCGCGGCCGTCGTCGGCGAGGATCGGATGCACGAGCGCGTCGTGCAGGAATCCCTGGGCGTCGCGATGCATGCGTCGCCCGCCGGTTTGCGCGACTGCGTGACGGCGTGGACGACCGACTTCCGTCCGGACTGCCACCGTGTGGACGTCCCAGCGCTCGTCGTCCACGGCGATGCCGACCGCATCCTGCCGATCGCCGCGACCGCCGTGCCGCTGCACGCGCGTCTGCGCGCGAGCCGGCTCGTCGTCATCGGCGGCGCGCCGCACGGTCTCATCTGGACCCACGCCGAGCACGTCAATCGCGAGCTCCTCGCCTTCCTGGACGAGCGGCCTACGCGACGAACGTGACCGTCTCGTCGAGCGGAGTCCGACCCGTCCAAGCCGCCGCGGACAGCACGGGACACAGCGCCTCTTTCGATGCGGGCCGGTCGGTGAACGCGCGGACCGCGCGCCGGCTTCTGGCCGCGTCGTAGACGTCCATGATGGCCTACCCGTACGCCGCCCTCGCGCAGTCAGTGCTCCCACAAGGCCGGCACCCATCGGAACGCATCGCCGGCGATCGTCACCCGGCCGAGGGACGGGAACGGCAGGTGAGCGGCGACCAGCGACTCGCCGCTCGTCGCCAGCTCGCGCAAGAGCTGAACCCGAACGCGGACCGCCTCTTCGGGATCGTGGTCGAAGGCGTTGTGCCACTCGGGGTGGTCGAAGTGATCCGGGAACACGGCGTCGCCGAGGAACGTCAGCCGGTCGCCGCCAGACGACAGGCGGACCACGCTGTGCCCGGCGGTGTGACCGCCGGTGCGACGGACGACCACTCCCGGCGCCACCTCGTACTCCGCCTCGAACGGCCGCAGCTGACGGCGGTACACGTCGACGAATCGCTCTTCCGCCGACCGCAGGACGTTCGGCATCCCGCCGAAAGTGTTGCGCGAGAAATCGGGCGACGCCCAGAACTCCGCCTCGGCGGCAGACAGGTGGATCGGCACGTTCGGACGCAGCCGGCTCCGCAACCCGTCGGCGAGCAGCCCGCCGACGTGGTCCACGTGCAGGTGGGTGAGCACGACGTCGGTGATGGACGCCGGATCGATACCGGCGGCATCCAGGCGCATGGCCAACCGTCCGATGCCCGGGGCGTCGGGAAACTCGGTCCCCACCCCGGAATCGACGAGTACGGTCCGGCCGCCGCTGCTCACGACGAGCACGTTCAGCGGCCACTTGTACTCGCTCCCCGGTCGCAGCTCGTCGTCCAGCCACGCCGCCAGCTCGGCCGGGTCGGCGTTGGTGGCCAGCGTCGCGGCCGGCAACGAGAACACGCCGTCGCTGATCACCAGCACGTCGATGTCGCCGACCCGCAGCGCGTAGCGCGAAGGAACCAGGTCCTCGGGCCCCGGCCTGCCGGGGAGTGGAGTGACGCCCAAGCTCATGGTGGTGCCCCTTTCCGTCGGCCTCGCGGCCGCTCACCAACGAGACCGGAGAGGAGGGCGCTGCGTGACAGCGGTGGTCGTGCGCGCGGGCGCGCGGGGCGCCGTGGACGGCGCTCGACCGAGGTACGGAGGACCGCCGCGCGGTGCGGCGGTCCTCCGCGATCCCTACTCGACGAACGCGCCGCTCGGCGATCCCACCGGCGGCACCGGCGGACAGCTCGCCGGCGCGGGCGACTTCGGCTGCGCCTTGAACTTGCCGGGACGGTCGTTCGCCGCCGTCGAGGGCGGATTGCCCTTCGCCTGCGCCGGCGCGTCGGCGCACCAGCCCGACTCGGAGCCGAGACGCAGCCGCACCGCGACGCGGCCCTGCGCCGCCTCGTCGAGCGTGTACGTCCACAGCGACTTGCCGCCCTTCACGACGATCTGGTCGTTCTTCACCAGCACCTGGCGGATCGGACCGACCGCGTCCTTGAACTTCCAGCCGGTCGCCGTCGTCTTGCCGATCTTCGTCCAGCCGGTTGCCGGCAGCGACACGACGACCACGTCGTCGGTCAGACCCGCCGAGTTGTAGACGGTGAGCAGCGCGCCGCCGATCGTGGGGTCGCCCGCCCCGCCCGCCGCCGGCACCGCGATGTGCGCCGCCGCCGTCTTGGTGTTCGACTTGAACGTGATCTTCTTCTTGGACGGCGTCGCGCCGTCACCGAGCGTCAGCGCCTGGGTCGGCACGAACGTCGGCGTCGAGCCCGGGAAGCTCTCGGGATCGGCCGGGTTGCTGCCGGCGTCGAGCTCGTCGCGGTCGAGGTAGCCGTCCTCGTCGCGGTCGACGCCCGCGCGCTCGCCCGAACCGGGCGGCACGCACGTGTAGGTGATGGGCGTCGTCGCGGTGACGAGCCCGCGCAGCGCGGCCTCGCCGATGGCCGGGTCGGCCGCACGATCGCTCTGGAACGCCCCGCCGGCCTGACGGACCCAGCCGCGCTGCTCGCCGCCGAGCACGCCCTTCGCGATCACGTCGCAGTCGCCGGCCGCCGCCCGCGCGATCAGCAGGTCGATGCGACCGCCGACGGTGGCGCCGTTGGCCGAGGTGAGCGTGATCTGCTGGCCGACGATCGGGGCGAGGTTGTTGTCGAACGCGAACATGAACTGCTCGACGTCACGCCGCTGCTGCGCGTTCTGGAAGCCGACGCTCGATCCGCCCGTCGCCGTGTTGCTGAAGACGTTCGCGTTGAAGAAGCGGAAGAGCGTGTCGACCGTGCCGTCGTGGAGGAAGCCGAAGCCGCGGATCTGCGGGCCCTGGAACGGCGTATTGAGCGGCGCCACGCCGGCGACGTCGAGGACGCCGAACATGCCGACCTTCTGGTACATGTTCCGCAGGTGCGGGATCTTGATGATCTGCACCTCGGCCTCGAAGCTGGCGCGGCCGTCGGTGCCGAAGTGGCCGAGCGACGGCTGCAGGCGGTGGCAGCCCTCGCACGTGAAGCCGAGCTGCTGGCCGCCGAACGAGCCCTGGATGCCGTCGGAGAGACGCGGGCCGAGGAAGAACGCGCGGCCGGCGTTCTGCGACGCGTTCAGGGAGTTGTCGAGCGCGCGGATCGGGTTCGGCGGCAGCATCACCTGCAGGATGAAATCGGTGAACGCCTGCATCTGGCCCGGCGCCAGCTCGGCGTCGCGGCCCACCAGGCCGACGAACGCGGGGTTGAAGTTGTTGAAGGAGACGACCTCGTCGAACGCGCCGGAAGCGTTGTTCGGCGGGTTCGAGCGGTCGCCGCGCCAGTGCATCGCGCCGCTGCCGTTCATGCCGCGCAGGGTCTGCGTCGTCATGGGGCCCTTCATCGGATGGAAGTCGTTGACGACGCCGGTGCCGTTGATCGGCGACGGCAGCGGGAAGAAGCCGGTCGTCACCGCGATCTCGAGGTTGATTGGGATGAAGTTCTTCTTCACGTCCCCGTCGGGATCGCCGAGGTTCCAGGCCAGGTCGTCCATGTCGCCGAAGATGTGGCAGCTCGAGCACGACGCCTCGCCGTTGCTCGACGTGAACTCGGCGTCGTAGAGGAAGCGCCGGCCCGCGACGACGCTCGCCGGCTCCGGGTTGTGGAGCGCCGTGCGCTGCGTCTCCGCGCGCGTGCCGAGATCGACGACCGCGACCGTGTTGTCGAAGCGCGTCAGCACGTAGAGCTTCGGACGCGCGGGGTCGAGCACGAGGCCCGACGGGCCGCCGCCGGTGAGGTCGATGTAGTTGGCGCTGGCCGTCGTCGGGTCGAACGTGTCGTTCTCGAGCGCGGCGGTCGGGAACACGCCGATCTTGCCCGAGCCGAAGGCGGCGACGTACAGCGTCGCGCCGTCGGCGCTGACGGCCATCTCGACGGGCGTCGCGAGGCTGTGGTTCTTCACCCCGGCGGGGGCGGGCAGCACGTCGTAGTCGATGTGCTTGTTGAGGTGCCGCGGGTCGACGCCGCCGGACGAGAGCACGGTGATGCGCGACTCGGCGAGATGGCCCTGCACCGTGCTGCCGCCGAAGTTGCCCGGGCCCTCGAACAGGACCTCGTTGCGCGCCTCGGTGTTCGACACGTAGACGACGCCGCTCACCGGGTTGACGGCCATGTTGAAGAGCGTCGTGCCGACGTGGTCGAACGCGTCGGTCTCGGTGAGCGTCGTCGCGTCGATCGCGAAGACGTCGTGATCGGGCAGGTCGAAGCGGACGCCGTTGCTCCAGTTGCGGCCGAGCGTGTCGCGCCACTGGCCCGACGCCAGGTGCTTGCGCACGATGATGCCGGTCTCGGGCGCGCGCTTGCCGGCGTGGTCGGTGCCCGGCGGCGGCACGCCGCCCGGCATGGACTGCCCCATCACCGTGCACGGGGCGGCGGCGCCGAAGCCGTCGCACACCGCGCCCTCGCTGAGGACCGTCGTCTGGTTGCCCGACTTGAAGGCGGCCGCGTAGACGGTGTTTCCGTCGGGGCTCTTCGCGAGCGCGCGCGGCGTGTCGGCGAACAGCGTGACGATGCGCAGCGGCGTGCCGCCGAGCGTCGCGCCCGGATTCGCCGCATCGAACACCCACACGTCGGCGCGGCCGACGCCGGCCGTCGTCAGCTGCGGATCGCCCGCGCCCGGCACGGCGGCGATCGACGCGTGCGTCCGCTGCTGGCCGCGGTGCGCCGTCGTGATGAAGGCGCGTCCGCCGCCGGCGCCGGCGAAGACGATGTCGCGCGGCTCGTCGCCGACGAGCAGCGTGCGCGTCACGCGCGGCGGCACCGACGCGACGTCGACGATGCTGATCGAGTCGGACAGATGGTTCACCACCCACACCTCGCCGGCGTTGCGCGCCGCGACGGCGACGGGCTCGACGCCGACGACGACGGAGCCGGTGTGCGTCAGGCCGCTCGCGCCCACGTCGAAGATCTCGAGCCGATCGTCGGGCGTGTTGACGGCGAACAGCCGCGTGCCGTCGGGCGAGAGTGCGAGGGGTCGCACGTGTCCGCTCTCGAACGCCGTGAATGCGGCGCGGGCGGGAGCCACGGCGAGCAGACACATGGCGAGAGCGGTGAGCGAGCGGTGGATGATCGTCATCGGGGTACGGCCTCCAGTTGGCGCACGCGTTGCGCCGGGCGGCGGCGAACCTACCGCCTGAGTACGAGAACGCCAAAGGAAATCTGATGGACGGCAGCGCGGTACGACGAGCGGTCGTCGGCGAGGCGTGAATGGCTGCGCACGTCGCGTGGCGCGCGCACGAGTCACGCATGACTGTTCATCGTCGGTCGGGGGCGCACGATCGCGCTGTTGGACGCTCGCCGCGCATCGGCGGTTTCGCACGGCCTTTCGCGTCGCTTGACGAAAGGCGAAGAAAAAGCGAAATAGCCACCCATGTCGGCCGCGTCCACCCTACTCGACCGACTGGGCCGTCCCGGGGACGTACGCCTCGGGACGGCCCACCCCACCACCCCAGCCCGGCTGGCCACCGGGCTCCCTCCCCTCGACGCCGTGCTCGACGGCGGTCTGCCACGCGGACGCATCACCGAGATCACCGGCTCGCGCAGCGCGGGCCGCACCGGCCTCGCCTGCCGTATCGCCGCCACCGCCACCACCGCGGGCGAGACCATCGCGTGGGTCGATCCGGCCGACGCGCTCGAGCCCGAGACGGTCGCCACCGCGGGCGTCGCGCTGGCCCGCACGCTGTGGGTGCGTCCGCGCGATCGCGCCGACGCGCTGCGCGCGGCCGAGCTGCTGCTCGGCGCCGGCGGCTTCGGGCTGGTCGTGCTCGACGTCGCCGACGGCGGCGCGGCGCGGCCCGGCACGCCGGCGTGGACACGCATCGCCCGCGCCGCCGAACGCACCCGCGCGACGCTGCTCGTCCTCGGGCCCGTGGCGCAGACGGGTTCGGCCGCGGCGCTCGGGCTCGCGCTCGACGCGCCGCACACCCGTTGGAGCGGCGGTCCCGGCCGGGTCGTGCTGCTCGACGGCATCACGTCGCGCGTCACCGTCGTCCGCAGCCGGCTCGGTGGTCTCGGCCGCGCGGTGACGGTCCGCCAGGCATGCGCCTGACCGTGCCGGGCAACGGAGGCCCTCCACCGTGCCGCGCATCGCGTGCCTGCTCGTGCCCGACCTGCCGGTGGCGGCCGCCTGTCGTGCCGATCCCGACCTCCACGGCCTGCCGCTCGCGCTGGCCGACGGCACGGGACCGCATGCGCGCATCGTGTCGGCGGCGGCGGCGGTCCGCGCTCGCGGCGTGCGTCCCGGCATCCACAGCGTCGCGCAGGCACGCGCCGTCGTCGCCGACCTGATCGTCCGTCCACGCGACGTCGCCGCCGAGCGCTCCGCGGCGCTCGCCCTCGCCGACGTCGCGACGTCGCTCGCGAGCCGCGTCGAGATCGCCGCCGACGGCGCCGTCCTCGCCGACGCCGACGGCGCCACGCACCTCGTCGGCAGCGAAGCCGGCCTCGCCACCGCGTTGTCGGCGCGCGCGACCCGCGTCGGGCTGGCCGCCCGGGTGGGCATCGGCGCCAGCATGACCGTCGCGCGGCTGGCCGCGTTGCACGGCGACGGCTGCGACGTGATCCCCGCCGGCGCCGAGCTCGGGTTTCTCGCGCCGTTGCCGCTGGCGTATCTGGCGCCGCCGCCGGACGTCGCCGTCACGCTCGCGCGCTGGGGCGTCCATCGCCTCGGCGACCTCGCGCGGCTGCCCGCGGCCGAGGTGGCCACGCGGCTCGGGCCCGTGGGCGCCACGCTGATCCGCACCGCGCGTGGTGAAGACCCGCGGCCGCTGGCGCCGACGGCGCGTACCGGCGAGGTCGAGGAGGCGATGGCACTCGAGTACGCGCTCGACAACCTCGAGCCGCTGCTCTTCGTGCTGCGCGGCCTCATGGAGCGCGCGGTGGCGCGCCTCGGCCTCGACGGCATCGGCTGCACGCGGCTCGTCGTCGCGCTACGGCTCGACGACGGCACGCGCGACACGCGCACGCTGCCGCTCGCGGCGCCGACGCGCGACGTGAAGACGCTGCTCGGCTGCATGCGCGTCGAGCTCGACGCACGCCCGCCGCGCGCGGCGATCGTGCAGGTCGACGTCGTCGCCGTCCCGGAGGTGATCCGTCCGACGCAGCTCGGGCTCTTCACGCCGCCGGGGCCGGCGCCGGAGCGGCTCGCCACGACGCTCGCGCGGCTCGGCGTGCTGTGCGGCCCGGAGCGCGTCGGCGTGCCCGTCGTGCTCGATACGTACCGTCCCGGCGCGGCGACCACCGCGCCCTTCACGGTCGGTTCGCCCGACGCGACGCCCGGCGCGCAGGCCGCAGGTGACTGCCGGCTCGTCGTCCGCGCGCTGCGTCCGCCGCGGCCACTGGAGGTGTTCTCGGAGCGCGACGCGCCGTGCTTCGTGCGCGGCGCGGGGCTCGGCGGCCGCGTCGTCGGCTCGGCCGGTCCGTGGCGCCTCGCCGCGGAGTGGTGGAGCGACCGCCCGTTCACGCGCGAGTACTACGACCTCGAGCTGAGCGACGGCGGTCTCTACCGCTGCTTCCGCGAGCTCGCGTCGGGCGGCTGGTTCGTCGACGGGGTGTACGACTGAATTGACCACTATAGTGGTCAAGTCTATCCTATGCTCCATGGCGACCCGCCGGCGGACCGCGGCCAAGACGATCGAGCTCGGGATCAGCGATTTCAAGGCCCGGTGCCTGGCTCTGCTCGAGCAGGTTCGCACACGTGGCGATCAGCTCGTGGTGACGAAGCACGGCCGCCCCATCGCACGCGTCGTCCCCGTCCACGAGGGCACCGGCCCGTTGCGCGCCAGCATGCGACACCTGATCGAGATCCGCGGCGACATCGTGACGATCGATTGGAGCGAGGACTGGGAGACCCGGTGAAGCTGCTCCTCGACACGCACATTCTCCTGTGGTGGCTGACCGGTGAAGGCCCGCTGCAGCGGTCACAGGTCGCGGCGCTCGAGACGGCGGAAGCACACGACGAGCAGCTCGGCATCGCAGCGATCACGCTCTGGGAGATCGCCAAGCTGTGCGAGCACGGTCGAATCGTCCTCTCGACCACCCCGGACGCGTTGTTGGAGCTGATCGAGGCGCATACCCGCATCACCGTCGTCCCGCTCGACGGACGCATCGCGCTCGAGAGCACCAGGCTCGGTCCGCGGTTCCACCGTGACCCAGCCGATCAGCTCATCGCGGCGACCGCGCGCGTCCACGGGCTGCGTCTGGTGACCGCCGACGAACGCATCCGCTCGTCCGGCGCGGTCACAGTGGTCTGACCGCTCACCGCGATCCGAACCGCAGCCAGAGCTGCGCATCGAACGGAACGCGCGCGTCGGGCGCCACGCCTGCCCCACGCAGACGATCGGCGAACGGCACCGCGTCGGCCCGCGACACCAGCACCTTCTCCACCGACACCGACGTCACGACCAGCCCGTAGCGCGCGAACGGGGCGGCCAGCTCGCGCAACAGATCGTCGCGCTGGAGCAACGCGCCGACCACCGCGTTCTCACGTCCGCCCTGCGGTCCCGTCCACGCCGGATCGCGTGACGCCGCCAGCGCCAGTCGCTCCGACAGCCAGGGCATCGTCTCGATGCGTCCCGCGGACAGCGAACGCACGTCCGCCGGCAGCGTGCCGTCAGGGAAGAGCGTCGCCAGCAGCGACGGCAACGCCGTACCGAGCGCGTCGACGGCGAGCGGACCGTTGCTGCGCAGCACGAGCACCGGCTCGTTCGCCCGCAGCTCGAGCGTGACACGCCGGCCACCGGCCTCCGTGCTCGCGAGGTGCTCGCCCGCGGTGGCGACGCCGGCCAGCAACGCGAGCGCGACGAGGCAATGCACGGCGCGCATGTCTACCGCGTGGCTTGACAGCTCGCCACCCGACGTCCGAGGGTCGGCCCATGCGCCTCCGCCAGGTGGTGATCGCCGCCCGCGACCTCGACGCGACCGTCGACGACCTCACGACGGTCTTCGCCGTCGACGTCGCCTATCGCGACCCGGGCGTCGCCGCGTTCGGGCTGCACAACGCGGTCATGCCGATCGGCGACACGTTCCTCGAGGTGGTGTCGCCGATCGATCCCGCGGCACCCGCGCAGCGCTTCCTCGAACGTCGCGGCGGCGACGGCGGCTACATGGTCATCGTGCAGTCGTCCGATCTCGACGCCGACGTGCGCCGCCTCGCCGACCTCGGCGTCCGCATCGTCTGGCAGGTGGCGCTCGACGACATCCGCACCGTCCACCTCCATCCCGCCGACGTCGGCGCGGCCATCGTGTCGATCGACGAGGCGCGCCCGGCCGCCTCGTGGCGCTGGGCGGGGCCGACGTGGGAGCAGCGCATCCGTCGCGACCGCGTCCGCGGCGTCGTCGGCGCCGAGCTGACGGCCCCCGATCCCGCCGCGCTCGCCGCGCGTTGGGGCGCCGTCCTCGGCCGCCCCGTCGACGTCACGACCATCGCGCTCGACGGCGGCGCGATCCGCGTCGTCGAGGGACCCGCGCCGGGCATCCGGTCGTACACGCTTTCGGCCACCGACGGCGCGGCCGCCGTCGCCGCCGCGCGTGCGCGTGGGCTCGCGACCGGCGACGACTGGATCGACGTCGCCGGCACGCGCTTCGTCCTCGCTACCTCGTGAAGATCTGCGGGACACCGCGCCCGGCGAAGCCCTCGCCCGGCTGCACCTTCTTGTCCTTCCCGCGCTTCCACGGGACGTAGACCTCGACCGCGGTGCCGTCGACGTGCTCGAGGCGCGCCTGGATGACGTCCTCGGGCGCCGAGCTCTGATCGCGCGCCAGCCGGCCGCCGACGACGACGCAGACCACGCGCAGCTCGCCCTTCGCCGCGCGCCGGCGCAGCTCCTCGACGAGCATGTCGATCACTTCCTGCGACGTCGGCCGATCGGTCTTCGGCTTCGCGACCGCGGGCTCGAACTTGCCGTCCTTCGTGATGACCGTGGCGTAGGGGTAGAACTCGCCCTGCTTGTCGATCTGCTCGAGCGCGAAGGGCACGGAGCGGTTGACGAGCGTCTCGAAGTCCTTCGCCGTAGCCTCGGGGATCTGTTGGCCCGCAGGCTGTCCCGCCGCGCCCGCGCTTCCGGGAGGCGCCTCTGCCGCCGGAGGCGGCGTCGCCGCGGGCTTCGGCTTCGACGTCCCGCCGCAGCCGGCCGCCGCCACCACGAGCAGGGCGATTCCCCATCGAACTTGCCGTCGCACCATCGAGCTCCTCCCGCCGCCGCTGCTATACCGCGCCGCCCCGGGACGCCAGCCCGTCACGGGTTCACCAGCGCCCGAAGGATCGCGTTCACGATCGCCAGCACCAGCGCGCCGAGCAGCGCGGCGGCGAAGCCGTCGATGTGGAAGCCGGGCGAGATGCCCGACGCCATCCAGATGAGCAATGCGTTCACCACGAGGGTGAACAACCCGAACGTCAGGATCGTGAGCGGCAACGTCATCAGGAAGAGGATCCAGCCGACGGTGGCGTTCACGAGCCCGATCACGATCGCCGCGATCAACGCCGCACCGAAGCTGCGGACGTGAAAGCCGGGGACGATGTGCGCGACGATGAGCAGGCCCAGGGCGTTCAGCAGCCAGTGCAGCAGGAAGCGCATGCGGCGCATAGAGCATCCTCGCGCCGTCGAGGGCAACACCCGTCGTGTCCCGACGACGTCCGCGGTAGAACGGCAGCGCGTGGACACGCTCGACGACTTCCTCGACCGGCTCGACGCGCTCGACGACGACGGTGACGACGAGGGGCTGCACGCGGAGCTCGCCCGCGCCCGGCACGCGTTCCCCGAGGCGCTCGAGCTGCGCGAATGGGAGGCCTTCCTCGCCGGCGAGGACGCCCGCTTCGACGACGCGCTCGCCATCCTGGACGACGTGCTCGCCGTCGAGCCGGATCGGCTGTGGGCGCGTCGCGAGCGCGCCGTCGCGCTGCTCGAGCTCGGCCGCTTCGCCGACGCGCTGGCCGTGCTCGGGGCGCTGACGCCGGACGATCGCGCGGAGCTCGATCCGGCCGAGCGTGCGTCGGTGCATCGCGACGTCGCAGTGTGCCTCGACCGGCTCGGCCGGATCGCCGAGGCCGACGTGGAGTACCGCGCGGCGGCGCGACTCGATCCGCGGGCGTTCCCCGTTCCGCTGCGGCTCGAGCCCGCGCGCTTCGAGGCGCTGGTGGCGCATGCGCTGGACGGCATCCCACCCGAATTCCGCGCGCTGCTCGCGCAGGTCGTCGTGCGCGTCGAGCCGTGGCCCGGGCCGGACGCCGAGGACCCGCTGCAGCTCGGCCTGTACGTCGGCGTCGCGCGGCCCGATCGCACGACGGCCACGGACGATCACCTCGACCACGTCGTCATCTATCAGCGGTCGCACGAGCTGGCCTGTCGCGACGAAGCGGCGCTGCGGACCGAGGTGCGGCGCACGGTGGTCCACGAGATCGCGCACCACTTCGGCATCCCGCACGAGCGGATGGACGAGTACGAGTGACGGGTTGACGGGCGGTCCCGTACGAGGCGAAAGAAGGGCGAAGCCATGCCCTCCTCCGCCGGCGACTACGTCGAGCTGCGCTGCCGCAGCGCCTTCAGCTTCCTCGAAGGCGCGTCGCTGCCCGAGGACCTGATCGAGCGGGCCGCGTCGCTCGGCTGCGACGCGCTGGCGCTCGCCGACCGCGGCGGCGTCTACGGCGCCCCGCGCTTCTTCCAGGCCGCGAAGCGCGCGGGCGTGCGTGCGCTCGTGGGCGCGGAGGTCGACGTCGAGCACGCCGGCCGGCTGCTGCTCCTGGTCGAGAGCCGCCAGGGATACCGGAACCTCTGCCGCATGCTGACCACCGGCGCGTTCGGCCGCCCGAAGGGCGAGGGCCGCGTCTCGTGGGACCTGCTCGAGGAGCACGCCGGCGGCCTGCACGCGCTCGCCGGCGGCGCGGCCGGACCGTGCGCCGGGTCCGACGGCGCCGCGCACCTCGACCGGCTGATGGGCATCTTCGGCGAGCGGCTCGCGATGGACGTGCACCGGCACGACGAACGCGCCGGCGAACGGCTCGCGCGACGGCTCGCCGACCTCGCCACGGCGCGCGCCGTCCCCGTCGTCGCCACGAACGACGTGCGTCATGCGACGCCCAACCTGCGACCGCTGCTCGACGTCCTCACCTGCATCGGCCTCGGCACGACGCTCGACGCCGCCGGCCGCCGGCTGCTCGCCAACGCCGAGCGACACCTGCGCCCGCCGGCGGAGATGGCTGCGCGCTTCCGCGACTGCCCCGCGGCCATCCGTCACAGCCGGCGCATCGCCGAGCGCTGCGCGTTCACGCTCGCCGACCTCGGCTATCGCTTTCCCGACTACCCGCTGCCCGCCGGCGAGTCGCCGCAGAGCTACCTCCAGCTGCTCACCATGGAGGGCGCGAGGAAACGCTGGGGAACGATCCCTTCGCGCCATCGCGCGCAGCTCGAGCACGAGCTGGCGCTCATCGGCAAGCTCGACCTCGCCGGCTACTTCCTCATCGTCTGGGACATCGTCCGCTTTTGCCGCGAGCGCGGCATCCTGTGCCAGGGCCGCGGCTCGGCCGCGAACAGCGCCGTCTGCTACGCGCTCGGCATCACCGCGATCGACGCGGTCCGCATGGATCTGCTCTTCGAGCGCTTCCTCTCGGAGGAGCGCGGCGAGTGGCCCGACATCGACCTCGACCTGCCGTCGGGCGACCGGCGGGAAGAGGTCATCCAGTACGTCTACCGTCGCTACGGGGCGCGCGGCGCGGCGATGACGGCCACCGTCATCAGCTACCGCACGCGCAGCGCCGTGCGCGAGGTGGGCAAGGCGCTCGGCCTGTCGCTCGAGCAGGTCGATCGGTTGGCGAAGCTGCTGCGCGCGCACGGCTGGTCGGATCATCACGACGAGCTGGCGGCGCAGCTCGCCGCCGGCGGCGTCGACGCGCGCTCGCCGCGGATCGCGATGCTGGTGACGCTGGTCGCGCAGCTACAGGGCCTGCCGCGCCACCTCGGCCAGCACACCGGCGGCATGGTGATCGCCGCCGGCCGGCTCGACGACGTCGTCCCGCTCGAGCCCGCCAGCATGCCGGGGCGCAACGTGCTGCAGTGGGACAAGGACGACTGCGCCGACCTCGGCCTCATCAAGGTCGACCTGCTCGGCCTCGGCATGCTGGCCGCGCTGGAGGAGGCGCTGCCGCTCGTCGCGGAGCACGAGGGCGTCACCCTCGACCTCGCGAAGCTGCCGCCCGACGATCCCGTCGTCTACGACATGCTCCAGCGCGCCGACACGATCGGCGTCTTCCAGGTCGAGAGCCGCGCGCAGATGGCCACGCTGCCGCGCATGAAGCCGACGTGCTTCTACGACCTCGTCGTCGAGGTCGCGATCATCCGTCCGGGGCCGATCGTGGGGCAGATGGTGAACCCGTATCTGCGGCGACGCACGAAGGAAGAAGAGGTCACCTACGCGCATCCGGCGCTGGAGCCGATCCTGAAACGCACGCTCGGCGTGCCGCTCTTCCAGGAGCAGCTGCTGCGCATGGCGATGGCGGTGGCCGGCTTCACCGCCGGCGAGGCCGAGGAGCTGCGCCGCGCGATGGGCTTCAAGCGCTCGGTGGAGCGCATGCGCTCGATCGACCGGCGGATGCGCGACGGCATGGCCGCGCACGGCATCACCGGCAAGACCGCCGACGAGATCGCGCTCGCCATCACGTCGTTCGCGCTCTACGGCTTCCCCGAATCGCACGCGGCGAGCTTCGCGCTGATCGCGTACGCGTCGGCGTACCTGAAGGCGCACCATCCCGCTGCCTTCTGCTGCGCGCTGATGAACGCGTGGCCGATGGGCTTCTACCATCCCGCCACCGTGGTGAAGGACGCGCAACGCCACGGCGTCGTCGTGCTGCCCGTCGACGTCACGCGCTCGGCCTGGCGCTGCACGCTCGAGGACGGCGCCGTGCGCCTCGGGCTGCGCTGGGTGGCCGGCCTGCGGCAGGACGCGGGCGAGCGGATCGTCGCCGCGCGGCCGCTCGCGTCGGTGGCCGAAGTCGCGCAGCGCGGCGCGCTCAAGCGCAACGAGATCGAGGCGCTCGCGCACGCCGGCGCGTTCGCGGCGTTCGGCCTGACGAGACGCGACGCGCTCTGGCAGGCGTCCGCGGTCGAGCGCGACGCCACGTCGTTGCTGGCGCGCGCCCGGCCGCGCGCCACGCGCGCCCCGTTGCCGGCGATGACGCCGTGGGACGAAACCGTCGCCGACTACGGCGCCACGACGCTCACCGCCGGCCCGCACGTGATGACGTACCTGCGCGGCGAGCTGGCGGCGCGCGGCGTGGTGCCCGCCGCCGACCTCGCCCGGCTGCGCGACGGCCTGAGCGTCCGCGTCGCCGGCCACGTGATCGTGCGCCAGCGTCCCGGCACCGCGAAGGGCATGTGCTTCCTCACGCTCGAGGACGAGTCGGGTACCGCGAATGCGTTCCTCACTCCACCGCTGTTCGAGCGATGGCGCGTCGTGCTGAACACGTCGTCGCTGATCGAGCTGGAAGGTCGGCTCGAGCAGCGGCAGGGCGTGACGCACGTGCGCGCGCTGCGTCTGCGCCGACTCGCGGCGCCGCGCGGCATGCCGCAGGGCCACAACTACGGCTGACGATTCTACACATCGCCACGCGACCCGACGCGATCGCGCGGCCCTGGCATGGGCATGGGCCTTGCTCGACCTTCCGCATGATCGACATCGGCTACAAGCTCTCGAGCGAGGAGTTCGGCCCGCGGGAGCTCGTGGACTTCGCGGTCCGCGCCGAGCAGGCGGGCTTCGCGTTCGGGCTCATCTCCGACCACTTCCACCCGTGGATCGACGCGCAGGGGCACAGCCCCTTCGTCTGGACGGTGATCGGCGCCATCGCGCAGGCGACCGAGCGATTGCGCATCGGCACCGCCGTCACCTGCCCGACGATCCGCGTCCATCCCGCGATCGTCGCGCAGGCGGCGGCGTCGACCGCGGCGCTCATGCCGGGACGCTTCTTCCTCGGGCTCGGCACCGGCGAGAATCTGAACGAGCACGTCGTCGGCCAGGGCTGGCCGTCGGCCGACGTGCGCCTCGAGATGCTGGCCGAGGCGATCGACGTCATCCGCCTGCTCTGGACCGGCCGGCAGAAGAGCCACCGCGGCGAATACTTCACCGTCGAGGACGCACGCCTGTACACGCTGCCCGACGAGCCACCGCCGATCATGGTCGCGGCGAGCAAGCGGCACGCGGCCGAGCTGGCCGGACGCGCCGGCGACGCGATCATCAACGTGCAGGTCGACGAGGAGCTCCTCGCGCACTTCGACGCCGCGGGCGGCAAGGGCAAGCCGCGCTACATCGAGCTCGGCGTCTGCTGGGCGAAGGACGAGAAGACCGCGCGCAAGACCGCGCACGAGCTGTGGCGGCTCGCCGCGCTCGGCGGCTCGCTCATGACCGAGCTGTCGCTGCCGTCGCAGTTCGAGGCGGCGTTCGAGCCGATCACCGAGGACGCCGTCGCGAAGGCCGTGGTGTGCGGCCCCGACGTCGAGAAGCACGTCGAGGCGATCGAGACGGCGGCACGCGGCGGATACACGCACGTCTGCGTGCATCAGATCGGTCCCGACCAGGCGGGCTTCCTCCGGTTCTACGAGGAGGAGGTACTGCCGCGAGTCCACGGACGCGGTGAGCGCAAACGGGCCGCGGGAAAGGGGCGTTAGCAAGGACGGACACCGCCGCTCGGCCGGGGGCATCGTCCCCGGCGTCGCCATCGGCGCCGTCGAGGACGCGATCGCCGTCGTCGCGGCGCGCGCCCTGCTGCCGGCACGATCGCGGTGAGGTTGCCCGACGCGCCCGGGTCGTGCTTCCTGTCGGCATGATCCGGGCGATCGTCGTGGCCGTGATCGTCTGCGCGCGCGCCGCCGTCGCCGCCGACGTGCCGGCCGCGCGCGCGTACCTCGACGGCGTCGAGGAGAAGACCGAGCTGCACGGCAGCGCGCTCGGCGACGTCGACGGCGACGGCGTGGACGAGGTCGTGCTGGTGTGGACCACCATCGGAACGAAGATTCCCACCCGCACGCTCACGGTGCTCGCCAAGATCGACGACGGCCATCGCGAGCTGGCGTCGCGGAAGCTCGAAGGCGAGGTCGCGCTCAACGCCGTCGCCGGCGGGATCATCGTCGTCGATCGCTGGCCGCTGCACCCGCCGAAGTGCTGCCCGGGCAAGAAGTACGAAGACCGCTACCTGCTGATGGCGGGACGGCTCGTCGACGCGAAGTAGCGATTTGACAGCCGTCCCGCCGTCGCGCCTTGTGACCGGCATGACGCCCGACGACCTGGTGACACGGCTGCGCACGGTGCGCGCCGGCATCCTTCTGTCGCTGCTGACCATCCTGGCGGGGTTCGCGTTGGGCGGCGTGTTCGGCGCCGCCGAGGACACGCTGAAGGGCGGCCTCGCCGCCAGCGCCGAGGCCGTGCGTGAAACCGTCTACGCCGGCGAGGCGTCGAAGATGAAAGAGGTCGTGGACAAGAGCTGGAGCTACTACAAGCGCGCCCACCTGCACGCCGGCGCGATCGGCACGGCGACGCTGGCCGCGTCCGTGCTGCTCGGGCTCATCGCCGCGTCGTCCGCGTGGCTGCGCTCGCTGGTCGCGGCGGGGCTCGGCGCCGGCGGGCTCGGGTACGCTCTCTTCTGGCTGCTCGCCGGCCAGCGCGCGCCCGCGCTCGGTGGCACCGGCGCCGCGAAGGCGTCGCTCGAGTGGCTCGCGGTGCCGTCGAGCGCCCTCCTGATCGGTGGGCTCGCCGTCACCATCGTGCTCGTGGCGCGCGAGCTCTTCGGGCGGCCGGCGGCGTCGTGACGCCCGACGACGAGATCACGCCGGAGCCGCTCTACCTGCGACGGCGCGAGCTGCTCCGCAACACCGCGCTCTTCGGCGCCACGGCGACCGGCGTCGGCGGCTCGCTGCTCTGGCTGATGGGCGGCGGGCGCGTCGACCCCGAGCCACCGCCGCCCGCCGCGGACGCGCCCGCGCTGGCGATCGTGCGCGACGGGCGCTTCGACACCGACGAGGCGCGCACGCCGTTCGACGACGTCGCGACGTACAACAACTTCTACGAGTTCGGCACCGACAAGAGCGATCCCGCCACGTACGCCGGCTCGCTCCGCACCCGGCCGTGGACGGTGCGCATCGAGGGCGAGGTCGCGAAGCCGCAGGACGTCGACGTCGACACGCTGGCGTCGTGGGCGCCGGTCGAGGAGCGCGTCTATCGCATGCGCTGCGTCGAGGCGTGGTCGATGGTGATCCCGTGGGCCGGGATGCCGCTCGGCGCGATCCTGCGCCGCGCCGAGCCGACGTCGCGCGCGAAGTACGTCGCCTTCACGACGCTGCTAGACCCCGAGCAGATGCCCGGCCAGCGCGAGCGCATCCTGCCGTGGCCGTACGTCGAGGGGCTGCGCATCGACGAGGCCATGCATCCGCTGACGCTGCTGGCCGTCGGCCTCTACGGCAAGCCGCTGCCGAACCAGAACGGCGCGCCGCTGCGGCTCGTCGTGCCGTGGAAGTACGGCTTCAAGGGCATCAAGTCGATCGTCTCGATCCGGCTCCTCGAAGAGCAGCCGAAGACGACGTGGAACGACTACGCGCCGAACGAGTACGGCTTCTACGCGAACGTGAACCCCGCCGTGGATCATCCGCGCTGGAGCCAGGCGACGGAGCGCCGCATCGGCGAGATCGCGCGCCGCCCGACGCTGCCGTTCAACGGCTACGCCGATCAGGTCGCGAGCCTCTATGCCGGCATGGATCTCCGCGTGCACTTCTGACGATGGCGCGCGGCCGTCCCCATCCGTGGCTCGGGCCCGGCGTGCTCGCCGGCGCGCTCGTACCGCTCGCCGCGATCGGGTGGCGCGGCTGGCACGGCGAGCTCGGCGCCAACCCGATCGCGCAGGCGCTCAATCAGGTCGGCCTCGTGGCGCTCGTGTTCCTCGTCGCGGCGCTCGCGTGTACGCCGGCGAAGCGCTTCCTCGGCTGGACGTGGCCGATGCGCATCCGCCGCGAGCTCGGGCTGCTCGGCTTCTTCTACGCGCTGCTGCACGTCGGCACCTACGTCGGCCTCGACCAGGGCTTCGACTGGGCCGCAATCTGGGCGGACGTCTCGAAGCGGAAGTTCATCTTCGTCGGCGCGCTGGCGTTCGTGCTGCTGATTCCGCTCGCCGCAACGTCGACGGCCGGATCGATTCGCCGGCTCGGGCACGCGCGCTGGGCGCGGCTGCACCGCCTGGCCTACGTCGCGCCGGTGCTCGCCGCCCTGCACTTCTACTGGCGCGTCAAGTCGGACGTCAGCGAGCCGCTCATGTACGCCGCGGTGCTCGCCATGCTCCTCGGCGCGCGGCTCGTCACGCGCCGCGCGCGCTGAGGCGGTCGAGCACGTTGCGGGTCACGCGCGCGACCGCCGGATCGTCGAGCCCGTACGCCCAGTCGGTGCAGCCCGACGTGACGACGGTCCCACCACGCACGTACGTCCCGAGGACCGCGTGGCCGTGCCGGAGGCGGTCGCACGCGTCGGGCGCATCGCTGCCGAGCAGGCGGCTCGCGTGGAACTCGAGCTCGTACTCGGCGCCCGGCGCCAGCGGCAGCGGCGTCGTGTGCCGGTCGAACGGCGTCACGGGCGCGGTCGCGAGCACGAGGAAGTCGTCGGGCGTGCCGTGCGCGCCCGTGGCCGCCGGCAGGCCGTCGGCCATCGTGAGCTCGCAGCCGTCGCACTCGTAGCCGACGACGACCGCGCCGGCGCCGAGCTGGTCGCCACGCCGCAGCTCGGTGCCCTCGAACATCCAGTGATCGGCGCGATGCACCTCGTAACCGCCGCTGCCGCGCGGCACGCTCATCGCCGTGCGCGAGTATCCGCCGCGCGTGAACGACACGCCCGTGAGCCTCGTCTCCGGGCGATCGAGCATCGGATCGGACCAGATCGTCGTGGTCTGCGGCGTGCCGTGGAGCGGGTCCTCGCGGAAGCGGTGCTTGAAGCAGACCTCGCGCGTGCCCTCGAGCCGTACCTGCCAGTAGCACGTGTTGCCGGACAGGAACGCCGCGTTGCCGCCGCGCGCGATGAACGTCTCGACGGCGTCGCGCATGCCGGCGCTCCAGTACTCGTCGTGGCCGACGCTCAAATAGAGCCGATACGGCGCGAGCAGCTCGGGCACGGTCTCGAGATCGGCGCTCGTCGCCACGTCGACGCGATAGCCGGCGGCGGCCGCCCACCTGAGGAACGTCCGCTCCCACGCGGCCCACCCGGCCATGCCGTGCCACATGGAGAGCCGGTGGCGCGCCGTGTACGCCATGAACGCCGCCGCGCCGGTGCCGGGATCGATCGTCGCGACGCGCGCGCCGTCGTCGTCGGGCTTCGCCAGCATGCCGGGCGGCAACGGGCGTTCGAACGAGAGCGTGACGGCGCCCGTGTAGAAGTTCCGGCCGCCGACGTCGTTGTAGGCGTTCCAGGTCGTGGTCGCGAGGACGAGCAGGATGCCGTCGGGCGACGGCGTCGCCGCGCGCACCACGAAGAACGCGGTCGGCGGATCATCGCCGCAGCGGACGAGGTAGACGCCGCTCGGCCACGACGGGTCGACGGGAATCGTGAGCGCAACGGGCCACGCGCAGCCGTTCTCCGGCGCGTCGTCGGGAACAGGGAGCGCTGGCGCAGCCACGTCGGCGCGCCAGACCACCGTCGGCTCGGCGCCGTCGCGCACGACCTCCACCGCGACGCGCGGCGCGGTCGACGAGAGATGCAGCGCGACCGCGTCGCCGGGACGCACGCTCGCCGGCGTGCAGTAGGCCATCGACTCGAGTCCGTCGGGAAGCACGCGCGCAGGATACTACGGCGCGCGCCGACTCGTCGCACGCGGACGTCGCAGTCGGGCGGAGGAGCGGAGCCTGTAGGTCGACCGTGGCTCACGGTGCGTCACGACGGCCACGAACTCGTGAACGCAGGGCCACGGGATCGCCCAGGGCGCTCGACCCTGCGCCAAAGAGGTCATGCATCGATGGGCGGCATCGTGCAGCGGGGCGTCGTCCCGGTGCGCGTAGACGAGGAGGTTCGTGTCGACGGCGATCACTCGTCGTCCTCGTAGATGGCCCGTCGGATCTTGCTCCAGCCGCCCGCAGCAAACTCTGGCGTGAGCCCCTTCCCGCCTTTGAGTCGGGCGTCGCGCAACTTGAACGGGCGCACCGCTCCCTTGTCGTCCAGGACGCGCCGAAGCCCCTCCTCGACCAACGCCCGCAACGTCGTGCCGTCTCGGTTCGCGACGATGCGCGCGCGCTCGAACAGCGGGTCCGCGATCTCGATCGTCGTCTTCATATGGGCACCCATATCGACGGTGATGGGCACCCGCAATCGTTACTTGTACCGGATCAGCTGCCCGCGCAGCTCCGTCACCTCGTCGGTGCTGGTCGTCGTGTTCTCGGTGTACTGCGTCTTCTTCTTGCCCTTGTGCCACTTCGTGTCGCCCTGGCCGGTCGTGTGGCTGGTCGACCCCACCTCGTGGCTCTCGAGCGCCCCCAGGATGACGCCGTTCGCGCCGCGCGCTCGCGCCTCCTCCATGAGCTTCTGCTGCAGCTGCGGGCCCGGCTTCGCGAACGGGATCGCGTCGACCTGTGCGCGCGCCTCGCCCATCACCTCGTACGGCCGCTGCACGTCGTCGGCGCTCATGTAGAGGTCGACGTTCGCGGTCGGCGGGTACGACTTGCCGACGTAGTCCACCGACGCGCAGGCAGCGAGCAGCACGAGACCGACGATCCAGCGACGCGACATGCGGCCCGCCCTATCGCGGACGACGCCCGGTCTCAATCGGGACGCGGCGGACGATACGGCTTCTTGAGCCGCGGCTGCACCGCGAGATACGGCTCGAGCCAGCCGTGCCCCGCGTCGGGCCACGCGTCGACGGTCGGCACGTACGGCTTGATGTCGAGGAGCGGCGTCCCGTCGAGCAGGTCGATGCCCCGCACGTCGACGCGGCCGGCATCGACGTCGACGCCCGCGACCGTCACGCTCGACAGGCCGATCTGCGACGGCCGATTCGGCGCGCGCGTCGCGAACACGCCGCGCTTCGGTCCGCCGCGCGGCGGCTTCACCTTCGCCGCCCAGCCGCGGCTCTCGTGGAACGCGAACACGAGCCAGATGCGCCCGAAGGTCCCGAGGTCGGCGAGGCCGGCGCGATACGCCGGCTCGATCTCGAGCACGCCCGCGGAGTCCGGCGACGCGACGGTCTGGTGCGGCGCGTCCTGCCGTCGGCGCCACGGCGTGCGCGCCCATCCGATGACCTGCAGCTCGAACGACGGCGTCACGTCAGTTCGCGTAGCGTCCGATCCACGTCTCCTGCACGAACGCGCCCTGCGGCGGCGTGACGCCGCCGCACGCGCCGTCGCCCGCAGGATAGGTGCGCGGATCGCGCAGCAGATCGGCCGCGGCGTCGCGCATCTCCGCGTCGAGGTCGAACGGGATCTGCGCCGGGCTCGTGACGTTTCCGACGCGCGCGAGGAACGCGTCGCGGATGCGCCGGATGACGCACGACTGGTCGAGCCGGACGCCGTCCGAGAACTTCGCCTGGCTCCAGAGCAGCCGCTTGCCCTTCGGGTCCCACGCGAACTCGGGGATGATCCAGCCGGCGTCGCCGAAATGCGTCAGCCGGCGCAGCGGGCCGGGCTTGAAGCGCGTGCGCGCGCGGTTCCACCGCAACGTCATCTCCCAGAGGTCCGTCGGCTGCTGGAAGACGGGCTGCAGGAAGTCGTTGCTGAAGACGGACAGGATGATCGCGTAGTCGAAATCGGGCGGCAGCTGCAGCAGCTCGGCGACGCGCGACCAGTCGTTGTGCGCGCCGGGCAGGTCGCGGGACGACATGAAGAGGATGCGCCGCATGTCCGGCGTGAACACGGCCTGCTCGTCCCACGCGGGGTGCACCGTGAGCCGCACCGGCCGGCAGTCGCCGCGGTCGCGTCGCGGCAGTTGGCAGAAGTACAGCTCCGGGTTGATCGCCGTGTCGGCGGTCTCCGTGTAGAGGAAGCCCGAGCCGTCGGGCGCCCACCACTGCGTCTCGTACCAGTGACCGTTCGGCGGACGGACCGCGCGCACGTCGACGAGGCGCGGACCGTCGGGGCCGTTCGGATCGAAGCGGCCGACGCGGATCTCGGAGCGGCCGTTGCCGCCGGCGTCGGTGTTCCAGCTGAGCGCGGTCCACACGATCCACCGTCCGTCCGGCGACCAGTACGCGTGGAAGTGGTCCTCGAGGTCGCCGCTGCGGGTGAGGTTCGTGTGCCGCGTTCCGTCGCGCGTCATCACCCACACGTCCGAGCCGATGCCGCCGAAGCCCGGCGCCCCGATCGTGATCGTGTGCCCGTGCCACGAGTGGAACAGAATCCAGTCGCCGCCCGGACGCACCACCGGCACCTGGTCGCGCTGTCCGTCGAGGCCGCAGGTGAGACACGCGCGGTCGGAGCCGTCGAGGCGCGAGCGATAGATGTTGAACTCGTCGTCGTCGTCCTCGTCGCGGACGAAGCTGTCGTGCCAGACGACGTACGTCTGATCGAGCCAGTCGACCGCCTGCCCGAGCACGAACGGGTTGGGCTCGAGCACGAACTCGGGATCGGGACGCGCCCACCCGGTGGCGGCGAGCACGAGGATCGCCGCCGCGGCCAGCCATCGCATCGCGAGAGCTGTAGGTGATGTGGCGCGAAGGCGTCAATGACGCACGTTGCCATCGACGCGGCCGCCCGCGTATGCAAGCTGCATGCGTCGCTGGCTCCGCGTCATGCTGGTCGTCGTCGTCGTGCTCGTCGCCGTGGCGGCGGGCGCGTGGCAGTGGCTGACCGCGCGCACCGCCGTGCCGGCGACGAGCAGCTTCGTGATCGACCTGCCGGAGATCCGCCGGATGGCGGCCGAGCCGGCGGGCCCGCGGGCGATCCGCGTCAATCACGAGCAGGTGGCCACGGCGGCGCTCCCGCGCGGCGCGGTGTTCGCGGGGCAGTCGATGTCCGAACCGTTGCGCTTCACCCACGGCGCCTACCAGGTCGTCTTCCCCGACGGCTTCCTGCTGATCGACTCCGGGATGGCGGAGGCCGCGCTGCCCGAGATGATGGACGCCGAGTTCGACGCGGACGGCTACGCCGCCGTGCAGAACGCGCTCGCCACGGCGCGCACGATCGTCGTGACGCACGAGCACGCCGACCACATCGGCGGCATCGCGGCGTACCGCGACCCGGCGCAGCTCGCAGGCCGCCTGCTCCTCAACGTCGAGCAGCTCGCCAACACGAAGCACCTCGACATGGCGCGCGTGCCGGTCGACCTGCGCGAGCGACTGCAGCCGCTCGCGTACGACCGCTACCACGCGGTCGCGCCGGGCGTCGTGTTGGTGAGGGCGCCCGGGCACACGCCCGGCAATCAGATGGCGTACGTGGCCCTCGCAGACGGCACGGAGCTGCTCTTCATGGGCGACGTCGCCTGGCACATGGACCAGATACGCCAGCTCTGGTACCGGCCCCGCCTCGTCACGATGTTCTTCCTCGGCGAAGACCGCGACGCCGTCCTGGGGCAGTTCCGGGCCTTGCACGACCTGGCCGCAGGCTCACCGGTCCAGCTGGTGGCGTCGCACGACGTCGAGCAACGGCAGGCGTTGATCGACGCGAAAACGCTGGGCGCGCATTTCGAGCACTGACGACCGACGGGATCCTCGTCGTGGCCCGTACAAGGGGCCAAGGAGGATTCAATGACCAAGCTTCTCACTCGCATCGCGGCGATCACCCTGGTCTTCGGCGCCACCGCGGCAGTCGCCCAGCAGGACGATGCCCGGCGCCAGGCGTTCGAGCAGGCGCGCACCACGGCCTTCGCGCAGGCCGATGCCGACGGCAACGGGCTGCTCGGCCCGGACGAGTTCGGGACGTACCACGACGCGATGAAGGCCCAGATGGAGCAGCATCGCTTCGCCAAGATGGACAGCAACGGCGACGGCCAGCTGTCCGCGGACGAGGTCCAGTCGGATCGTGGCCCGCGCTGCCACCGCCGGAAGAAGGACTGACCCCGCAGGCGGCACGACGCGGAGATGCTATCTTCCGTCGGTGCACGGGACGCGCGGCGGACTCCGGACCGCCGCGCGTCCCCGGCACAGGCCGTGGCGGAGTCCGACGACGAGCTGATGCGGCGCGTGGCCGCCGGTGACGAAGAGGCGACCCGCCAGGTGGTGGGCACGCATCTCGCGCGTATCACCGCGTTCGCCGCGCGCACGCTGGGCGATCGGACGGAGGCCGAAGACGTGGCACAGGAGACGTTCATGCGATTGTGGACCCACGCCGCTCGATGGGAACCGGGCCGCGCCCGTCTCACCACGTGGCTCCATCGCGTCGCGCTCAACCTCTGCCTCGACCGCCGGGCGCGGCGTCCGCACGTCGCGCTCGACGACGTCCCGGCGCCGGTCGCGCCCGGCACCGACGCCGCCGCCGCCCTCCAGGCCGAAGACGTGACGCGACACGTGCGCGCCGAGGTGATGCAGCTGGCCGAACGGCAGCGCGTCGCGCTCGTCCTGTCGCACTATCAGGGCCTGTCGAGCACGGAGACCGCGGACGTCATGGGCGTCACCGTAGAGGCGGTGGAGTCGCTGCTGGCGCGCGCGCGCCGCACGCTGCGCGACCGGCTGCGCGGCCTCGCGCCCTCGCTGCTGGGAGAGGTCTCGTGACGGTCGACCGCCTGCGCGATCTGCTCGACGCCTGGGGAGCCGCCGAGGACCGCTGGCCCGCGGACGAGCGCGCCGCGGCGCTGGCGCTCATCGCGAGCTCGGCCGAGGCGCGCGCGCTGCGCGACGAGGCGGCGCGTCTCGACGCGCTGCTCGACGGCGATCCGGTCGACCCGCCGTCCGACCTCCTCGTCGCACGCGTTCTCGCGGCCGGGCCGAAGCCCGCGCCGGCGCGTCGTCTGCGCCCGATCCGCTGGCTCGCCCCGCTCGCGATGGCGGCGGGTCTCGCGTGGCTGTGGCTCGGCCGCGGCGCGCCGCCGGCGCCCGAGCCCTTGCCGATCGCCGCGCTCGGCGTCTACGAGGTCGGCAGCGACGCGCTGCTCGGCCTGTCGGACGTGGCGATGGCGGACGACGACACCTGGACGACCTGTCCGGACGACGTGCTCGGCTGCCCCATCGAGGCGCCGGCCGCCGACTCGCGATCGCATGTCCCAGGGAGGACCTATTCATGACACGTGCACGCACGACGGCACTCTGCGCACTGCTCCTGTTGCCGGCGCTCGCGCTGGCGCAGCCGGGCCGCGGCGGCGGGGACGATGGTCTCGGCGCGGGCCGACCGCGCATGCCCGCGTTCCTGCGCCAGCTGTTCCGTCCCGAGGTCGTGATGCGGAATCAGGAGGCGATCGGCCTCACCGCCGAGCAGCGCGACGCCATCAGCACGGCCATGAGCGCCACCCAGCAGAAGCTGCTGGCCCTGCGCTGGCAGATCGAGGCGAAGGGCGAGGCGACGACGCCGCTCTTCTCGGGCGATCGCATCGATCCTGGGCCCGCGATGGCGGCGGCGGAGGCGATGATGACCCTGGAGGAGCAGGTGAAACGCGAGCACCTGTCGCTGCTCGTCACGGTGAAGAATCTGCTCACGCCTGATCAGCAGAAGAAGCTGCGCGAGCTCGAGCCCAACGCGTGGGACCGTCGTAAGCGATAGCTCGACATCCCTTTGACCGGTAGACGCGGATCGATCGGCCATGGTACCGCCCCCGGCACAGGGGGGCTCATGGGAAAGTCCGTGTTCGCCACGATCGTGGCTCTCGCGCTGCCGGCCGTCGCCGCAGCCCAGCTCCAGGTGGTGGCACACGTGCCCTTCCTCAACGCGACCGCGCCGACGACCTCGGCCATCGCCGTCACGTTCGACCGCGCGCTCGACACGTCGAGCGTCGACGTCGATTCGTTCCGCGTCTTCGGTCGCGGTGGCGGCGCCGTGCGCGGCACGTTCACGTTCTCGAACGGCGACAAGACGGTCACGCTGACTCCCGACGCGCCCCTCGCGGCCGGCGACTGGATCTACGTGAACCTCTCGCACGACCTCGAAGCCGCCGACACGACGACGCTGCGCTCCGCCGGCTACGCGTTCCAGTTCGTGACCGCGGTGCAGCCCAGCGCCGCGACGTTCGTGCAGACGCAGGAGTTCTCGAACCGGACGGGCGGCGGCAACACGCGCATCTACGGCGCCGCGGCGACCGACCTGAACGGCGACGGCTGGCTCGATCTGGCCACGGTCAACGAAGACAGCTTCGACGTGCGCGTCTTCCTGAACCATGCCGACGGCAGCAACCAGTTCGGCCCGATGCTGCCGCGCCAGCCCGTCGGCGAGGAAGCGAGCCCGAACGAGACGGCCGACTTCGACAACGACGGCAAGACGGACATGTGCGTCGCCGCATCGACCAGCGACACGGTATCGATCCTCCTCGGCGCCGGCACCGGCGCGTTCACCTCGGGGACCGACATCCCCGTCGGTGACCAGCCGCACGGCATCTGGCCGCTCGACGTGGACGGTGACGGCGACCTCGATGTCGTCAACTGCAACGTCGGCTCGAACAACCTGTCGCTGCTCATCAACGACGGCAGCGGCGTGTTCGGCGCCCCGACCTACTTCGAGGGCGGCGTGAACGGCGAGTACGGCCTCGCCGCCGCCGACATGAACGGCGACGGCATCACCGACCTCGTCGTCGCGGGCCGCAACGGCTCCGAGATCAACACGATGCTCGGGAACGGCAACGGCACGTTCACCGCGTCGGGCGCGGCGCAGCCGACGGGCGGTCAGACCTGGGTGGTCGTCCTCGACGACGTCGACGGCGACGGCGACCTCGACGCCGCCACGGCGAACAACGGCACCGGCACCGTCAGCGTGCTGAAGGGCCAGGGCAACGGCCGCTTCGACGCGCCGTCGACGATCTCGATCGGCTCGCACGTCCCGGCGGTCGACCTCGGGGACCTCGACGGCGACGGCGATCCCGACATGGTCGTGTCGAGCTTCGGCGGCGGCTTCTGGCGCTGGTACCGCAACGACGGCACCGGCGCGTTCACCTTCGTCGAGGAGTTCGAGGCGGTGTCGAACCCGTCGTGCGCCGTGCTCTTCGATTCCGACAACGACGGCGACCTCGATCTCGCCCTGAGCGACGAGATCGCCGACCTCGTGCGCGTGATGGAGAACGAGAGCGCCCCCGGCCCGTCGCCATGCGCGCCGACGCCGCAGGCGTGCATCCAGCCGATCCATGCGAAGAAGTCGACGATCCAGCTGAAGAACAAGACGCCGGACGTCGCCGACGGCCTCACCTGGAAGTGGACGAAGGGCGACACGACCACGCTCGCCAACTTCGGCAACCCGCTGACGACCGACGACTACGCGCTCTGCCTCTACGAGGGCGGCGCGCTGGTGCAGAGCTGGGTCATCCCGAAGGCCGGCACCTGCGCCGGCAAGGCGTGCTGGAAGTCCACCAGCAAGGGCTGGGTCTACTCCGACAAGGATCTCACGCCGGACGGCATCCAGTCGCTCAAGCTGACGGCCGGCATCACGCCGGGGAAGGCGAAGATCACGCTCAAGGGCAAGGGCGGGCAGCTCGGCCTCGCGAACCTGGATCTGCTGAGCGGCGTGCTCGACGTCCAGCTGCAGCGCTCGAGCGGCGCGACGTGCTTCGGCGCGACGTACTCGCCGCCCTACCAGAAGCAGGACGCGACGCAGCTGAAGGCGGTCTCCGACGCGCCCAGCGTCACCACCACGACCACCACGTCGACGACGACCACCACGATCGCGGCGTCGTGGTTCGGGATCCACGCGCAGGTGATCGGCTCGACGTGCGGCGGCTGCCACGGTCCGTCGGCCGGCCTCACCGGGCTCGACGACTGCAACGACGGCTACGCGGCGATCGTCAACGTGCCGTCCACCGAGAACCCGACGATGGATCGCATCGAGCCCGGCAGCCCGACGACGAGCTGGCTCATGCACAAGCTCGACGACACGCACGGCGCCTTCGCGGGCTCGTGCGTCGGCGGCTTCTGCGGCTCGATGATGCCGCTCGGCGGCCCGCAGCTCTCGCTGCCCGTGCGCAATGCTCTCCGCCAGTGGATCACGGACGGGGCGGTGAACGACTGCTGGTGACGTCGTGACCGCCCTCGGCTACCGGCCGTTCGACGCCGACAACCACTACTACGAGGCGCTCGACGCGTTCACGCGGCATCTCGACCCACGGCTCGGTCCGCGCACCGTGCAGTGGGCCGAGATCAACGGCCGGCGCTACCACGTGGTGGCCGGCCGGGTCAGCCGGGCGGTGGTCAACCCGACGTTCAATCCCGTCGCGAAGGCGGGCGCGCTGCACGCCTACTTCCGCGGCAATCCCGAGGGCCGCTCGCCGCTCGAGTTCCTGCGCGACCGCGAGCCCATCCGGCCCGAGTACCGCGACCGCGAGGCGCGGCTGCGCGTCCTCGACGAGCACGGGCTCGACGCCGTCTGGCTCTTCCCGACGCTCGGCGTGCTCTACGAGGAGCTGCTGAAGCGCGACCCCGAGGCGGTGACGATCACCTTCACCGCATTCAACCGCTGGCTCGACGAGGACTGGGGCTTCGCGTGGCGCGACCGCATCTACGCCGCGCCGTACCTCTCGCTCGCCGACGTCGACTGGGCCGTGCGCGAGCTCGAGTGGGCGCTCGCGCGCGGCGCGCGCGTCGTCTGCATGCGGCCGGCGGCGCCGTGGACGTCGAGCGGCCCGTGCTCGCCGGCCGACCCGCGCTTCGACCCGTTCTGGGCGCGCATCGCCGAGGCCGGCGTCACCGTCGTCGCGCACGCGGGCGACAGCGGCTACTCGAGCGAGGGCTACGCGCGTGACGGCTTCGGCGCGTCGTTCGAGGGGATGTCGGGCCCGAACGTGAAGCTCTTCCACATCGAGCGCGCCGCGCACGACTTCCTCGTCACCCTGTGCTTCGACAAGCTCTTCGAGCGGTTCCCGGGCGTGCGGGTGGCGTCGGTCGAGAACGGCTCCGAATTCCTCGGCGACCTCTTCCGCAAGCTGCGCTCGACGGCGAAAAAGTACGTCGGCTGGTTCGGTGAAGACCCGGTGGAGGTCTTCAAGCGCCACGTCTGGATCAACCCGTTCTGGGAGGACGACGTGCAGGAGGTCGTCGCCTACATGGGCGCCGACCGCGTGATCTTCGGCTCGGACTGGCCGCACATCGAGGGCATGCCGCGGCCGCTCGACTACGTCGACGAGCTGGCGCCGTTCGACGACGCGGCGAAGCGCCGCATCCTGCGCGAGAACGCCGTCGAGCTGACCGTCAGCCCGTGAAGACGGTCTCGCGGGCGACGAAGCACAGCGGATTGCCGAACGGATCGGTGGCGTAGAACGAGCGCTCGCCCCACGGCCGCGTGGCGATCGCACCGAGCGGTCCGACGCCGGGAACGCCGACGGCCGAGAACGTCGCGCCCCCGGCGGTGACGCGCTGGAGCGCGCCTTCGAGATCATCGACGGCGAGATAGACCGGCTCGGGAAGCGGACGCGCCGCGTAGCCATCGCCGTCCGCGACCGGATCGAAGCACGCGAGGATCGTCCCCTCGCAGTCGAAGTAGTGCCGGCCCGGTGAGACGCGGCGGCCGGACTGACCCAGCACGGCGCCGTAGAACGCGGCGGCGCGGTCGATGCCGTCCACGGGCAGGATCACGCGGAACAGCTTGGCCATGACGAGCCCTCCTGCGTCGCTTCTACCGAATCCCCTCCGCGACGAGCCAGCTCTTGAGCGTCTTCGTCACCAGCTCCGACGCGTCCGACTGCACGAAGTGGCCTGCGCCGGGGATCGTCACGAGCGTCATGCTCTTCGCGAGGAAGCCCCACGTGCCGTTCCAGCCCGAAGCGAGCAGGAACGGATCGTTCAGGCCGTGGATGCAGAGCACCGGCGCCTGCACGAGCGGGAGCGGCACGTCGGCGTACGGCTCGCGCGGATAGTTCTGCTTGTAGTACGCGAGCATCCCCTCGATGCTCGACTGCCGGAACGCGTCGACGTAGCGGGCCCGAGCGAGCGGCTCCGTGACCCACCCGGCGAGGTTGTCGGCCGTGAGCAGCAGGTGGGCGCCCTCCTGCTGGAACGCACGCGCGTAGGCGGCATTCGCCAGCTGCTGCGGGTTCTCGCGCAGCTCGCGCAGCATGGCGCGCGGGTGCGGGGTGTTCAGGATGACCAGCCGCTCGGTCATGTCCGGGTACCGCATGGCGAACGTCCACGCGACGGCACCGCCCCAGTCGTGGCCCACGACGACGGCCTCGTCCTTGCCGACCGTGCGAATGACGGCGGCCACGTCGCTCGCGAGGAGGGCGACATCGTAGTCCTCGACGTTCCTCGGCTGATCGCTCAGGTTGTATCCGCGCTGATCGATCGCGACGACGTGGTAGCGGCGCGAGAGCGCCGCCATCTGGTCGCGCCACGAGTACCAGAAGTCCGGGAACCCGTGGATCATGACGATCAGCGGGCCGCTCCGGCGCCCCATCTCGGCGTAGTGAATGCGGACGCCGCCGCTGTCGGCGAAGCCGTGGCGCACGCGATCCCACACGTCACGGGACGAGGCCGTCGCGGGCGACGGGACGATCGCGGTCAGCAGGGCGATGGCGGCCAGGAGTCGGCGGAGCATGCGGCCGTCCTACCACGGGCCGAGCGGCGCGTGCGCCTTTCCGTGCGTTCGGTCGTCCTGCGGCGCCGAACGGGATGGCGTCGCACCTCCCACGTCACCGTCCCGACGTTCCGGAGCATGCGCGGCGTGCCGTCGCACGAGGAGGGCAAGGCGACGTGCGCCGAGATGCGCGCGACCTGGACCTGACCGTCAGCCGGTGCGACGACGCGCCGCCGGCGCGGCGACGAGGTCCGCCGCTTCTTCGCCCGACACGACGGCGCCTTCCATGAAGCCGACCCACTCCGCGAGGTGCTCGCCCGCGAACACCACCCGGCCGTGCGGCCGGCCGAGGATCGGACGCAGCCCGAAGAACTGGCCGGGCCGGAAGAACGCATACGCGCCCTGCGTCCACGGATCGCGCTGCCACGCGTAGGCGGCGGTGCCGATGCCGTAGCGCCGCGCCTTCGCCACGAACGGCGCCATGTCGTCCAGCACGAGATCACGCTTGCGCTGGTCGTCCTGCGACGCCAGCACGTCGGCCTTGTCGCCGACGGCATAGGCGCACAGGATGCCGCGCGTGCCCGGCTGCCCTTGCGTCGAGTGGAAGTAGTAGTGGCTCGTGCGGTCGCTCACCATCGCGAAGTTCTCGGCGCCCCAGAAGCGCTCGCTGCAGAGCACATGCGTCTTGATGATACGCGCGTACTGCAGCTCGTCGGCGGCGGCGCGCTGCGCCGCGGGCAGCGCCGGCTCGAAGACGATGTCGCGCAGCGCCCGCACCGGCGCGGTGCAGATGACGGCGTCGGCGACGAACGGCACCTCGAGCCCCGACGCCTCGTCGACCGCGGTCACCGTCACGATGCCGCGCCGCTCGACGACGCGGACGACGCGATGCCGGAGCTTGATGCGCTCCCGCCCGACGCGATCCGCGAGCGCGTCGACGAGGCGCGAGTTCCCGCCGACGACCTTCATGTCCATCTCGACCGTGTCGTTCGACCCGAAGTGCAGGTCGGCGCCGCCGAACGCGCCCACCATGCGGATGCTCTCGCCGAAATCGGTCGAGTCGACCAGGTCGAAGAGGCGCAGGTCGTCGTCGGGACAGCCCGCGTCGCGCAGCGCCGTCCACCAGTCGCTCTGGTCGAACGCGCGCTGATCCCGCGGGCTCATGCGCTCGTAGCGCGTGCGGATGGTCTCGAGCGCGGTGTTCGCGGCGGGCGAGAAGTCCCACGTGCCCGGCGCCGACGCGACCGTGTCGCGCAGCAGCGTCGTGTCGACGAACCGATGCCGCATCAGCTCCAGGCCGAAGTCGGCGCACAGCGCGCGCAGCCGATGATGGTCGTCGCCGATCCACTGCGCGCCGAGCTCGCACACCAGCTCGGGCGCCTCGGCGAAGCGATGCGAGAAGACGCGGCCGCCCACCCGACCGCGGCCGTCGAGCACCGTCACCCGCCAGCCGCGCTCGACGAGGCGCCACGCCGCCGCCAGCCCCGACAGTCCGGCCCCGATGACGACGGCCGTCTTCACCGGGCGCGCATGCACCCATCCCGGGACCAGCGCCAGCGGCACCGCCGCCGCCCCCGCCTGCAACACCCGCCGCCGCGTCAGCATGCTGGCAGTCGAGACGCGACGCCCGCGGGTGTCAAGCAAACGAGCGGCTTGACGGTGCGCCGGGCCGGACGTAGCCACGAAGTGTGCGGGTCCGAGTGCTCACCGCGCTGCTCCTGACCGTTCTCTCGTCGCGCGCCTCCGCGATCGTCCTCGGCGGCGGTCTGACCGACACCGACTGCACCGTCGCCTTCGGCGGAGTCGACGCCACGGCCGGCGCCAGCGGCGTCGTCTGTCAGGACGGCAACGCCGCCTGCGACCTCGACGCGACCGCCGACGGCACCTGCCGGTTCGACGTCAGCCTGTGTCGGGCCGTCGACGCGCCCGGATGCAGCCCACGCAGCGTCACCCGCATCGAGGTGACCGGCCTGAGCCTCGGCGTACCGGCGACGAACGGCACGGACGGCGTCTGCGGCGAGCCGACGTCGGTGAGCGTGGCCGTCGGCACGCCGGTCGGCGTGACGGCGCTCGCGCGCGACGGCGACGAGCCGCGCGACGTCGACTACCTGAACCTCTGCTGCGTCGACGGTGCCAATCCGCTCGACGCGCTCCGCTGTCCCGTCCACGTCTCGCTGGACCTGGCCGGGTGCGACGTGCGCATCCCGCGGAAGGCCACGCGCGCGTTCGCGAAGGCGCGCGTGCTGGTGGACGACGCCTGGCGACGCGGCGGCCCGCTGCCTGTGCGGCAGCGGGCACGCATCCGGCGTCAGCTGACGAAGGTGCAGGACGCCGGCCGCCGCCTCGCGAACCGCGACCGCTGCGGCAACACGCTCGGCCTGCTCGCGCGTCAGGCCCTCGACGTCCTGCCGTAGCCGCTACCGGATCAGGCGCAGCGCGTGCGCCTCGCGCTCGAGCGTCTCGCGGAAGGCGGGGTGCGCGAGGCCGATCAGCGCGCGGGCGCGCTCGTGCACGCCCATCCCGTGCAGGTCGACGACGCCGTGCTCGGTCGCCACCCAGTGCACGTCGCCGCGGCTCGTCACGACGCCCGAGCCCTGCGGCAGGGTGGGCACGATGCGGCCGATCGTGTCCTTCGCCGCCGTGCTCGGCAGCGTCAGGATCGGACGGCCGCCGCGGCTTCGCGCGGCGCCGCGCAGGAAGTCCACCTGGCCGCCGATGCCCGAATAGAGCTCCGTGCCGAGCGAGTCGGCGTCCACCTGGCCCGTCAGGTCGATCTGCAGCGCGCTGTTCACCGCCACCATGTTCTCGTTGCGGGCGATGACGTGCGGATCGTTCGTCACCTCGCACCCGAAGACGGCGACGCTCGGGTTGTCGTCGACGAAGTCGTACAGGCGTCGGCGGCCGGCGATCGTGGTGGCCACGATCTTCCCGGCCCACTGCGTCTTCCGGCTGCCGTCGATCGCGCCGCACTCGACCAGGTCGACGACGCCGTCGACGAGCAGCTCCGTGTGGATGCCGAGGCGACGATGGCCGCGCAGCTCGGAGAGCACCGCGTTCGGGATGCCGCCGATGCCGAGCTGCAGGCAGTCGCCGTCGCGGATCAGCGGCGCGACGAGCTTGGCGATCGCGGTGGCGGCGGGCGTGAGCGGCGGCGGCACCAGCTCGGGCAGCGCGTGGTCGACCTCGACGGCGCAGTCGATGCGCGACACGTGCACCGCCGTGTCGCCGTGCGTGCGCGGCATGCGCGGGTTGATCTCGGCGACGACGTGCCGGGCGGCGCGGACGGCCGACACGACGGTCTCCGCGGAGGCGCCGACGGTGCAGTACCCGTGGCGGTCGGGCGGGCTCAGCTGAACGAAGGCCCAGTCGAGCGGCAGCCGCGTGGAAAACAGCGCGGGGATCTCGCTCAGGAACACCGGGATGAAGTCGGCGCGCCCGTCGCGCACCGCCTCGCGCGTGTTGGCGGCGATGAAGAACGCCGTATGACGGAAGCTCGCGGCGTGCTCGGGCCGCATGTACGGCGCCTCGCCGAGGACCAGGCTGTGTACGATGCGCACGTCGCGCAGCTCGCCGGCGCGCGCCGTCAGCGCGGTCGCCAGCGCGTGCGGGTCGGCCGCCGCCGTCCCGAAGTAGATTCGCTCGCCGGAGCGCACCCCCGCCACCGCCTCCGCCGCATCCACCAGCCGTAGTCCCGCCATTTCCTCTCGTGTAGGCGAGCCACCCGCGACTCGCCAGCGCCGGCTTTGCTACAACGACCGCATGCCGCTCGTGGACGCCATCGGCATCGTGCCCGGGACGCCGGGCTTTCGAGCGCTCCCGCCACGCATCGAGCCCGCTGCCGCGGGCCTCGTGCGCTGCCGCCCCGTCGCCGTCGGCTGCTGCGGCACGGACCGGGCGCTCATGGCCGGACGCTACGGCGGGCCCGCCGCCGGCGAACGCGACATCATCACCGGCCATGAGACGGTCGTCCGTCCGGAGGAGACGGCACCCGGCATCCACGCCGGCAAGCGCTATGCGCTCGTCGTGCGCGAGGCGGTCGCGAGCGCGCCCGGCGCGTTCCGCCGCGCGCCGCATCTGGCCCGCGACACGGGGCACTTCGTCGAGCGCGGCCTGTCGGGCCTCGACGGCGGACTGCGGCCCGCGCTCCGCTGCACCGCCGACGCCCTGATCGCCCTGCCCGACGACCTCGCACCGGAGCATGCCGTCTGGGTCGAGCCGATGTCCTGCGTCGTGAAGGCGCTGCGCGTCTTCGAGCACTGCTGGACGGGCATCGCCGCCGGCGACGAGGAGATCGTGCCGCGCGCGGCCGTCGTGCTCGGCGCGGGCGCGTGCGGGCTGCTCGCGACCGCCCTGCTGCGCCACCGCGGGTACGAGGTCACCGCGGTCGACGTCCTGCCGGAGACGTCGCGCCAGGCCGAGCTGGCGCGGCTGCTCGGCGCCTCGTACGCACCGGCGCGCGCCGCCACGAGCGGACCGCCCGTTCGCCTGCTCTTCGACGCATGCGGCAGCCCATCGAGCGTGGAGCAGCTGGCCGGCCGTCTCGGGCCAACGGGCGGCATCGTCGACTTCGGGATCGCGGAGGGCGCACATGCGCCGCACACCGGGAGCGACGTCGTGCGGCGGACCGCCGGCAACCACTTCCGCATCGGATCGATCAACGCCGGCCGCGACGACTGGCACGGGGCGGCGGCAGCCGTCGCGCGGCTGGCGCGCGAGCAGCCGGCGTTCTTCGATCGAGCCGGCGCCGTGATCCGCGGTCTCGACCTCGACGCGGTGGTCGCGGCGCTGGCCGATCCGGCGGTCGTGAAGCCGGTCGTCCTGCCGACCGCCATGTAGTCGTCCCGGTTGCGACGCGCGCGCGGACGCCCGCCTGCCCGTCCGTGACGCGATACCGTGCGACGCGCCGCTGCGGACGCCGCGGCAAGTGCACTCGAACCGCCCCGAGTGCGGCGCACGCCATGCGCGACGACCGGGACGCGCGCACGGCTTCACGCGGATGCGGCAGCGTTCCGACGCTGGCGACGGGGGCCCCGACAGATTTGTCCGGCGATCTTCGCACTCGCTGTCCCGCTCGCCGTGCGGCGCGCGCACGACGGTACGCACGCTACGCGAAATTCCACGTCGAGCGCGCGTGGCATGCATCTTGGACCTGCGCCTCACCGCGTCACGCACGCAATCCAATCAACAAACTATCACGGAGGAACACGCGCATGCTGAGGAACCGGAAGACGCTCATGATCGCACTGGCCGTCACGGTGGGGTTGGGTGGAGCCGCCTATGGTGCGAGCGAGCCGTTCGCCGACCTCGACAACGACGGGGTGTTCGGCCCGGGTGACGTACCGATCGGGAAGCTGCTCAACGACGGGCAGTTCTCGACGGACAAGGCCGAGGGCGCGTACAAGCCCCAGGCCGGTCCCGTCGGCGTGGTGTTCCCGTCGCGGTTCGTCGGCAAGAAGCGCGCGGTCGTCGTGAAGGCGAGCGGTGACGTGACCGTGCTCGGCGACATCACGGTGCCCGGTCAGGGCGGCGTGCTCTTCCTCCTGTCGACGGGCGGCTCGGTGCACATCGCCGACGGCCTCCGCTTCCAGACCGACTCGATCATGCAGTTCATCGCGCTCGAGGACATCAAGGTCGGCGCGAACGTCGAGATGCGGAGCAAGAGCAACCAGTTCGCGATGGTCGCGATCACGTCGCAGAGCGGCGACGTCGCGGTCGGTGACGAGGCGAACATTGGCGCGGCCGGTCTGGTCGAGCTGAGCACGGGTCAGGAGACGGGCGGCTCGGTGAGCGTCGGCCGCGGCTCGCGCCTCGCGTCGGGCTCGGGCTCGGCCCGCGTCACGGCCGGCGACGAGCTCGCGATCGAGGACGTGCGCGTCACCGGTCGCAACGTGATCATCGGCTCGCACGGCAGCCGCCGCGCGGCGCGCAGCGCCGGCGCCGCCGGCCCCGGCTACGCCGCGGTCCGCAACTGCCAGATCCGCGGCAACGGCGGCGACGCCTCGGTGCGCATCTTCGCCGAGGGCGGCAACGGCAGCACCATCGACATCACCCGCACGAAGGTCCAGGTGAAGGATCGCGACGCCCTGAACCTCGACGCGGACGTCATCGTGCGCTGAACCACGTCCCCGCGCGCACGTTCGAAACCGCGGCCGCCGGACTCGTCGGGTCCGGCGGCCGCGTGCCTTTTCAGCGGATGACGCGCGTCGCGCCGATGGCCTCGTTGCTCAGCACGAGCAACGACTCGTGCATGGCGGGCGACA
Organism: uncultured Binatia bacterium (SeqCode); assembly: GCA_964432595.1. Classification (GTDB taxonomy): domain Bacteria; phylum Desulfobacterota; class Binatia; order DP-6; family DP-6; genus DASYLJ01. Next base: position 257,155 of record CAYSOF010000002.1, on the reverse strand, counting down.
TCAGCACCTTGCCGTGCGCGCGCTCCACCTCGAGGACGAACTTCTGTATCGCCGCGTGGAGCTGGTCGATCTTCTTGGCGATGCGCCGCGAGACACCGCGGTTCAGCTCGGCCTGGGTGGCGTTCGCGAACTGGACGCACTTCGCGAGCGCACGCTGCACCTTCGATCGCGGCTTTCGCAGCTTCGGATTGAGGTCCGCCGGCGCCGCGGCCATCATCGCACCACGAATCGTGGCGAGGCGGCACAGCACGGCATCGACCGAGATCGCGGGCGCGTGCTCGCAGCCGACACCGGCGTTGCACGAATCGGTGGTGCAGACGTCGCCGTCGTCGCAGGTGAGCTGGGCGCAGGGGCAGCCGGTCACTTCGAGCAGCTCGCCCGGTTCGGCGGGGCACATGTCGCAGGCGTCGCCGCGGCCATCCCGGTCGCCGTTCGCCTGCTCGGGATTCGGCGTCGTCGCGCAGTTGTCGCAGGCATCGCCGACGCCGTCGCCGTCGCCGTCGCGCTGGTCGGCATTCGGGACGCCGCGGCAGACGTCGCACGCGTCACCCACGCCGTCGTCGTCGTCGTCGTTCTGATCGGGGTTCGAGACCGCCGGACAATTGTCCTCGAACACGAGCCGACTCGGGTGCCCCAGCGAGTCGTACTGCAGCGTGACGTTCCGCTGCCCGCCGCAACGGTTCAGGACGACGATCTCGAAGCCGAGACGGTCGCCCGCGAGGATCGTGCGATCGGCCAGGGAGCCACCGACCGGCAGCGCGAACTGCAGCGGCTCGGGCGCGCCGTTCTTCGCGGTGATCGTGACGCCGGACTGGTACAGGTAGCCGAGCGCGATCCGCTCGCCGCTCGGCGGCTGCTTGAAGAACGTCGTGGCGACGTCCGCACAGCCGTTCATGCCGTTCTGCCCCGTCCCGAGGAACTCGAAGGCGGTGACCGTGCCGACACGCACTCTGCTCGTCCCCGTCGCCGGCAGACCGAGGAAGGGACCGAACGATTGCGTGGTCCGGTCGCCGATGGAGCGGGACATCTCGCGCGGCGCGGGTCGGGTCGGCGCGCTCTCGAGCAGCTGCTCCGCCGACGTGCCCTCCCGCAGGTAGAGCGCGGTGTGGTCTTGCGCGCGGGCAGGAGCCGCCCAGGCGAGGGCGACGAGGACGGCCGCGCCGGCCGTACGGAGATACGTCATCGTGTCCCGCAATCGAGCAATGCGCATGCCGTACCAACGTTCATGACACGTAGCGAAATCGAACGGTTGCCGGCCATACGGCCGTACTCGTCTCGCATCGGCGCACGGACCGGCTCTCGAGCCTGCGCCATCGCCACACTCACGGAACGCTGCTGCGCAGGGCCCGGAGCTCGGCCACGGCCTGGGACGCGAGCCCGTCGAGCTGGCTCCCGAGCTCGCTCGTGACGCGGCCGCGGCGGAGGCCGGTGGCGACGGTCCGGACGAAGGCATCGAGCTTGCGCTGCGCCCGCCGCAGGCGAGCGCCGGCCCGATCCCCGGTGCCTGCCGCCTGAACGAGGGCACGCGTGCGGGCCAGCCGCACGAGCTGGCGACGGAGCGCGCGGTTGCCCCCGACGTCGGACGCGGGATGGGTTCGCAGCGCCGCCTCGAGCGAATCGAGCCGGCAGGTGAGCGCCGGGAATCCGACCGTCGGCATCGCGAGGCAGCTCGCGGGCGGCGGCACGGTCGTCGTCGTGCTGGTCGTGGTGGTGGTCGGCCCGCCCGGCGGCGGGGGCGGCGGAGCGTCGGAGAAGGAGAGGCTGCTGGCGGCGCCGGCGCCGTCGTAGAGCAGCGTGACGTTGCGCGCGCTCGAGCAGCGGTTGCGCGCGAGGATCGACATCCCGATGCGCTCGCCGACGTTGGCGAGGGTGCCCTGCACGGTCAGCGGCACGATGATCGGCGCCGTCGCCTGCTTGCGCGGCAGGATGGACGTGGTGATCGAGCCCGACGCGACCGGGATGCGCTCGTCGTTGCCGGTCAGACGGTAGAGCTCGACGGTGACGTCGAAGCAGCCCTCGATGCCGTTCTTCGCGGTGACGAGGAACAACGCCGCCGATGCGGTCGTGGTCGTGGCCACGGCGGCCTGCGGCGTTCCGACGAAGTCGGCGAGCAACGCGCTCGAGCCGACGGACAGGCGCGTGGAGACGTCGTCGCGCGGCGTCGCCGCCATCGACGCCTCGAGGCTGAGCGCTCGCGGTGCGCGCAGGAAACGCGGCGCTTCGATCGCGTGGGCAGGAGCGCAGAGCGCACAGAGCAGCGCGGCGGCGGAGAGGGCTCGGGTCATGCGCGTCGGCGGGAGCAACCGACGTGCCGCGGGAATCACGCAGCGGCGCGGCGTTCCGGGCTCCGCGTCGCGCAGCGCTGCGGGCATCGCGCGCGCACGCAACGAGCCCGTGCGGAGTGCGCGGGCTACTGCCGTGTGGCGCGCAGGACGCCGATTTCGCTGGTGGCGCCCGACGCCAGCGACATCAGGCTCGCGCCCACGTCGGCCGGCAGGCCCTTCTTCTGCGCGCTGGTCACGCTCTTCTGGAACACGCGCAGCAGCTTGTTCGCGCGCCGCAGGTTCGGCACGACCTTGCGGCCCGTGCGCGCGGTCGTCATCGCCGTGCGGGTCTTCGTGACCGCGTTCGCGATGCGCTTCGCGAGCCGCCTTCCGCCGAGCGTGTCCACCGTCTCGCCGGCCAGCACCGCGTCGATCGTGTCGAGCCGGCAGTCGACGGCGTCGTAGCCGACGAGCGGCTCGTCGACGCAGGCGGTCGGCAGCGTCGTGGTCGTGCTGGTCGTCGCGGCCGTGGTCGTCGTCGTCGACGTCACGGCGGTCGTGGTGGTGGTGCTGGTCTCGACCGACGTCGTCGTGGTCGTGGTGTCGACCGACGTCGTCGTGGTGGTCGTCGTTTCGATCGTCGTCGTGGTGGTGGTCTGGGCGACGGTGCTGGTGGTCGTCGTCTCGGGCACGCTGCTGGTCGTCGTCGTGCTCGTGGTGGTGGTCGTCGTTTCGATCGTCGTCGTGGTGGTGCTGGTCGTCGCCGGAACGGTCGACGTCGTCGTCGTACAGGCGCCGCAGCAGGGCAGGTCGAGATTGCGGACCGTGAACTGCGTGGGGGTGATGCTCTTCGTCGGCAGCAGCGTCGGCAGGGTCTCGCGCCACTGCAGCTCGTTGCCGACGCCGGCCGTCAACGTCCCCCCGATCGTCATGGCGTTGCTCGCCTGCAGGCGGATGATGCCACGGAACGGATCGGCCGAGCCGAGATTCACGATCGATCCACCCTCGGGAACGCTGACTTCGCACCCCTGGAGCTGCACGATGCCGCCGCGCGGAGCGGCCATCATCGGCAGGATGGTCGTGCCCGACGCCGACACCGACGCGGTCACCTCGACCGTCCCGCCGGTCTCGGCGACGACGCCGCCGCCGAGCGCTCCACCGTGCACGTCGGCGAGGGCCGCCAGCGACAGGTCGCCCCCGGCGACGAAGTCCAGATCGCCGCCATGGCCCGTGCCGCCGGTCTTCGCGAAGGCGTGTATCGGCTGCGAGACGACGACGTTGCCGCCCGCGGACACGGCAACGAAGCCGCCGTCGCCGTCGTCGCCCGGCCCCCGGACGTCGATCGTGCTCGCGAGGGCGACGTCACCGGTCTCGCTCGTGATGTCGATCTCGGCGCCCGCGCCGGAGCTCAGGTCGTTGCTCGTCGCGGTCCCGACGACGTTTCCGAACAGCGTGACGCTGCCGCCCGCGGTGATGCCGACCGCCCCCCCGAATCCGCCACCGGCGCGGGATCGGACGTCGATCGCGCCGATGACCTGCGTGGTCACCGACGTGCCCGCGTCGAGGCCGATCTCGCCTCCGTCGCCCTCGCCGCCCGACGCGTCGAGCAGCCCCGCCACGACGATCGCCCCCGACGACGCCACTTCGATCAGGCCGCCCTCCGCGTCGTTGCCGCCGGAGGCGTCGAGACCACCGCCGTTGATGGTCACGCCGGCGTCGCCGTACACGGTGATGAAGCCGCCGGCGCCCTTCCTGTCGGTCGCCTTCGCGTCGAGGCCCCCCTGCATGTCGAGGGTCCCGGCGTTGGCGGCGATGTTGATGAAGCCCGCGTACTCGTTCGCCGAGACGTCGATGAGCGAGCCCGTATGCATCGCCACGGCCGTCGTCGCCTCGAGTGTCACGGTTCCGCCGAACCCCTCGGTGCCGTCGGCGTCGATCTTCGCGTTCGTCTCGAGGGTGATGTCCGACGCGAGGATCGTGATGTTCCCGAATCCCTGGACGTTGACGGTCTTGCCGGCGGCGATCACGAGGGCTCGCGCGCCGACGTCCCACAGGGTCTCGGAGGGCACGTTCACCGAGGCGGCGATCACGCAGGGTGCGGGCGCCGGGCTACCCGGCGAACATGGCGCCTGCGCCGCCGCCCGGCCGGTCGTCGCGACGAACGCCGCAGCGCCGAGGACGAGGCGAGCCGCAGTGGCGATGCGGAGCATGCCGGCCATCGGTGGAATCACAGCAACGCGCATGCCCGTGGTACCCCACGTCGGCACGGCGCAAATGCGCCGCTCCCGGTCGCGCACCTGCGCGAATCGAGCATGTGTGCGGCGTCGCCGGACGATGGGGCAACGCACCTGCCCTATCGGGCTGCAGTAAGCTTGGTAGCAGCCCGATCACGACGTGCGTCGCCCTTCCCCTCTGCGTGGCGATCGCGGTATGCCGCAGGTGGCGCAGGGGGGAAGACTGCACCGGAACCGGAGGCTTCCCCATGCAACGCGACGACCGACTCGACGTCTGGCGCGGGCTGTGCCTGGTCGACGTCGTACTGGTGCACCTGGCCTTCAACGGGCTCGGGTTTCCCGGCGCGCTCGACGACACCATCAAGCACTGGACGCGCTTCGCTGCCGGCGGCTTCGTCTTTCTGGCGGGTCTCACCGTCGCCGTCGCGTTCGGTCCCGCCGTCGCGCGCGGCAGCGACGCGCGGCGGCACGTCTATCGACGGTTGTGGGGACGTGCGGGCCAGCTGCTGGCGATCGAGATCGTCGCGTCGGTGGCCTATCGGCTGCTCGATCCCTTCCGCGCGTTCCCGAGCGCCCCGCACACGGCGCCGCTCGACGGGGTGATCGATCTCGTCCTGCTGCGGCAGCCCGGCGTGATGGGCGGCATTCTCGTCCTGTACGCGCTGCTGCTCGGCGTCATGCCCCTGCTCCTCGAGGTGCGGCGCCGGGCCGGCGACTGGCCGCTCGCCGCGTCGAGCCTCGCGCTCTACGCCGCGGCGGCGGCGACCGGCGGTGCGTTGGCCTGGCCGGACGGCGAATTCCAGGTCGCGTACTGGCAGCCGCTGTTCGTCGCCGGCCTGCTGTCGGCGAACGGCCTGGCCTGGCTCGATCGGCACGGCGAACGCAGCCGCGTCGCGTGGGCGGCCGGCGTCACGATCGCCTTCGCCGCCGTCTTCGTCCTCCATCACGGCCCGGCGTTCGGCGTCGGGGGGCCGTCGCACCTCCTGCCGCTCGGGTTCGACAAGAAGCCGCTCCAGCCGGGTGCGCTGTTGTGGTACCTCGCCGCGGTCCAGGTCGTGTTCGCCTGGACGCTCGTCGGCTGGGACCATGTGCTCGCCGGCTCGCGGGCGTCCGCCTGGCTGGCGCTGCTCGGCCGCCACAGCCTCCTCTTCTACGTCGCGCACGTCTTCACGGAGATCCCCGTGATGGAGATCGTGTGGAGCGTCTGGCCGTCCGACGGCGTACGGCTGGCGCTCGCGGCGGCCGATCTCGGCGTGCTGGCCGCGCTCTGCGCCTTGGCCGATGGACGCATCGCGGTTCCGGCCGTCGCGGCGCCGCGCCTGCTGCGCGCGGCGACGGCCACCGCGCTGGCCGGTGCGTGCGCGTTCGTGCTCTGGACCGTCGTTCCCGAGCCCGCCTCGACGTTCACCGACCTCGAGGAGCCCGCGTCGATCGAGCAGCTCGATCCGTACGACGAGCCGCCCGACGGCGACGCGCCCTATACGCCCGTCGACCTCGAAACGATCGGCTGATCAGCCGCCGATTCGGCGGACGACCTTCCGCTTCGTCGCGTTGATGGCCTTCAGGTCGCGGATGCCTTCCTCGGCCAGATCGTCGCCGACCATGCGGTCGCTCTCGCCCGCGAGCTCGTCCATGTCGACCCACGCGGCGTAGCGATCGCGCGTGCGGTCCGTGATCACGCCGGCCTTCAGCAGCGTCTTCACCAGCGTGCGGAAGACGTTCGTCGACTGCTGCAGCTGCGCGCGGCGGTCCGACTCGGTGTAGGCCTCCATCACCGCGCTACGCACCCACTCGGGGTCGAGGCCGAAGCGCGGGTAGATCAGCCGCTTCTGCACCGGGTTCACCATGTTGAAGAGCAGATGCGTGAAGCACTCGGCCGCCCAGTCCTCGACTTCGGCGTGCGACTGCGCGTCGAGCTCCGGCACCGTCGCGTGCGCCCAGATCTTGCCGAAGCGATGATGGAACGCCTCGTCGGTCATGATGAGCTTGCACAGCCGGCGCAGCAGCGGGTCCTGCGACACCTTGTGCAGCGACGTGAAGGCGCCCATCGCGAGCCCCTCGACGAGCATCTGCATGCCGACGATCTTCTTGTAGACGACCGGCGTCGCGACGAGCTCGCGGATCAACGCACCGATCGTCTCGCCCATCGGATACGGGCCCTCGGGGAAGCGCGCCGCCACGTAGCGCGCGAACGCGTGCACGTGCCGCGCCTCCTCGCGTGCCTGATTCGCGGCGTACTCCTGCGCGCCGGGATCGAGGAAGATGTCGCACAGGCTGACGGAGAGGCTGAGCGCGCCCTGCTCGCCGTGGAGCAGGTTCGAGATGATCCAGCGCGCGCTCTCGTCGGCGAAGGCGATGCGCTGGCGCTCGTCGAGACGATCCCACACCGCGGTGTGCGCCTCGACGACGAAGTTCTGCGGGAAGATCGACGTCTCGCCGGGCCACGGCGTCGAGAAGTCGATGTAGTCCGGATCCTCGGGGTTCCAGAAGTGCTCCTCGGTGCGGGCGATGATCTCCTCGAAGTCGCTCGAGCGCTGGCCGTAGCGCCGCACGTCGACCATGGCCGGGAAGTCGTCGCGCGAGACGGTGCGGTACGTCGGGTCCATCGCCATGCTCCGGTCATCTCCGGGAGCGCCGGGCGGAGTCAAGCCGGCGCTCAGAACAGCGAGAGCTGCTTCCGCGCGCCGATCAGGTCGTCGAAGTCCTTCGTGCCGACGAAGTGCAGGATGGCGTCGGCGAGGGGCTTCAGCTGCTGCGTGACGTAGTGCTCGTGGTCCGGCGGCGCCGTCAGCGCCTCGACGGGCTCGGGTCCGGCGCGGGTGACGACGTACGTGACGATCCGCCCGGCCGTCGCGCCCGGCTTTCGCGCCGCCTTCACGTGCGCGGGCGTCGTGCGCGTGTACGACTCGAGCGGCTTCCGCACCGCCTTGCGGTACGCCAGCTCGTCGTCGAACGTGCCCGCGCGCAGCGCGGTCGTGAACTCGCGGACGAAGTCGTCGACGGGCTCGTCGCGCAGCACGCGCAGCAGGAGCTCGCGCTGGAAGCGCCGCGCGACGGCGCTCCAATCGCGCCGCACGGCCTCGAGGCCGGTGATCTCGAGCGCGCCGTCGACCAGTCCCGCGTAGCGCTTCTTGCTGCCGGTGGCGCCGCCGCGCACCTCCGGCATGAAGAAGCGCGCGTACACCTTCTCGAACTCGAGCTCGAGGTGGCTCGTGCAGCCGAACTCGCGGTGGAGCGCCTCGGCCACCGCGGCGTCGAGCTCGTCGCGCAGCCGGCGGCCGAGCGCCGCGGCGGCGGCCGCGTCTTCCGCGCCGACGTCGAGGAAGATCGAGTCCGTGTCGCCGTAGACGACCGTATGGCCGCGCGCCGTCGCGGCGTCGGCTGCCAGCCGGATCACGTGCTGGCCGGCGACCGTGATCGCATTCGCCACGTCGGGCGAGAACAGCCGCGACGCCGGCGAGCCCAGCACGCCGAAGAGCGAGTTCATCAGGATCTTCGTGGCCTGCGCGCCGGTGCCGTCGCCCGCCGCCTTCGCGCGCGCGCGCTCGTCCCACAGCCGCGCCACCAGCTCCGGCAGGATGCCGGGCTCGTCGCGACGGAACGTCGCGCCCGACGGCGTCCGCTGCACCGGTGCGGTGGCGCCCACGACGTGCGTCAGCGGATCGATGTTGAAGGTGCGGATCAGGCTCGGGTACAGGCTCTTGAAGTCGAACACGAGGATGTTGCGGTACAGGCCCGGCCGCGACTCGAGCACGAGGCCGCCGGTGATCGGCGCGGCGTCGCGACGGTCGGCGTCGACCGACGGCGCCACCTTGCCCCGCGCGCGCAGCGCCCGGAGGTAGAGCGAGTCGATCGCGGCGATCTGCGCGCTCACGCGGTCGAGTTGCATGCCCGTCAGCAGGCTGCGGCGCACGGTCAGGTCGACGAGGCCGGTGTGGTCGAGGATGTCGAGCACGAGGCGCGCGTCCTCCAGGTTGTAGGCGGCGAGCCGCGCCGGATCGTCGCGATACGCCGCCTCGATCGCCTCGCCGCGATGGTCGGGGCCGAACAGCTTGCCCCGGCCGAGCAGCGTGCGCGCCGCGGTCTCGAGCCGGTAGTCGTCGAGGCGGATGAACGCGCTGCGCATGAGCGCCAGCCCGTCGAGCACCATGCGCCCGTTCAGCACGACCCGCGCCTCGCGCGTGAAGCTCTGATCGCGCTGGACGAGCGCCTCCTCGTCGTCGCGGCCGATGGCGAGCCGCCGGCCCGTCCGGCGCGCCACCGCGAGCAGCACCGTCAGGTCGAAGTCGCAGACGTTCCACCCGGTGAGGACGTCCGGATCGGCCGCGCGCAGGTGCGCCATGAAGGCGTCGAGCAGCGCGCCCTCGTCGGCGACGACCACGGCACCCGACACGGGCGCGCCGTGCACCATCCACACGTGCTCGCCGCCCGCGCCGGCGACGGCGATGGACCAGAGCCGGCCGCCGTCGAGGCTGGTCTCGATGTCGAGCGACAGGACCCGGAGCCGCGGCGTCCACTCGGCCGGGCGCACGACGGGGTTGTGATACAGCCGTCCGAGCGTCGGGTGGGTCTCGAAGGGGCCGTCGACGCTGAACGCCGCGCGCACGTCGTGGTCGATCAGCCACCGATAGGCGTAGCGCAGGTCCGCCTCGTAGGCCGGAATGCCCGCGTCGACGAGGCGCCGCCGCAGCGCGGTCAGGTCGCCGGGCGACGCCACCGCGAGCCGCGACACGGGCTCGCCGGCGAACGTCACGAGCGACGTCGGCGTCGCGGCCGGCCCGCGCACGGCGGCGGCGTCGGCCGTCCGCACGAAGCAGTACGGGAGCAGGCGGTCGTCGGTGACGAGCGCCGGCGTGCCGTCGTCGAGCACCGCGTACAGATGGACGGCGACCCGTCCGCCCCGCACGCGAAACGTCGGCGTCAGGACGAAGCCGCGCGCCGCCCCGTCGGTCACGACGTGCCGAAGGCTTCGCCGGCCCCGCCGCCGAGGACGCGCTCCAGGCGCGTGCGGAAATGCGACAGCTCGAGCGCCGCGCAGAACGCCGCCGCCCGGTCGACGCCGATGGGCGGCTCGCCCTGCGCGACCGCGACCTCGGCGGCGCCGATCAGCGCCGCGGCCTGCGTCGAGCGCGAGCCGATGCTCTCCCCGAGGGCGATGGCTTCCGCGTAGCGATGCGCCGCCTCGTCGAGCCGTCCCTGATGCAGGAGCACGTCGCCGCGCGCCGTCAGCACCATGGCCTGGCGCAGCCGGCCGCCGGCGCGGCCGACCAGGGCGTCCGTGATGCGATCGGCGCGCTCGACGTCGCCGACACCGAGCAGCGCCTCGCCGACGAACCGCGTGTTGATCTGCATCATGCCGGCCGCCGCGAGCCCGCGCTCCATCGCGTCGATCCAGCGCGACGGATCGGGCCGCTCGCCCTGCATGAGCCGCGACGCGAGCGCGATCGACGCCGACGTCGCGAGCGCGTTCGCGTTGCCGATCTCCTCCGACAGCTCGAGGCTCATGTCGGCCCAGCGCTGCGCTTCGGCGTAGTGGCCGCGCAGATACCAGACCGGCGCCAGCACCGTGCCGCAGGCGGTCCGCATGGTGCGGTTCCCCACCCGCTGCGCCATCGCCCACGTCTCGCCGGCCGTGGCGAGCGCGCGGTCGAACTCGTCGCTCGCGTAGAGTGCGAGGTCGCGCACCCAGCGCGACGCCAGGTAGACGTCGGGCGGACGCTCGCGGTTCATGCCGCGCTCCATCTCGACCAGCATCGGCTCGATGCGCGCGAGCGCGCGCTCGAAGCGGCCGTCGATGGTGTAGTGGATGCAGACGGCGCGCGCGAGGCGCTGCGCCTGCTCGGCCTGGCCGAGCTCCTCGGCGACCTCGACGCCGCGCTCGGCCAGCGCCAGGCCGCCCGCGAAGTCGCTCTCCTTGCGCATCATCATGACGACACCCTTCGAGAACATCAGGTGTCCCATGACGGACTGGTCGCCGAGCAGCTCCGCCAGCTCGAGGCCGCGCTCGATCGCGCGCTCGGCGTCGCCGAGGTCCTCGGCGCCGAAGAACGTGGTGAGCCGCGCAATGGCGCTGATGGCCGACAGCGCGGCCTGGTGGAAGTGCCCGTCCTCGCGCTCGCCGAGCACGCTCTCGGCGAGCTGCCACGCCTGGCGATAGAAGCCGAACGCGACCCGGTACGACGGAATCTCCTCGGTGTCGCGCGCGGCGACCAGCAGCGCGTCGACCGCCTTCGTGTGGTTGTCGCTGCGCGAGTAGTGATGCGCGAGCAGCGCCGAGTGCTCGGGCCCCGGCTCGGGATCGGCCTCGAGCAGCTGGCCGATGCGCTCGTGCAGCTGCCGCCGGAACCGCAGCAGCAGCGTCTCGTACGCGACTTCCTGCGTGAGGCTCTCGCCGAAGCGCAGCTCGTCGGTGGTGATCGCCGTCTTGCGATGGAGCAGCCCGCGCCGCTCGGCCTCGGCCAGCTCGCGGCCGACGTCGATGCCTTCCGCCGCGAGCAGGGCCTCGAGCTGGCTGCGACGGAACTGCCGCCCGAGCACCGCCGCCACCTGCACCACGCGCTTCGTCGCCGGCCCGAGGCTGTCGAGCCGCGCCGCGATGACCTCCTGCACGGTGCCGGGAATCGAGACGTCGCGCAGCGCGCGCGTCAGGCGCAGCGAGCCGTCGGCCTCGGCGACGAGGTGCCCCTCGTCGAGCAGCGCGCGCACCAGCTCCTCCGCGAAGAAGGGGCTGCCGCCCGCCTTCGCCACCAGCACCGAGACCAGCTCGGCGGGCAACGGACCGCCGGCGGCGTCGCGCACGATCGACGCGACGTCGGCGTCGTCGAGGGGACGCAGCACGAACTGCTGCAGCGACGTCGCGACCTGCCACGCGGGCGCGCTGTCGGGACGATGCGTGACGACGAGCAGCACGGGCGAGCCGACGAAGCGGCGCAGCAGGTCCTGCAGCAGCTCGCGCGACGGCTCGTCGATCCAGTGCAGGTCCTCGATGAACATGACCACGCCGCGCGGCTCGGCGGCGTCGAGGACCATCTTCGCGACGGCGTCGAACGTCTCGCGCTTGAGGTCGTCGGGCGGCTGGTCGGCGAGGCGCTCGATGGGCAGCGAGAGGAAGCGGCAGAGGAGCGGATAGCGCCGTTCGATCTGCTCCCACGGCATGTCGAACTTCGCGACGAGCTTCGCGCACGCGACGGTCTCTTCGTCGTCCCAGTCGAGGTCGAACCAGCGCGCGAACATCGCGAGGAAGGGATGATAGGGCAGCGTCGTCGACATCGACGCGCAGCGGCCCTCGAACACCGGCACCTCCGCCGCGAGCAGCCGCTGGCGGAACTCGTAGAGCAGCCGCGACTTGCCGCTGCCCGCGTCGCCGACGACCGCGACGACCTGCGTGTGCCCCTCGCCGAGCCGCCGCCACGCCGCCTCGAGCCCGTCGAGCTCGACGGTGCGACCGACGAACGGCGTGAGCCCGCGCGCGGCGGCGATGGCCATGGCGGTGACGCCGCCGCGCCAGTCGCGCACGGCGTACGCGGCGACCGGATCGGCTTTCCCGCGCACGTCGAGCGGTCCGACGGGGTCCACGTCGAAGAACCCGCGCACCAGGCGGTGCGTCGTCTCGCTGATCAATATCTGTCCCGGCGCGGCGAGCGTCTGCAGGCGGGCGGCCAGGTTCGTGGTGTCACCGATGGCGGAGAAGCCCACCTGCCCGGCCGTACCGACGGGACCCACGACCACCGGACCGGTGTTGATGCCGGTGCGCAGCTGCAGCGTGACCCCGTGCCGCGCCTTCAGGCGCTCGGCGAGCGGCTCCATCGCCGCACGGATGGCGAGCGCCGCGCGCACCGCCCGATGGGGCGCGTCCTCGTGCGCGACGGGCGCGCCGAAGAGCGCCATCAGGCCGTCGCCGGCGACGTGGTTCACGGAGCCTTCGAGGCGATAGATCTCCGGGAACATCACGTCCAGCCAGTCCTCGAGCAGGTCGTGGTACTCCTCGGGGTCGAGGCGCTCGGCGATCGACGTCGAGCCGACGAGGTCGCAGAAGAGCACCGTCACGAGCTTGCGCTCGCCCTCGATGGCCGCGGGGCTCGCGACGACGGCCGGCGCGCCGCCCAGGCTGCGTCGTTCGAGCAGGCCCGCCAGCGGATCGGCGACGGTCGGCGGCGGGACGTCGTGCACCGCGCCCTCGACCTGCGTGCCGCAGTCCGGGCAGAAGCGGAACGTCGGCTCGAGCACCGCGCCGCAGGCGCGGCAGTGCACCGCAGCCTTCGTGCCGCACGCGTGACAGAATTGCTTGCCCGGTATGAGCTCGACGCCGCACGTGACGCAGCGCATGAACCGGAGGTAGGCGGGTGATCCGCGCAAGTCAACGGTACAGGGCGCTCCGCACTGGCAATTCCGTGACGCCATCGGGCACCACATCCCCACGCGGGACACGCATCGCTCGTGGCATGGCGGTTGCTCCACCACGCTCCAATGGCTTCTGCAGCGACGGCGACGACGCCGCGTCGGCGCACGTGGGATCCGCCCTCGCGGTCGCCCGTGCTCGAGCGATTCTACCGCGAGCTGATGGCCGTCGAGTCGCTGCCGTCCGCGCCCGAGGTCGCACAGCGCATGCTGGTTGCGATCAACCGCGACGACGTGAGCCTGCGCGCGCTCGCCACGCTCATCGAGCGCGACCAGTCGCTCGCGGCACGCCTGCTGCGGCTCGCCAACAGCGCACTCTTCGCGGTGCGCACCAAGGTGACGGGCATCACGCAGGCGGTGACGCTGCTCGGCTTCGCGCGCGTGCGCGACCTGGTGCTCGGCCTCAGCGTGTGGGGCGCCCTCGAAGGCTCGAGCGCGGAGGGCCGTCGCTACCGCAAGCGGATGTGGAGCCACACCTCGATGGTCGCGTCGGCGGCGAAGCTGCTCGCCGAGCGCACCCGCGGCGCCGATCCCGGCCAGGCGTTCACCGCCGGCCTGCTGCACGACGTCGGCAAGCTGGTCCTCGGGCTGCGTCTCGGCGACACCTACTGGTCGCTGCTCGACGACGCCGTCGAAGCCGGCGGCGCCGCGGCGGCCGAGCAGGAGGCCTTCGGCTGCAACCACGGCATGGTCGGCGGCTGGCTCCTCCAGCTGTGGGGCATGCCGCCGCTCCTGGTCGACCCGGTGGCGCTGCACACCGAGCCGCTCGACCCCGCCTGCGGCCTCGACCTGCCGGCCATCGTCGCGGTGGCCGACCGCCTGATCCACTCGACCGACGCGTCGAGCGGGGCCGCCCGCCAGGACGTGCTCGACGAGCTGGGCGCCTTCGCCCCGGGCCTCGTCGACGGCAACGTCTGGAAGGAGATCTGGGCGGCGCTCCACAAGGAGCAGCAGACGCTGAACGGCATGTTCGGCGACTGACGAAACCCGTTCACGTCCTATCGCGTCATAGCGCGATCGGTCCTATGGTAGCGCTCCCCCACGTCAGGGGAACCCATGGACCGCGACGACCGCAGCTACGCTCTCCTCCTCGCCGAGCGCCTCGAGTCCGCGCAGCGCGACATCTCCCATCGCTGGCTCGCGCGCCTGACCGAGCTGCTGCCGGTCGACGTCCGCGAGGTCTTTCCCTCCGACCAGCTCCTCGACCACATCCCGGCGATCATCGATGAGATCGCCGCGTATCTGCGTGCGCCCAGCGACGAGGAGTTCGCGGCCAACACGACGGTCATCACCAAGGCACAGGAGCTCGGACGCCTCCGGCACGGGCAGCAGGCGTCCGTCCATCAGATCCTGCGCGAGTACGCGCTGCTCGGGACGGTGCTCGAGCAGTTCGTCACCGACGCGACCGCCGCCCTGCCCGACGTGCCGACGCCGCTCGAGTGCCTCGAGGTGATGCGGCGGATCGGCCGCGCGGTGCAGACGCTGATGCAGATCACCGTCGACACGTTCGTCGCCGAGTACACCGACACGATCACACGGCAGACGGAGCAGCTCGCCGGCTTCAACCGCATGGTGAGCCACGAGCTGCGCAATCCACTGAACACCATCCAGCTCGTGATCGGGATGCTCTCGTCGACGGGCGACCCCGACCTGGCGGCGCTGCGCACCCGCATCACGCCGCTCCTGCAACGCAACGTCACGCGCATCGCCGACATCCTGCGCAGCCTCGAGGAGCTGGCGCGCGCCCGCGAGGTGACGGACACGCCCGTCGTGCAGGTGATCGAGGTCGGCGCCGTGGCCGGCGAGGTGTCGCGCCAGCTGGCCGACGTGGCCACCGCGCGCGGCGTGACCATCCGGATCGCACCCGACCTGCCCGAGGTGACGGTCGACATGGCGCGCCTCGAGCTGGCGCTGATGAACCTCGTGTCGAACGCGATCAAGTACAGCGATCCCGCGAAGGCCGAGCGGCACGTCGACATCACCGGTGCCGCCGTCGACGGACGATGCACCGTCGCCATCCGCGACAACGGGCTGGGCATCCCGGCGGACGTCGTGCCGCAGCTGTTCCGGCGACGATTCCTGCGCGCCCACCGGCACCTGGACGGCGAGCTCGGCAACGACGGCAGCGGGCTCGGGCTGTCGATCGTACACGAGTGTGTGGCGTCCATCGGCGGCGCAGTCGAAATCGAATCGACCGAAGGCCTCGGGACGACGGTGACGCTCACGCTACCGCGCCGGGAGCAGGCATCGCGCTAAAGATTGATCCGGCGCCGCCCGATACTTCGCTAGCTATGCCGGAGCGTATCTTGGCCCTCTCGCGCGAGGTCGCCCAGCTCACTCGTCGCAACGTCGACGATCTCCAGCGGGTCACCGGGCGCACGAAGATCCTGGCCCTCAACTCGCAGATCGAGGCCGCGCGCGCCGGGCAGGCGGGCCGCGGCTTCTCGGTCGTCGCGAAGGAAATCGGCGAGTTCAGCGGCGACGTGAACAGGATCGCCGACGGGCTGCGCGAGGCGCTCGGTACGCGCCTCTCCGAGCTCGACCGCCTCGGCACCCAGCTCGTCGCCAGCGTGCGCGGCACCCGGCTCGCCGATCTCTCGCTCAACATGATCGAGATCATCGACCGCAACCTCTACGAACGGTCCTGCGACGTCCGGTGGTGGGCCACCGACTCCGCCGTCGTCGACTGCGTCGCCGACCCGGCGCCGGAGCGGTGCCGGCATGCGAGCCGCCGGCTGTCCGTCATCCTCGACTCGTACACCGTGTACCTCGATCTCTGGGTGCTCGACGTGCGCGGCACGGTGCTCGCGAACGGCCGCCCCGAGCGCTACCCGGACGCGATCGGCCGCCGCGTGGCGGACGCGAGCTGGTTCCGCCAGGCGATGGCGACGGCGGACGGCACGGAATACGCGGTCGCCGACATCGAGACGAACGAGGCGCTTCGCGGGCGCTCCGTCGCGACCTACGCGGCGGCCATCCGCGAGGGCGGCGAAGCGCACGGCGCCGTCACCGGCGTGCTCGCGATCTTCTTCGACTGGCAGGACCAGTCGCAGACCGTCGTCGACGGCGTGCGCCTGCTCGACGGCGAGCGCGCGCGCACGCGCCAGCTGATCCTCGACGGGCGCCATCGCGTGCTCGCGGCGTCGGACGGACGCGGTGTGCTCAGCGAGACGTTCCCGCTGCAGACGCAGGGCCGGAAGATCGGCAACTACGACGATGCCGACGGCAACGTCGTCGGCTTCGCGCTGACGCCCGGCTACGAGACGTACGCGGGCCTCGGCTGGTACGGCGTCATCGTCCAGAGCACGCGCTAGGACGCGCGCGCGACGACGGGCAGCCCCTCGCGTGGCCGGCGGCCGCGCGGCGGGAGGCGCAGCTCGGGCAGCACGACCGTGAAGGTCGCGCCGCGACCCGGTGCGCTGTCGACGGTCACCGCGCCGCCCATCGTGTCGGCGAGCCGCTTCACGATGTGCAGCCCGAGCCCGACGCCGCCGTGGCGGCGCGTCGACGAGCCGTCGACCTGCCGGAACATGTCGAAGATCACCGGCTGCTGATCCGCCGCGATGCCGATGCCGCTGTCGCGCACCGTCAGCGTGAGCGTCCCGTCCAGCCGCTGCGCGGCGATCTCGACCGCACCGACGTCGGTGAACTTGAGCGCGTTGCCGACGAGGTTCTTCAGGATCGTCTTGAGCTTCACGCGGTCCGTGACCACGGGGCGGCCGTCCGTGGCATCGTGCCAGCGCAGCTCCACCGTGCTCCGGCGCAGCGCCGCCACCTCGCCCGCCACTTCGCCGAACACGTCGTCGATCGCGACGCTGATGGGCTCCAGCGGATCGTGGCCGGTGTCGAGGCGGTTCAGGTCGAGCGTCGCGTTCACCAGGCCGAGCAGCTCGACGGCGCTGCGGCGCGTGGCGTCGAGCAGCTCGCGCTGCGCGGCGTTGAGCGGCCCGCAGTCGCCGTCCGCCAGGAGATCGCTGTAGCCCATGATGACGTTCAGCGGCGTGCGCAGCTCGTGCGACATGGTGGCGACGAAGTCCGACTTGAGCCGGCTCGCCGCCTGGAGATCGCGGATCAAGCGAGCGTTCTCCATCGCGATGGCCGTCGCGTGGGCGATGCCCAGGGCCAGCCGTCGATCGCGCCGCGAGAACGGACCGCGGCGGCCGTTCCACGCGAAGCCGATGGCGCCGATGACGACGCCTCCGCGCGTGATCGGCGCGTACATCGACGACGTGACGCCGAAGTACTCCATCACCTCGACGGGGACGAGCATCTGATGGCGCGTGTCCGCGATCTCGAGCACCTCGCCCGGCCGCACGTTGCGCACGAGCGGCGTGGTCTCCGGCGAGAACTCGAGCTGCTTCAGCTCGGTGGCGACGTCCGGCGGCAGGCCGACGGTCGCCATCACGCGATAGCCGGCGCAGGCGTCGTCCCAGACGTACGACTCGCTGCTCGTACATCCGAGCGTCGCCACGGCGAAGCGGTTCACGCGCTCGAGCATGTTCGGGTCGTCGAGATGCGTGCTGAGGAGCTGCGCCACGTCGGCGAGCGCCGCCGCCGTCTCGGCCTCCTCGCGCAGCAGCACCGTGCGCACGAACGTGTCGTGGCGCGAGCGCTCCATGAACGCGGCCCCCGCGACCGACACCGTCGCGCCGACGGTCAGCCCCAGCAGCGGAAACGCCATGCCGTCGGAAATGTGGAGATGCGGCAGCACGCCGGCGTACGCGGCCAGCACCACCGCGCCCTGCGCCGCCTGCGCACGCCAGCCCCAGGGGATCAGCAGCGCCAACGACGTCAGCATGCACGTCTGCGCCATCGCGAGCCGCTCCGCCGGCCCGGTGACGACCAAGTTGTAGGCGCACATCTGCGCCGAGAGCCCGGCCATCAGCGCGACGCCGACGACGACCGGCCGCGAGCGCCGCGGCGACAGCCGCATCGCCAGCACGGCGATGACGACGGCCGCGATCTGCGTGACGAAGAATCGCATGACGACCGCGCTCCGGTCGCCGTGGTTCAGGCCCTCGATGAGGCTCGCGAGGCCGACGAACGCGACGAACAGACCCGCGCCCAGCTCGACGCGAGCGCGCACGACCGCCTGGCGATCGGCTTCGTACGCGGCCTCGAGATCGGGCCGCTCGTCGCGTCGTTCCGGGTGTCCACGCTGCATCGAGGGCACCCGGTCACGCAGCATCAATTGTGCCAGGGCCCCGATGCCCGCACCGCCGATTGGCGCGGGCCGCACGGCGGGCGGGTGTCAATCCGGTGACACCGGAGTCGAAACTCCGGGCGGTGCGTCAGCGCTGGCCGATGCCGCGGGCCTCGAGCGCGCGCGCCTTCGCCCAGCGGTAGTCGGGCTTGCCGCTCGGGCTGCGCACCATCTCCGCGACGACGATCGTCGCCTTCGGCAGCTTGTAGCGCGCCAGGTGCTGCGCGACGAACTCGTTCACCTGCGCGTGCTCGATCGTCTGCCCCTCGCGCGGCTGGACGACGGCGTTCACCTGCTCGCCGAACCGATCGTCGGGCGTACCGACGACCACGGCGTCGTAGATCGCGGGATGCTTGCGCAGCACCTGCTCGACCTCTTCGGGGTAGATCTTCTCGCCGCCCGAGTTGATGCAGACGGAGCCGCGGCCGAGCACGTTGATCGAGCCGTCGTCGTTGAAGCAGGCGTGGTCGCCGGGCACCGCGTAGCGCGTGCCGCCGACCGTCGGGAAAGTCTTCGCCGTCTTCGCCGCATCCTTGTAGTAGCCGAGCGGCACGTGGCCGGCGCGCGCCACCCAGCCGGTCTCGCGCGCGTCGCTCGGCAGCGGGCCCGACAGGTCGTCTTTCAGGATCAGCGTGTTCGACATGGCGAACTTGCCGGTCTGCGCGGTGTCGCCGGCGCGCGTCGCGTGCGAGCCGTGCGCGCCGGTCTCCGACGCGCCGAAGCCGTCGATCACCATGGCGTGCGGCACGTGCTCGAGCAGCGCCTCCTTCATGTGCGGCGACAGGATGGCGCCGCCGGAGCCGATGACGAACAGCCGCGACAGATCGTACGTCCGCTTCTTGAGCTCCTCGACGATCGGCCGCGCGAACGCGTCGCCGACGAGCGTCAGCGTGTTGCAGCCCTCGCGCTCGACGGAGCCGAGCACGTCGACGGGATCGAGCTTGTCGGGACGGCCCTGCAACACGACCGTGCCGCCCTGATGCAGCGCCCCGAACGCGAGCCACTGGGCCGCGCCGTGCATGAGCGGCGGCGTGGTCATGACGCGCATGAAGCCGCCGTTGTTGGTCGCGTTCTCGGCGACCTCCTCCATGGTGGCCGGACCGGGCATGCCGGGTGCGCCGCCCGTCATCGCGCCGTGGAAGATGTCCTCCTGCCGCCAGAGCACGCCCTTCGGCGCGCCCGTCGTGCCGCCGGTGTAGAGGATGTAGAGGTCGTCGGGCGACGGCGTCACCGGCGGGGCGTCCGCGGACGCGCCGGCGAGCGCCGCCTCGTAGTCGACGGCCCCGGGCAGCAGCGCCTCGCCGCTGTCGTCGGCCACCTGCAGCAGCAGCCGGAGCTTCGGCAGGCGGTCGCGGATGCGCGCGAGCGTCGGCGCATAGCGCGCCTCGTACACCAGGGCGACGGCGTCCGAGTCCGTCAGGAGATACAGGAGCTCGTCGTCGACGTAGCGGTAGTTGACGTTGAACGGCGCGACACGCGCCACGAACGACCCGAGCATCGCCTCGATGTATTCGGGACGGTTCAGCATGTAGATGCCGAGGTGGTCCTGGCCGGACTCGTGCCCCTGCAGGCCCGCGCGCTCGGCGCGGCAGCCGAGCCCGGCGGCGTGCAGCACGTTGGCCAGGCGGCGCGCGCGCTCGGCGACCTGCGCGTAGGTGAGCCGGACGCTCGGGGTGACGATGCACTCCCGGTCGGGATTGCGGGCGGCGATGGCCTGATGCACGAGTCCGAGGTTCATGCCGCGGAACCAACAACAACGCGTTTCGGCACGCAACCCCGCGGCGCGTCGATTGACGCAGCGACGGCAACCACGCTAGGCGCGCCGGATGCGCTCCGTCTGGATCCCCAAGCCCGGTCCGCCCGAGGTGCTCGAGGTGCGGGAGGTGCCCGACCCGGTGCCACGCGCGGGCGAGGTCCTGATCCGCGTGCGCGGCGCCGGCGTCAACTTCGCCGACGTCTCGGCACGCATGGGCTTCTATCCCGACGCGCCGCCGCGGCCGTGCGTCGTCGGCTACGAGGTGTCCGGCGTCGTCGAGCGGCTCGGCACGGACACGAACGGCGGCCTGGCGGAGGGGCAGCGCGTGCTCGCGCTGACGCGCTTCGGCGGCTACGCCGAGGCCATCGCGGTGCCCGAGGCGCAGGTCTTCCCGATGCCCGACGCGATGACGTTCGAGGAGGCGGCGGCGATCCCGGTGAACTACCTCACCGCCGTGCTGATGCTCTATCGCTTCGGCAACGTGCGGGCCGGCGACCAGGTCCTGGTCCACGCCGCGGCGGGCGGCGTCGGGATGGCGGCCATCCAGCTCTGCAACGCGGTCGGCGCCGAGGTGATCGGCACGGCGTCGGCGTCGAAGCACGAGGCGCTGCGCGCCGCCGGCGTGAAGCACTGCATCGACTACCGTACCGAGGACTTCGAGCAGGGCGTGCGCCGCGTGACGAACGGCCGCGGCGTCGACGTCGTGCTCGACGCGACCGGCGCGTTCCGCAAGAGCTACCGCTGCCTGGCACCCCTCGGCCGTCTCGTGTGCTTCGGCCTCTCCAGCGCCTCCGCCGGCACCGAGCCGAACAAGCTGCGCGCCCTGATGAGCGTGCTCTCGCTGCCCTTCTTTCACCCGATCAAGCTGATGAACGACAACAAGGCCGTCATCGGCGTGAACCTGGGCCACCTCTGGGACCACATCCCCATGCTGCGACGCGAGATGACGACGCTGCTCGAGGGGTACGACAAGGGCACGATCAAGCCCGTCGTCGGCCGCACGTTCCCGCTGGTGCAGGCGGCGGCGGCGCATCGCTACATGCAGGAGCGGCAGAACGTCGGGAAGGTGGTTTTGACGTCCGGAACCTGATTCGCCGCACCGCGCGTTGACCCCCGGCGGCCGGCCGTCATAGGGCCGGCCCATGCCTCGTGTGTTGCTGGCCTTCGCGGCCACCCTGATCGGATTGCTGCCGGCCGCCGCGGAGCCGCGGCGCGACGTCAAATGCTCGGACGGCCGGTTCGTCGTCGCCGGGGCGCCGCTGCTGCCGGGCGGCGGCAGCGAGCCCGACGTCATCGACATCGACGGTCGTCAGGCGTCGATCCCGGGCTGCGGCATCACGACCGCACGCGTGAAGCGGCGTCCCGACGGGCTTCGCGTGCGCGCACGGTGGCGTCGCTGCGGCGAGCGCGGGCGCCTCGTGCGCCTGATCGCGACCGTCGACGCGCAGACGTGCCGCGCGATGACGGGCCGCATCCGCACGCCGAGCACCGAGCACGCGTTCGAGGCCGAGCGCGCCGTCCGCGTCCTGGTCTTCTCGCGCACGACCGGCTTCCGCCATCCGTCGATCGACGACGCGAAGCGGGTTCTCGGCGCGCTGCCGCCGTCGGACGGCATCGTCGCGACCCTGACCGAGGACCCGACGGTCTTCACCGACCACGAGCTGGAGCGCTTCGACGTGATCCTGTTCGCGAACACGACGGGAGACGTCCTCGACGACGCGCAGCAGGCGGCGATGGAGCGCTTCATCCAGCGCGGCCGCGGCTACGTCGGCGTCCACTCCGCGGCCGACACCGAGTACGACTGGCCGTGGTACGGGCGGCTCGTCGGCGCGTACTTCGTGAATCACCCGCTGCTGCCGGTGCCGGTGATCGCCACCACCGAGGACGACACGCACCCGTCGACGATGCACCTGCCGCCGACCTTCCCCTTCACCGACGAGATCTACAACTTCGACCGCAACCCGCGCAGCGACAGCGTCATCCTGCTCACCATCGACGAGGACGGCTTCATCTATCCGAACTTTCCGCCCGGGCCGTCGATGGGCGAGGATCATCCCGTCGCCTGGTACAAGGAGTACGACGGCGGCCGCAGCTTCTACACGAACCTCGGCCACCGGCCGGAGAGCTGGGACGATCCGCGCTTCCGCGCCCATCTCCTCGGCGGCATCCGCTGGGCGGCGAGCCCCGTGTCATGGAGCCGCACGGTCCTGACGACGGACGCGCGCAATCCGATGGCGCTGTCCGTCGATCCGGACGGGCACGTGTACTACATCGAGCGCACCGGCGAGGTGAAGCTGTGGAGCCCGACGACGGGGCGCACGACACTCGCGGGGCGGCTCGACGTCGACACGACGTCGGAGAACGGCCTCCTCGGCATCGCGCTCGATCCGGAGTTCGCGTCGAACCGCCGCGTCTGGCTCTACCACTCGACGCCCGTCGCCGATCCGCCGCCCGTCGGACGCCCGCCCGGCGACAACGTCCTCTCGCACGTCGTCGCGCGTGCCGACGGCTCGCTCGACCTCGGGACGCGCGTCGACGTGCTGGCGGTGCCGAGCGAACGCCAGTGCTGCCACGAGGCCGGCTCGATCGCGTTCGGGCCCGACGGCACCGTGTTCCTCTCGGTCGGCGACAACACGAATCCGTTCGGCGACTCCAACGGCAGCGCGCCGATCGACGAGCGTCCCGGCCGCGAGAACTACGATGCGCAACGCACCGCGCGGAACCCGTTCGACCTGCGCGGCAAGATCCTGCGCATCAACCCCGACGGCACGATCCCCCCCGGCAACCTCTTCCCCGCCGACGGCAGCCAGGGCCGGCCCGAGATCTACACGATGGGATCGCGCAACCCGTACCGGACCGCCGTCGACCCGCTCACCGGCCGCCTGTTCTGGGGCGAGGTCGGTCCCGACGCGTTCGAGGACTCGTCGCGCGGGCCGCGCGGGTTCGACGAGATCAACTTCGCCGACTCGCCCGGCGACTACGGGTGGCCGTACTGCATCGGCCCGAACATCCCGTACAACGACGTCGACTTCACGACGCAGTCCGCCGGCGCGGCGTTCGTCTGCGACGGCTTCCGTCCGTCGCTGATCGCCTACGACTACTTCACGCCGACGTACCTGGCGCTCGGCACCGCGTTCCCGCCCGAGGGCGCGCAGTTCACGGGCCGCACGGCGATCGCCGGCACGTTCTACCGCGCGCCGGCGGGGGCGCCGTACGCGCTGCCGCCGCCGTACGCCGACACGCTGCTCATGACCGACTGGACGCGCGACGTCCTCGCGTCGGTCGACGTGGCGTCCGACGGGACGTTGGCGCATCTCCGCCGCCTGCTGCCGTGGGAGCGCTTCGTACGCCCGATCGACCTCGACGTCGGCCCCGACGGCGCGCTTTACGTCGTCGAGTACGGCAGCGGCTTCTACGGCGACAACCTCGACGCGAAGGTGAGCCGCATCGAGCATTCGGCGACCGGCCGGCTGAAGCCGGTGGCGGTCGTCACCGCGTCGGCGACCGCGGGCGCCGCGCCGCTCGACGTCGTCTTCTCCGCCGAGGGCTCGCACACGCCCGGCCAGGGCGACCGCATCGCGCGCTACGAGTGGGACGTCGACGGCGACGGCCGCACCGACGCGCGCTCGGCGACGCTGCGCCGGACGTTCGGCCGCGACGGCGTGTACCCGGTCACGCTGGTGGTCGTCGCCGAGTCCGGTGAGCGCAGCTTTCCGACGGTGGTCGAGGTGGTCGTCGGCAACACGCCGCCGGCGGTCGCGATCCTGTCGCCCGCCGACGGATCGACCGTGCGGCTCGGTACGCCGATCGACCTGCGCGGCCGCGGCGCGGACGCCGAGGACGGCGAGGCGCCGTGCGGGGAGCTGACGTGGGACATCCGTCTCGGCCACAACGCGCACTCGCACCCGCTCGCGACGCGCATGGGCTGCGAGGTGCGCATCCCGGCCGGCATCCCGGCGGGCCACGGCACCGGCGGCGACCTCTTCCTCGCCATCGAGCTCTCGTGGACCGACGGCGGCGGCCCGAACGGCGAGCGCCCGCTCGTCGGACGTCAGGGCATCCGCGTCAACGTGACGACCGGCTCGCCGAGCGGCGCGTTCCTCGACGCGGAGCACCCATGAGCGAGGCGGCGCACGTCCTCGTCGACGTCGCCGACGGCGTGGCGGTGCTGACGCTGCACCGGCCCGAGCATCGCAACGCGTTCTCCGGACGCATGGCCGACGAGCTCGGCCGCGCGTACGAGCGCTGCGACGCCGACGACACGATCCGCGCGGTCGTGCTGACCGGCGCCGGTCGCGCATTCTGCACCGGCGCCGACCTCGACGCCGGCGCGGACACGTTCGCCAAGCGCGATGAGCCGGAGTTCAGCGCGGCGGGCGTCACGCCGGCGGCGTGGGACGTGCGCAAGCCGGTGATCGCCGCCGTGAACGGGCACGCCGTCGGCATCGGCCTGACGCTGGCCATGCAGTGCGACATCCGTCTGCTCGCGCTCGAGGCGCAGTACGGCTTTGTCCACGTGCGCCGCGGCGTGCTGCCCGACGCGCATTCGCACTGGAGCGTGCCGCGGGCCATCGGCTTCGCGCGTGCGGCCGACCTCTTCCTGACGGGCCGGCTGTTCCGCGGCGACGAGGCGGTCGCGCTCGGCATCGCGAGCCGCGCGCTGCCGTCGGCCGAGGTCCTGCCCGCGGCGCTCGCGATCGCGCGCGACATCGCGGTCAACGTCGCGCCGCTGTCGGCCGCGCTGTCGAAGCGCCTCCTGTGGGAAGGCCACCCGCAGACGCGCGACGAGGTCGGCCGTAAGGAAACGGCGCTGCACCACGTCGTCATGGGCCGCGCGGACGCGCTCGAGGGCGTGATGGCCTTCCTCGAGCAGCGCCCGCCGCAATGGCAGCTCAGCGTGTCTCGCGACTGGCCCGATTGGCCGGAGTGACGCGAGCTACGGCGCGAGCGCGGCGACGAGCTGGCGGCGCTCCTCCACCATACCTTCGAGCGTCGTCTTGCAGGCGTCGGACGTCGCCTTCGCCTTGCGCACCTTGCGCTGGAGCGCGCCCAATTGCTTCGACGTCTTGCGGACGAGCTTGCGCGTCTTCGCGGCCTTCGTCGACGCGGCCGCGCGGGCGAGCGTTGCGCGCGCCTTGCCGACGCGCTGCTGGAGGAGCGCACCGAGCTTCGCGTCGGGCGTCTCGCTGCCGCACACGTCCGTGGCCAGCAGCTCGGCGAGCGCGCAGTCGGCGCCGTCGAAGCCGTCGCCGCAGCCCGTCGGTCCCTCGACGCCGCGCTCCTCGAAGCGGGCGCGCGCCTCGTCCATGGTCAGGCCGACGAACGACGGCAGGTCGAGCCGGTCGAGCTCTGTCTGAATGATCGCCGCGGTCGCGGGCGGCGCGCCCGCCTGGAACTCGGCGACGATCGCCAGCCAGTCGTCCATCATCGACTGGCTGATCGTCATGCCGGCGCCCTGCCCCGCGACCAGCGCGTTCAACGCCGTCAGCCAGGGCGGCAGCGCGTCGCCGATCATCCACACGAGCCACGGCCGCGACGGCACGACGCGGATCAGGGCGGGCGACTGCTCGACGTACAGCTGCGTGTAGCGCTGGCCCGCCGCCGACGCCGCCATCACCTGATCGCGGAGCGCGCCCAGCGTCGCGAGGAAGCCCGACGTGCCGGCGCTTCCCGCCGGCCGCGCGAGCAGCTCCGGTCCTTCCGACAGGAAGAAGCAGAGGAAGGAGCCGAACAGGCTATCGGGGCTGCAGTCCGCCGGACACTCCGAGATCAGATTCGCCAGATACATCCACATGCCGACGAGACAGCTCAGGCAGTCGTCGTTCGGCGCGCCGGGCGCGCCGAAGTCGAGGAAGTAGAAGATCGCCTCCTGCATGTCCTGGCCGTAGCACTCGCCGCCCGACATGAGGTTCATGCGCACCGGGAACTGTCCGGCGGTCGCCCCGGGCAAGGACAGGCGGAACGGGTTGGGAATCTGCAGGCTCTGTCCGACCTGGACGTCGCTCGGACAACACGCCTCCTCCGTCTCGCAGGAGACCGACGGGTCGCAGAAGAGGTAGCCCTCCTCGCACTCGCCGAGCGTCCCGACTTCGATCGCGGCGTCCTGATCGTCGAACGGCGCCGGCAGCACATAGCGCCCGTCGAGGCGCGGTCGGATGCGCGGATCCAGGTCGAAGCGGGCATGGGCGGACGTGGCGGTGACGACGAGCGCGAGTGCGAGAAGTAGCCGAGTCATGCGGCCAGCGTAGCGTATCGCCGCGCCGGCATCGGTCCCACGAATTGGGGATGCGCTATCGGGGCCGCGTCTGCACGTACTCGGTCACCCGGTACGGACCGGTGCGGCCGATGAACCGCGCGATGTCCTCGCGGACGATGCGCTCGCCTTCCGCGCTCGCGAAGAAGCCCTGCGCGAGGACCTCGGCCGACGGAAAGTGGATCTCCGCGATGCCATCGAGGTCGGGGCCGCTCGCGCC
This sequence comes from uncultured Binatia bacterium (SeqCode), assembly GCA_964432595.1. Taxonomy (GTDB): domain Bacteria; phylum Desulfobacterota; class Binatia; order DP-6; family DP-6; genus DASYLJ01. The sequence continues at coordinate 230,828 of CAYSOF010000002.1, read as the reverse complement.
GAGACGCTGGTCGACGACGTTCGTCACGTAGCGATCCATCGCCGGGTGATGCGCCTTCGCGAGCGGCACGTGGCGCGTCAACCAGTGCTCGACGAACTGCTCGTGCGTCAGGTCGGGCCGCCGCCACAGCGGGCAGACGAGCTTCACGCCCGGCGACGGCGCGCCGGGTGCTGTGCGCACCGCCTCGTCCTTCTGCACGTGTTCCGTCGTCACGTACGCGTCGGCGCCGCTCAGGAAGCGCGCGACGTCCGCCTCGACGATCGCGCGGCCGGCGTCGGAGTCGTAGAGCCGCTCGCGGAAATCGTCGAGCGAGTCGAACCAGAGCTGGCCGACGCTGTCGATCGGGTCGAGCGGCGGCGGCACGGCGTCGACGACGTTCACCGTATAGCCGCGCATCGTCGGATGGTGACGGAGGGCCAGCGGCACGTGGCCATCGAGCAGCAGCTCCGCGTAGCGGGCGGGCGTCAGTTCCGGGCGGCGGCGGCAGAAGAAGATCAGCTTGACCATGTGTCGAGCGTCTCCTGATAGAGGCGTTCCACGTTCGCGACCTGCGTCTCGATGTCGTGGACCGTCCAGCCGCGGGTGTCGATGGGCGGGTGCACCACGACGTCGACCGTCGCCGGCCGCGCGACGACCGCGTGCTTCGGCAGGGCGTCGAGCGAGTTCAGGAAGACGATCGGCACGATGGGCACGCCGCCGGCCATCGCGATGTGGAACGCCCCCTTCTTGAACTTCCCGAGCCGCCCCATGCTGCTGCGCGTGCCCTCGGGCGCGATCGCGATCGACAGGCCCTCGCGCAGCGCCTGGATCGCCGGGCGAAGCGCGTCGATGGCGCGCTCGCGGTTGAAGCGGTCGATGAACACGGTGCCCGCGAGCGCGAACGCCGGCCCGAAGATCGGGTTCTTCTTCACCTCCTGCTTGCTGATGCCGACGAAGTCGCGGTGGAGCATCTTGCAGAGGAGCAGCACCTCGATGGCGCTCTGGTGGTTGAAGATGAAGACGGCCGGCCGATGCGACCACAGGTGCTGCTCGCCGTGGACGCGCAGCCCGATGCCCGCGAGCGCCGTGCCCACCTCGCCCCACGTGCTGGCCGCGATGTTGACGAACGGCTGCCAGCGCCACTCGAGCGCGGCGGCCGGCAGGCCGAGCAGCATCGACGGCACGAGGCTGCCGATCGCGAGCGACGTCCGCAGCACGTCGGTGGCGCTCGGCATGCCGCGGGTGTGGAAGGTGCGCTGCGGCCAGCCGCGCTTCGCGGCGATCGCCGTGAGCCCGCGGTTCGGGTTCGTCGGGCGCGGCCGTCCGACGGCCTCGAGGAGCGGCAGGTCCTCGTCGCTGTCGGTGTAAAACCAGCTGTCCTCCATCGCGACGTCCTCGCGTATCGCGAGGTCGCGCGCGGCGCGGAGCTTGCCCTCGCCGTAGCACGTCGGCCGCTCGATGCCGCCGGTGAAGCGCCCGTCCTTCACCTCGAGCCGCGTGCAGAGGACGTGCGGTATCCCGAGCTCGCGGGCGAGCGGCTCGACCTGGTAGCGGGTGGCCGACGAGACGATCGCGACCGTGTGGCCCTTGCGTTTGTGCGCCGCGACGATGGCGCGCGCCTCGGGATAGACGTCGGCGGCGATGCGCTGCTCGAAGAGCCGCTCGCCGAGCTCGACCAGCGAGGACTCCTGCTCGCCGCGGAGCAGGGCCGCCGCCTCCGTGAGGAGCCCCGAGAAGCCGACCTGCCCGAGCTGGAAGCGCAGGCCGGCCAGCGTCGTGAGGGCCAGCCCGCTCGGCCCGATGCGTCCACGGAACAGCGCGTCGGAGAAGAAGGCGAACACGGAAAACCCCGCCACCAGGGTGCGGTCGAGATCGAAGAAGGCGGCGACGTGCGGGCCGTCGGGCCCCTCGTCGATCTCGCGGGTCAGGTCGGCGTGCGCCACGGGCGCGAAGATAGCGTCACGCGGTTCGGCCGGTCCAGCCATGCGCTACCACCGGCGACGGCGATCGTCGTAGTATCCCGCCGGATGGCGCGCGCGAGCCGGCAGGTCGAACAGGACGCCCCCCTCGCCGAGGGCCGCGTCGTGTTCCTGCTGGATGCGTCGAGCGGCATCGAGCAGCGCTTGCTGCTCGACTGGATCAAGGAGCATCACAAGCTGCCGGGCGTCCCGTGGGACGCCATCCCGATCCCGCCGTCGCGCCGCCGTCGTGGACGCCGGCGCGCCCGCCTCGATCCGCGGCTCGAGGCCGCGCTCGCGGGCGACGACGATCCCTTGCTGACGCCGCTGCGCGTCGCGTGGCTGACACCGCCGCGGCGCCGGCGCGGCTGGCTGCGGCGCCTCGCGCGGCTCGTGCTCTTCGGCGACCCGCGCGATCCGGGCAAGGTCCGGCAGTGGATGGCATGCCGCTCGCCCGAGCGCTTCCAGGTCGTCGCCGGCGACGCGGCGACGGTCAGCGAGCTGCGCGACCGCTGGGTGCACGCGGGCGGCCCCGGGTCGAGCGAGACGACGGGCCTCGCCGAGTTCGTCGCGCGGCAGGCGGGCCTGGCACTCGAGCGCGCCGAGCGCCGCGTGCGCGGCCTGCGCTACAAGGTCCCGCGCTTCGTCGCCGAGGACATCCTGTCGCGCCCCGCGTTCCGCGGCGGCATCGCGCGCCTCGCGCACGACGTCGGCCGCTCCGAGGCCGAGGTGCTGCGCGAGGCGCAGGGCTACCTCCACGAGATCCGGGCGACGCACAGCCCGTACGTCATCGACCTCACCGCGAAGCTCATCCACACGCTCTACACGCAGGGCTACGGCGAGGCGCTGCACTACGACCACGCGCAGCTGACGCGCATCTACAACCTGGCGCAGCGCCATCCCGTCGTGTTCCTGCCGTCGCACAAGTCGAACCTGGACCACCTCGTGCTGCAGTATGCGCTGCACGAGAACGGCCACCCGCCGAATCACACGGCCGGCGGCATCAACATGAACTTCTTCCCGGTGGGGCCGCTCATCCGCCGGAGCGGCGTGTTCTTCATCCGCCGGACGTTCAAGGACAACCCGGTCTACAAGTTCGTCCTGCGCCACTACATCGACTACCTGATCGAGAAGCGCTTCTCCCTCGAGTGGTACATCGAGGGCGGGCGCTCGCGCTCCGGCAAGCTGCTGCCGCCGCGCTTCGGGCTGCTCGCGAACGTCGTCGACGCCTACCGTCGCGGCAAGAGCGAGGACGTCCATCTCATTCCCGTCGCGATCGCGTACGACCAGATCCAGGACGTCGGTGCGTACACGACGGAGCAGCGCGGCGGGAAGAAGCAGAAGGAGGGCTTCGGCTGGTTCGTCAACGTCGTGCGCGGGCTGCGGCGGCGCTTCGGCGACATCCACATCCGCTTCGGCGAGCCGGTGTCGCTGGCGAAGATGATCGGCCCGCCCGACCCGCACGCGGAGCCGGGCACGACGTCGGAGGAGGAGGAGCAGACGCTCGCCGTGCAGAAGCTCGCGTTCGAGGTGTCGGTCCGCATCAACGACGTGACGCCGATGACGCCGACGTCGCTGGTGGCGCTGGCGTTGCTCGGCCGCGGCGATCGCGCGCTCAGCGTCCCCGAGATGGTGGTGGCGCTCGGCAATCTCGTCACCTACATCCGCCGCCGTCGACTGCCGACGACGGTCGAGATCGACCTCGACACGGAGGCGGGCGTGCAGCGCGCGCTCGACGCGCTCGTCGAGAGCGGCGTCGTCACCCGCTACGCGGAGGGGCCGGAGGCGGTGTACGCGATCGCGCCCGACCAGGCGCTGACCGCGGCATACTACCGCAACACGATCATCCACTTCTTCGTCAACGCGGGCATTGCGGAGCTGGCGCTGCTGAGGGCCGGCGAGGATCACGTCGAGGATCGGCGCGGCACGTTCTGGGACGAGGCGATGCGGCTGCGCGACCTGCTGAAGTTCGAGTTCTTCTTCGCGGAAAAGGACGCGTTCCGCGCCCAGCTCGTCGAGGAGATCGCGCTGCACGATCCGAAGTGGGAGTCGGCGCTGCGGGGACCGGCGGCGATCCAGTCGCTCGTGCGATCGTTCCGGCCGTTCAACGCGCACCGCATCCTGCGTCCGTTCCTGCACGCCTATCAGGTGGTGGGCGACACGCTCGAGCGCGAGAGCCCGGCGCATCCGATCGATCAGCCGAAGCTCGTCGAGCGCTGCCTCGGTGTCGGCAAGCAGTACCTGCTGCAGCGGCGGATCTCGAATCCGGAGTCGGTCTCGAAGGTGCTCTTCGAGAACGCGCTGCGGCTGGCGAACAACCGGGGATTGCTCGAGCCGGGAACGCCGGAGCTGCACGCGCGACGTCGCGCGTTCGCGGAAGAGATCCGGTCGGCGGTGCGGCGGGCGGATGCCGTCGAGGCGCTCGTCGCGGCGCGCGTGGCGCGGTTGATTCCGTAGGGCTGGGTGGCCCCGGCATCCAAGTCGCTTTAGGGACATTGACGATGGCAGTGAGGAAATTCTTCCAGATCGCAGACGCGGTGGCATTCGCCGGCGCTCACGGCCTCGCCAGCTCGGCTAGCGCGATTCTCGCCAAGCCGATTCACCCAGGAGTTCCCGGGAAGCGCACTCGGGTGAGAAAGGGAGAGTTCGTCGATCTCTTCGACCGCGAGGGCCTGCTCGAGCAGTTCTTCTCGCGATACTGGCCGGCCGGCAATGGACCCGAAGGACAAAACGTCCTCAAAGGATACCGAGCGCGCAAAGCCCTCAACGACGAATTGCTCGAGCGCGGAGATGACGGACCGAGTGTCGCGGCACTTCAGGTGGAGCAGCTAGACGCGGCAACAGAGATCACGTTCGGTCTCGAGCGCGACCTTCAAGCCGCGCTACGGGCGAACCTACAGCAGCTCGAAGACGGGCTCGTCGTTGATGATGGAGGCAAGGAGCGATCCTGCGAGGCAGGGCGCATCGATATTTGCGCTCGGGATGCCTCCGGCGCACTCGTCGTCATCGAGCTCAAGGCGGGCATGGCGCGCCCAGATGCGATGACACAGTTGCTTGCGTACATTGGCGTCGTTGCTGCCGAAGAGAAGGTCCCCGTTCGCGGGCTTTTGATCGCCGAGGACTTCCACCCGAAGGTCCTGTTCGCTGCGCGGGCAGTACGCGGCGTGCGGCTCTGCCGATACCGGTTCAAATTTGCATTCGAACGAGTGGAGTGACGCCTCCGAGACTCCCAGCAAATGGAGGCGACGGCGACGTTCGGATGCGGTCAGCCAACAATTGTCACCGCCTTATTGACAAGTTTTCAGCCGACCCCTGATTTCCACACGCCGCACCGACATAGCCGCCCGCCTGACGTCGCCCAATCGCGCCTATCGAACGTATTCGGCCCACCGGCGCACGCGCAGCGTCCGCGCGCGCGCGCGTCGTTCCCGCCCTCTCCCACGGTGTCTGAAACCCCCATGGTACAAGGGCTTCATGAACACCGCCGACGGAGAGCGTCTCGCCGACGAGATCGCCGAGCTCGCCGCGCACCTCGACGCCGCGACCCATCGCTTCCTGCAGCTCGTCGCTCGGTTCGACGAAGGAGGTGGATGGGCCGACCAGGGCGCACGCAGCTGCGCGCACTGGCTCGCGTGGCGCGTCGGGATGGATCTCGGCGCCGCGCGCGAGCAGGTGCGCGTCGCGCGAGCGCTGGAGTCGCTTCCGGCGCTCGACGAGGCGTTCCGGCACGGCCAGGTCAGCTACTCCAAAGTGCGCGCGATCACCCGCGTCGCGACCGCCGCGAACGAAGGCACATTGCTCGAGCTGGCGCGCTGCGCGACCGCGTCGCAGCTCGAACGCATCTGCCGCGGGTATCGCCTCGCGATGCGCAACGCCACCGAGCAGTCCGAGCTCAAGGACGAGCTGCGCTGGGTTCGCGAGCGGGAGAGCACGTTGGGACTCGTCCGCTTCGACATCCAGGTGACCGCCGACGAGGCCGCCGCGATCCGCAAGGCGCTCGAGGTCGCGCGGAGCCGGGCGTGGAGCGAGCGGGACGTTTCCGCGGGAACGCGCCTCGCGAGCGCGCATCGGGCCGATGCCCTGGTCGCCGTGGCCGAGGCCTACCTGAACGGCGCCGGCGCGGGTCCGGCCGTCGAGGTCATCGTCCACGTCGATGCCGACGGCGATCCCGAGATCGGCGGGACGCTCGACGACGACGGCACCGCGCTGCCCCGCTCGACGACCGATCGTCTGCTGTGCGACGCAGCGGTCGTGGCGGTGCGGGAAGATTTCCGCGGAAACGTCGTCGAGGTCGGCCGCCGCAGGCGGACCATCCCGACGCTCCTCCGTCGCGCCATGCACCTGCGTGACCGCGGCTGTCGCTTTCCCGGCTGCACCAACCGCTTCGTCGACGGACATCACGTCGTGCCGTGGTCACACGGCGGTCCGACGACGCTCGACAACCTCTGCTCGCTCTGCCGGCGCCACCACACCTACGTCCACGAGGCCGGTGTGCGCATCGTGCGGGACGACGGCGAAGGCTTCCGGTTCTACTGGAAGAACGGCACGCTGATCCGCCTGCATTGGACGCCGCCAGTCTTCGGCGAGGACGCCGTCGAGACCCTGCGCGCCCGCAACACCGACGACGGCATCCACATCGATGCCATGACGAGCTTTCCGAACTGCGACTTCCGGCCGCCCAGCTATGCCGACGCCGTCTCGGGGCTCTGTGATGCGTGAGCGGTGGAGCCGTGGGCAGCCTGCGCTCGACCTGTCGCGCGAGGACGTCGCCGCGCTCATCCCGGATCGCACCGTCCTCTCGATTGCCCACGCCGCCGGCGGGCTCGCGAACACGAACCTCCGCGTGGACACCGCCACCGGCCCGGTCCTCCTGCGGCTCTGGACCCGCGATCCGACACAGGCCGCCAAAGAGCTCGCACTGCTGGCACTCGTCGCCGATCGGGTTCCGGTACCGCGCGTCCTGCACGCCGTGGTCACCGGACGTCCCTACGCGGTGATGGAGTGGGTCGACGCCGCACGCCTCGACCAGGTGCGACCGTCGCCCGCCCTCGCCCGCGCCATCGGCGCGACGCTCGCCGCCATCCACTCGTTCACGTTCCCGCGCACGGGCTTCCTCGACGAACGCCTCGAGGTCGCCCAGCCGGTCCCGGTCGACGGCGCCGGCGTGCTCGCCTTCCTCCGCGCCGTCCTCGTCGACGGCCCCGGACGCAACCACCTCGCCGACCCCGCCCTGGTCGACGCCGTCCTTCGCGACGCCGAGCGCGACGGCGTGCTCCTCCACGACTGGACCGGCCCACCATGCCTCACGCACAGCGACTTCAACGGCTCGAACGTGCTGGTTCGCGGCGACGCGGTCGTGGCGGTGCTCGACTGGGAGTTCGCGTTCAGCGGCGCGCCGTTCGTCGACTTCGGGAACCTGCTGCGCCCACCCCGCGGCGACGACGACGGGTTCGCCGCCGCCGTCGCCGACGGCTACGGTCCGCTGCCGCGCGCGTGGCGCCGGATGAGCCGGCTCGCCGACCTGATGGCGTGGGCCGACTTCCTGTCGCGACCGAACCCCGGGCCGGCCCTCGTCGCCGACGCACGCATGATGTTCCAGCGCTTCGTCAGCGGGGCGTGAGACCGCGCGCCTGGGCCACGAACGCCTCGCCGAACGACTGCAGCGCCTCGACGCGCGACGTCGCCATGACGGCCTGCTCGTCCGTGAACATCACCGGGCGGACGACGCGGTTCTCGCCCTCGCCACGCGCGAACGCGTAGAGGTACTCGTTGCGGTTGTCGAGGAGGACGCCATCGGCGATCGTGAGCGCGTTCCGGTGCGTGCCGGGCGCCACCCACATCCCGACGATCGTCAGGTAGAGCAGGCTCGCGGGATTCACGTACTCGTCGGTCGCCGTCGCCAGGTGCACCACCAGCAGCGCATCCGCCCTCGTCCGGGCGGCGGCCGAGCGCTGGGCGCGCAGCTTGCAGCGATGGTCGGCCGGATCGCAGGGACCGCCGTCGACGAGGCCGGACGGTAGGATCAGCAGCTCGCTCGCGATGCCCGCGGCGCGCAGCGGCTCGGCCCACGATTCGATGACGCGCACCTCGTCCGGGCTCCACGTCCGCGACGGCCCGTCGGTCGGCGGGGCGACCGCGATCCGCGCCGGCAGGATGAGCTGCGGCTTCGCGCGCTCGATCTCCTCCACCGATTGCTCCGACGACACGTACACCGGATTGGCCGCGCGCAGACCGGCTTCCAGCGCACCCCGGTTGTACCCGGTCCCGCACCCGACGACGCCGGCGACGACGACAGCGAGCAGGACTCTTCGCATGATGCCTCCCTCCGCGGGCGCGCAACCCGCGAGGCGCATCACGGTTACGCTCGGCCGCTATCGCATCGCGAATCAGTGAGGTCCGGATGTTGCCAGGCGGACCGGCTCATCCGGGGTGACCCGGCCGCCGGGACACAGTACGATCGGCACATGCTCGAGGCGGTGCCGTCCCGACAGATCGGCTGCTTCGCCGATCTCCGCGTGCACGAGTACACGTGCACGTTCGGCCCCGAGGACCGCCCGTTCGAAGAGCAGCACACGAGCTACACGATCGGTCTCGTCTACGAAGGCACGTTCCAGTACCGCAGCGGCCGCACGACGATGACCATGACGCCGGGCGCGGTGATGCTCGGCAACGTCGGGCAGACGTTCATCTGCTCGCACGAGCACGGCCGCGGGGACCGCTGCGTGTCGCTGTCGTTCGGGCCGGAGACGCTCGAGGAGATCGCGCGCGAGGCCGGCGTCCGCGCGCGGGGATTCCGCCAGCCCGCGGCGGCGACGCGCGCGCGGCACTTCGCATGGGCGAAGAGCCTGCTGGGCACCGGGCAGCCGCTGCCGCCGTCGGCGGAGGAGATCGTCCGCGTGCTCGCGGCCGATCTGCTGCGCAGCCAGAGCGACCGGCCGCTGCCGATCGAGCCGGTGACGTGGGCGGAGCGGCGCCGCGCCGTCGCCGCCTGCCGATTCATCGAGGACCACGCCGAGGGACCGCTGAGCCTTGCCGAGATCGCGGCGCACGCCGGCCTGAGCCCGTTCCATTTCCTGCGCTCCTTCAAGCGCGCGCTCGGCGTGACGCCCCACCAGTTCCTCGTGCAGTCGCGGCTCAGCCGGGCCGCGGCCCTGCTCCTCGACACCGAGGCGCCAGTCACCGACGTCGCCTACGCGGCCGGGTTCGCCGACCTGGCGAACTTCAACCGGTCGTTTCGCCAGGCCCTCGGTTGCTCGCCGCGCGAGATGCGGCAGAGCAAGATTCGCAAAGTCGCGCTGCGCATGGTGCGGTAGACGCCAGCCGTGCCCTACACGATCTTCGACACCGCCATCGGCCCGATGGGCCTCGCGTGGAACGACGCCGGCATCAGCGCGATCCAGCTGCCCGAGTCGACGGCTGCCGCGACCCGCACCCGCCTCGGGCGACGCTCGCCGGACGCCGACACCGAGGACGCCGGCCCGAAATGGATCCGCGAGACCGTCGACCGCGTCCGTGCGCATCTCGGCGGCCGGCCCCAGGACCTGAGCCGCGTGCGCCTCGATCCGTCGCGGGTGTCGCCGTTCACCCTGCGCGTCTACGACGCGCTCCGCCGCGTCCCGTCGGGCCGCACCGTGTCCTACGGCGAGCTCGCGCAGCTGGCCGGATCGCCCGGCGCGGCGCGGGCGATCGGCCGCGCCATGGCGACGAACCCGTTCCCCGTCGTCGTGCCCTGCCATCGCGTGCTGGGGGCGGGCGGGAAGGCCGGCGGCTTCTCGGCGTTCGGCGGTCTCGTGACGAAGGATCGGCTGCTCGCGATCGAGCAGTCGCCGGTGCGGATCGCGCAGCGCGCCCTGCCCTTCGACGGCGACGCCGCCGTTCGTCACGTCGCTACGGCCGACCCGGTGCTCGGGCGGCACATGCAGCGCACCGGCGCGTTCGCGCTCGAGCTCAAGCACACGAAGGACGTCTTCGGCGCGCTCGCCGAGGCGATCGTCTACCAGCAGCTGAACGGCAAGGCGGCCGCGACGATCCACGCGCGCGTCGAAGCGCTGTTCCCGAAGCGCCGGATCACGCCCGACGGCATCCTCGCCGCCAGCGACGAGACGCTGCGCGGCGCCGGCCTGTCGCGGGCGAAGACGGCGAGCCTGCGCGATCTCGCGGAGCGCACCGTCGCCGGAACGGTGCCGACGCTCCGCAAGCTCGGCGCCATGGACGACGACGCCATCGTCGCCGCGCTGACCGCCGTCCGCGGCATCGGCCGCTGGACGGCGGAGATGCTGCTCATGTTCCGGCTCGGCCGGCCGGACGTCCTGCCGGTCGCCGACTTCGGCATCCGGAAGGGCTTCGCGCTCGTGTTCCGCACCGGCGACGCGCTCGCGCCGGCCGACGCGATCACGCGGCGCGCGGAGCGCTGGCGGCCCTACCGCTCGGTGGCGAGCTGGTATCTGTGGCGCGCGTGTGACTGATGTAGCCGCCATGACGCCGGCGCTCACGCCCAGCGCGATCCTCGCGTTCCACCAGTCGCTGTCCAACTGGGGACGCTGGGGCGAGCGCGACCAGCTCGGCGCGCTGAACCTGATCGAGCCGGCGAAGCGCGTCGCCGCCGCGGCCTCGGTGCGCAGCGGACGCACCGTCTCGTGCGCGCGCCCGCTGCCCACGGAGCCGGCGCCCGACAATCCGAGCCCCGTCGTCCACCTGATGACGGCGACGGCTTCGGAGCACTACGGCGGCGACTACTTCGCGATCGCCTCGCACGGCTTCGCGACGTCGCACATCGACGCGCTCTGTCACATTTTCCACCAGGGCGCGCTCTACAACGGCTATCCGATCGAGCGCGTGACCGCGCACGGCGCGCTCGACCTCGGCATCCACGAGCTGCGCGACGGCATCGTGTCGCGCGGCGTGCTGCTCGACGTTCCGCGCGCGCGCGGCGTCGACTTTCTGGAGCCCGGGACGCCAATCGTCGTCGACGACCTCGAGCGCGCGGAGGCCGACGGCGGCGTGCGCGTCGAACCGGGCGACGTGCTGCTGGTCCGCACGGGTCGCTGGGCGTGTCGCGCGGCGCGGGGACCGTGGGACTCGCGCGTGCTCCTCGCCGGGCTCGACGCGTCGTGCCTGCCGTGGCTGCACGCGCGCGGCGTCGCGGCGCTCGGCAGCGACGGCGTGTCGGACGTCCTGCCGTCGCGCATCGAAGGCATGTGGCTGCCGGTCCACACCGTCGCGATCGTGGCGATGGGCCTCCACCTGCTCGACAACCTCGACCTCGACGGCCTGGCCGCCGCGTGCGCCGAGGAGCGCCGCTGGGCGTTCCTGCTGACGGTCGCGCCGCTCGTCCTGACGCGCGGCACGGCGTCGCCGGTGAATCCGATCGCGACGTTCTGACGTAGTCGTCTGGTGTGACGCCGCGCCGCAACGACGCCATCGACTGCCTCCGCGGGATCGTGATGATCCTGATGGCGCTCGATCATGCCCGCGATTTCCTCGGTGGACCGGTCGACCTCCGCACCGCTGCGCCGCCGCTCTTCTTCACGCGCTGGATCACGCACTTCTGCGCGCCGGTCTTCGTGCTGCTCGCCGGCATGGCCGCGTACCTCCACGGGCGGCGGCTCGGGTCGACGGGCGAGCTGTCGCGCTTCCTGGTCACGCGCGGCCTGTGGCTCGTCGTGCTCGAAGTGACGGTCGTGCGCTTCGCCTGGACGTTCGTCGTCGGTCCGCACATCGTCGTTTTCCAGGTGATCTGGGCGATCGGCGTCGCCATGATCGCGCTCGGGGCGATGGTCTGGTTGCCGCGCCCAGCGCTCGCCGCAATCGCCGTGGCGCTGGTCGCCGGGCACAACCTGCTCGACGCGCTGACGGCGGAGGGGTTCGGCGCGCACCGCTGGCTCTGGCTGCTGCTGCACGAGCCGGGCGTGCTGGCGCCGTTCGAAGGCGCGCGCTGGTTCGTCGCCTATCCGTTCCTCCCTTGGATTGGCGTGATGGCCGGCGGCTACGCGCTCGGTGCGTGGGCGACGCTGCCGGCCGACGACCGGCGGCGGCGGTTCTTCGCGCTGGGCATCGCTCTCACCCTGCTCTTCGTCGTCCTGCGCACGATCGACGTCTACGGCGATCCGCGGCCGCGATCGGGGAACGTGCTGTCGTTCCTCGATACGACGAAGTACCCGCCGTCGCTGCTGTACCTCATGATGACGCTCGGGCCGGCGCTGTGCCTGCTCGCGGCGCTGGATCGTCCACAGGATCGCCCGCTCGGCGCATGGGCGCGGCCCGTGATCGTCTACGGACGCGTGCCGCTCTTCTACTACGTGCTCCACATCCTGCTGCTGCACGCGATGGCCGTCGTGCTCGCGTTGCCGAGCGACGGCATGGGCGCGCTGTCGCGGCAGTACATGATGAACGCGCCGCTCGGCCTGCCGCTGCCGGCGGTCTACGTCGGATGGATCGCGGCGGTCGCCTTGCTCTACCCGGCCTGCCGCGGGTTCGCCGGCGTGAAGCGACGCAGCACGGCGGCGTGGGTCAGCTATCTGTAGCGGCCGGCTTCTCGTCCCAGCGGATCAGCTTCAGGTCCTTCACCGTCGTCGCGTAGAAGACCTTCACGAGCAGCAGCTCGATGAAGGTCGCGAGCGACAGGCCGCCGATCTGCGCGTAGCAGAGCGGCTCCCAGAGCGGGCCGCCGTGGAGCGCCAGCGGGAAGAGCGCCAGCACCGTCGCGCCGACGGTGATCATGACCGGACGCAGCCGCTGGATGCCGGCGTCGAGCAGCGCCTCCACCAGCGGCTCGCCGCGCTCGTGCATCTGCTCGATGAAGTCGAACAGCACGATCACGTGGCTCACGATGACGCCGACGAGGCTCGCGATGCCGAGGAACGCCATGAAGCCGAACGGCTGCCCCGTCACCCAGAGCCCGAAGAGCGCGCCGACGACGCCGTACGGGACGGCCGCGAACACGAGCAGTGGCTTGATGGCGCTCTTGAACTGGATGACGAGCGCCGAGAAGATCATCGCGCCAGAGATCGCCATGATGACCACCAGCTCGCCGAAGCTCTGCTGCTGCTTCGCCAGCTCGCCGCCGTACTCGAGCGCGTAGCCGGGCGGCAGCGACGCCTGCAGCTCGTCGAGCTGCGGCATCGCCACGGCGAGCACCTGCGACGACAGCACCCCGGGCGTCGGATAGGCGACGACCGTGACCGCGCGGAACTTCTCGCGCCGGATGATGCGCTCGGTCTCGAGCGCGTAGCGGACGTCCGACACCGCGGCCAGCGGAATCTTGGAGCTGCCGCTGGACGAGTAGACGTACAGGCCCTCGACGTCGGCCAGCGTCGCCCGCTCCTCGGGACGGAGCCGCGCCACGACGGGGATCATCTTGTTGCCGTCGCGCAGCGTCGACACGGTCGACCCGTTGATCCCCGCCGACGCCGACGCGGCGACGTCCTTGTTCGTGATGCCGGCCAGGTTCGCGCGATCGGGGTCGACGGTGAGCCGCACCCGCAGCGTCTCGGCGAACCAGTCGGCCCAGACGTTGCCGCTCGTCGGCACGCTCGTGAGGATCGCCGTCGCCCGCGCCGCCAGCTCGCGCAGCGTGCGGATGTCGTTCGCCTCGTCGCCGGCGGTGACGTCGGTGCGGCCGGTGATCTCCACCTCGATCGGGTTCGCGACGGGGTTCGTCTGCAGCTGCTGCACCTGGACGACGGCGCCCGGCACCGCCTGCCGCAGCGCCGTCTGCAACGGCCCGGCCAGCTTCGGGGTGTCGTCCTTGTCCATCACCTCGACGATCAGCTGCGCGTAGTTCAGCTGTTGCTGTTGCGGGCTGACGGAGCTCCAGAAGCGCGGGCCGCCGCCGCCGACGAACGACGTCACCGAGCGCAGGATCGGCCGCGGCGTGCCGTCCTTCTGCGGATCCTGCTTGCCGTACTCGCTCGTCACCTCCGTGACGACCTGCTCGACGATCCGCGCCGTGCGTTCCGTCAGCGCCAGTGGCGCGTCGTTCGGCAGCCAGACGTCGATCGTCGACAGGTACTGCACGTCCTGCGGAAAGAACGCCGTCGGCAGCTGCTTGCCGATCAGCCAGCCGAGCCCGAGGAACGCCAGCGAGAACACCAGCACGACGTGGCGCCGCTCGATCAGCCAGTAGCCGGTGCGGAAGTAGAGCCCCGTGAAGCCCTTCTCCCGCCGCTCCTCCATCGACTCTTCCGGCCCGGTGTCGGGCCGTAGCAGGTAGTAGCCGAGGAGCGGGATGAACGTCATCGACGTGAGCCGCGACGCGACCAACGCGCACGTCATCACGACCGGCAGGCTCCAGATGAACTCGCCGGTGTTCCCCGTCAGCAGCAGGAACGGCAGATACGCGACGATGTTCGTGATGGTCGCGAACATGATCGCGTGTGCCAGCTTCGTCGGGCCGAGCCACGCGGCGATCCGCGGCGGATGACCGGACGACAGGCTGTTCTTGATGGCGTCGCCCGCCACCACGGGGTCGTCGACGAGCAGCCCGAGCGCGATGATCAGCGTCGCGATCGACACCTGCTGGAGGTCGAGGCCCAGCGTGAACATGAAGCCGAACGTCATCGCGAGCGTGATCGGGATGGACAGCGCCATCAGCAGCGCCGAGCGCCACTCGCGGAACCCGATCCACGCGGTCAGCACGACGAGCGCCACGGCCTCCCACAGCGCCTCGCCGAAGAGGTCGAGCTTCTCGCGCACCTGGCGCGGCTGGTCCGACGTGCGCGCCAGCACGAGGTCCTCGGGCAGGCCCGGCACGAGCGCCGTCAGCGCGGCGTCGACGTCGGCGCCGAACTGCGCGATCTGCTCGCCGTCGCGCATGTAGACGGCGATCGAGACGGCGCGCGTGCGCAGCCAGCGGCCGTCGGCGTCGAGGCGTCCGAAGAAGTTCAGGAACGTCGGCGGGTCCTGGTACGCGCGCGTCACGTCGACCAGGTCGCGCAGGTAGACGGGCGCGCCGTTCGTCTGCGCGATGGCGACGTCGCCGATCTCCTGCGCGCTCGTGAACTGGCCCGACGGGTCCACGAGGACCGCGCTGGTCGGCGTCTGCACCGTGCCGGCCGCCGTCAGGATGTTGCGCGCGCCGAGCGCGTCGCTCAGGTGGTACGGGTCGAGGCCGTACGCCGCCAGACGATCCTGCGAGTAGAGCAGCGTCACCTGCTCCTTCAGCACGCCCGAGCGCGCCGTCTTCGACGCGTCGGGCACGCCGTCGAGCGTGCGCGCGATCAGATCGGTGAAGTCGTCGAGCTCGCGGTAGCTGTAGCGGTCGCCGACGACGGCGGCCAACGCCGCCTCGGCCTGCGACGGGTCCCGGATCACCGCCGCGTCCCAGGCGTCGGGGTGCAGCTGCGTGCCGCCGAACGTGCGCGCCGCCGCCTGCTGGACGTCGAGGAGCAGGGCCGCGTCGTCGAGCGACGTCTCGACGTCGATCCCGGTGAAGCCGGCGCCGTCGAGCGGACGCAGGTCGCGCACCGCGCCGCTCGCGACCAGCGCCCGCCCGAGCACGTCGCGCAGCCGCCCGACGACGCGGCCGTCGACCGAACGCGGGAACGCGACCACGACGGACGCCCGCGTTCCCGCCGCCCCTGCACGGACCTGCCGGATGGCGGCGGCGACCTCGATCGCACGGATCGACACGTCGACGGGCCGCTCCTTCGGCGAGGCGACGGTGAGCATGAGCGCCGCGGTGTCGCCGAAGCCGCTGTTCCACTGGATGGGCCCCGCGCCCTGCGGCAGCTGTACCTGCTGCAGCTTCGTGAAGATGTCGCTGAACTCCTGCTCGGTGTCGTCGATCGTGTCGGCGAGCTGCACCTGCACGATCGCGAGGCCCGGCAGCGTCGTCGACAGGATGGCGAAGTCGCTGCCCGGATTGCCGACGTGCAGGTGCGAGTTCTGGCCCACGGCCTGCTCGATCGGCCGCGTCACCAGCTGCTCGACCTCCGTCGCGGTGACACCCGGCCAGGGCGCGATCGCCGTCGCGATCCGCACCGGCAGGTTCGGATCCTTGCGCTTCGGCATGTGCGTCCAGCCGTAGGCACCCCAGACGATGGTCGCGACGAGCGCGAGCCAGGCGATGTGACGCTCCTCGACGAAGAGCCGCGCGGTGTTCCGCGTCGTCGCGATCAGGTCGTCGTCGCTGCGATGCGCCACGCCGTCCTCAGGGCACGACGGCCACGGGCGAGCCGTCGGCGACCAGCGTGGCGCCGCGCACGATCACGCCGTCGCCGGCCCGTAGGCCGTCGGGGACGGCGATGACGTCGCCGTAGACCGTGCCGAGGCTGACGGGACGGATCTTCGCGCGGCCGTCCGCGACGACGTACACCGCGAAGCCCCCGGGCGGATTCGGATCGCGCACGATCGCCGCGAGCGGCACCACCGGCACCGGCGCGGCCGCCCCGGCACCGACCCGCAGCGACGCGATCATGCCCGAGCGCAGCCGGCCGTCGGGGTTCGGCAGCGTCACCTCGACGCTGAAGACGCGCGTCTGCGAGTCGGCCGCCGCCGAGATCTCGGTGACGCGGCCGGTGAACTCCTCGCCCGGATACGCGTCGGCGACGAGCGTCTGCGTCGAGCCCATCGTCACCGTGCCGAGCGCGACGTCGGGCACGCCGAAGACCGCCTTCACGCGCGCCGTGTCCGCCATCTGGAACGCGACGGTGCCGGCCTGCGCCAGCGAGCCGACGTCGACGTTGCGCTGCAGGATGACCCCGTCGGCCGGGGCGACGATGCGCGTCCAGTCGACGTCCAGCTGGTCGGCGGCGAGCTGGGACCGTGCCGCCTCCACCTGGCCCTTCGCCGAGTCGAAGTCCTTGCGCGCCTTGTCGTGATCGGGCGCGGTGATGCTATGCGTGGCCCAGAGCGCGCTCGCCCGCTTCCACTTGGCGGCCGCCTCCACGTAGGCCGCCTGCGCTTCGGCGAGCTGCCCCGTCGCCCCGCGCACCTGGTCGCGGTACTGGCGGTCGTCGATCGTCGCGAGCACCGCGCCCTTCTTGACGACGTCGCCGTCCTGGACGTTGCGCGTACGGCCGTCGGCGCCCGTCACCTGCAGGATCGACCGCACGTAGCCGCCGACCTTCGCGTCCAGCGACACCTGCGTGTACGGCACGATGCTGGCCGAGTAGCCGAGCCCCGCCGCCGTGTCCTGCGTCAGCACGGGCTGCACGCGTACGGGTACCGGCGCGCGGGCGGCCGGCTCGTCGTGGCGGCAGGCCGTGACGACGAGGGCGAGGGCCAGGAGCGTTCGCGTCCGCATCGTCACTCCTCTCCCAACGCGTGCTGCAACGCGGCCTGCGCGCTCCACACCTTGAGTCGCGCGTCGCTCGCGTCGCGCGCCGCGTCCGCGACGTCGGCCTCGGCCTTCAGCAGGTCGTCGAGCAACACGTCGTGCTGGCGATAGCGGTCGTACGTGACACGCAGCTTCTCGCGCGCCGCCTCCTGGCCGAGCGTGGCCGCGGGGATGAGCGCCCGCGCGTTCTGCACGTCGCGCAGCTTGTCGTTCACCTCGGCCTCGATCTTGGAGCGCGCGTTCCGCTCGGTGTTCTTCGCCTGCAGCAACGCGGCGGCGTGCTCCTGCACCTCCTGGTACCGCCGCCCCCAATCGAAGACGTCCCACGACGCGTAGATGCCCACGGTGGCCTGCTCCTCCGGAATGAACTCGACGCCGTACGGCGCCAGCAGGCGCACGTCGAAGCTCACCTCGGGCAGGAACTTCGCGCGCGTGATCAGCATGCCGTACTCGGCGTGCTGGACGCCGAGCTTCGCCTCGTCGAGCTGCGGCCGCTGCGCCAGCGCGGTCGTGCGCGCGACGTCGGCCGGCGGCGCGTCCTCGATGCGGTCGGTGATCGCCGTCACCCGGAACGGTACGTCGACGTCGCGGCCGAGCAGCACGTTGAGCTTCTCCTTGCCCGACAGGACCGCGTTCCGCTCCGTCAGCGCCTTCTGCTCGGTCTTCGCGAGCCGCGTCTGCACGTCGAGCCGCTCGTACTCGAGCGCGACCTTCTCCTGGACGTAGCGGCCGACGAGGCCGTCGAGCTCGCGCAGGAACCTGAGCGTCTCCTCGCTGGCGGCGAGCGCCGCCTCGTGCTCGAGGATCTGGTAGTACTGGTCGCGCACGTCGCGCGCCGTCGACTGCCGCTTCGAGCGCAGCTGCTGCTCGGCCATGCCCTTCGCCACGGTCGCCTGGTCGATCTCGAGGCCGATGCGGTACTGGCCGACGATCGGCAGCCGCGCGCCCGTCGTGACGAACGTCGTCCAGCCCGGCGTGGTCGTGATCTCCTCGTCGGTGCGCGGCAACGGCGTGCCGTCGGGCAGCGTGCCGAGGTCGCCGCGGCGGAACGTGAAGCTCTCGTCGGTGAGGTGATGCGCGGTGAGCACGCTCACGTCGATCTTCGGGAAGCGCAGCGTCTTCACCGCGGCTACGCGACGCTCGGCCTTCTCGACGTCGAGCCCGGCGTTCTCGACGGCGATGTTGTGCCGGCGCGCGAGGGACAGGGCGTCGTCGAGCGTCAGCACGTCGTCCGCCGCCAGGACGCGCGCGGCAAGCGCCAGCGTCATCCCGAGGACCGCACCCTGCGCCCTCCTCCTCCACATCCGCCGCGGAGATTGGACGCTCACTCGCGAGATATCAAGCGAACGGCACGACGAACGCCTTGCCGCAGAGGGCCGGGTGGCGCTATCCCCTCGCGCAGGCCATGGCCGTCCTCGTCCGCCCCGCCCGCGAGGGCGATGCCGCGTTCGTCGCCTGGACGATGCTGGCGGCGTCGCGCTCGCATCTCACGCGCGGCGCGTGGGACGTGGCGCTCGCGGTGCCCGACGATGAGTGCCTGGCGGTGCTCGAAGCGTTGGCCGTCGCGACGCCGCCGACCTTCTGCTCGTGGCGCGGGTTCCTCGTCGCCGAGGTCGATCGCACGCCGGCCGCGGCGCTCTCGGCGTACGATCCCGCGCGGGTCGCGCCGGCGGATCCCGCGATCGACGCCGTGCTGCTGGCGCGCGGCGCCACGCAGACGGACATCGAGGCATCCAACGTGCGCCTCGCCCCCTTCATGACCTGCGCGCCCGGGCAGCCGGACGGGACGTGGATCGTCGAATGGGTGGCGACACGGCCGGCGTTCCGCCGCCGCGGTCTGGCCGACGCGCTGCTCGACGAGGTGCTCGCCGTCGGCCGGCGTAGCGGTTACGCGCACGCGCAGATCGCCCTCCTCATGGGCAACGCTCCCGCGCAGCGGGCGTACGAGAAGCACGGCTTTCGCCTGGAGCGCCAGCGCACGCATCCCGACTTCGCCGCGATGATGGGCTGTCCGGGCATCGCCGAGCTCCATCGCCGGCTATGACGGCCGCGGACGCCATCGTCGTCGGCACCGGCGCCGGCGGCGGCCCGGCGGCCGCGTTGCTCGCCGAGGCGGGCCTGCGCGTGCTCGTGCTCGAGGCCGGACCACGCCTCGCGTCCGGCGACTTCACCGGCGACGAGGCGGAGATGACGGCGCGCCTGTGGAAGTTCGCGATGGCGGGGACGTCGCTCGCGCTGTACGCCGGCGCCTGCGTGGGCGGCTCGACGGTCGTCAACGACGCGCTCTGCTTCCGAACGCCGCCGGAGATCCTCGCGCACTGGCGCGACGATCACGGCCTTCCGGGTCTCACGGACGACGCGTGGCGGCCGCTCGTCGACCGGGCGTGGGAGGACGTGCACGCGGTGCCCACCGATCGCGCGCATCAGAGCCGCAACGCCGAGGTGTTGGCCGTCGGCGCCGCGAAGCTCGGCTGGGCCGCCGGGCCGACGCCGCGCAGCGTGCGCGACTGCGTCAACCTCGGGCTCTGCAACTTCGGCTGCCCGAGCAACGCGAAGCAGTCGACGCTGCTCGCCTACGTCCCGCGCGCGGAGCGCGCCGGCGCGACGATCATCCCGGGCACGCGCGTCGAGCGCGTCCGCATCGCGAACGGCCGCGTCGTCGGCGTGACCGCGACGCGCGACGGCGTCGAGACGGCCATCGACGCGCCGCTCGTCTGCCTGGCCGCCGGCGTCCTCGAGACGCCGGCGCTGCTCCAGCGCAGCGAGCTCCGCGCCGGCGAGGGGCTGGCCTTCCACACGAGCGTCCAGGTCACGGCGCGCTGCCGCGAGCCGATCCACGGCTACTACGGTCCGACGATGGGCTATGCGGTGACCGAGTTCAGCGACGTCGACGGCCGGCGCGGACCGGGCTTCATGATCGAGAACACGTCGGTCATGCCCGTCGCGACGTCGACGTCCCTGCCGGGCTGGGGCGCCGTGCACGCGGAGCGCATGGCGCACCTCTCGCATCTCGCGCGCGCGCTGGTGGTGACCCACGACCGCACCCGCGGGCGCATCGATGCGGCAGGAACCGTCACCTACGACCTCGTGCCCGACGACCTCGAGCGGCTGCGGCGCGGCATCCGCGAGACGGCGCGCGCCTTCCTCGCCGCCGGCGCTCTCGAGGTGTGGCTTCCCGTCGACGGGCTTCCGCCGGTGCGCACCGAGGCCGACCTCGCGGCGCTCGACGCCGCGCGGCTCGCGCCCGACGCCTTCTCGGTCGCCTACGCCGTGCATCTCTTCGGCGGCGCGGCGATGGGCGCCGTGTGCGACGAAGCGGGCGCGGTGCGCGGCGTCCGCGGATTGTACGTGTGCGACGCGTCGTCGCTGCCGTCGAACACCGGCGTGAATCCGCAGATCACGATCATGGCGAACGCGCTCCGCATCGCCGGCGGCATCGCGCGGGGACGCACATGACCCCCGCGCTCACGGCGGCCGCGGCCGCGCTCGATCGCCGCGGGTTCCTGCGCCTGACGGCGCTGGTCGCCGGCACCGGGCTCCTGCCGTCGGGATGCGGCGGCGGCGAGCCTCGCCCGGGCGTCGACCTGGTCGTGCTCTCGCCGCGCACCTACACGGTGTTCAACGCGGCGGCGAGCCGGCTCGTCGGCCCGCGCGGGGCGGCGCTGATCGCCGACGGCACCGTCGATCCGGGCGCGGCGGCGGACGCGATCCTCGCACGTTCGCCCACGCTGGCGGCACCGCTCGGACAGGCGCTGCTCGCGCTCGAATTCGGCGTCTGGCCGCTGCTGCCGAAGCTGCGCCCGTTCACGGCGCTCTCGGCCGACGGGCAGGACGCCGTCCTCACCGACCTCGCGGGCTCGACGGTCGGGCTCAAGCGCGCACTGTACGGAGGCGTCCGCTCGCTGGTGATGGCCACGTTCTACGCGACCCACGCGAGCCGTTCGCTCACCGGCTATCCCGGTCCGTTCGGCCTCGGCGCGGTGACGATCGCCGACGCCATGGTGCCGCCGGGCTGACGCGACGCGCCTTCCGGGCCTCCGCCGCTTGGCGTAGACCGGCGGCATGTCGCTGCGTCTCTTGCTCGTGGTGCTCGCGGTGGCCTCGACCGCGCACGCCGCCTCGCCCGAACGGAAATGCCAGTCGGCGGCCGCCGTCGCCGGCCGCCAGGTGCTCGGCCGGACGCTCGCAACCCTCGGCGATTGTCGCCGCGCCATCGGCAAGGGCACCCTGGCGCCCGGCACCGACTGCCTGACCGAGCCGGCGACCACGGCGAAGCGCACCGCCGCGGCCGAGCGCGCGACGGCGCCCCTGCTCCGCGCCTGCACCGACGCGGCCGTCGCGGCGATCGCTCCGGCCAGCGACTGCGACGGCGTCACGACGGTCACGGCGCTGGTCGCCTGCCTGCGGACGACGCACACGGTCGCCGCCGCCACGCTGCTCGGCGTCGCCGACACGACCGCGGGCCCGCTGTCGGCGGACGCGCTCCGCTGCCAGACGAAGACGGCCCAGCGCATCCGCGCCTTCGCGACCGGCCGCCTCCGCCTGCTCCAGCGCTGCAAGCAGCGTCCGCCCGCCGATCTCGCGCCCGGCGCGGCCTGCGCCGACCATGCCGCCGTCGCCGCGCGCATCGAGCGGCTGCGCGACGCGGCCACGCGCGCGATCGACGCCGCCTGCACGGCCGCGCCGCAGGCCGGACCGCCGTGCAGCGGAGCCGCCGACCCGACCGCGTGCGTGCTCGCAGCCGCCGACGGCGTGAGCGCCGACGCGCTGGCCGCCGAGTTCCCGCACGCGGGCTTCTGCGGCGATGCCCGGGCAGCGGTCGAGGCGCGCGTCGACGAGCTGCTGCCGCAGCTGACGACCGCGGAGAAGCTGAGCCTCATGCACGGCAGCTCGTCGGCCGTCGGCGGCATCTGGCAGGCACCCGGCGTGCCGCGGCTCGGCATCCCGTCGTTCGGCATGGTCGACGGCCCGCGCGGGTTGAGCGCCGCCACCGGACCCGCGACGACGTTCCCCGTCGCGATGGCGCGCGGTGCGACGTGGGACCCGGCGCTCGAATCCGAGGTGGGCGCCGTCATGGGCACCGAGGTGCGCGCGCGCAACGGCAACGTGCTGCTGGCGCCGACGATCAACATGCTGCGCCACCCGCGCTGGGGCCGCGCGCAGGAGACGTACGGCGAGGACACGCACCTCCTGGCGCGGATGGGCGTCGGCTTCGTGCAAGGCGCGCAGCGCCACGTCGTCGCCAACCCGAAGCACTTCGCGGCCAACAGCATCGAGGACACGCGCTTCACGGTCGACGTCGGGATGGACGCACGCACGCTGCGCGAGGTGTATCTGCCGCACTTCCGCAGCGCGGTGCGCGACGGCAACGCCGCCTCGGTGATGACGGCGTACAACAAGCTGAACGGCGCGTACTGCGCCGAGAATGCGCCGCTCGTCCGTCAGATCCTGAAAGGCGAGTGGGCGTTCCGCGGCTTCGTCGAGTCGGACTGGCTGCTCGGCACGCGCAGCACCGTGCCGTCGGTGCTGGCCGGCCTCGACATCGAGATGCCCAACGGCAACTTCTATGGCGCCCCGCTGACGGCCGCGGTGAACGACGGCACCGTGCCGATGGCGCTGATCGACGACGCCGTTCGCCGCATCCTGCGCGTGAAGCTCTGCTTCCGCCTCGACACCGATCCGCCCGTGCCCGATCCGTCGCAGGTCGAGTCGCCCGCGCACCAGGCCGTCGCGCTGGCCGTGGCGCGCGAGAGCATCGTGCTGCTGAAGAACGACGGCGCGCTGCCGATCGACCGGTCGCAGACGACGTCGCTCGTCGTCGCCGGCGATCTCGCCACCGCCGTGAACCTCGGCGACCAGGGCAGCAGCAGCGCCGCGCCGTCCGTCGCGGTGACCGCCCTCGCCGGCATCGTCGCCGCCACGCCGGGCATCACCGTGACGCACGTCCCGTCCGGCCCGATCTCGCCGGCCAACCAGGCGCTGATCGCCGCCGCGGACGCCGCCGTCGTCGTCGCGGGCCTCACGTTCGCCGACGAGGGCGAGGGCCTCGTCGCCGCGGGCGATCGCGAGTCGCTCGCGCTGCCGGGCGCGCAGGATCAGCTGATCGCCGACGTCGCCGCGCTGAACGCGCGCACGGTCGTGGTGCTCGAGGGCAGCGGCGCGCTCGTCATGCCGTGGCTCGGCGACGTCCCGGGCGTGCTGACGGCGTGGTACCCCGGCCAGGCGGGCGGGACGGCGATCGCCGACGTGCTGTTCGGCGACGTCGTGCCGTCGGGCAAGCTGCCGATGTCGTTCCCGGTCGCGGAAGGCGACCTGCCGCCGTTCGACAACGTGAGCCTCAGCGTCCCGTACGGCTACTTCCACGGCTACCGGTGGCTCGATCGCGAGGGCATCGCGCCACTCTTCCCGTTCGGCTTCGGCCTCTCCTACACGACGTTCGCATACTCGAACCTCGCGATCTCGTCGCCGACGCTCGCGGCGTACGGACGCGTGCGCATCACCGCCGACGTGACCAACACCGGCGCCGTCACGGGTGACGAGGTGGCCCAGCTGTACGTCGGCTACCAGGGCTCGGCCGTCGACCGCGCCGTGAACGACCTGAAGGGCTTCGCGCGCGTGCGCCTCGCGCCCGGCGAGACGAAGACGGTCGTGATGGACCTGCGCGCCGCCGATCTCGCGTATTGGGATACGGCGACGAACGCCTGGGTGCTCGAGCCGATCACGTACGCCGTCCGCGTCGGATCGTCGTCGCGCGACCTGCCGCTCGAGGGCAGCGTCACGGTGGCGCCCTAGGGTTTCGCCACCGCGAGCAGGCTGACGTCGACGACGCCGACGGTCGCGACGACATCGGACAGCTGCTCGACGCGCGCCAGCCAGCCGGCCGTCGCGCGCGGGCTCACGCCGTAGCGCTCGCGGTCGAAGTGCTCCACGTGGGCGCGGATGCGCAGCGCCGGGCGCTTCTCCTCGCCGTGCGCCGGCAGGTACGTCAGCGTCACCGCCAGCTGCTCGGCGCCGCCGTCGTCGCGCGCGCGCCCGCAGACGGTGAACGTCCCGTCGGTGATGAAGCGCACGGGCTGGTCGGGGACGACGGGTCCGGGGACCCGCACCTCCTTGAGCCCCAGTTCGAGGGTGCACGCGGCGGGGTCGCTCTTCTTGTTGGTGGCCCACTGCTGGAAGTGCTCCGACTTGGTCGGCGTGTTGTCGACGGCGATCGACGTGAGCGGGATGCTGCAGCGCCCGCCGCCGGTGAGCGCCTGGTCGTCGACGGTGAGCGTGCAGGCGATGCGCGGGCTCACGGCGGAGATGCGCTCGCCGACGGCCGAGTCGAAGACCGCGGTCATGGCGTTGCCGAGGGCGTCGGCGTCGACCGTGAAGGTCGTCGTCGCGGCCGCGGCGGGGCCGGCCAGGCCGATCGCGAGGAGGGCGAGCCCGAGGACGATGCGCATGGGCGGGAGATGCCCGAACGGCGTCCGTGTTACCACCGCGGGACTTCGCGGCGCGGCCCGGGCGTGTAGGATGGAACGGCTGCCCGCGGGCGGCATCCAATCCGTCACAGCCATGAAAGCCCTCGCCGCATTCCCCGCCACGAAGACCATCCGCATCGTCGACCACGAGCGCCCGCGCGTGACGTCGCCCACCGACGTGCGGCTGCGCATGCTCGAGGTCGGCATCTGCGGCACGGACCGCGAGATCGCGCGGTTCGACTACGGCACGCCGCCGGCGGGCAGCGACCACCTGGTGATCGGTCACGAATCGCTCGGCCAGGTCGTCGAGGTGGGCGCGGCGGTGACCGGCCTGTCGCCCGGCGACCTCGTCGTGCCGATGGTGCGGCGACCGTGTCCGCATCCGACGTGCGCCGCGTGCCGCGCCGGCCGGCAGGACTTCTGCTACACGGGCGACTTCACCGAGCGCGGCATCAAGGAGCGGCACGGCTTCCTCACCGAGGAGGTGGTCGACGACGCCCGGTACATGCACCGCGTGCCGGCGGAGCTGCGCGAGGTCGGCATCCTCGTCGAGCCGCTCACCATCGCCGAGAAGGCGCTGATCCAGCTCTGGCAGGTGCAGCAACGCCTGCCCTGGGCGTGTCCCGTCGAGCCCGGCAAGGCGCGCGGACACTGCCATACCGCGCTGGTGCTCGGCGCGGGACCCGTCGGTCTGCTGGGCGCGCTGGCACTCGCCGCCGCCGATTTCGACGTGACGGTCGTCGCGCGCGAGCCCGCCCCGAACCCCAAGGCGGCGCTCCTGGCGGACGCGGGCATCCGCTACGCCTGCAACGCCGACGCGTCGATGGCGGAGATCGCCGCACGGCTCGGCGACGTGGACGTGGTCTACGAGGCGACGGGCGCGGCGCAGGTGGCCTTCGAGACGCTCGGCGTGCTCGGCACGAACAGCGTCTTCATCTTCACCGGCGTGCCCGGGCGGCGGGGACCGATCGCCGTCGAGGCCGACGACCTGATGCGCAACCTGGTCCTGCGGAATCAGATCGTCTTCGGCACCGTCAACGCCGACGGCCAGGCGTTCGAGAACGCGATCCGCGACCTCGGCGTCTTCGAGGCGCGCTGGCCGGGCGTCGTGCGACGGCTGCTCACGGGCCGCCATCCGATGGAGGCGCACGAGGAGCTGCTGCACGGCGAGCCGCGCGGCATCAAGAACGTGATCGTCTTTTAGCGCCGGAATTTTCTCCAAGACGCGCCCGGCGCGCGGGTGTAGGAACGGGCGCATGGCGATCACCCACGTCCGTCACGGCTTCGGCAGCGTCCGTCCGTACCTCTATGGCGCGCCGGCGCTGCGGGACTTCGTCCGCACCGTCTTCGCCGCTACCGAGATCGAGTCGGTCGAGAACGGCGACGGCGGCGGGGCCCACGTCGAGATGCGGATCGGCGACGCCGTCGTCGTGCTGGAAGTGGGCCACCGCTTCCCGCCCGGCACCGAGCAGACCCGCTCGTCGATCTACGTCTACGTGCCCGACGTCGACGCCGCGTACGCGCGGGCGCTCGCGGCGGGCGCCGCATCGCTCGGCGCGCCCGAGGACAAGCCGTACGGCGAGCGCGGCGGCGGCGTCCGCGATCCGTTCGGCAACACCTGGTGGATCGCCACCCACCGCGCCTGAAGGAGGCCGCATGTCGACGACCTCGCTCCCGCCCGGGCTCGTGCTCTACCAGATGTCGATCGGCCACTACGTGTCGCGGGCGCTGCATCTCGCGGCCAAGCTCGGCGTCGCCGACCTGCTGGTGGACGGACCGCGGAGCGCCGACGACCTCGCGGCCGCCCTCGGGATGCACGCGCCGTCGCTGCGACGCGTGCTTCGCCTGTTGGCCAGCGTCGGCGTCTTCGACGAGGACGACGCGGGCCGGTTCACGCCGACTCCGACCGGCGACCTCCTGCGCGAGGACGCGCCGGGGTCGATGCGCGCGTCCGTCATGCTCTTCGCGGGCACCCGCATCCAGGACAGCTGGAAGGAGCTCGAGTGGTGCGTCCGCACCGGGCAGCCGGCGTTCCGCCGCACCAACCCGGACGGCGACGCGTTCGCACAAATCGCGAAGGATCCGGAGCAGGCGGCCGTGTTCGACAAGGCCATGGCGACGTTCGCGCCGCTCACGGCCGTGGCCGTCGCCGCGGCGTACGACTTCTCGCCGTTCGGCACGGTCGCCGACGTGGGCGGCGGCAACGGTGCGCTGCTGCTCGGCATCCTCGGCGCCAATCCGTCGCTGCGCGGCATCGTGTTCGACCAGCCGCACGTCGCCGAGCGCGCGCGCGAGCACGTCGCGCAGGCGGGAATGACCGATCGGCTGCGCGTCGTCGCCGGCAGCTTCTTCGACGCGGTCGTCGAGGGCGCCGACGCTTACATGCTGAAGCACGTCATCCATGACTGGGACGACGAGCAGGCCGGCGCGATCCTCCGCAACGTGCGCAAGGTCACGCCGGCCGGCGGCAAGCTGCTCGTCGTCGAAGGCGTCTACCCACCGCGGATCGACGGCTCGCTCGAGAGCCGCGGCGCCGCCGCGAACGACGTGAACATGCTGGTCTCGACGGGCGGACGGCAGCGCGCCGAGGCCGAGTTCGACGCGCTCTTCACGGCGTCGGGCTTCCGGTTGACGCGCATCGTGCCGACGCCGGCGCGGGTGGCGGTCATCGAAGGCGAGCCGGCCTGACTCACGGCTCGCCCTCCAGCAGTGCGAGCGCGCGGGCGTGCGCCGACTCGAACGGGTCGGGCACGCCGTCGAACGGCGAGCGCTCGGCCGTCCCCGGCACCAGGAAGAAGCAGCTCTGCACGAGCAGGAACGCCCACACGCCGGCGACCACTCCGTGCAGCGAGGGACCGCCGACGTGCGCGGCGAAGAGCAATCCCCCGACGAGCAGCACGGCCTCGACGCCGACCGCGCGGGCCGGCCGTCGCTGATGCAGGAAGACGCTGCGCGCGACGGCGAGCACGAGCGCCAGGCCGACGGCGAGATCCCGCAGCCCCGGCGCGATCGGCAGCAGGCCGCCGCCGGCGACGAACGCGCCGGCGGCCACCGCAACGCCGCGCCCGCGATCGCGGACGAGACCGGCGACGTACGTCGCCGTCAACGCCACCAGCCAGACGGCCAGCGCGCGCCGGCCGCCCAGGGTCGCGGTCGTCAGCACGAGCCATACGCCCGTCGCCAGCGCCGCCACCGCGGCGAAGACGACGCTGCGTCCGAATCCGTCCCAGCGCATCATGCGACACCTCCCCGCCGCCGCATCAGCTCGAGCTCGACGTCCTCGTCGGCGACGGCGCACGCGGTCCAGGGCTCGTCGTCGCACGTGCGCTCCCGCGCCAGCTCGCTGCGCACGCGCGCTCGCAACGCCTCGAGCTTGCCTTCGCGCTGCGTGACGAGCGCCGCCAGCGCCGACTCCTCCGTCATGCGTTCGCCGAGCCGCGCGCGGGCGGCTGCCAGCGCGCGACGATGCGGCAGGAGGCGGCGGATGGCGAAACGGGCGAGATCGTCCTTGCCCGCCCCGAGCGCCAGCGCGACGTCCTCGTCGAGCGCCTGCAGCTCGCGCTCGTGATGCGCGATCTCCTGCCCCAGGCGCTTGAGATCCTCGCGCGCCGCCTCCAGCCGCGCGCGCGTGTCGTCGAGCGCGCGCTCGGCCTCGCGCAGGTACTGCTTCAGGAGGAGCGAGCGCTCCTCCAGCGATTCGACGACCCCGTGCGCGTCGGCCGCGAGGAGCGTCGTGATGCGATGGAACAGTCGGCGTGCCATCGTCGTGTCCCCCTCAGTACTTGCTGCCCGCACGACGGGCGTCGTACGCCTTGGCGCTGCCCGTCTTGCTGAGCCGGTTCTGCTTGCCCTTCTGGTCGGCGCCGGTGAACGCGTCGTCCACCTGCGCTTCCAGCACGCGCAGGTCCTCGAGCTTCTGCGCGACGTCCTTCGACTGGATGCGCGCGTTCATCGCGCCGGTGTCCGCGCGGAACTTCTGCACCGTCGCGCTCGCCGCCGCGCGATCGCCCGCCGCCACCTGCCGCGCGACCGTCTCCTGCATCTTGTTGAGCTCGTCGACGACGACGGCCCGCTCCCACGCGCCGCGGTCGACGCCGGCGAAGAACGCGTCCCGATCGGCGACGCACGCGACCCGCGGCGTCTCGGCGAACACCGCGCGGCGCGGCGCGGCCCCGTCCTTGTACGCGACGGCGAACTGGCCGAGGTCGCGTTCGGCCACGGCGTCCTGCGGCACGGCGAGCGTCACCCACACGCGGCGCTCCTGCCCGGCGAACAGCGTCCCCGGACGGAACGTCACGCGGCCGTCCGGCGCGGTCTCGAGCGGATAGCCGGCGGCGTCGACGACGCGCACGCCCGGCGCGGGGGCGATCTCGACGGCGAGCGCGGAGGCGACCGTCGTACGGGCGGCGCCGAACTCGCGCGCGAAGACGTTGCCGAGATCGGTGGCGCGCTCGACGAAGTAGTAGTTGCCGGTGCCGGCGTCGGCGAGCGCCGTCATCAGGTACTCGTTGAAGTCGGTGCCGACGCCGACGGTCGTGAGCGGCCACTCGCCCTGGGCGGAGCGCCGTGCGCGCCGCACGAGCCCCTCGTGGCTGGCGTCGCCCTGATTCGCGAGACCGTCGGAGATGAGGATGGTCCGGGCAGTACGCCCGGCCGTGCGGCCGCTCTGCAGCGCCGCGAGCCCGAGGTCGAGGCCCGCGGAGATGTTCGTGCCGCCGAGCGTGCCCAGCTCGGCGACGGTCGCCAGCCAGCGACGGCGCGCGTCCGGGCTCACGGCGTCGAGCGGGATCGTCATCTCCGCGGCATCGGCGTACGTCACGAGCGCGAAGCGGTCGGCCGGATCGAGCTGCGCGATCAGCTCGGACACCGCCGCGCGCGCGTGCCGGAGCTTCTCGCCGTCCATCGACCCCGAGCGGTCGAGCACGACGACGAGGTCGGTCGGAACGCGCGCGGGCGCTGCCGTCGCGGCGCGCGCCTCGGCGGCCAGCGTCAGCTCCATGCGCACCAGACCGTCGCCGCCGACGTGCACCGCCGAGCGGTCGAGCTGGCCGGAGAACGTCACGGGACCGCCGGCGGGCGCCGTGAAGCGCAAGGCCGCGGGCTCGGACGGCGGGGTCGCGGGACTCGTCACCGCGGTGCGGCCGCGGCTCGCCACGCCGGCGATCGCCGTGAGCCCCAGCAGGGCACCGGCCGCCAGCAGTCGGATTCGGGTGATCTCCATCGTCGTGTCTCCTTCCGATCGCGCGATCGTTCGCGCGTCTCCGAGTGTGACGCGGGAAACGCGCGAGCAGGAGGCTCGTTCGGTAAACGGTCGGTAAAAACACCCGGTAGGGCTTTACGAATGATTTCGACTCGCGCCGCGGACGCCTATGCTGGCGTCCGTGACCGCCAAGCTGCAGGTCCTTGTCGTCGAGGACGAAGCGCCGATCCGCGCCGGCCTGTGCGACGTGCTCGCGTTCCGCGGCTACGCCCCCGTGGGCGCCGACACCGGCGACGACGGGCTGCGCGAGGCCAGCCGCGGATGCTTTGCGCTCGTCCTGCTCGACGTCATGCTGCCGGGCCTGTCGGGATTCGACGTCTGCCGCGCGCTGCGCGAGCGCATCCCCGACCAGCCCATCCTCATGCTGACGGCTCGCGGCGCCGAGGCCGACGTGCTCGAGGGGTTCCGCTGCGGGGCCGACGACTACGTCACGAAGCCGTTCTCCGTCGCCGAGCTGATGATGCGCGTCGAGGCGCTGCTCCGGCGCAGCGGCCGGCTCCCGAGCGCCGCGGAGGCCCCGTTCGCGTTCGCGGGCTGGAGCGTCGACCCGACGGCGCGCAGCGCGGCGCGCGACGACGCCCGCATCGAGCTGTCCCGCCTCGAGGTCGGCCTGTTGGCGCTGCTCGCGCGCGAGCGCGGGCGCATCGTCTCCCGCCGGACGTTGCTGCGCGCGGTGTGGGGCCTCCAGCACGTCGACGCCATCCAGACGCGCACCGTCGACGTGCACGTCGCGAAGCTGCGCCGGAAGCTCGGCCTCGACGAGCGCGGGGTGATCGAGACCGTCCGCGGCGAGGGCTACCGGTTCTCGGGCTGACCCATGCCCGCGCTCCGACGACGATTCCTGCTCGTGGCGGCGGCGGTGCTCGTCCCCGTCGGCCTGCTCGTGTACCGCGCCATGGCGAGCGTCGCCGTGGAGCAGGAGCGGCGGCACGAGGTGATCGCCGAGCGGCTGTTCGACGAAATGGAGCGCGCGCTCTCCGACCTGCTGCGCGAGGAGGAGTCCCGCACCGGCGCGCCGGCGACGCCGTCGCCCGCGTGGCTGCTCGGCCGCTTCCACGTCCTCGCCGACGGGCGTGTCGTCGCGCCGCCGGACGTCGCCCGCGTGGTCGACGCGCTCGACGATCGCCGCGGCCGCGAGGACGCCGCGCCGAAGTGGCGGGCCGGCTCGACCGTCGCGCTGGCCGACGACCAGAAGAAGCCGAAGGCCGAGAAGGACGCGCCCGCCTACGATGCGCTGCGCTCGCTGAACAAGGCCGTGGAGCAGCGCGCCGCCCGCCAGAAGACGCTCGCGGAGGCGTACGACGAGGAGGCGGCCGGCCGCGATCAGGCGGCGGGCTCGCGCGCGCCGGACGCGGCTCCGTTCGTCGGACGGCTCGCCGACCCGGGGCACCTGGTGCTGTCGCGCACGGTGATCGGCGCGGACGGCCGCGGCGGACGCGAAGGCCTCGTCGTCGATCCCGCGGCGCTGGGCGTCTGGCTGCAGGACGCGGCGCTCGGGTCGAGCGAGCTGGAGCCGTACGCGACGCTCGCGTTCGGCGTCACGGCGGCGGCGACCGACGCGACGGGCGCCTACCAGTTCCTGCATCGGTTCGCCGAGCCGTTCGACGCGCTGACGGCGCGCCTCGCGCTGCGTCCCGTGCCCGGCTTCGGCGGCACCACCTGGATCGTCGCGCTCGCCACGCTCCTCGTCGTCGCCGTGATCGCCGGGCTCGCCGCGCTGTACCGCATGGTGGCCGTGGCCGTCGGTTTCGCCGAGCGGCGCAGCAATTTCGTCGCCGCCGTCACCCACGAGCTGAAGACGCCGCTCACCGCGATCCGCATGTACGCCGAGATGCTGCGCGACGGGATCGTGCCGTCGGAGGCGAAACGCGACGAGTACCACCGGCACATCACCGCCGAGGCGGAGCGTCTCAGCCGTCTCATCGACAACGTGCTCGAGTTCTCCCGTCTCGAGCGCAACGCGCGGCCGATGGAGCTCGTCGCGGGGGACATCGGCCCGGTGCTCGCCGACGCGGCGACGATGCTGCGCCCGCACGTGGAGCGCGGCGGCCTGCAGCTGCGCGTGGTCGTCGACGACGGCTTGCCGCCGGTACGCTTCGAGCGCGACGCGCTGCTGCAGATCGTCGTCAATCTCGTCGACAACGCCGTCAAGTACGCCGCCGGCGCGCGCCCCGGCGAGATCGTCCTGGCCGCGACGCGGACGGACGACGGCCGCGTGGTCGTGCGGGTGCGCGATCACGGCCCGGGCGTGCCGCGCGAGCATCTCGGGCGCGTCTTCGAGCCGTTCCACCGTGGCGAGCGCGAGCTGACGCGACGGACGAAGGGGACGGGGCTCGGGCTGGCGCTCGTGCGCAGCCTCACCGAGGCGATGGGCGGCCGCGTGAACGGCCGCAACGTGTCCGGCGGCGGATTCGAGGTCGAAGTGCTTCTGCCCGATGCCGCATTGACCGCCTGAGCCGGGTCGGCGTCGCTCGACGAATGGGCGCCGCGGATCCGCGCGTGGCGAACCGCGGTCAGCCCCAGTACGCGATCAGGCCCACCGCGCCGGCCAGCAGTGCGAGCGTCGCCGCCGACGCCGGGGCATCGAGCGCAAAATCCACCATCAGGTAGTACGGCGTCGTCAGCATGCGCAGCACGTCGGCCATGGCCGGAGCCATCGCAACGACCATGCCACGGAAAAGGCGCCGTCCTTCCGTGAGGGCCGCAAGCCCGGTGCTGCACCCGCGCCACGGTACTGCAGCAGCGCCGCTGCAGTGGTTGAAACATCACGCGACGCCAGGGCATCTGAGAACCCTGCATGCAGCCGCCCCCGCCCCACGACGCAGAGTGGCTGGAGGCCGACGGGCTCGGCGGGTTCGCGTCCGGGACCGTGGACGGCATCCGCACGCGCCGCTACCACGCGCTGCTCCTGGTCGCGACGGCGCCGCCGACGGGGCGCATGGTGCTGGTGAACGGCTACGAGGCCTGGGTCGACACGCCGAGCGGGACGTTCCCGCTCACGTCGCAGCGCTATCAGCCCGACGTCGTGTGGCCGAACGGCGCCCTGCACCACGAGTCCTTCACCACCGACCCGTGGCCGCACTGGACGATCGCCCTCCCCGACGGCACCCGCATCGCGCACGAGCTGCTCGTCAGGCGGGGCACGCCGGCGACGCTGCTCACGTGGCGGCTGCTCACGACCACGCCGAACGTCCGCCTGCGGGTGCGGCCGCTGCTGTCGGGGCGCGACTACCATGCGCTCCATCACGAGAACCCGGCGTTCCGCTTCCACGCCGACGTCCATGACGGCTGCATCGCCTGGAATCCCTACCCGGGCGTGCCCGCCGTCGTCGCGCACACGAACGGCGGCTATCGCCACGCGCCCGACTGGTACCAGCGCTTCTACTACACCGTGGAGGCGGCGCGGGGCCTGGATTGCGTCGAGGACCTCGCCTCGCCGGGCGAGCTCGTCTGGGATCTGTCCGCGGGTGAGGCGACGCTGCTGCTCGGCACCGACAACGACGGCGTCGATCCCGCGTCGATGCGCGCGAGCGAGCGCACGCGTCGGGCGGCGTTCGCGACCCCCCTGCATCGCGCTGCCGACGCGTACGTCGTCCGCCGCGGCGACGGCCGCACCATCATCGCCGGGTATCCGTGGTTCACCGACTGGGGCCGCGACACGTTCATCGCGCTGCGCGGCCTCTGCCTCGCGACGGGCCGGCTGGACGAGGCGCGCAGCATCCTCCTCGAGTGGGCCGGCGCGGTGTCCGACGGCATGCTGCCGAACCGATTTCCGGACACCGGCGAGACGCCGGAGTTCAACGCCGTCGACTCGTCGCTGTGGTTCGTCGTCGCCGTCCACGAGCTCCTGCAGCGCGTGCCCGACATGCCGCCGCGCGACGTGCGCACGCTGCGCGGCGCGGTCGAGACGATCGTCACGGGCTACGCGACCGGCACGCGCCACGGCATCCGCGTCGATCGCGACGGCCTGGTCGCCGCCGGCGAGCCCGGCGTGCAGCTCACGTGGATGGACGCGCGCGTCGGCGATCGCGTGATCACGCCGCGCATCGGCAAGCCGGTGGAGATCCAGGCGCTCTGGGTGAACGCGCTGACGGTCGCCGCGGCGGCCTCGCCGCGCTGGACACCGCTGGTCGCGCGGGCCCAGCAGAGCTTCGCGGCACGCTTCTGGAACGAGGACGGCGGCTGGCTGTACGACGTCGTCGACGTCGACCACCGTCCCGACACGGTCGACGCGACCTTCCGGCCGAATCAGATCCTCGCCGTCGGCGGCCTGCCGCTGCCGCTGCTCGAGGGCGAGCGCGCGCGCCGCGTCGTCGACGCGGTCGAGGCGCGGCTCTGGACGCCGCTCGGGCTGCGCTCGCTCGCACCCGACGCGCCGGGCTACGTCGGGCACTACACCGGCGATCCGTCGGTACGCGATGCCGCCTACCATCAGGGCACCGCGTGGCCGTGGTTGATCGGGCCGTTCGTCGAGGCGTGGGTGCGCGTGCGCGGCGACACGGCGGACGCCCGGCGCGAGGCGCGCGCGCGGTTCCTCGAGCCGTTGCTCGCGAGCCGGGCCTGGGCTGGGCTCGCGCACGTCAGCGAGGTCGCCGACGGGGACGCCCCGTACACGCCCGGCGGCTGCCCGTTCCAGGCCTGGTCGGTGGGCGAGGCGATCCGCCTGGACCGCGAGGTCCTCGCGGAGACGGACCGTCCGGCGGCGTCCGCGGCATCCGACCCCTGACTTCCCAGCCCGGCGGGCGGTGATAGGCTCCCGCGCCATGGACGACGTCCGCCTCGACCGGCGTCCCATCGAGCATCACGGGGTCATCGGCGATCTCAACACCATCGCACTCGTGTCCATCGACGGTGCGATCGACTTCATGTGCGCGCCGTCGTTCGACTCGCCGTCGGTGTTCGCGGCGCTGCTCGACCGGGAACGCGGCGGGGTGTTCCAGCTCGCGCCGATCTTGAAAGACGCCGCGCACAAGCAGCTCTACCTGCCGGACACGAACGTGCTCCTGACGCGCTTCCTCTCCAGCGAGGGCGTCGCGGAGGTGTCCGACTTCATGCCCGTCGAGGAGGCGGGCCATGCGCACAACGTCGTGCGGCGCGCGAAGACCGTGCGCGGCGAGGTGCGGTTCCGGATGCGGTGCGCGCCCCGCTTCGACTACGGGCGAACCGGACACTCCGTCGAGCGCACGAGCGACGGCGCGCTCTTCCAGGCGCGGGGCGACGGCGGGCTCGCGCTGCGGCTGCACTCGTCGGTTCCGCTGCGCCTCGACGGCGGCGACGCGACGGCCGACTTCACGCTGCGCGCGGACGAGAGTGCGTCGTTCGTCCTCGAGGAGATCCGCGCCGGCGAAGACACGCCGTGCGCGCGGCCCGACTACGTGGCCGAGGCGTTCAAGGCGACGGTCAACTACTGGCGCGGGTGGATCAGCCGCGCCACGTACCGCGGGCGGTGGCGGGAATCCGTCGCGCGCTCGGCGCTCGTGCTGAAGCTGCTGACGTCGCGCCAGCACGGCTCGATCGTGGCCGCGCCGACGTTCGGACTGCCCGAGGAGATCGGCGGCGTCCGCAACTGGGACTACCGCTACACCTGGATTCGCGACGCGTCGTTCACGCTCTACGGCCTGATGCGCCTCGGGTTCACCGACGAGGCGGCGGCGTTCATGCACTGGGTCGAGGCGCGCTGCAACGAGCTGCCGCCCGACGGTGCGCTGGAGATCATGTACGCGATCGACGGCCGGCCGGTGCCCACCGAAGTGACGCTGGATCACTTGGCGGGATACATGGGATCGCGGCCGGTCCGCATCGGCAACGCCGCCGCCGAGCACCTGCAGCTCGACATCTACGGCGAGCTGATGGACGCGGTGTATCTCTTCGACAAGTACGGGTCGCCCATCTCGCACGACCTCTGGCACGATCTGCTGCGGCTGATCGGCTGGGTCACGGAGCACTGGCGCGAGCCCGACGAGAGCATCTGGGAGGTGCGCGGCGGCCGGCGCGAGTTCCTCTACTCGCGCGTGCTCTGCTGGGTCGCGATCGATCGGGCGATCCGTCTCGCGACGAAGCGCTCGTTTCCGGCGCCGATCGCGCGCTGGCGCGACGTGCGCGACGAGATCTACGGCGACATCTTCTCGCGATTCTGGAACGAGGACCGCAAGTCGTTCGTCCAGCACGCGAACACCACCGAGGTCGACGCCGCCAGTCTGCTGATGCCGCTCGTGCGCTTCGTCTCGCCCACCGATCCGCGCTGGGTGTCGACGCTCCGCCGGATCGAGCAGGACCTCGTCAGCGACTCGCTCGTCTACCGCTACCGCATCTACGACGGCGCCGACGGGACGACGGACGGCCTCACCGGCCAGGAAGGCACGTTCTCGATGTGCACGTTCTGGTACGTCGAGTGCCTGTCACGCCTCGGTGACCTGCCGAAGGCGCGCTTCTACTTCGAGAAGATGCTCGGCTACGCGAACCACCTCGGCCTCTACGGCGAGGAGCTCGGCCCGCGCGGGCAGCACCTCGGCAACTTCCCGCAGGCGTTCACGCACCTGGCGCTGATCAGCGCGGCATTCGATCTCGACCGACGGCTCGACGTCGCCGGACACCGGAGCTGACCCGCCACCGTGCACTCCGCCACCATCCTTGCTACGTGGCGCCCATGCGGATCGCGCTCGCGCTCGCCGTTGGACTGACCGTGGCGTGTGTCGCCGTCGCCCGCGGCGGGGAGCGGATGACGCCGCTGTTGCTCGCGGTCCACGACGCGCCCATGCCCTTCCGTGGCTCCGACGGCCGCATGCACCTGGTGTACGAGCTCTGGATCACGAACTTCTCGAGCGCCGAGTCGACGGTCGAAGGTGTCGACGTGCTCGGCGACGGCCGCCCGGTCGCGACGCTCGACGCCCCGGCCGTCTCGGGGCGCCTGCAGCCCGCCGGACGGCGCGACCCGACCGGGACCATCGCGAGCAGCGCCACGTCGCTGCTGTTCGTGCACGTCGTGCTGCCCGCGGGCGGACCGGTGCCGGCAAAGCTCTCGCACGTGGTGCGCGCCGAGGTCGCGGCGGCGCCCCCCGGACAGCGGCAGATGACGTTCGACGGCGGCGACGTGACCGTCGATCGCCGAAGGCCCGTCGTCATCGGCCCGCCGCTTCGCGGCGACGCGTACATCGCCGCCGACTCGTGCTGCGACGCCACCCGCCACACCCGCGCCGCGCTGCCCGTCGACGGCCGGGTGCGCATCGCCCAACGGTTCGCCGTCGACTGGGAACAGCTGGACGACGCCGGCCGCATCTACGTCGGGCCGCGCGAGCAGCCGGGCAGCTACGCGATCTACGGCACGGAGGCCATCGCCGTCGCCGACGCACGCGTCGCGTCGGTCGTGAACGACCAGCCGGAGCAGACGCCGGGCAAGTTTCCGGAGGCGATCTCGATCATGCAGGCGGACGGCAACGCGGTGGTGCTCGACCTGGGCCAAGGGCGATTCGCGCTGTACGCGCATCTCCAGCCCGGCAGCGTCCGCGTGCGTCCCGGCGAGCGCGTCCGACGCGGGCAGGTCCTCGGACTGGTCGGCAACTCCGGCAACTCGCTCGCCCCCCACCTGCATTTCCACGTGATGGACGGACCCTCGGGCCTCGACTCGAACGGGCTGCCGTACGAGATCGACGCGTTCGACGTCGTCGGCCACTCCCCGGGAACGGCGGCGTTCGACACCGCCGAGGCGGACGGCACGCCGCTCGCGGTGACGCCGGTCGCACCGCCCGTGCGTGCCAGCCGCGCGCTGCCGCTCGACCAGTCGATCGTCCGCTTCGGCGACTAGATCGGTACTTCCCGCGCCGTCGATTCCGCCGTATCGGTGCTGGCGATGGCCAGCCACGACGAAGACCGAGTGAAGGCCGCCCTCGCCACCGCGACCACCGCGCGCGAGCGCGCCTACGTGCCGTACTCGAAGTTCGCGATGGGCGCGGCGGTGGCGACGGACCGCGACGTGATCGTTCCGGGCGCGCTCGTCGAGAACGTCTCGCTCGGTCTCGCGATGTGCGCCGAGCGGGCCGCGCTGTTCGCGACCGTCGCGCAGGAGGCGGGCCGTCCGCTCGTGCTGGCGCTCGTGTCGGCGCGTACCGACGGACGCCTCACGTGGCCGTGCGGCGCCTGCCTGCAGGTCGCGCTCGAGCTCGGTGGCCCGGACGTGACGGTCGTCGCGTCGGACGGCAAGGGCGAGGTGCAGCGCGCAGCGCTGCGGGAGCTCGCCCCGCAGCTGCCTCACAAGGGCTGACGAGCCGCGCTGCGCTGCGCCGCCGTCGCGAGGACGCCGCCCAGGATGGCCGGGCGGACGCTCCACTGCGCGACGCGACGCAGGGTCATACGAGCGTCCGAGCGCGATGGCGACTCGCGGCTCAACCGGAACGTGCTATTGCTCCGGACGTGTGGTGGCGACGCGCGCGCCGGCTCGCCTACGACGTCGAGGCGGACTGGCTGCTGCTGTTCACGTGCAACTTCCGCTGCCCGTACTGCTTCTTCCCGCCGTCGATGCTCGGCGAGAAGCTCGTGGTGCACGGCTCGCCGGCAGAGTGGGAGGCCGGGTTCGCGGCGACGGGACGTCGCTGGCTGCTGCACGTCACGGGCGGCGAGCCGTTCGTCTACCCGGACTTCGTCGACCTGTGTCGCCATCTCACGCGACGGCACGTGCTCTCGATCAACACGAACCTCTCGCACCCGTCGGTGGACGACTTCGCCGCGCGTGTCGACCCGACGCGGGTCCACTACGTCCATGCCGCCGTGCATCCGGAACAGCGACGGACGCGCGGCGGCCTGGCGCCCTTCGCGGCGCGCGTGCGCCGACTGCGCGCGCGCGGCTTCACCGTGCTCGTCTCGGTGGTGATGACGTCCGAGGCGATCGCCGCCTTCCCCGACGTCGACCATGCGCTGCGCGCCTTCGGCATCGTGCCGATCCCGAAGGCCGCGCGCGGCACGTGGGACGGCCGCGCGTATCCCGACGCGTACACGCACGACGAGCGCGCGGCGATCGTCGAATGGCTCGAGGCGGCCCGGCCGGCGTACGCGCGCGAGTGGACCGCGATGGGCGAGGCGCCGACGATCGCGATGCTCGGCGACGACCATCTGCTGGAGGGGCTACCGGACTACCGTGGCCGCCTCTGCGGCTCTGGGCAGACGTTCGTGCGCATCGATCCCGACGGTACCGTGCTGCGCTGCGGCTCGGGCGAGCGGCTCGGCAACGTCCTCGCCCGCAGCGTCCGGCTGCACGACGGACCGACGCCGTGCGACACGTCGTACTGTCCGTACTTCTGCGAGAAATACACGCGCCCGCCGTTCGTTCCGGCGGTCACTCGAGCTTCTGAAGCGCGACCGTGATCTCGGCTTCGAGGGCCATCACCCTCCCGTCGTGAGTTGCCGCACGCGGTCGCCGACGCTGGCCGCGCAGTCGACGCCGAGCTTGCGCGCGCCGCGCGCGCTCGTGACGCGATGCCCGATGCGAGCGAGGAGACGCGTGGCGCGCGACGTGAGCCGCGTTCGACGGCGCTCGGCGACGGTCGCTGCGCGCTGCAGGATGGCCACCACCCTTTGGAGCTTCTTCGACAGCCCGCGCCGGAACGAGCCGTCGGCGGCGCATGCCAGCGCGACGCGCGCCTGATCGACCCAGCACGCCGTCTCGGCCGGCCCGTCGAGCGCGGGATCGGCGCAGGCGAGGTCGACGCGATGGAGTCGAAGCGGGCTCTCGAACGGCAACCCCGTGATGATCGATCCGGTGACGAAGTAGACCCGGCCGCCGGCATTGACGAAATCCGACGGAGTCTCGGGCAACGAGCCGAGCTCGCGCGCATCCTCGGGCGCACCGTCGGTGTGCCAGAGCGACGCGGGGAACGCTCCGCCGGGTGAGTCCGTGCCGACTCCGACCAGCGCGCCGTCGCCGACGGGGAAGAACGACGTAGAGGGCACGAACGGGAACGTCCGTGGCGACATGGTGCCGGACGGCGAGCCGTCGCTCTCGAGCGCCACGTCGTCGACGACGAACCGGAAGCGCCGGAGGAACGTGTCGGTGAACAGGGAGAAGCCGCCGCCGAACGCGGGCTGCCAACAGTACAGGCCGCCGAAGGAAGGCGTCGTACACGCGACCGGATGGTCGGTGGCGCGCAGCACCGCCGACGTCGGCGCCTCCGGCAAGAGCCCCCAGTACGCCATGCGCCCGTCGTCGCCGTACGCGGTGTAGACGAGCGTGTCACCGACTGCCGCGGCTTCGGTCTGCACCGGCAGCGGGCGCGGGTGGGTCCGCAGCAGCTCGTTGCCCTCGGCGGTGCCGTCGGTTCGCCACAAGCACGTGGCACCGTCGCAGTCCTCGAGCGTGTAGAGGACGCTGTCGCCGGCAACGTGGTGGATCGTCCCACCGGTGCGATCCGACACGGGCACGAGGCGCTCGTCCGCACGCTCGAACCGCCAGATGGGCGTAGGGCCCGCGCCGACGACCAGCAGTCGTTCGCCGACCGGCAGGAACGTCCATGCCACGCCGTCCGGCAGCGCAGCGAGCGTGCGGGGCGCGCCCGGCGCACCCGCCAGTGACCAGATCGCGTCGCCCGCGTCCGACACCTGGATGCCGAGCAGCTCCGCGCCGAGGACGTGCAGGCGCCAGAGCCCCGGCGGAAGCGGCTGCACCAGCGTGGTGCCGGCGGGCGTCGCGTCGGTGCGCCACAGCTCGGGCGCCACGAAGTCGCCGCGCAGGAAGAATACGGCGTCGCCGGCAGCCACCATGTCGTCCTGCAGCATCACGTCGACGGGTAGGCGCCGCGTGCCCTCGGGCGTGCCGTCCGAGCCCCAAAGCCCACCAGCCAAGCCGACGACGACCGACCGGCCGATCGGCATCATCCACTCCACGCCAGACGGTCCCGTGGCCAGGACGCCGAGGTCGACCGGCTCCTGCGCGCGCGACGGGCCGGCCAGGGCGGCGAGCAGCAGAGCGACGACCGCACGGATGCGCCACATGGTCCCGTGCTATCGCGATCGGCATGCCGCAGGCAACGACGATCTCGAGCCGCGTGCGTGCATGTGGGATCGGGCCGTGGTTCACTCCCCGAGGGGAAACGATCGGTGGGACACGGCATCGAAGCGGGCATGACGCAGCCCGAACCAGCGGACGCCGAGCAGCGACGGCTCGGCGAAGCGGTCCGTCGCGAGAAGGACTGGAAACGCTGGGGGCCCTATCTCGCCGAGCGGCAGTGGGGCACCGTGCGCGAGGACTACTCGCCCTGGGGCAGCTGCTGGGACTACTTCCCGCACGACCACGCGCGCAGCCGCGCGTACCGCTGGGGCGAGGACGGGCTCCTCGGCATCACCGACCATCAGAGCCGCATGTGCTTCGCGCTGGCACTCTGGAACGGCGTCGACCCCATCCTGAAGGAGCGGCTCTTCGGACTCACCGGGCCGGAGGGCAATCACGGCGAGGACGTGAAGGAGTGCTACTTCTACCTCGACTCCACGCCGACCCACTCGTACATGAAGGCGCTCTACAAGTATCCGCAGCGCGCCTTTCCGTACTCGTGGCTGGTCGAGGAGAACCGCCGCCGCGGCAAGCACGACCCCGAGTTCGAGCTGATCGACACGACGGTGTTGGACGACGGCCGCTACTTCGACGTCCTCGCCGAGTACGCGAAGGCCGGTCCGAACGACGTGCTCGTCCAGATCACCGTCGCGAACCGCGGCCCCGAGGCCGCGACGCTGCACCTGCTGCCGACGCTGTGGTTCCGCAACACGTGGTCGTGGGGCCGCACGGGCGAAGGCTACTGGCCGCGGCCGCACCTCTCGCAGCAGGGCGCCGGCAGCCTGCTCGCGGAGCACGCGTCGCTCGGCCGCTTCCATCTCGTCGTCGACGATCCCGGCGTGCCGCTCCTCTTCACCGAGAACGAGACGAACGCGCAGCGGCTGTTCGGCGTGCCGAACGCGCAGCCACACGTGAAGGACGCGTTCGACGAGTACGTCGTCCACGGCCGGCTCGACGCGGTGAACCCGTCGCGCATCGGTACGAAGGCGGCGGCGCACTACGTCCTGCAGGTGCCGGCCGGCGGCGAGCGCGTCGTGCGGCTGCGGCTCTTCGCCGACGCCGAGACGCCGGCGGAGCCGTTCGGGCCGGCGTTCGACCGGACCTTCGCGACGCGGATCGCCGAGGCCGACGCGTTCTACGACCTGCGCATCCCGCCCGCCGCCACCGACGAGGAGCGGCGCGTGATCCGCCAGGCATCGGCCGGTCTCCTGTGGAGCAAGCAGTTCTACAAGTACGACGTCCGCACCTGGCTCGAGGGCGACCCCGCGCAACCCCCGCCGCCGCCCGAGCGCGCGCACGGCCGCAACGCCGAGTGGCAGCACCTCTACAACCGCGACGTCGTGTCCATGCCCGACAAGTGGGAGTACCCGTGGTACGCGGCATGGGATCTCGCGTTCCACATGCTGCCGTTCGCGCACGTCGACCCCGACTTCGCGAAGGCGCAGCTCGTCCTGTTCCTGCGCGAGTGGTACATGCACCCGAACGGCCAGCTGCCGGCGTACGAGTTCGCGTTCGGCGACGTGAACCCGCCGGTGCACGCCTGGGCGGCGTGGCGAACGTACAAGATCGCCGCCGACCGCGGACAGCGCGACCGTGTCTTCCTGTCGCGCGTCTTCCAGAAGCTCTGCCTCAACTTCACGTGGTGGGTGAACCGCAAGGACGTCGAGGGCAACAACCTCTTCGGCGGCGGCTTCCTCGGCCTCGACAACATCGGCGTCTTCGACCGCTCGCGGCCACTGCCGGGCAACGCGGTCCTCGAGCAGGCAGACGGCACGGCGTGGATGGCGTTCTACGCGATCACGCTGCTCGCGATGTCGCTCGAGCTGTCGAAGGACAATCCCGCCACGGAGGACATGGCGTCCAAGTTCTTCGAGCACTTCGTCGCGATCGCCGACGCCATGAACGAGCTCGGCGGCTCGGGCCTCTGGTGCGACGTCGACGGCTTCTACTACGACCAGCTGCTGCTCGACGGGAAGACCCAGCCGCTGCGCGTGCGCTCGCTCGTCGGGTTCGTCCCGCTGCTGGCGGTCAGCGTGCTCGACGAGGAGACGATGGGGCACCTGCCGGGCTTCTCCAAGCGCATGAGCTGGTTCCTCGAGAACCGGCCGGACCTGGCGCGGCAGATCTCGTGCATGACCGGCAAGCTCGGCCATCGTCGCCGCCTGCTCGCCATCCCGTCACGCGAGCGGCTCGAGCGCATGCTGCGCTACCTGCTCGACGAGAACGAGTTCCTCTCGCCGCACGGCATCCGCTCCGTGTCGAAGTTCCACGAGCAGCACCCGTTCGTCATCCGCACCGACGGCGTGGAGCACCGTGTGACCTACGTGCCGGGCGAGTCCGACACGGGCATGTTCGGCGGCAACTCGAACTGGCGCGGTCCCGTGTGGTTCCCGCTGAACTACCTCATCATCGAGGCGCTCGAGCGCTACCACCACTTCTTCGGCGACGACTTCCGAGTCGAGCTGCCGACGGGCTCGGGCCGCATGGCCACGCTCAAGGAGGCGGCCGACGAGATCTCCCGCCGTCTCACGACGTTGTTCGTACCCGACGCGCACGGCCGCCGCGCGTGCAACGGCGACGACACGCGCTGGGCCGACGACCCGCACTGGAAGGACCTCGTGCTGTTCCACGAGTACTTCCACGGCGACACCGGCCGCGGCATCGGCGCGAGCCACCAGACCGGCTGGACGGCGCTCGTGATCCGCTGCCTCCAGGACCTGGCCGCGGCGCGCGAGGAGCCGACGGCGCCGCGCAGCGCCGTCGGCCGCTGACGGCTACTCGAGCTCCGAAGCGGGCATACCCGGAGGCCGTCGCCGCCGACAAGCGGGAGT
The DNA here is from genome assembly GCA_964432595.1 of uncultured Binatia bacterium (SeqCode). Taxonomy (GTDB): domain Bacteria; phylum Desulfobacterota; class Binatia; order DP-6; family DP-6; genus DASYLJ01. The sequence goes on along the minus strand of CAYSOF010000002.1, from coordinate 187,028 downwards.
TTGCGACATTGCTACCACCTAGTCGACGCGCGCTGCCTCCAAGGCGCCGGCGCGCGGCGCGACGTCAGTCGAGACCCCAACGCCGTCGCTTGCGCCAGAGCGTCGTCACGTTGATGCCCAGGCGCGACGCAGCCTCTTCCAGGGTCGCGGACTCCGCGAGCACCTCGCGGACGTGCGCCCGCTCGACGTCCTCCAGCGCGTCCGCCGAGCGCGGAGCGGGCGGAGCGAGCACGGCATCGGGCAGCTCGTTCACGTCGATGATCCCGTCGCCGGCGAGCACCAGGGCGTGCTCGAGCGCGTTGACGAGCTCGCGCACGTTGCCCGGCCAGGAGTACGCGTGGAGCGCTGCACGCGCCGCCTCGTCGAGCGACGGCACCGGCCGGCGATGGCGGGCGCTCAGCACGGGGAGGATGTGCGCGACGAGCGCGTCGAGGTCGCCTCGGCGGTCGCGCAGCGGCGGCAGCGAGAGCGCCACCACGTTCAGCCGGTAAAACAGGTCGCTGCGAAAACGCCCGGCGGCGACCTCGGCATGCAGGTCGCGGTTCGTCGCCGCGACGATGCGCACGTCGACGTCGATGACGGCGTCGCCGCCGACGCGCTCGAAGCGACGCTCTTCGAGGAACCGCAGCAGCTTCGCCTGCAGCTCCGGCGGCAGCTCGCCGACCTCGTCGAGGAAGACCGTCCCCCCGCGCGCGGCCTCGAGCCGTCCCGGTTTGTCGCGCCAGGCGCCGGTGAACGCGCCCTTCACGTGCCCGAACAGCTCGCTCTCGAGCAAATGCTCCGACAGGGTCGTGCACGCGATGGTCACGAACGGTCCGGCCGACCGCGGGCTCCACCGGTGGATCGCCGACGCCAGCACGTTCTTGCCGGTGCCGCTCTCGCCGGTGAGGAGGACCGTCGCCTCGCTCGTCGCGACCTGCCGTGCGGTGTCGAGCACGCGCTGCATCCGTGGATCGGACGACGCCAGCACCGCGGGCTCGTCGATCGCCCGGCGCAGGACGCGGTTCTCGCGCCGGAGACCGGACACCTCGAGCACGCGCGTCAGCAGCATGGCGACGCTGTCCAGCGAGAACGGCTTCACGAGGTAGTCGTACGCTCCGGCCCGCATCGCCTCGACGGCGCCCGCCACCGTCGCGTAGGCCGTCATGACGACCACGACCGACTCGGGACGCCGCCGGCGGATCTCCTGCAGCAGCGCCAGCCCGTCCATGCCCGCCATCCGCACGTCCGTGAGGACGACGTCGGCGGCCTTCCGCTCCAGCGCCGCGAGGGCCGCTGGCCCGTCCGGCGCCACCTCCACGTCGTGGCCGAGGCCGCGCACGAACGTGGCCAGGTTGTTCCGGATGTTCGGCTCGTCGTCGACGATGAGGATGGTGGCCATCGGTCAGCGCCTCGGCAGCTCGAGGGTGAAGCGGCTGCCCCGTCCGGGAGCGCTCTCGAGGAAGATGCGCCCGCCATGGGCTTGCACGATGTCGCGCACGATTGCCAGCCCGAGCCCGGCGGCGCCGGTCGCGTCGTCGCCCTGGACGTAGCGCTCGAAGATGCGCTCCTGCCGCTCGAGCGGGATGCCCTGACCGGTGTCGGCCACGCTGACCCGGATGAGGTCGCCCGCCGTGGTCACCTCGACGTCGACGCGGCCGCCCTTCGGCGTGTAGCGCAGCGCGTTCGCGATCAGATTCGACAGCGCCCAGGTGATCTTCGTCGGGTCGCCGGCCATGTGCGCGTCGGGCGCGGTCGCCGTCTCCAGCGTGACGCCGCGCTCGCGCGCCTGCAGCGCGAACAGCCGCGCGACGCGCGCCGTCACGTCGCTCAAGTCGACACGGCGTCGTTCGAGCGCGATGCTCATGGCGCGCGAGCGCGAGACGTCGAGCAGACGCTGGGTGACGTCCTCGAGCCGGCCGACGTCCTCCGCCGCCGTCTCCAGCAAGGCGGCGGGCTCGGCCTGGCCACGGGCCAGCAGCTCGACCGCCATGCGCAACGACGTGAGCGGCGTGCGCAGCTCGTGCGACAGCGTCGCCATGAGCTGCTCGCGGCGCGCCTCCTGGTCGCGCAGGTAGGTGACGTCCTGCAGGACGAGGATCAGGCCGGCCGGTGAGCCGTCGGTCGCGCGCAGCGGCGTCGGTCGCAGGACGTAGTGATGGTCGCGACCGCGCAGGAAGAGCGCCAGCTCGACCGGGTCGTGCTCGCGTTCGGGATGCGCCAGGAACTCGGCCACCGCGGTGCGGAGGCGCAGGTAGTGCGGGTGGCTCGTCCCGAGCTGCGCGAACGAGCGGCCGAGCGCATCGGCGCGCTCGAAGCTCAGGATGGCGCACGCCACCTCGTTGACGTGTGCCACCCGGCCCTCGGGATCGAGCACCACGAGCCCGTCCTCGATGCTCTCGATGATCGCCTCGGTCTTCGCCTGCGCCTCGAGCACGACGTCGATCCGCGTGCGCTCGACGGCGACGGCCGCCTGTCCCGCCAACGCGTCGAGCAGCTGCCGCTGGTCGAGCGCCAGATCGTGGACACGCAAGGCGAGCACACCCGCCGCGCCGCGCACGGTGCCGAGCGGAACGTGCATCCACTCGCTGCCCGGCAGCGTGTCGGTGCCACGTCCCGCCGGCTGGTCGTGCTGCCACACCCAGATCGCGGTGCCGCGTTCCGCCTCGGGCAGGTCGGTGCCTTCGGGGTGGATCGCGCGTACGGTGAGGCGCCCCTCGTCGGGCAGCAGCACGGCCGCCTGGGTGTCGAAGAGCGTTCCGACGTGCTCGACCACGACACGCAGCAGATCGTTCAGCTCGGCGGCGCCGGCGATCGCGCGGGCGAAGGCGTAGAGCGCGGCCGTGCGCGCCTCGCGCCGTCGCGCCGCCGCCGCCTGGTCGCGGATCCGCGCCATGAGGTCGCTGGTGAGCACGGCGGCGAGCAGGAACGTGACCAGCGAGAGGATGTCCTGCGGCTTCGTCACGGTGAGCGTGAAGATCGGGTCGACGAAGAAGAAGTCGTAGACCAGCACGCTGGCGACGGCGGCGGTGATGCCCGGTCCGAGCCCGCCCGCGACGGCGCTCACGAGGACGCCGACCAGGAACACCATGCCAGGGTCCGACAGCGGCAGCACCGCCATCAGCGCCGCCGAGACCAGGCCCGCGCCGGCGACGGCCGCCGCGGCGGCGAGGTAGCCCCGCGGACGCCACGGCGCGCGCGGGCGCGGCGTCCGCTCCACCGGCGCGTCCTCGCGGTCGTGCGACACGACGCGGACGTCGATGCCGCGGCTGTTGCGTATGAGGACGTCGACCGGCGACGTGCGCCAGCGATCGAACCAGCGCGTCCGCGGCGGACGCCCGACCACGATCTCGCTGACGTTGCGCTCGTGCGCAAAGCGCAGCAGGTCGTGCGCGACGCGGTCGCCGGGAATGGACACCGCCTCGCCGCCGAGCTGCTCCGCCAGCCGCAGCACGCGGGCGACGCGCGCGCGCTCGCCGTCGGGGCGCTGGTCGAATCCCGTCGGCTCGACGAAAACGGCGATCCACGGCGCGTTGCGCCGCTCGGCCATGCGCCGGGCGCTGCGCACCAGCCGCTCGCACATCGCGCCGCCGCGCACGGCCACCATGAGCCGCTCGGTGACCGGCCACGTGCGGTCGACGGCGTGCGCGCGCATGTGCGCCTGCATCTGCTCGTCGACGTGCTCGGCGGTCTCGCGCAAGGCCAGCTCGCGCAGCGCCGTCAGGTTGCCGGGCTGGAAGTAGTTCCGCAGGGCGCGTTCCGCCTGCTGCGGCACGTACACCTTGCCGTCGCGCAGGCGCTGGATCAGCTCCTCGGGCGACAGGTCGATCAGCTTCACCTCGTCGGCGCGATCGAGGATGCGGTCGGGGACGGTCTCGCGGACGCGCACGCCCGTGATCTGCGCGACGACGTCGTTCAGGCTCTCGAGGTGCTGGATGTTGACCGTCGAGTAGACCTCGATGCCGGCGTCGAGCAGCTCCTCGACGTCGAGGTAGCGCTTCGAGTGGCGGCAGCCCGGCGCGTTCGTGTGGGCCAGCTCGTCGACCAGCACGAGCTGCGGCCGTCGGGCCAGGATCGCGTCCAGATCCATCTCCGCCAGCGTCTGGCCGCGATACTGGATCGTCTGCCGCCCCACCACCTCGAGACCGGCGAGGAGCGCTTCCGTCTCGGCGCGGCCGTGCGTCTCCACGACGCCGACCACGACGTCGGTTCCGTCGCGCTGCCGCTCGCGCGCGGCCTGCAGCATGGCGTAGGTCTTGCCGACGCCCGGCGCCGCGCCGACGAATACCTTGAGGCGGCTGCGCTGCTCGCGCGCCGCGGCGGCGAGCAACGCTTCGGGCGACGGACGTCGCGCGCTGTCCGCGTCACCGTTCGGCACGGTGCCTCATTGTGTCAGCGGGGCGCAGCGGCATCCAGCGCGAGGTTCATCGACAGGACGTTCACCCGCGGCTCGCCGAGGAACCCCAGCTGCCGGCCCTCGGTGTGCTCCGCCACGATCGCGGCGACCCGGGCAGCGTCGAGACCCCGCGCCTTCGCGACACGCGCCACCTGATAGGCGGCGGCAGCCGGCGTGACGTGCGGATCGAGGCCGCTGGCGGACGACGTGACGAGGTCGACCGGAACCGCTGCCGTGTTCCCGGGGTCGGCGGCACGCAGCGCATCGATCCGGCCTTGCACGGCCTCGAGCATCGCGTCGTTCAGCGGGCCGTAGTTCGAGCCCGACGACGCGGCCGAGTTGTACGGGAAGGGACCGGTCGCGGAGAGCCGTCCCCAGAAGTACCCCGGGTCGCTGAACTGCTGGCCGATCAGCGCCGAGCCGACGACCTTGCCGTCGCGCTCGACGAGGCTGCCGTTCGCCTGGGCGGGGAACGCCACCTGGGCGACGCCCGTCACGAGCAGCGGATAGGCGAGGCCGGTGAGGGCCGTCATCAGGACGAGCATCACGGCGGCGGGGCGTAGCTGGTTCATTGTGATCTCCTCACGCCAGGCCGAGCCCGGCGAGCAGCATGTCGATGACCTTGATGCCGATGAATGGCGCGACGATGCCGCCCACGCCGTAGATCAGCAGGTTGTCGCGCAGCAGCGTGGCCGCCGGGAGCGCGCGATAGCGCACGCCACGGAGGGCCAGCGGAATCAATGCGACGATGATGAGCGCGTTGAAGATGACCGCCGACAGGATGGCGCTGTTCGCGGTGGCGAGTCCCATCACGTTGAGCGCGCCGAGCTCCGGATACGTGGCCACGAACGCCGCGGGGATGATGGCGAAGTACTTGGCGACATCGTTGGCGATGCTGAACGTCGTCAGCGCCCCACGCGTCATGAGCAGCTGCTTCCCGATCTCGACGATCTCGATGAGCTTCGTCGGGTTCGAGTCGAGATCGACCATGTTGCCGGCTTCCTTCGCCGCCTGCGTGCCGGTGTTCATGGCCACGGCGACGTCCGCCTGCGCGAGCGCCGGCGCGTCGTTCGTGCCGTCGCCCGTCATCGCGACCAGGCGGCCGCCGACCTGGTAGTCACGAATCAGCTCGAGCTTCGCCTCGGGCGTGGCCTCGGCGAGGAAGTCGTCGACGCCGGCCTCCGCGGCGATCGCGGCGGCCGTCAGCGGGTTGTCGCCGGTGATCATGACGGTCTTGATGCCCATCTGGCGGAGCTCGGCGAACCGGTCCTTGATGCGCGTCTTCACGATGTCCTTGAGCTGGATCACGCCCAGCACCTGCGCGCCCTCGGCCACGACGAGCGGGGTACCCCCCTCGCGCGAGATGGTCTCGACGTGCTGGCGCACGACCGCCGGGAAGCGGCCGCCCGCCTGCTGGACGTACTTGTCGATCGCGTCGGCGGCGCCTTTGCGCACCTGCGTGCCGTTCATGTTGACGCCGCTCATGCGCGTCTGTGCGCTGAACGGGACGAACTGCGCGCCGAGCTCGGTGACGTTGCGCTCCCGCAGGCCGTAGCGCTCCTTGGCGAGCACGACGATGCTCCGGCCCTCCGGGGTCTCGTCCGCGAGCGACGCGAGCTGCGCCGCATCCGCCAGCTTCTCGACGGCGACGTCGTCGGCCGGGAGGAACGCCGCGGCCTGGCGGTTGCCCAGCGTGATGGTGCCCGTCTTGTCGAGGAGCAGAACGTCCACGTCGCCGGCCGCTTCGACGGCCCGGCCGGAGATGGCGATGACGTTCGCCTGGATCATGCGGTCCATGCCGGCGATGCCGATCGCCGACAGCAGGCCGCCGATGGTCGTCGGGATGAGGCACACCAGCAACGCGACGAGCACCGTCACGGTGACGGGCGAGCCCTGGCCGGCCTCGTTCACGGCGTAGATGGAGAATGGCAGCAGCGTGACCGTCGCCAGCAGGAAGACGATCGTGAAGCCGGCCAGAAGGATGTTGAGCGCGATCTCGTTCGGCGTCTTCTGGCGCTTCGCGCCCTCGACCATGTGGATCATGCGGTCGAGGAACGTCTCGCCGGGATCGGCGCTGATGCGGATGACCAGCCAGTCGGACAGCACGCGGGTGCCGCCCGTGACGGCGCTGCGGTCGCCGCCGGCCTCGCGGATGACCGGGGCGCTCTCGCCCGTGATCGCGCTCTCGTCCACCGACGCCACGCCGGCGACGATCTCGCCGTCGCTCGGAATGAACTGCCCGGCGGGAATGAACACGACGTCGTCGCGCCGGAGCTGCGCGCTCGTCACCTGCGTGCCGCGGACCGCCTTCGGGTCGAAGCGGGCCGGGTCCGGCACGCCGGACAGCTTGGTCGCCTGGATGTCACGGCGCGCGCGGCGGAGCGCATCGGCCTGCGCTTTGCCGCGGCCCTCCGCCATCGCCTCGGCGAAGTTCGCGAAGAGCACCGTGAACCACAGCCAGAGCGAGACGGCGAGGACGAAGCCGGAGGGCTCGGTAAACCAGATGCAAGTCGTCAGCACGCTGCCGACGAGCACGACGAACATCACCGGGTTGCGCACCTGATGTCGCGGGTCGAGCTTGCGGAACGAGGCGAGGAACGCGCCGCGGACGATCTTGGGATCGAAGAGAGGGCGGGGGCTGTTCGTAGTCGACATGTGATCTCCGATGGTCAGGCGATCATCTCGAGGTGCTCGACGATCGGACCGAGCGCGAGCGCGGGAACGAAGCTCAGCACGCCGACCAGCAGCACCACGCCGATCAGCAGGACGACGAAGAGCGGGCCGTGCGTCGGCAGCGTGCCGCTGCCGACCGGGACGATCTTCTTGCGCGCGAGCGAGCCGGCGAGCGCCAGGACGGGGATCGCGAGCCAGTACCGGGCGAGCAACATCGCGACACCGCCGGTGAGGTTGTAGAACGGCACGTTGGCGCTGAGGCCGGCCAAGGCGCTGCCGTTGTTGTTGGCCATCGACGAGTAGGCGTAGAGGATCTCGCTGAAGCCGTGGACGCCCATGTCGTGCCGGCTGGCGATGCCGGCGGGCACCACCACCGCGATGGCGGTGAGCACTTTCACCAGCATCGGCGGGATCAAGATCATCAGCGCCGCCATCTTGATCTCGTAGGCCTCGATCTTCTTGCCGAGGTACTCGGGCGTGCGCCCGACCATCAGCCCGGCGATGAACACGGCGATGAGCGCGAAGGCGAGCATGCCGTACAGGCCCGATCCGACGCCGCCGAACACGACCTCGCCGAGCATCATCAGGAACATCGGCACCAGGCCGCCGAGCGGCGTGTACGAGTCGTGCATGGAGTTGACGGAGCCGTTCGACGCGGCCGTCGTCGCCGTCGCCCACAGCGCCGAGTTGGCGATCCCGAAGCGGACCTCCTTGCCCTCCATGTTGCCGCCCGCCTGCGCGGCACTCGCGACGACGTCGACCCCGCGCGCGGCGACGCGCGGATTGCCGGTCTGCTCGGACCACGCGGCGAGCACCAGGAAGCCGACGAAGATCACCGTCATCGCGGCGAGGATGGCCCACCCCTGGCGGGTGTCGCCGACCATCACGCCGAAGGTGTAGCAGAGCGCGCCGGGGAGGATCAGGATCGCGAGCACCTGGAGGAAGTTCGACAGCGGCGTCGCGTTCTCGAACGGGTGGGCGGAGTTCACGTTGAAGAAGCCGCCGCCGTTGGTCCCCAGCTGCTTGATGGCGATCTGCGAGGCGGCCGGTCCCATCGGCAGCAGCTGCTCGGTGACGGCGGCGCCGTCGGCGTCGGCCGTGGCCTCGACGAGCGCCGCCGGCTTGTACGCGTCGAGGTTCTGCACCACCCCCTGCGACACGAGCGCCAGGGCGAGCACGAACGACATGGGCAGCAGCACGTAGAGCGTGCTGCGCGTGAGGTCGACCCAGAAGTTGCCGAGCCGGTCGAAGGTCTTCTGGCGGATGCCGCGGATCAGCGCGACGAGGACCGCCATGCCCGTGGCGCAGGAGACGAAGTTCTGCACCGTCATCCCGAGCATCTGCGTCAGGTAGCTCATCGTCGCCTCGCCGCCGTAGCCCTGCCAGTTCGTGTTCGTGGCGAAGCTGGTCGCGGTGTTGAACGACGAGTCGGGCGTGACGGCGCCGAAGCCCTGCGGATTGAGCGGCAGCACGCCCTGGAGGCGCTGAAGCAGATACACGGCAAGGACGCCGAGCATGTTGAAGACGAACATCGCGACCGCGTAGGTCTTCCAGGTCATGCCCTCGTCGGGTCGCACGCCGCAGCAGCGGTAGAAGAATCGCTCGACCGGCCCGAGGACGCGGTCGAGGAACATCGGCGGCCCGTCGTAGACGCGAGCCATGTACGTCCCGAGCGGCTTCGCCACCGCGATCAGGACCACGGTGTAGAAGAGGAGCTGCAGCCAGCCGTTGGCGGTCATCAGAAGAGCTCCGGTCGCAGCAACGCGACGAAGAGGTAGAGAAGAAGCACGACGGCGATGACGCCGCCGATCGCGTAGAGGATCATCGCCCGTCTCCTTGCAGGCGATCGCACAGCGCGATCAGCCCCGCGGTGGCGACCGCGAACGCGACCGCCAAGCCGACACAGATCAGTTCCATGACCGCTTCCTTTCAGATGGCCTGGGTGAGACACCGCGCGCGGTTCGCGCCGCCCGCCGTCCTGCGACGACACGCAGCACGGGACGCGCCTTCGACGGCTCGTCGACGGGCGCATCGCCGCACCGGCCACCCGGATGGAGCGACCAGGTGCTCCACGCGTAGGCCGCGATCAGTGCCGCCCATACCCGGCAGGCCATGCGCGAGAAGCAGGGGCCGTGCCACCGGCGTCCCGCCCGCCGGCGATCATACGCAAGCGAGGAACCTTGCGATTTGCATCGCCGCCCGTGCGATTCGCAGTGGCGAATACCGCGCGCGCAGGGCATGTTCCCCGTCCATGGGAACGACCGCACCGAACGCGGAGCAGATCGCCTACTGGAACGAGAGCGCGGGACCGCGCTGGGTCGCGATGCAGGATGCGTTGGACGAGCAGATCGCCGGCCTCGGCATCGCCGCGATGGACCGCCTGGCGCCGGCGCCGGGCGAGCACGTGATCGACGTCGGCTGCGGCTGCGGGCAGACGTCGATGGAGCTCGGGCGCCGGGTCGCACCAGGCGGCAGGGTGACCGCCGTCGACATCTCGCGGCCGATGCTGGAGCGCGCGCGCGAGCGGGTCGGCGCCGCGGGCATCGACGGCGTCACCTTCGTCGAAGCCGACGCGCAGACGCACCCGTTCACGCGCGGCGCTGCCGACGCCGTCTTCTCCCGGTTCGGCGTGATGTTCTTCGCGGACCCGACGGCGGCCTTCACGAACCTCGGGGGCGCCCTGCGGCCGGGCGGTCGCCTCGGCTTCGTGTGCTGGCAGGGTCCGCAGCAGAATCCCTGGATGATGCTGCCCGTGATGGCGATTGCGCAGCACGTCACGATGCCGCCGCCGCCGGGACCCGAGGAGCCGGGACCGCTCTCGTTCGCGGACGAGGCGCGCGTGCGGCGCATCCTCGGGGCGGCGGGCTTCGCCGACGTCGCGCTCGAGCCGCTCGAGGCCGTGCTGACGGTCGGCGGCGGCCGCGCCAGCCTGGACGATGCGGTGCAGTTCGTCTTCGGACTCGGCATGGCCGCGGCGGCGCTCAAGGCCGCGACGCCCGAGCAGCGGAGCGCGGCCGCCGGCGCCGTCCGCGAGACGTTCCGCCCGTTCCACGGTCCCGACGGCGTCCGCATGCCGGGCGCGACGTGGATCGTGACCGCGCGACGTCCCTGATCGCGAAGATCAAACTGGACAGCGGGCGGTCGCAGGCGTACCCTCCGACGTATGGGTTCCCGATCGAGACTTCACACGGGTCTCGTAACCGGCGCACTCCGGGGATCGGGGTCGTGCGGCGACAACGGCGGTCGTCTCACGACGGCGGGGCTTGGGCCCGCCATGTGCAACCGCCGGAGGAAAGGAGGTGGTCCAGTGACGTTATTCCCTACGGTGACTTGTGAGGTGGTGGCCTCTTAGGGTCGACCCGCTTCATCGTCACTGGGTCATCCCTCTGGGGAACCCAGGCACCACCGGACCCCGATGGTCCCCGTCGTCACCGGCGGGGCGGCAGTCGCGCCGAAAAGTCCATCGGGGTCTTGCTTTGTCTGCGGCGTGAGTGCGCTCCCGCGCTGCGGGGCCGGGGGCGCGGTCGCTATTCCGGCGCGCCTTCACTAAAGAATCGGCGTGACTTTGGAGCAGATGACCTTGGTGAGCACGACGTTCATCGTGCTCAGTGGAGTGAGCCTCGTCGTCGGGTGGTACTTCATCCGGTTTCGGCGGGAGATCACGGCGCATCGGAATACGATGCTCGTGGCCACCACGTTCGCGGGGCTGTTTCTCGTCGCCTACGTCACGCGGTGGGCGACCTATGGGTCGAAGCCGTTCGAGGGGACGGGGATCTGGCGGACCATCTACGTCGCCAACCTGATTCCGCACATCATTCTGGCCATCGCCGTCGGGCCCATGGCGCTGCGGCTCATCTGGTTGGCGCTGCGCAAGCGCGACTTCACGGCACATCGGAAGCTCGCACGCGTCACGCTGCCCATCTGGCTGTACGTCGCGTGCAGCGGATGGCTCGTCTGGTTCATGCTGTATCGCATGCAGTTCTGACGGAGGCCCGATGACGTCCCTCGACGTGCACGACCCTGCACGTGGCACAGTGATCGAGACGCTGGCCGTCGACGATGTGGACGCCGTCGACGCGGCCGTCGCGCGCGCCCGCACCGCACAGCCGGCGTGGGACGCGCTCGGAGCGCGCGAGCGCGGGCGGCTCGTCAAGCGCGCACGGCGCGCCATGGTCCGTGCGCGGGCCGACATCCTCGATCGGCTCGAGCGCGAGACCGGCAAGGCACGATGGGACGTCGCCGGCGAGCTGATGGGCGTCTGCATGGACCTCGGCTGGCTCGTCCGCCGCGCGCCGAAGTGGCTGGCGACGCGGAAGGTCAGCACGCGGCCGCTCTTCGGCAAGAAAGGGCTCGTCGCGTATCGGCCGCGCGGCGTCGTCGGCATCATCAGCCCGTGGAACGCCCCGCTGAACCTGGCGCTCGGCGACGCGGTGCCGGCGCTGCTCGCCGGGAACGCCGTCGTCATCAAGCCGTCGGAGCTGACGCCGCTCGCCGTGAAGCGCGCCGTCGACGCGATGAACACCGTGCTGCCGCCGGGCGTGCTGCAGGTGCTCATCGGCGCCGGCGAGACGGGCGCGGCGCTCGTCGACCGCATCGACATGGTGTGCGTCACGGGCTCGCCCGAGACCGGACGACGCGTGATGGAGCGCGCCAGCCGGCGGCTGACGCCGGTCCTGCTCGAGCTCGGCGGCAAAGACCCGATGATCGTCCTGCAGGACGCCGACCTCGACCGTGCCGCCAGCGCCGCCGCGTGGGGCGGCTGCATGATGTCCGGACAGGTGTGCATGTCGGTCGAGCGGGTGTACGTCGAGGCGCCGGTGGCCGAAGCGTTCACGCAGAAGCTCGTCGACAAGATGAAAGTCATCCGCGTCGGCGCGAACGGCCGCGACGCAGAGATCGACTACGGGCCGTTCACGAGCCCGCGCCAGGTGGAGATCGTCGAGCGGCATCTGGAAGACGCGAAGGCGCGCGGCGCGCGCGTGCTGACCGGCGGCGGACGCCGTGCCGACGGTCCGGGGATCTTCTTCGAGCCGACGGTGCTGGCCGACGTCGACCACTCGATGCTGATCATGACCGAGGAGACGTTCGGCCCCGTGGTGCCGGTCATGGCGGTGCGCGACGCCGACGAGGCGCTACGGCTCGCCAACGACAGCGTCTACGGGCTCAACGCCAGCGTGTGGACGGCCGACGTCGAGCGCGGCGTCGCGCTCGCCCAACGCATCGAGAGCGGCAACGCCTGCGTCAACGAGTGCGTGCTGTCGGCGGGCGTGCCGGCGCTGCCGTTCGGCGGCCGCAAGCTGAGCGGCGTCGGCACGCGGCACGGCGGCGCCGACGGATTGCGTCAGTTCTGCGTGTCGCAGGCGCTGCTCGTCGAGCCGCGCAAGCGGAAGACCGAGCCGGCGTGGTTCCCGTACTCGACCCGCAAGGCGAAGCAGATCGAGCGTCTGATGGGTGTCATGTTCGGGTGGCGCTGATAGAAGCCCTCTCGTGAACGATCGTTGGCAGGAGCCCAAACGTCTCCGGCACGGCTCGCTGACCGTGCTGTGGGATCCCATGCCCGGTCCGCTGACGGCGATCAGCGTCGCCATCCGCGCCGGCTCGCGCTTCGACGGCGCGCATCCCGGCATCGCCCACATGACCGAGCACATGCTCTTCCAGGGCACGCCGTCGCTCGATCAGGCGGCGCTCAACCGTCGCGCCGGCGAGCTCGGCGGCGAGCACGACGCCGACACCGGCTACGAGGACATGACGCTCCACTTCGAGGTCTTCAACGAGGACGTCGAAGACGCGCTCGCGCTGCTCGCGCAGCAGCTCTTCCACTCCGTCGTGCCGGCCGACCGCTTCGCCAAGGAGCGGCGGGTGGTGATCGACGAGATCCGCGGCCGCCAGGAGGATCCGGCGAACGCGATCCACGAGGGCGCGTGGGGACGCTTCTTCGGCGGTCCGCTGGGGCATCCGATCTGCGGCACCATCAAGAGCCTGCGCGCCATGACGCCGGAGGCGATCCGTCGCTTCGTGGCGCGGAACTTCACGCCGTCGAACATGGTGGTGGCGCTCGTCGGCGGCGTCGAGCGTCCGAAGATCGAGCGCGCGCTCCGTCGCGCTTTCCCGAGCGACGGCCCGCCCGCGCGCCGGCATCCGTCGCGCCCGCGCCGGGGCGCGACCGGCACGGTGCGACTGCGACGGGAAGACCTCGCGCAGACGTACCTCGTCCGCATGATCGCCGCGCCGCCCGACGCCGAGCGCGTCCTCGCGCTGTCGCTCGCGATCGAGATCGTCGGGGCCGATCCCGACGCGCGCCTCTTCCAGGAAGTGCGCGAGCGCCTCGGGCTCGGCTACGACGTCGGCGCCAGCGTCGAGCAGGGGCTCGACTGGGCCGTCGCCGTCATCTCGGCGAGCGCCGCGCGCGAGCACGAGCGACGCCTGCGCGAGACCGTCGAGCGCACGTGCCTCGAGGCGGCCGAGAGCGGCTTCTCCGACGACGAGCTCGCGCGGGCGCGGAAGAAGGTGCGCTATCGCTTCGCGCGTCTGGCCGACTCGCGGCTCGACCGCGCGCTGTCGCACGCGACGCGCGCCGTCTCCGGCCATCCGACGCTGGCCGAGACCGCGCGCATTCTCGACGGGCTGTCGCTGCGCGACGTCGAGGAGGCATGGCGGCGCACGCTGAAGGCGCCCACGCTGACGGCGGTGCTCGCGGGGTGACGCTCCGCTGCGCGGTCCTGCTGGCCGTGCTGGCCGGCACGGCGCTCGCGGCCCCCGATCCGGCTCCGCTCGGTCCCTGCGGGCCGATCGCGCGCCGCACCGAGCACGTCGAGCTGCGCGGCATGACGCTGCGGCGCCTCGGCGGCACGCCGCTCGCGAAGATCGGCGTCGTCGCCTGGCGCAACGGCAAGGCCGAGCCCATCCCGTTCCAGGTCGACGAGCGCATCGCCCGCCAGATCGCGATGCACGGTCCCGAAGCCACCACGGACGACCGTCCCGGCGTGATGGACGCCGACGACGTGCTCGTCTTCATGGCGTGCGACGCCGGCGAGCGCGCGCCGTCGGGGACGCCGCCCGCGGCGAGCGGCCGCGAGATCCGCGTCGACGATCCGCTGACGAAGGCGCACGGCTGGGCGTACGTGGTCGTCGCCGACGACCCGCCGCGCACCGAGAAGCGGTACGTCGCGTACGACCAGGCGACCGACACCGTGCGCACCGCCGAGTATCGGATCGGCATGGTGCAGGCGCTCCCGGAGTACTTCGCCGTCGCCCTCGGCAAGCCGCTCGGCGCCAACCTGGTCGACGGGCTGCGGCTCCGCGCCGAGGCGACGCTGCACGGCAACCTGGTCGGCTGGACGCTCACCGAGCGCGACGGACGGCACGCGCTCGCGGCATGGACGGTCGGCCCCGTGCGCGTCGTGCGGCGCTCGCGCCACGAGGTCGACATCGGGCTCGGCATCCACTTGAGCGCCGGGATCGCGCACACGTACTTCTACGCGCAGAACGTCTACGGGCCGGGCGCGCTCAAGTTGCCGTTCTCGCCGAGCGTGTTCTTCGCGCGCATCGATGCCGTCGGCGGCGTCGACATGCGCGCCATGGAGGGATGGCGCTATCGCGCCCCCGGCACGCCGTCCGACGGCCTCCCGATCGACGGCAAGACCAGCGACGACGAGCGAACGTTCGGCAGCACGGGACAGTGGTTCGCGCTCACCGACGACGACCGGGCGATCGTCGTCATGACGACGATGAGCGAGAACCTGGCGAAGGCGATCCCGCTGGATCTCGTCTACGTCGACGACGTCGCGCGCGTCGCGCCGCCGGAAAAAGAGCGCGGCAGCATGCCGTTCGTCGCCGTGCGCGGGAAGGACGTGCAGAAGCTCGACGCCGGCCGCTACGAGTTCCAGCTGCGCATCTTCGGACTGCGCGGATATCGTCCGGGCGACGAGCAGGCGCTGCTGCGGCAGGTGGCCGCGCCGCTGACGGCCGAGGTCACGCGTCCAGCAGAGTTCGGAGCCGCGCGACGAGGGCCTCGGTGAGATTGCGGATCGGCTGGCGATCGCCGCTCGAGAGGTTCGCGATGAAGCCGCCCTCGAGATTCACACGCAGCCGCTGGCCGGTGTGGAAGATCGCGGGCGCGTCGACCTCGATCGGCGGCAGCCCCGCGGCGAGCACCTCGTCGGCGAACCCGTCGGCGAAGCTGCCCGCGACCACCGCGATCACACCCGCCGCGGCCAGCGCCTGCGCTACCGCGGCACCGCCCGCGCCGCCGCCGAGCGCGTAGCCGCCGACGAGGACGTCGCCCGGCGCGATGCGGCCGGCGAGCGTCGGATCGAGATCGCCGAAGAGGTGCCGCGCGGCTTCGTCGGGCGCGAGGCCGGCCGCGCGCGCGGGCAGAATGTCGGCGGCGGCGAGATTGTCGGCGAAGGCCCAGGCGCGCCCGGTGAGGACGGGCAGCCGCGGCTCGCTCAGCGGACCGCGATCGCCGGGAACTCCCACCGGGGACTCGGACGCACCGTGACCAGACGGCCCGGATTGCGAAGGATCACGCGCGCTTCGTCCGGCGTGATCGCACGACCGAAGATGTTGTACCGCCCGGCGCCGTCACGTTGGTTGTTGGCCCACTCCGCCAGCTCTTCCGGCGTCGGACGATGGCCCAGACGGAGCGCGCACTGCCGAACGACGAAACCCAGCATGATGCGCAGCGGCTCCGCGGACTCGCTCATGATCAGCGCCGCTTGTCCCACGCACTTTGCGCGGCCGTCAAGCCACCATTGCGCTTGACACCCCCAACCGTGGCGGTCATTCAAAGCCTCGTGAGCAACACCGAGCCCTCCTCGGAGGGGCGCCGCAGCTTCGCCAGCTTCGACCTGCCGGCGCCCGTGGTCGAGGGCATCGAGGCCGCAGGCTTCACCCACTGCACCCCCATCCAGGAGAAGGTCCTTCCGCTCTCGCTGGCGGGCAAGGACGTCGCCGGACAGGCGCAGACGGGCACCGGCAAGACGGCCGCGTTCCTGCTGACGGTCTTCACGCGGCTCCTCGAAAAACCGCGCGAGGGACGTCCCGCCGCGCCGCGCGCGCTGATCATCGCGCCCACGCGCGAGCTCGTCGTGCAGATCGCGAGCGACGCGCAACTGCTCGGCGACGCGACCGGCTTCAGCATCCAGGCCGTCTACGGCGGCGTCGACTACCGCAAGCAGCGCGAAGGCGTGCAGTCCGGCGTCGACATCCTGATCGGCACGCCCGGACGCCTCATCGACTACCACAAGCAGCGCGTCTACGACCTGCGCAGCACCGAGATCCTCGTCATCGACGAGGCGGACCGCATGTTCGACATGGGGTTCATCAAGGATCTGCGCTACCTGCTCCGCCAGCTGCCGCCGCCCGAGCGCCGCCAGTCGATGCTCTTCTCCGCCACGCTGAGCTACGACGTGATGGAGCTGGCGTACGTGTTCATGAACGAGGCCGAGAAGGTGTCGGCCACGCCGGAGCAGGTGACGGCGGAGCGCATCGATCATCTCGTCTACCACGTCGGCCTGCAGGAGAAGCTGCCGATGCTGGTCGGGTTGCTCCGCAAGATCCCCGACGCGCACGTGCTCGTCTTCACGAACATGAAGCGGACGGCGGAGCGCCTCGAGCGCTACCTGGAGCACAACGGCTTCCACGCCGCCGCCATCACCGGCGACGTCGACCAGCGCCGCCGCCTGCGCATCCTCGCCGACTTCCGCGAGGGCAAGATGCCCATCCTCGTCGCGACCGACGTCGCGTCGCGCGGCCTGCACATCGACGGCGTCACGCACGTCATCAACTACGACATCCCGCTCGACCCGGAGGACTACGTCCACCGCATCGGTCGCACCGCGCGCGCCGGCGCGTCGGGACACGCGATCAGCCTCGCGTGCGAGGATTACGTCGAAGGCCTCGAGGCCATCGAGGGCTACATCGGCTTCAAGCTGCCGCACGAGATGCCCGAGGAGGACATGCTCGCGGAGCTGAAGCATCCGCCCCGCCAGCATCGCGAGCATCCCGATCGTCGCGGCCGCGAGCGCAGTGGCCCGCGGGGACGTCAGGAGCGCGGGCGCGACGACCGCGAGCGACGTCCGCGTCGCACCGAGCCGGCGCCGGCTCCCGCGCCGGCTCCCCAGGCCGCCGCCACGGCGGCGGGCGATCCGGCCAAGCGCAAGCGCCGGCGGCGCCGCAAGAAGAGCGGCACGGCGCCGGCGCCCACGCCCGCGGGGTGACCGCAGCGCTCGTCCTCAACGGACGACGCGAGCCCAGGGATCTCCGTAGACCTTGAACGCGAGCCAGGAGACGTCGCCGAGCGGCTTCGTCGCCGTCCGCGCCTCGCTCGCCGCCGTCGCGAGCGTCGCACCGTTCCGCAGCGCTTCGTAGAAGGTCCGTGAGAAGGTCGCCGCGGGCTTGTCGCGCACGGCCCAGGACGTCCCGACGAAGACGCCCGCGCCGGCGTCGATGAAGACGTTGGGCCATCCACCCCACGCGGTCAGCATCGCACCGACCCGGCCGGTCTCGCAGCCGTTCAGGAAGACGATCGGCCGTCGCGCGCGCAGGTTGGCCTCCGCCTGCACCGTGATGGTGTCGATGGAGATCTTGCGCGGCGTGCCGGTTCCCGGCGTCGCTTCGTCGCCGATGACCAGCACCGCGCGCTCGATCGACGCGTGCTCGGACTCGGCGTGGCAGGAGAGGTGCAGAACGTCGAACGCGCCCTCCCGGAGCGCATCGTAGAAATCGTCACGGCTCGCCTTGATGGCGCGCGGCGCGATGCCATGCCCGGGCAGCTCCGTCTCGAAGTACGGCCGTTCGGCGCCCACCGCCGCGAGGGTCCCGAGCGGGTACTCGGCGAGCATGTACGCCCAGCTGCCGAGTTGCAGGTGCTTCGGCGGCATGACGCCCGTGTGGCTGCGGATCATGCCGTACTCGGCGAGGAACCGGTCGTCGATGTCGCCGGTGTCCGGATTGCGAAGCCGGACGAGCTCCCAGGGCATGTAGGGCTCCCACGACACGACCTTGATGACGTTGATCCGACTGCGGTGCTGCCACAGGGCTCGCGCGACCTCCGCGTCGAACAGCTCGCGACAGAGGTTCTGCCCGAGCGCCCGGACTTCCCGCTCCAATGCCTTGGCGTCGTCCCAGCTCCGCAGGTCCTGCGTCACCCGCTCGTAGATGTACTCGACGTGCGCGTCACGCGTCGCTGCCGGATCTCCGCCGCGATTCTTGAGGGCGGGCGATCGGAACCGCGCGTAGTTGAGGCCCATGGCCTGCGAGTGGAGCGTGAACTCGTAGTAGAGCTGCCCCGCGCCCTCACGTTGCTCGATCAGCAGCGTCAGCGCGTCGTCGTCGCTCGGATCGCGCGCGGCGGGCGTGGCCTCCGCCCGTACCGGGTTCGCCGCGGTCTCGCCGGGGACCACCTCGACCGCGAACGAGAGGCGGCCGAGATCGCTCCCTCCCTGGCGGAACGCAACGGCGACGCGCGTCGTGCCAGGCGAGGCGCCGCGCACCACGAACTCACCACTGCGCGGTTGCCCTGGCGCGGGCGGCTCGACCACCTGCTCGCTCCCGCCCACCACAGCGAGCACCGGTTGCTGGATGGAGAGCGCGACGACGAGAGGTTGGTCGCTGCGCACGTCCGTCTCGAATCGCGCGTCGAGCGGCCGCGCCTCGTCGGCGGCCTCGGCGCGATACTTGACCGCTTCCTCCTTGCCGACCGACATTTCGCTGACGGTCTCCGCAGACAGCGACGCCGCGATGGTCGCCGCCGCCGCGGCGGGCTCTGCAACGCCGCGGAAGTCGCCGAGGTCGAATGCGCGCTCGAGGGCCGCCTCACCGACCGATCGCACCAACCGGGGCTCTTCTGCACCAGTCGTTCCCACCGCGACCACGGCACCCGTCGCGTCCAGATCGACGGTACGCCCGGCGGCCGCGCCGTACTGCCCCCCGGGCGTCGTCGCGCGCCCGTTGCGGGACTCCGTGCTCGATCCGTTCTCGTGGAGATTGAGCGCGTCCGTGAGCGACAACGTCGGTCGAGACGCACTGCCGATCAGTTCGATCTCGTACGGCCGGAACGCATAACGAAAGACTCGGGGGTGGTTCGGCAGCGGCCGCACGACGACCACCCATTCCGGCTCGGGCTCGGCCATCTGCAGCAAGCGCAGCACGCTGCCGATCGATCGATCCGCGGCGACCTCCAGGATCGTCCCGGTGTGCCACGTGATCTCGTCGCTCATGGCGCTTCCGTGACGGCGAACGCGTCTTCGGCGGGCTCGAGATCGGGCGAGGTGACCATCACCCGGTAGGCGCCGGCGGGCTGCGGAACGAAACGCGCCTCGAGCCACCCGTCCGCCCCCTGCGTCATCGCCAGCGCGTCGACGCGCCCACCGTCCTGCGTCCGCCACAGCGTCGCCGTGACGACGTCGCGCACGTCGGCGCGGGCCCGCACGACGATCGTCTGCGTCTCGGACACGACGTCGGCGACCTGCAGCGCGGCACGCTCCAGCTTCCGGAAGTCCCCCAGGTCGAAGGCCTGTCCGGAGAGCACGCCGCTGACGTGCTGGAGCACGGCGGCCGCGTTCTGCAGCGACCCGTGCTTCGTGCCCGCGTACATGCTGTCGCGCGCGTCCTTGCTCAGCTCGATCGGGATGGCCGACATCCGCGGCACCGTGCCGTCGCCGCCGAGCTCCTGCCCCTCGTAGGTCGTCAGCAGCTCGACACCGCCCGCCTTCGCCCTGGCCGAAAGATTCGTCTGCTGTGCCAGGCCGACCACCGAGTGGATCGCGTACGGCTCGAATCCCGGCAGCTTACGGTTCGCGGTGACGGCGTCTTCGATCTCGCGATGGAATTTCAACGCCGCGGTCGCGCGCTGCGGATCGACGTTCGCGATGCCGGTCGTCTCGCCGACGCGGACCAGCGTGCCGTTGCCCGGATCGTAGCACTCGTAGATCGGGAGCAGCTGGTAGAGCGCCGTGAGCTGCCTCGCGAGCACGCTCAGATCGAACGGGCCCATACGCATCCCATTCGACAGGCTGTCCAGCGCGTTCACCGAGCCGCGGTGGGGCGTGCCGAACGTGATCAGCGCACGCGTGACCTTCCACCCTTCCAGGCACTCGATGAAGTAGCGGCTGACGAGCCCGCCCATCGAGTGGGCCAGCAGGATGACCCGTGCGTCGCTGGGCCCGCCCGACGATTTCCAGGCGTTCAGCCACTGATGGGTCGCCCGGGCGAGCTTTCGGGCGGCCACCCGATTGTCGCGACGCCAATCGTAGGGGAAGCTGAACAGGTTGCGCCCCGCCGTGATGCCGGGCGTCCTGGTCAGGGCGTCGACGACGTGACCGTAGCCGTCGATCTTCCAGAGGCCCGGCAGCAGATGCAGATCGGGCATCAGGTCCTCGGCGACGATACCGTCTCCCAGGTCGTCCTTCTCCGGATCGTCGTGCGGCATCGCGAGCGCCTTCACGAGGGTGCCGCCGAGCGTGATCAACGCCTTGCCGATGGTCTTGGCGGAGTAGCCCCAGACGACCTGCTTGTCCTTGCTGAGGACGCTGCCGGTGATGCCGGGCAGGAGAACGATGATGTCCTTCATCTTGATGCTCCTCGTCGCACCGCGGGTTCTGCCGACGGAGCAAGCCGCTCGCCAGGCGGCCGCACGAGCGACCAGCGCGGCCGCGCCGCGGCGACTGTCCATCGCGACGGACAGCCCTCGACCCGGCGTCCGGGAAATCGGACAGCAGGTCACACCGCGAATACGCGGGTCGGGAGGTCGCCCGCGCTCGGACGGGCGACCTCCACGCGGGCGATCGCGTCAGGCGCGCGCCTTCAGCAGATCACGGATCTCGGCCAGCAGTACTTCCTCGTTCGTCGGCGGTGCCGGCGGCGGCGCCGCCGCCTCCTCCGTCCGTCGCAGCGAGTTGATCGCCTTCACGACGACGAACAGCGCGACGGCGATGATGAGGAAGTCGAAGATCGTCTGGAAGAACGCGCCGTAGTTCAACGTCACCGGCGGCACGTCGCCCTCGCCCGGCTTCAGCACCGCCTTCAGGTTCTTGAAGTCCACGCCGCCCACCGCGAGCCCGATCGGCGGCATGATGATGTCGCCAACCAGCGACGAGACGATCTTCCCGAACGCGCCGCCGACGACCACGCCGACCGCCAGGTCGATCATGTTCCCCTTGACCGCGAACTCGCGGAACTCCTGGAGCATGCCCATGCCGCCTCCCTTCGCTGATGGGTCTGGTGCCCGCCATGTAGCACAGGCCATCGCGTCGTGAAGCTCCCCGACTGATTGACACCCTCGTTGGCACCGCGCTTTCATGCGATGGGAACCACATGGGTGTCCTCACCAGATGGACCGCTCCGTTGGGCCGGCCGCGCTTCTGGCTGATCCTGCTCGCGCTGGTGGTGGTGATCCGGATCGCCCTGCCCTATGTGCTCCGCCCGATCATCGAGTCGCAGGCCTCGACCGCGCTGAGCGCGCGGGTCAGCGTCGGCGACGTCGACCTGGCCCTGCTCCGTGGCGGCGTCGCGCTGGAGGACGTCGCGGTCCGTACGGGCCCTGCGCCCGAGCCTGCCCCCGAGGCGGCCGAGCCCCTGCCCGACGAGACGCCCATCGTCGCCTGGAAGCGCTTCGCGGTGAACCTCGGCTGGCTGGCGTTGTTCGGTAAGACCATCCGCCTCGAAGACGTCGAGCTCGACGACCCGAAGATCGCGCTCGATCGCCTGGCCAGCGGCGAGATCAACCTTATGGCGCTCGTCCCCAAGGGCGAGCCGGTGGCGGAAGACGCGCCGCCGCCGGAGCCCTCGACCTGGGGCGTCGCGATCGATCACTTCGTGCTGCGCAAGGGTGGCCTCCGCTTCCGCGACCTCATGGTCGGCGGCGCGGAGCCGATCGACATCGACATCGACGCGATCGACCTCCAGGAGATCGCGCTCCAACCCGGAACCTACGGGCAGCCGGCGCGGCTCCATTTCGACGTCGCGGTCGACCAGGGCCTGCTGCGCGTCGACTCGCTGCTGTCGATCCGCCCGGACGGCGGCTTCGACGTCGACACCGACCTGAAGGCGCGGCGCCTGCCGCTGAATCGCAGCCGCGTCTACGTGCCCGACGTCGGCTGGACCAACCTGACCGGCCTCGTCGGCTTCTCCGTGCGGCACTACCTCGAGACCGGGAAGCGCAACGAGCTGCGCGGCGGCGCCACCATCGACGACCTGACGCTGCTCGTCGGCGGTCTCGAGGAGCCGGCGCTCAGCTGGAAGCGGCTCGTCGTCACGCTCGACCCGCTCGACCTCGAGGCGCAGCGGGTCCACGTCGGCAGCGTCGACCTGCGCAACGCGTCGCTCGTCGTGCGTCTCACCGGCGGCGACCCGCTGCCGCTCATGGTCGCTGCCCAGCGCAAGGGCGTCCTCGTGCAGGAGGGCGAAGCGCAGCCGGCGCCACCGTCCGAGCCGCCGCCCGCGGCCGAGCCCGCGCCGGCGGCGGAGCCCACGGAGCCCGCCAAGCCCTGGCGGTGGTCGGTGGGGACGGTCACGGTCGCGGACTCGGTGGTCGACGTCTACGGCCACACGCCGGCGCCGATGCAGGTCGGCGTCGACGTGGGCGTACGACGTCTCCACGACGAGGGCGAGCAGACGGCGCCGGTCGACGTCGCGCTCAAGGTCGGCGACGCGACGCTCGACCTCGACGGCGAGGCGCTCGTGAAGCCGCCGGGGTTCAAGGGCAAGCTCGCGATCGCCAACCTCGCGTTGCCGGAGCTGGTGACGTTCGTCGGCGCGCTGCCGCCGGAGCTGCTCCAGCGCGGGTCGCTGAACCTGGACCTCGATCTCGCCGCGGGCTCGCAGGCCGCGCCGGCCGGCGACGTGACGGTGACGGGCACGCTCGCGTTCGGCGACCCGTGGATGGCCAAGGGCGACGGCAAGGAGTTCGGCGTCGGCGCGAAGACGATCGACATCGGCATCGAGGAGGTGCGGCTGCCTGGCGTCATGGCGACGCCGCCGGCGCAGGGGCCGGTCCAGGTGAAGCTCTCGGCGCTCACGATCGCGACGCCGTACGTGCAGCTGACGCGCACCCCCGAGGGCATGGTCATGCCCGCGTTCGCGACGACGGCGGAGCCCGCGGCTACCACCAAGACGCCGACGACTACCGCGACGCCACCCTCGACGGCGGCGGCCGCAACGGGCACGACGACGCCCGCGCCGGCGAACGTCGTCATCACGAAGCTCGCGCTCACCGACGGCCGCGTACGCGTGACCGACCGCACGGTGAAACCGTTCTGGGCGGGCGACTTCAAGCCGTTCGTCTTCGACGCGAAGAACGTCCAGTGGCCGGACCTCGCGATGGCCGACATCAAGCTCAAGACGACGAGCTCGACGAAGGGCACGGTGGAGGTCACGGGTGACGTGAGCCCGGCCGGTGGCAAGTTCGAGGTGAAGACGCGCGACCTCGCGCTGATCCCGTTCAATCCCTTCGCGACGACGATGTCGCCCTACAGCATCGCGCGCGGGAAGCTCACCGTCACGACGAAGGGCACCTTCGGCAAGGGGAAGTACGACACCACGACGGCGCTGACGCTCAGCAACTTCGACCTCGGCGGCAAGGAGGGCGACAGCCTCTTCGCGCAGCAGTTCGGCATTCCGCTGACGACGGCACTCGCGCTGATGCGCGACCTGAAGGGCGACATCAAGTTCGACATCCCGGTGAAGGTCGACGAGACCGGCACGACTGTTCCGATCGGCTCGATCGTCGCGCAGGCGCTGCGCGCGGCGCTGCTCGGCGCGCTGACGTCGCCGCTGAAGCTCATCGGAGCGGCGTTCGGCGGGGGCGACGGCGAAGGCCCCGGGCCGATCGGCATCGAGTTCCAGGTCGGGCGCGCGACACTGACGAGCGAGGCGAGCGAGAACGTCGACAAGCTCGCCGAGTTCCTGGCGAGCCGTCCGGGCGTCGCGATCACGCTGAGCGCGGTCCCCACGCCGAAGGACATCCGTTGGCTGCGCGAGCAGAAGCTGAGTGCGGAGCTGGGTGCGCCGCAAGGCGTGTTCGGCGCGCTGCGGAACCTGCCGTCGCGCGGGGCGCGCGACCGCATCCGCCTCGCGCTCGAGGCGCGCGCGAAGGACGAGGAAGGCGCGCTCGACGACGAGGACTCGAAGCTCCTCGAAGAGTGGCTCACCGAGCGCGGCGACCTCTCCGACGACGAGAAGAAGGCGCTCGGCGACGCACGCGTCGCGGCGGTGCGGAAGGCGCTCGTCGAATCGCACGGCGTCGACGGCGCGCGCGTGAAGCCCGGCGAGCCGCCGGCCGGCGAGGAGCAGCCGGCCGACGGCCCACCGGTGGTCGCGATCGGGCTGGGTGCCGCCGGCTGATCAGCCGCCCAGCATCCCCTTGATCTCCTTCAGCGTCTCCATGTTCTTGTTGAGCGCGTCGAGGTGCTCCTGCATGTCGGTGATCGACGTGCCGAGCTTGGCCGCCGCGCCGAGCGCGCCGCCCTGACCGCCCGCGGCCTCCATCGCCTTGCCGGTCAGGTCCTTCATGTCGGTCGACGCCGGCAGCTGCGCCACCGAGCCGCAGAGGAATCCGGCCGTGAAGATCGCCGCGGTGAGCCCGGCCCGCAGGCCGAATCGAGTGGTCGTCGTCATCGGAGCCTCCTGTGCAGTAGGTCCGCGACGCTTAGCCCAATGCGACGGGGCCGCCTAGCCACCCTCGAGCGGCTTCATCACCAGCGGATGCGGCCGCTCCGCGCTCGTGCCGGCGCTGCCGTACGGCCGCGTCAGTATCTCCAGGTTGTGGCCGCTCGGATCCTCGAAGTAGACGCCGCGGCCGTCGTCCCACGTGTTGATCTCGCCCTTGTGCTGATGGTGCGGGTCGGACCAGAAGGGTAAGCCGCGCTCACGGATGCGACCGAAGATCTGGTCGAACTCCGCCTCGCTCACGAGGAACGCATAGTGCTGCGAGGTGGGCGCATCGCTGGCCATGAAGTCGAGCGACGTGTCGCCGACCTTCACGACCGCGAACTCTCCGAGCACCAGCGGCGCATCGAGACCGAGGATTTCGCTCAGGAACAGCGCGGAGGCGTCGCGATCGCGCGCCCAGACGATGGTGTGGTTGAGCTGCACGGCCATGGACCCAGCCTAGAGCCGGGTCCACGCCGCGCAAGCCCCGATCACTTCTTGACGTTGACGACCTGGAGCTCGGTGAAGGCCTCGTAGCCCCAGCGGCCGTTCTCGTAGCCGATGCCGCTCCACTTGGCGCCGCCGAACGGCGCGAACGGCGTGATGTCCATGTGGTGGTTCACCCAGCCCGTGCCCGACTCGAGCTCCTGGACGACGGCCTTGCCGCGCTCGGTGTCGCTGCTCCACACCGAGCCGCCGAGCCCGTAGTGGGTGCGGTTCGCCTGCTCGATCGCGTCGTCGAGCTTCGAGTACTTGATGATGGGCAGCGCGGTGCCGAACTGCTCCTCGTCGACGAGCCGCACGCCCTCGCCCACCTCGCTGACGATCGTCGGCGGGTAGAAGTAACCCGAGCCTTCGAGCCGCACGCCGCCGGCGAGCACCTTGCCGCCGCTCTTCTTCGCGTCGTCGACAAGGCCCATCACGCGCTCGAGCTGCATCTTGTTGTTGATCGGCCCGAGCTGCGTCTCGGGGTCGAGGCCGTCGCCGACGCGCACTTTCTTCGCGCGCTCGACGATGCCGTCGACGATCGGCTGATAGACCTTCTCGTGCACGTAGAGCCGCTTGATGGCGGTGCAGACCTGACCCGAGTTCTGGAACGCGCCCCAGAAGAGCCCGTCGGCGACGGCCTTCGGATCGACGTCGTCGAGCACGATGGCCGGATCGTTGCCGCCGAGCTCGAGCGTCACGCGCTTCAGGTCGTCGGCGGCGACCGCGGCGATCTTCTTGCCCGTCGCGACGCTGCCGGTGAACGAGATCTTCCGCACGTCGGGGTGCTTCGAGAGCAGCGCGCCGAGATCGTTGCCGCCCGAGAGCACGTTCAGCACGCCCGGCGGCACGATGTCCTTCAGTGTATCCGCCACCATGAGGGACGTGAGCGGCGTGTACGGCGACGGCTTCGCGACGACGGTGTTCCCTGCGAGCCATGACGGCGCGAGCTTCCACGCGAGCAGGATCACCGGGAAGTTCCACGGCGTGATGGCGGCCACGACGCCGAGCGGCTTGCGCACGACCTCGATGCGCTTCTCGCCGTCGTCGGCCAGCACCTCGGGCGCGAGCTGCAGGTTCGCGTAGTAGCTGAACCACATCGACGCGCCGAACACCTCGCCCATCGCGGCGGCGAGCGGCTTGCCCTGCTCCTGCGAGAGGACGTGCGCGATCTCCTGCGCGCGGCCCTGGATGGCGGCGGCGCACTCGTTCAGCTTCGCGCGACGCAGCGCCTCGTCCTTGCGCCACGTCTTGTAGGCGGCGGCCGCCGCCTGCACGGCCTGGTCGACGTGCGCCGCGCTGCCGCGGGGACAGGTCGCGAACGGCTCGCCGCGCGCGGGGTTGATGACGTCGTCCTGCTCGGGCGTCGAGACCGAACGCCCGTCGATGACCATCTGATACGCGTCCATGGTGCCTCCGTGACGGGTGGAGTAGTTCTCGGTGCCTAGCCCAGTCGACGGAGCACGGCAATGCGCATCGCGGCGCATGCGAAGGAGACGACATGGTGACGGGAAGCTGCCTGTGCGGCGGCGTGGCGTTCGCGATCGAGCGTGAGCTCTCGCCGGTGCAGTACTGTCACGCGGCGCGCTGCCGGAAGGCGACCGGCGCGGCGTGCGCCGCCGAGATCGCCACCGAGGCAGCGGGGTTCCGCTGGACCCGCGGCGAACAGCTGCTGACGGTCTGGGACGCGCCGCTCCTGCGCGAGCCGCCGCGCTATCGGCGCGTGTTCTGCCGCGTCTGCGGCTCGCCGATGCCCGTCCCGCTCGAGGGCACGAGCCTCGTCGTGATGAACGCCGGCGTCCTCGACGGCGACCCGCCGCTGCGGCCGGTCTGGCACGCGTTCGTCGGCCAGCAGGCGGCGTGGCATGCGATCACCGACGGGCTGCCACGGTTCGACGCGCAGCCGCCGCGTTAGTCGCCGAGGCCGTTCGCGTGGTCGCGCATCATGCAGCGGTCCATCACGACGATGAGCCCCGCCGCCCGCGCCTTCGCCGCCGCTTCCTCGTGCTCGACGCCGTCCTGCATCCAGATGGCCTTCGCGCCGACGGCGATCGCGGCGTCGACGACGGGCGGCACCAGCTCCGAGCGACGGAACACGTCGACCACCTCGATCGGTCCGGGCACGGCGTCGAGGCTCGGCCAGACGGGCATGTCGAGCACGCGCTCGACCAGCGGGTTCACCAGCGTGACCGCGTAGCCGACGTGGCGCAGGTAGGAGGCGACGCGGTGCGAGTCGCGCTCGATGCGCGGCGAGATGCCGACCACCGTGATGTGCGTGAAGTCCCTGAGTACGCGGCCGGCGGTCGCCTCGTCCGTCATGAGGCAGCCACCACCCGGTTCTCGATGTGGCCGATACCGCCGATCTCGACCCGCACGACGTCGCCGACCTGCAGGAACTTGCGCTTCGGGCCGCCGACACCGCCGGGCGTGCCGGTGGAGATCACGTCGCCGGGCTCCAGCGTGAACACCGTCGAGAGGAGCTCGATGATCGTCCAGCAGTCGAAGATCAGCTCGCGCGTGTTCGAGCGCTGGCGGCGCTCGCCGTTGACGAACGTCGTCAGGTCGAGCGCGTGCGGATCGCCGATCTCGTCGGGCGTGACGATCCACGGGCCGATCGGACCGTGGGTGTCGAACGACTTGCCGAGCGTCATCGTCGGCGCGCGGAACTGCCAGTCGCGCACGCTGACGTCGTCGACGACGAGGAAACCGGCGACCACCTCGTGCGCGCGCGCCTTCGGCACCTCGCGGCACCGACGGCCGATGACGAAGCCCATCTCGCCTTCGTAGTCGAGCTCGACGGATACCTTCGGCATGACGATCGGGTCGTACGGCCCGTTCACGCACGTCGACTGCTTGTTGAAGAAGACGGGGAACTCGGGCTTCTCGCGCCGCGTCTCGCGGATGTGGTCGGCGTAGTTGAGGCCGATCGCGAGGAACTTCGGCGGGCGCGCGATCGGCGCCTCGAGCCGCACGTCGGCCAGCGGCAGCCGCGGCGCGTCCGCCGTCACCGCTGCACGCGCCGCGTCCATCGCGGGCTGGCCCGCCGTCAGGAATGCCAGCATCTGTCGCGGCAACGACGGCCGCGCCGCCGCCAGGTCGATCATCGTGTCGCCGTCGACGACGCCGACTCGCGTGGCGCCGCCGTGCGTGAAGGTCGCGAGTCGCACGGCGGGCATATTCCCGCGCGCGACGACCCGGTCAAGCCCGCGTCGCGAGCCGCGTCACGCGGACGTCGCGCGTCGGCCAGCGCTTCCGCGTGCGATGGAACACGCGGAGGATCGTCGCCGCCATCTCGATGCGCAACGACCACTCGGCTGGCGTCTCCTGCTTGCGCCGCCACGCGGGCTTGCCGAGACGGCGCACCTGCTTGCGGAAGCGGTCGGGCGTCTCCCAATCGAGACCGCGGCACTCGACGTAGGCCGGCGACGGATCGATCGCGGCGAGCAGCGCGACCCACTCGCCGTACATGCCCTCGTCGCGGGTCTTCGACCGCTCCAGCAGCTGGGCGGTGCGGACGCGGTCGAGGATGAACGACGGCACCAGGAAGTCGACGCGGCCAGTGATGCCCAGCTCGCGCGCGAACAGCTGGTTCACCACGGTCTCCGTCGCGTGCAGCGGCAGGTGGTGCGAGCGGTGCGCCTTCGCCGTGCGGCCGATCCACAGGGCGTCGTGGCGCGTCCCGAGGCGGACGATCGCCGGCAGCTCGCGGCCCTTCCAGTGGATGGCGCGATCGAAGTCCAGGTAGTGCACGCGGGCCGCGCCGCTCGCGAGCGCCCGGCGCAGCGACATGCGATAGAGCGGGCCGCGCGTGTTGGCCGGCGGCGTGCCGGCGTGGGCGCCGGCGTCGGCCAGCAGCCGCACGATCCGCGGCGACGTCGGCGGGCTCGTCGACACGGCGACGTGGGCGTAGAGCCGCTGGAGACGCGGCAGCGCGCGCTCGACGTCGTCGGCCAGCGCGCCCGTGGCGTCGTGCAGCGTGGCGGCGAGCGCGACGCCCGTCATGACACCATGTCGCCGTACGACGCGCGCACCTGGTCGTGCAGGCCGAGCGCGTCGACCAGCCGCACGACCTGCGCCGTGCACGTGGCGTCATCGTGCGTGGCGTCGAGCACCGCCTCCAGCTCGACGAACGTGCCGAGCCCGTCGACCGTGTCGAGGTGGATGCGGACGTTGTCGAGCAGCAGCAGCTCGCGCCGCTTCTTCACGACGGCCACGGGCTTCGACTTCGGCACCAGGCACGCGTCGTCCTCGCGGACGTTCGTGATCTCGTAGTCGCTCGGACGGATGCCCGACGTCTCGGGACGGTCGTACCGGATGAGCTCCGCGGGGCGGCCCGGCATCGTGCGCAGCTTCAGGCGGCGGCCACCGTCGAGCTCGTAGTAGCGGTCGGTCTGCTCGAGGACGCCGGCGTCGCGCGCGCCGAGCCCTTCCGCGAGCGCGCGCACCCGGCCCAGGTCGGCGACGCGCGCCTTCACCTCGACGTTGCGCGCCATCAGTCGAGGCGCGCGATCACGTGCGTGCCGATCCAACCGAGCCGGTCGATGTATTCGGCGAACGAGTCGGCGGGCACGCCGAGGTGGAACGACGTCGCACCGGCTGCGACCCAGCTCCGGAGCAGCGCCAGCGCGGCGTCGGCCGTCATGGCCGCGGGGATCTCGAGCGGCGCCACCATCTCGATGGGATCGGTGCGGCCGGCCTCGGCGCGCACCGTCTTCGCGTTCGCGACGAGCTGGGCGAACTCCTCGACGGGCAGCGCCCACGGGATCCAGCCCTCGCAGAGCTTCGCCGCGCGACGCAGCGCCGCCGCCGAGTTGCCGCCGACCCAGAACGGCGGACGGGGCTTCTGCGCGGGGCGCGGCCACACCATCGCGTCGCGGAACGACACCGTCTCGCCCTGGAAGCTCGCGACGTCCGACTCCCACGCGGCGGCGATCGCGCGCAGGTACTCGTCGGTCACCTTGCCGCGGCGCTCGTAGTCGGCACCGAGCGAGCGGAACTCGGGCTTCAGGTGGCCGCTGCCGATGCCGACGATGACGCGACCGCCGGTCAGATGGTCGAGCGTGCCGTACTGCTTCGCGACGACCAGCGGATGACGGTACGGCACGACGAGCACGTGCGACAGCAGCCGGATGCGCGACGTCACGCCGGCGACGAACGCGAGCGTGCTGCCGGCGTCGTACCACGTGGGTCCCATGGCCTCGGCGCGCGACGCCGGCACCATGGGGTGGTCGCTGCAGGAGAGCCACGCGAAGCCGGCGTCCTCGGCGGCGCGGGCCGCGGCGAGGATCTCCGGACCGGCGACCGTCTTCTCCCAGGGTCGCACGCGCGAGGGGATGCGTTGGATGGCGGGCAGCGCGGTGCCGACGGCGGGAGGCATCCGGCGTGTGTAACGAGCCGGAGCTTCGCAGCGCAAGTCGGACGACTCCGCGACGGGGGGAGTCCGCCGCGGAGCCGTCCGAAGACCGGGGTCAGGTCCCGGTCTTGAGGGCGTTCTGGATCTGGGTCGCGGCGGGGCCCATCGTGCGGCCCTGCGGGAGCTGCGTCATGTCGACGCCGAGCCGCTGCATCAGCACGGGATACGACTCGAGCTTCTGCGGCTCGTGCGCCTCGAGCGGCGGGATCTTCGCCATCGCCTTCGCGATGTACGGCGCCAGCTCGTCGGCCTTCTTCTTCGCCGCGGCCTCGTGCCGTGCCTTGAACTCGGGCTGCACCTTGTTCGCGAACAGCTCGAGCGACGAGCAGATGTCGGCGTGCTTGTTGTTGCCGCCCTGCTGGATGAAGACCACCTGGTCGACGCCGACCTCCTCGAACTTCGCGAGGTTCGCGCGCACCTCGTCCGGATTGCCGATGCCGCCCGTCGGGAGGGCCGGGAACGGCGGCGCCTTCTTGAACTCCTCCCAGATGTTGGTGCGGCCGGGCGTGTGCGTGCCGGTGATGTAGTAGTGCGCGAGCGCGTAGCCGAAGAACTTGAATCCCTCGAGGCCCTGCGCGACGGCCGTCGCGCTGTCCTCGTGGCACATGAAACCCGTCACCATCGCGATGTTGGGGTTCACGGCGCGGCCGATCGGCGTGCACTCGTTCTTGAACGTCTCGTAGTACTCGTCGACCCAGTACTTGGCGTCGTTCGGGTCGATGAACGCGAACGTCAGCGCGCCGATGCCGAGCCTCGCCGCGAGCTTGATGGTGTCACGGTTCGAGCACGCCACCCAGAGCGGCGGATGCGGCGACTGCAGCGGCTTCGGCACGATGTTGCGCTCGGGCATCGAGAAGTACTTGCCCTGGAAGCCGGGGTACGGATTCATCGCGAGCATGCGCGACGTCTCGCGGACCGCCTCTTCCCACGCCTCGCGCTTCTGCATGTAGCCGACGCCGTAGCCCTCGAGCTCGATGCGCGAGCTCGATTCGCCGGTGCCCCACTCGACGCGGCCGTCGCTGACGAGGTCGAGCGTCGCGATGCGCTCCGCCACGCGTGCCGGATGGTTGTAGCCCGGCGGCATCAGCGTGATGCCGTGCCCGAGCCGGATGTTCTTCGTGCGCTGGCTGCACGCGGCGAGGAACACCTCCGGGGCCGACGAGTGCGAGTACTCCTCGAGGAAGTGGTGCTCGACCTCCCACGCGTAGTCGATGCCGAGCTCGTCGGCCAGCTGGACCTGGTCGAGCGCCTCCTTGAAGAGCCGATGCTCGTCGCCCGGGTTCCAGGGCCGCGGGATCTGGTGCTCGTAGAAGATTCCGAATTTCATGACTCAGGCTCCTTGCCCCATGAACTTCTCGATCGCGTCACGGCTCTGGCGGCGTCGGGTTTCGCTGAACTCGGCGAAGCGCGCCTTCGCCGTGTCGAGCGCCATCGTGATGAAGGCGCCGTTCTCGCCCTTCATCTGCCGCTCGAGCTCCCCCTCGACGTAGCTCAAGTGGAACTTCTCCTCGGCCATCACGCTCTCGAGCATCGCGATGTCCTCGGGGCGGTCGAGGCAGCGCAGGTGCGTCTCGAACTGATTGAACGCGATCTTCTCGATGGCGTTGATGCCGGCGAAGACGATGATGCGCCGCAGGTCGGGCGGCAGCTGCTCGACGAGCTGGCGCTGCGCCAGGAACTCCTCGCGGTTGTTCGCGAAGTAGCCCTCGACTTCCGTCGGCAGCGGCTCGGGCTCGACGCCGAGACGGTAGATCCAGTCGGTGAAGACGCGCGAATGCCGGTCCTCGTCGCGATAGTGGATCTCCATCGCCTTGTGCAGCTTGCCCTCGGGCTGCATCTCGCCGAGCAGCCGCTTCAGCGCGACGACGCCGGCGTACTCGCCGACGCGATACTGGCCGAGGATGTGGGCGTGCGCCTGCGGATGGCGGACCACCTCGCGGAACGCCGCGAGATCGAGATCGACTGCGTTCTCCTGTTCGGTCATTGGTCACGTCCTCCCTTGGTGCGCGCGAGCAGGCGCGCGCCCTCGCTGAGCGAGCGGAGCTCGCCGTGCAGGCTCTCCAGGTCGATCGCGTCGGGATCGAGCAGCCACTGGAGAAAGATGCCGTCGAGCGCCGCGACCGTGATGATCGCGTATCGGCTGCGACGGTCGGCGTCGCGGACGACGCTGCGGAGCCCCGCCTCGTACAGGTCGCGGATCTTGCGGTAGAGCTGCTGCAGCCGGTCGCGTAGCTCCGGCCGTCCTTCGACGCTCTCGAAGATCAGGTAGAGCATCACACGGCGGAGCTCCGGGTTCTCACGCAGCGTGGTGGAGAAGAACTTCCAGCTCGCCTCCGAGCGTTCGTTCAACGTCGGCAGCGCGAGGATCTCCTGCACCGGTCCGTGCGCGACCTCCTCGAAGACGCGTTCGGCGACGCGGAGCAGCAGCTCTTCCTTCGAGCCGAAGTGCCAGAGGATGGAGCTCTTCGCGACGCCGACCTCCTCCGCAAGCAGATCGAGCGACATGCCCTGGATGCCGCGGGCGGCGAGGAGCCGCATCGTCGCCTTGATGATCGCCTCTTCGGTGCGGACGCCGCGCTCCTGGCGGGCACGCGTGGCCGGGCGGGCCGGACGGCTGGCACGAGCGGGGCGGGTGGCGCGCGGCATTGGACTGACCATTCAGTACAATTCGGCAGGCGGGGAGTCAACGAAAAAACGGGCCTCCCGACCCATCGGTCGAGAGGCCCGCGTGAGCGGATCGCCCGAGCGGGCGATCGGTCAGTTGTTGGTGTAGCTGGCGGGCACGCAGACGCCGTCGCCCGCACCCGGCGCGCTGTCGCAGAAGGTCTGGTCGTAGTTGCAGAACTGGCCGTCTTTCGGGCCACCGTCGCACGTGCCGGAGCACTCGGTGTTCGGCGCGCAGTAGAAGCTCCCGAGGAGAATGAACATCTCGTCCTCCGTCGTCACGCCGCCGCGCACGGGGCAGGCGTCGCAGAGCTGCTGCTCGGGCGGCCCGCAGAACGCGTGATCGCCGGCGCAGAGCTGCCCCTTCTTGTCGCCCGAGAGGCACGCGATGCCGAGGTCGCGGTGGAACGGTCCAGGCGGCGTGTAGCACGGCCCGCCGGGCGCCAGCGTGCCGAACGACGGCGGCGTCGGCGACTGGGAGTTGCGCTTCACGGGATGCTCGGTATCGACGCCGTTGCTGTAGATCGCGCAGAACTTGAGGCGCCGCGACGCCGGGTTCGGATCGTCGAACACGAAGTCGACCTTCGAGACGGCGGGGTCGTTGTACTGCGTCGTCACGAGGATGGGCTGCGCGGGGGGCGGCTCCGCCGTGCACGCACCCGGATCGTCGATCGTGCTGCGGCACGCCTGCGCGACGCCTGGACCCCAGACGCGGAAGAGACGGCCGAAGCGGTGGTTGTGCGAGCTCAGCTGGAAGAGCCGCGAGCCGAGCGGGAACGTGGCCGTGCGGCAGTACTCGCGCTCCTCGAACGGCGGCACGTTCTGCACGAAGATGTCGGTCGAGTCGAAGACGCCGCGGAGCTGGAACTCACGATCCTCGGTCTTCGCGAAGTAGAGGTTCCACCACTGCTGGTTCTCGGTCTGCTCGTCGGTGAGGTTGAAGGCGTGCGAGTTCCAGATCATCACGCCCTGGAGCGGCAGCGTGGTGAAGACGCCCGCAGGGAAGACGTCGCGCGCGAACGGCTGCTGCGAGCCGCCGATCGACGGCGCGTTGTCGGAGCCGCCGCCGGCGACGGCGTTGCCGCCGCGGTCGTAGTCGGGCGGACCGAAGTCACGCAGGCAGGCCAGCGACGAGACGACCTTGCCGCGGCACGCGATGCCCGCGCCGCAGACGTCGGCGATGCGCGGGTCGCACGCCTGGCCGTCCTGCGCGCCGCCGTGACACTGGAAGAGGAATCCCGGACGGCGATCGCCGGGATCGGAGTACGTCGGCTCGTACTCGCCGCGGTAGAAGTGGATGATGCTGTGGTGCGAGTTCGGCTCCTGCGTGAGCTCGCTGCGGTTGTAGAAGAAGCAGGTCTTCGTCGGCCCGCCCCAGTACTCGGGGCACGGCGTCGTGAACTCGGCCGGCACCTGCGCCGTCACGTCGTACCAGGTCGCATAGCAGACCTCGTCCTCGGAGTTCGGCGGGATGGGCCACGGCGGCGCGAAGAACTGGATGCCCTCGCCCGCGGCCGGCGGCGCCGGCGGATCGATGCGCGGCGGCTTCGACGGCGGCAGGCACGAGTTGAGCCGCTCCTCGGTGCCGGAGACGACGCCGGTCTTCGGCGCGCCGTACTGGATCCACAGGCGCACCGCCTCGAGCTCGTCGGCCGACAGGGGCTGCAGGCCCGACGGCATGGGCGTTCCCGGTACCGGGTCTCCCGGCACCCCGTTCGGACCGAGCGTGGCGACGGCGAGCTTGCGCCAGAGGAAGCTGTCGTTCGACGGCGACCCGGGCTCGACCAGGCTCATCTGCCCCTGCTCGGAGAACACCTTGATCAGGCGCTCGTAGACGCCGGGCGACTGGAGGTCGAGGCCGTTCTGCTTGGACACGGAATCGTGGCACGCGAGGCTGGTGCAGCCCTTGCGCTCGAAGATGACCGTCTGGATCGCGTCGAACGTGCTCTCGAAGCCCTCGCAGGGACAGGTCGACGGCGCCTGCTTCGCGCGGCCGGTGACCTTGCCCTTCTTCGACTTCGGCTGCGTGAAGACGGCGCAGAAGCGCGCCTCGCCGATGCTGAGCGTGACGTTGACCGCCGTCTGCGGCGTGGCGAGCGAGTAGGCCCACCTGTCCTTGCCGCCGGCGATCTTGACCATGCCGCCCTTCTTGGCCTTCTTGACGACGATGCTCTTGATGCCGCCGGCGGACTGCGTGCTGTCGAAGTAGCGGTACCCCTTCCCGCTCTTCAGCACGCGCCAGTTGCCCTTCGGAAGGCGGATGATGCCGCTGTCGCCTTCCTGCGGCGCGCCGTACACGCGCAGCGTCGCGTCCTCGACGGCCGGGTTCGGCATGGTGTCGACGGGCTGGGACCAGCGGCCCTGGAAGGTCACCTTCCGCTTCGACGGGGCCGAGCCCTCCGCCAGCTGGATCTTGCCGCCGCCGAGCGGATACTCGGGGCCCTCGGCGGCCGTCGCCGTCGAGGCGATGGCGGCCACGAGCGAGGCCAGGGCGAGGATGCGGACGATGGTCGGAGCGCGCATGCGGTTGGAACCCCCTGCTCGGTGGCTATCCCAGCCCCGCCGGCGCGCACAACGGCGAAATGCATCAACCGGCGCGGCCGTACGCTTTTCGGCACGCCAGGTCGTGCGAACGGTCGGAACGCACGGCCCCCCGACCGAGGTCGGGGGGCCGCGTCCGGCTCAGTTGACCGTCGGCACGCAGGCGTGCGGACAGTCGGCGTCGCTGCTGCAGCTCTGCAACAGGCGGGTGCCGCCGATGCACCGGCGATCGGGGCCGGGGCCGCACGTGCCCGGGCATTGCGCGTTGTCGCCGTTGCACGCCTCGTAGAGGCGCGACCCGCCCGAGCACATGCCACCCGTGCAGCTCTCACCGGGGACGGTGGGATCGCAGTAGTAGCTGCCGATCAGGATGAACATCTCGTCCTCGGTCGTGACGCCGCCGCGCAGCGGGCAGGCGTCGCAGATGCCGTCGCCGGCGCCCGGCGCGCTGTCGCACTTCGAGTCGTCGCCCTGGCACGGCTTGCCGCGATTCGGACCGTTGAAGCAGGTGATGCCTTCGTCGGTGACGCCGCCACCGCCGAAGCCCGGGCCATAGCACTTGCCGCCGACGAAGTTCGGCGGCGACGTCGAGTTGCGCTTCACATCCGACGGATCGGTCTTGCCGTTGTCGTAGACGGCGCAGAACTTGAAGCGACGGCTCGCCGGATCGTCGCCGTCGAGCGCCATCTCGGCGCCGTCGTAGCGGCGCTGGGCCGGGTCGTTGTACTCGAGTGTCTTGAAGACGAGCGGCGTCGACGTCTCGGGATCGCAGTTCGGATTGCCGCCGTTGCACGTCTGCGCGACGCCCGGGCCCCACGTCTGGAAGATGCGTCCGCGCTTGTGCGTGTGCGAGCTCAGGTCGGAGATGCGCGTGCCCTTGCCGAAGACGACGGTGCGGCAGTACTCGCGCTCCTCGAACGCCGGGACGTTCTGGACGAAGATGTCGTCCGACTCGAAGATCGGACGCAGCGGGAACAGGCGCTCGGCCTGGCGCGCGAAGTAGAGGTTGAGCCACTGCTCGTTCGTGATCGGCGTGTCCGTCACGTTGAAGGCGTGCGAGTTCCAGACGATCGTGCCTTCGATCGGCAGCTGCGAGAACACGCCGGTCGCGTACTCGCGCTCGAAGTAGGGCTGCTGCGAGCCGCTGAACGTCGGCGCCACCGGATCGCCGGCGCCCGTCGCGCTGCCCTGGTAGTCGGGCGGGCCGAACCCGAAGATGCAGGCGATCGACGACACGGGCTTGCCGTGACAGATGCCGCCCTCGCCGCAGACGCCGGGGACGGTGGGATCACAGGGCTGGCCGGCGAGCGCGCCGCCGAAGCACTGGTTCTGCCAGCCGGGATCGTTGTGCCCGTACTGGCCGTTGTAGATGTGGATGATGCTGTGGTGCGAGTTCGGGTCCTGGGTGAGCTCCTGCCGCTTGTAGCTGAAGCAGGTCTTCCCCGGGCCCCAGAAGTCCTCGTTGCACGGCTCGAGGACGTCGGCGGGAATCTCGCCCGAGTCGATGAGCGGCTGGAGGTTGTAATAGGTCGAGTAGCAAATCTCGTCCTCGCCGTTGAAGCCCGACGCGTCCTTCGCGCGGATCGTCCACGGCGGCGCGTGGAACTGGATGCCGGTGCCGGCCGCGGGCGGTGCCGGCGGATCGATCTTCGGCGGCGACGGCGGAGGCAGGCACGAGTTCAGCAGCTCCTCGGTGTCGGGCGTGATCGTGTCCTTCTTGGCGCCGTACTGGATCCAGCGGCGCAGCGCCTCGAGCTCGTCCTTGGAGATCGGCGGCAGGAGGCTCGGCATCGGCGCGCCCTCGTCGTCGTCGAGGCCGACGCTGAGCAGCTTCGCTTCGTCCGAGCCGAGCGTCGAGTCGGCGAGCTTCCGATAGAGGAAGCTGTCCTTCGGCGAG
Organism: uncultured Binatia bacterium (SeqCode); assembly: GCA_964432595.1. Classification (GTDB taxonomy): domain Bacteria; phylum Desulfobacterota; class Binatia; order DP-6; family DP-6; genus DASYLJ01. Next base: position 149,330 of record CAYSOF010000002.1, on the reverse strand, counting down.
CCGGGCTGGACGCGCTTCTGGTCGCCCACCGGCGAGAGCACGTTGACGAGGTTCTCGTAGGCGACGTCCGCGGACAGGTCGAGGCCGCCCTGCGGGGTCGTCGCGTTGCCGTGGCACGCCTGCTGCGTGCAGCCGTTGCGCTCGAAGATGACCGCCTGGATGGCGGCGAACGTCGTCGGATAGGTCTCGCAGGGGCAGCTGGCCGGGGCGTCCTTGGCCGTCGCGCGGACCTTGCCGTTCTTCGTGGTCACCGTCGCGAAGACGGCGCAGAAGCGCGCGTCACCGATACGCAAGGTCACGTTGACCTGCGTCTGATCGCGGGTGACCTCGTATGCCCAGCGGCTCTTGCCGCCGGCGATCTTGATGCGACCGCCGCCCTTCTTCGAGAAGCGCACCACGATGCTCTTGATGCCGCCGGCCGACTGGGTCTTGTCCTTGTAGACGTAGCCCTTGCCGCCCTTGATGGCGCGCCAGTTGCCGTTCCCCAGGGTGATGAGGCCGCTGTCGCCCTCGTCCTGGCCGCCGACCACGCGGAGCGTGGCGCCCCCCTGCGTCGGGTTCTGCATCGCGGCGGTGTCGCCGGCGAAGCGGGCCTGGAACGTGAAGCGTCGCTTGTTGAGCTTCGCGCCGCCGTCCAGCTGGACCTTGCTGGAGGCGAGCGGGAACTCGGGCCCGGTCGCCGCCGGCACGGCCGACGGCACGACCGGTGGCACGATCAGGGCTGCGAGGAGAGCAGACAGGACGACGGACGCACGCATGCGGTGGAATCCCCCCATGTCTCACGGCTATCTCACGACCCGCCGGTCGCACAACGGTCAAATGCCTTACCGGACGCCACGGCGGCCCATACGGTCGCCGGCGCGCTCGTCAGGACCGCTTGGCCAGGCGTACGAGGAAGTCGCGGGTGCGGGCGATGGAGTCGTCGTCGCCGTCCACGCGGAACGGCACGGCCAGGTAGTCGGTCGCTCCGGCCGCCGCCAGCGCCTGAAGCTGCTCGCCGACGGCGCTCTCGTCGCCCGCGATGACGACGTCGCCGGGGCCTTCGGCGCCCTCCCGGTCCAGCATGGCGCGATACGAGGGCAGCGTGCCGTAGATCTGGAAGCCGCGCGCGGCCGACTCACGCGCCGCGTCGACGTGGGTCGTCACCGCGATCGGCAGCCCGACGACGACGCGCGGCTTCGGGCGGCCCGCGGCGGCCGCGGCTTCGTTGAGCCGCGGAGCCGTATGGTCGCGGATCGTCTTCGGTCCGGTCATCCAAGTGATCGTCCCGTCGGCGACCTTGCCCGTGAGTGCCAGCATCTTCGGCGCGAGCGCCGCGACCAGGATGGGGCACGGACCGCCGCCGTGGACGCCCAGCTGCGGCACGTTCACGCGGAACTCGTCGCCCATGTGGCTGACGGCACCCTCGCGGATCAGGGGCACGAGCACCTCGAGGTACTCGCGCATGTGCGAGTAGGGCTTGGCGAACGACAGGCCGAACATCATCTCGATGACGACCTGGTGCGAGAGCCCGATGCCGAGCGCGAAGCGGCCCTTGGCGATCGCCTGGGCCGACAGCGCCTGCTGTGCCATCGCGACCGGATGGCGCGGGTACGTCGGGACGACGGCCGTGCCGAGCTCGATGCGCGACGTCTCCCGCGCGCACATGGCCGCCGCCATGATCGCATCGATGCCGAAGATGTTCGCGAACCACCCGCTCGCGAAGCCGTCGGCCTCCGCCTGCCTGGCCTGCTCGATCAGTCCGTCGGGACCGACGGGCGAGCCGGAGATCTCACCGATACCGATGCCGATGCGCATGGGGTGCGGTCCTACCGCATGTGCTCGGCTCGGGGAACCAGAGCGAAGAAGGGGGGCTTCAGGGGATGGTGACGCTGCAGGTGAACTGCGCCGGATTCAGCGAGGTGCCGCTCGGAGAGCCGACCTGCTCGACGGTGCAGGTGTACTCGCCCGCCGCCGGCAGCGCCGCGCCGCTGCACCGGTCGTACTGCGCTTTGAAGAGGGTGCTCCCGTTGAGCACGTTGCCCGGCAGGCTCGGCGACAGCACCTCGCGGATCGCGTAGTCGAGGTCGTTCGCCGTGTGCACGAAGCCCGTCGGCAGCGTCGTGATGCGCGAGCGCACCGAGGTCGCGTTGCCCGTGCCGGGCAGGCTCACCTTCGCGTCGGGGTAGTTCACGAACACCACGATCGAGCCCACGTTCACGCCGGCCGGCTTCGTGAAGACGACCGTCGTGTCCTGTTTCAGCGCCGACGGGCTGCAGAACTCGATCCGACAGCCGGCCGGGCAGCTGTCGCCGTCGACCGTGTTGCCGTCGTCGCACGTCTCGCCCGCCTCGATGCGGCTGTTGCCGCAGACGGGCGGCTCGATGACGCACGTCGCCGAGCAGCCGTCGCCGTTCACGGTGTTCTTGTCGTCGCACTGCTCGACGCCCGACCAGAAGAAGCCGTCGCCGCAGACGGCGTCCTTGCAGCCGGCGACGCAGTCGTCGTTGTTGTCGTCGTTCATGTCGTCGCACTCTTCGGTGCCCTCGACGATGCCGTTGCCGCAGACGGCGGGGCCGCCGATGGTCGTCGTGGTCGTCGACGACGTGGAGGTCGTCGTGGTGGTCGTGCTGCTCGACGTGGTCGTCGTACCCGGCACGTTCAGGCTCGCCACGATCTGGGCGACGCACTGATCGATCAGCGTCTCGACGGCGGCCGTGTCGTCCAGGGTCTCGCAGTCGTTCGGCGTCTTGCCCTCGAGCTTCTCGAAGCACCCCTTCGCCGGATCGGCGCCGCCGTCGAACTTGGCCTTTGCCTTGTCGACGCAGCCCTTCGCGTTCGGGTCCTCGGGCTTGCCCGGCGTCTGCGCGAGGGTCTGACACTTGAGCAGGCCCGCCACCTTGCCGGCGATGCACTTCTTCTTGGCCGGGCCGCACTTGCTCTGCGTCAGCGGCGGCGGATCGACGGCCGCGACCAGCTGGAGGACGCACGCGTCGACCGCGGCTTCGATCGCGGCCGTGTCGTCGAACGTGATGCAGTCGTTGCCCGCCTTGCCCTCGAGCTTCTCGAAGCAGCCCTTCGCCGGATCGGCGCCGCCGTCGAACTTGGCCACGACCTTGTCGACGCAGCCCTTGGCGTTCGGGTCGGCCGGCTTGCCGGGCGTCTCCGCCGTCTGATGGCACTTGAGCAACCCGGCCACCCGGCCCGCGACGCACTTCGTCTTGCCGGCCAGACACTTGCTCTGCGCGGCGTCCGCCGGCGAGGCGGCCAGCGCCACGACCCCGAGCGCAGGCACGAGGAGCCAGCGCGTGATTCGAACGTCCATGTCTCGTCCCTCCCGATGGTAGGTGCATTCGCCACCTACCAACCGGGAGTTACGGCGAGGTGTCACCGGGACGAACGTTCAGGGGATCGTGATGCTGCAGGTGAACTGGGCCGGGTTCAGCGACGTGCCGCTCGGGCTGCCCACCTGCTCGACGGTGCAGCCGTACTCGCCGGCCGCCGGCAGCGCCGCGCCGCTGCACCGGTCGTACTGCGCTTTGAAGAGGGTGCTCCCGTTGAGCACGTTGCCCGGCAGGCTCGGCGACAGCACCTCGCGGATCGCGTAGTCGAGGTCGTTCGCCGTGTGCACGAAGCCCGTCGGCAGCGTCGTGATGCGCGAGCGCACCGAGGTCGCGTTGCCCGTGCCGGGCAGGCTCACCTTCGCGTCGGGGTAGTTCACGAACACCACCATCGAGCCGACGTTCACACCCGCGGGCTTCGTGAACACCACCGTCGTGTCCTGCTTCAGCGCCGACGGGCTGCAGAACTCGACGCGGCAATTCGCCGGGCAGTTGTCGCCGTCGACCGTGTTGCCATCGTCGCAGGTCTCGCCCGTCTCGATGCGGCTGTTGCCGCAGACGGGCGGCTCGATCACGCACGCGGACGAGCAGCCGTCTCCGTTGGTGGTGTTCTTGTCGTCGCACTGCTCGACACCGGACCAGAAGAAGCCGTCGCCGCAGGTGGCATCCTTGCAGCCGGCGACGCAGTCGTCGTTGTTGTCGTCGTTCATGTCGTCACACTCTTCGGCGCCTTCGGTGATGCCGTTGCCGCAGACGGCGGGACCGCCGACGGTCGTCGTGGTGGTGGACGACGTGGAGGTGGTCGTCGTGCTGCTCGACGTGGTCGTCGGCGGCGGCAGGCTCGTGGTCGTGGTGGTCGTCGGCGGCAGCGTCGTCGTGGTCGTCGTGCTGGGGCTGCCGGACTCGACCTCGACCGTGCAGGTGGCGACGACGGGCGCGCCGAAGAGCGTGCTCGCGGCCTCGACGAAGCAGCCGAACGGGCTCGAATCGGGCAGGGGTTCGCCGTTGCAGTCGAGCTGCACCGCGACCGCCGGTCCCGGCGGCAAGCCGTCGTTCGGATCCTCGAGCGTGTCCGCCAGGGATGCGACGGCGACGGTGAGCGTCTCCTCCACGCCCACGGGCGGCGTGAGGTCGCGATCGTTGCCGAGGAAGAGGTAGTTGCCCGGATCGGGCGCGACGATGCCGATCCGCTGCTGCACCGACGGGTCCTGTCCCGATCCCGGAATGCTCACGCCGCCCGGATAGACGAGGCGGAACGTGATCGAGTTCAGGTCGGCGGCCTCCTGATCGTAGTCGATGGTCACGGTCGCGCGAACGCCGCGCGCCGGGTCGCAGCTTGGCACCGTCGACGTCGTCGTGGTCGTCGTCGAGATCACCGTCGACGAGGTCGTCGACGTGGTCGTGCTGGAGGTGGTCGAGGTGGTGGGCGCGGTCGACGAGGTCGTCGTGCTGGAGGTGGTCGTCGTGCTCACGCTCGTGGTCGTGGTGGTGGGCTCGTCGGAGCCTTCGTTGGTGGCCGTGATGCGATCGGCGCGGATCAGCTTCGCGACGAAGCTGCCGGTGACCTCGCTGCCGCTGGTCAGCGAGACCCGCGCGTCGGGCGCGCACAGGCGTGCGGTCACCTCGGCGCGCCGCGCGACGCGCACGCTGCCGCCCCCGACGAAGAGCCGAACGTCGGCCGGCTCGCCGGACGCGGGGCCCGTCGTGCTGCTCGTACCGAGGGTCACGTCCTCCTCCACGAAGATCGTGGCCGGCGCGGCAAATTCGAGCTCGGACTTTCGACTCGTGCGGATCCCGCAGAACACGTAGTCGCCGCCCTCGAAGACCACGCGGCCTTTGCCGGCGCCGCCGCCGGCGACCCGAAGATCACCGTAGATGCCGGGCGGGAGCGTGCGGGTCTCGTCGTGGCGCACGTCGACGTCGTTGCTCGGATCGCACGCCGGCGGCTCCGACGGGAAGCCGCACGCGGCCGCGACGTCCGAAACGAGCGGGCCGGCGAAATCGCCGACGGCCGCGCAGCCCGACGTCGGCTCGGCGACCTGGTCGGCGAGGATGCCGAGGCAGCGGGAGCGCCGGCCGACCCGCACGAGGTCGGCGACGACCGTGGTGTCGGGACCGCTCAGCGCGTCGGTCACCCAGAGCGGACCGTCATTGACGCCGACGTCACCCGCCGGGACCCGCAATCCACGGGCGCGAAGCGCGTCCGCCGCGAACAGGGCGTACGTGTCGAGATCGGTGCTCTGCGCCCACGCTGACGACCCGACGGCCAGCAGCACCGTCGCGATGCGAAGTCCCTGCAACATGACGAGTCCCTCCTTCGTTCAGGGCGCCACCCGCGCCGCACAGGTGGCAGTGATCGGATTGCTCTGAATGTCGTTCGCCGACTCGACGCGGCAGCCGACGTCCGCGTCGGTCGGCCGCATCGTCCCGGCGCAGTCGAACCGGATGTCGACGGCGTCGCCGGGTGCGATGCCGTCGCCCGTCTCGCCCGGGGTGTCGCCGAACGCCGCCAACACGATGTTGAGCTCCGGCGCCGCGGGGGTACCGAACACGCCGGGCACTGCGCGGACGTCGCCGGTGGTGCCGAGCGTCTTCACGCGATCGCGCACGCCGCCGCTCGGCAGACCGATCGTGGGCGGATGGGTCACGACCAGCTTGATCGCGTTCACGTCGGGAGCGCCGGGTCGGCGGTCGTAGGCGATCGCGACGACGACGTGGACACCGCGGCCCGGCTCACAGGCGAGCGGTGGGGCGTCCGGGGCCGCGACCGACGTCGCGGCCCCGATGCCGAGGAGCACGAGAGATACGACGCGCCGCGGGATCACTACGGCGCACTGACCCGCACGGTGCACTGCGCGGCGATGGCAGTCGACGTGAGGTCCGACGCGTCGAGCACGAGACAGGTGAAGTCGTCGCCGGAGAACCGCGCTCCCTCGGCGCAGTCGTATCGCACTTCCATCTGATCGCCCGGCGCGATGCCGTCGTCGGGATCCTCGAGCGTGTCCGCGAGCGACGCGTAGAGGACGACCAGCGTATCGTCGACGCCCGCGGGCGGCACGGCATCCTGGTCGTTGCCGACCGACAGGAAGTCCGCGGGATTCGCCCCGAGGATGCTGATGCGCTCCTGCACCGACGGATCCTGGCCCGATCCGGGGATGCTGACGCCTTCCGGGTAACCCAGGCTCACCCGGATCGAGTTCATGTCGGCCGCGTTGCGATCGTAGTCGATCGCGACGGTCACGCGATAGCCGACCGCCGGATCGCACGCGATGGCGTCGATCGTGCAGTTCGTGCAGCCGTCGTCGGCGACGTCGTTGCCGTCGTCGCACTGCTCGGCGGTCTCGCCCGGACCGACCTCGGTCCGGATGAACCCGTCGCCGCAGCGGGCGATCTTGCACTGCGCGCAGCCGTCCTCGTCGATCGCGTTGTCGTCGCACTCCTCGTTCGACTGCGTGATGGCGTCGCCGCACACCGCCGCGCGGCAGCTGTTGCTGCACGCGTCGGTGTCGTCGGCGTTGCCGTCGTCGCACTCCTCGTTGGGTGGGGTGGTGATGCCGTCGCCACACTCCGCAGCCGAGCTGTAGATCTGCTTGACGAGGCGCTGCGCCGTCTCGACCGCGGAGTCGATCACGCAGTCGGGCAGCGGCGAGCAGCTGTCGATGTCGTCGCCGGTGAGCGAGCCGCACGCGCGCGTGATCTTGCTGCGCAGGCCGGCCGTGGTCGACGCGGGCGCCGTCACGTTCGAGCAGCTGGTCGGCGAGAACTCGCAGCTACCGACGTCACCGAGCTTCTGGCAGCCGATGGCCGACTTGAGCATCGCCTTCACGAGCGTCGAGCGCGCGGAGCCCACGGTCTTGTGGCACTTGATGCGCTGCTTGTCGCCGCCGAGCGACGGGCTGCCCTGCACGTCCGTCCCCGTCGACTGGAGCGCGGCGCCGAGCGCCTGGGCGATGGAGCCGACCGGATCGCAGTCGCGAAAGAGACAGCGCACCGGATCGTTCGCGCTGCAGCGCTTGTTGATGAGGCCCGCCCCCTTCGCGAGGAGCGCGCCGCCGTCGATCGCGTTGCAGTCGCCCGCGAACTTCCCGGCGTCGCGCTTCGCGTGACACTTGTCGAGCTGCTTGAGCGCCTGCACCGTCGCCTTCGACGACCGCGAGACGATCGCGCCGCGGCACTTCTTCGACGCCTTGCACTCCTTGCTGACGGCGCCGCTCGCCGGCGCACCGCCGCCGATGCCGAGCGCGGCAGCAAGCCCCGCGACCACGATGACCTTCGTTGCGATACGCATGAATCCCCCTTCGTTCGTTGTCCGGCCTAGTCGCGCGTGTACGAGACGAACTTGAACTCCCCGTTCGCCTCGACGACGGACCCCATCTGGAGCGTCGTCTCCGCACCGTCGTCGTCCTGCAGCGTGAGCAGGATGCGCTTGTGCGCCGTGTACCAGGCGTAATCCTCGGAGCCCTTGAGGAACGTGATGTCCTTCACCGAGTAGCGACGCCCGCCGAACTGCGAGAGGATCGCGAGCTCGGAGTACTTCGACTTGGTGTCGAGCATGCTCCACCAGAAGTCGTTCTCGCTCGGTGCGATCAGACGCGGCTCCGTCCCGGGCGGGACGAAGCCGGGCATGATGATCTTCACGTACTCGCGCCGGCTGACGCGCAGGCGGCGGAGCGCGTCCGCATCCTTGCGCTCGAGCGCGGCGAGCAATCGGTCGAGCAGCGCGTCCAGCGTCGGCGCCGCCGCCCGATCGAGCCGTACTCGATCGGGCCGAGGCACGGAGGCGTGGCCGGGTGCGACGGGACACAGCATGATCGCTGCGAGGACCGAGGCGGCAATGTGCATGTTCGACATGTGAGACTCCGTTGGTCGGAAACGCCGTGGCCGGAGAGGGCGGGTCGCCCTCTCCGGCCGTCGCGTCGATCAATCTGGCTATCCGTTCAGTTCGGCGGGAACGTCGCCCACGGCTGCGACCAGTTCGCTCCACCGGGCTGGAAGGCGCCGATGTAGTTCGTGGTCTGGAAGAAGGCGTCGCCGAACAGGACCGAGCAGTCCGTGCCGGCGCCCGCGACCGGGCTCGCACCCGGCGGTACGAGGTTCGCCGGCGACGAGCAGTCGACCTGCGGGTCGATGCCCGACTGCACGCCGCGCGCGCCCCAGGCCGAAAAGATCTCGGCGGCCGTGCAGGCGCTGCCCGTGATATTCGCCGAGTTGGAGTCGGCGACGTTGTTGAAGAAGCGCGAGTTCCACATGCCCGAGGCCGGGTTCAGCGTGCAGCTGCCCGTCGGCCCGGCCGCGAACTGCGCCGACGTCTCATTGTGCTGGATACGCATGCCGGCCTGCCGGAAACCTTCGACGACGAAGTTCGCGAGCCGGCCGGAGGTTCCACGGCGCAGCAGCAATCCGAACTGGTTCGTGGGCTGCGCGGCGAGCGGCTGATCCGCGGTCCCGCACATCGTCACGTTGCACATCTTCGGGTTCGAGACAGGGCTGGCGTTGAAGTTGTTCTCGTTGTTGTCGGCCTCGATGCCGTTCGAGCCGCCGGTCTCGACCGTGTTGATGTCCTGCCACACGGCCGCGAATTGCACCGCGCCGGTGTACCCGAGCTGCCAGTCGAGCCCGTCGTCACCCTGGCCGCTGGTGATCAGGAAGCGGTTCTTGACCGTGCCACCGAACCACTCGAATCCGTCGTCGAGCCCCACGTGCGTCGCGAGGTTGTTCATCACGGTGCCCTGGCCGATCGAGTTCATCGTCAGCAGGTTGAGCTCGTTGTCGATCCCGACGACCTTGCCGGCGAACTCGATCTGGACGAACTGCATCACGCCGCTCGAGTCGTTGCTCTCGTTGCCGCCGAACGCGACGCCGTCGAGGCCCTCGGAGAGACCCTCGCCGCCGGGGACGTTCACCGGCGCGCGACCGTTCGCGACCACGCCGCCCCAATCACCCTTCGCCTTCGGGTTGCCCGCGGTGCCGAGCGCCGCCTCGTTCTGGTCGCTCGTGAAGAGGATGCGGTTGCCCGAGGTCCCGGTCATGTTGAACTTCGAGTCGCGCAGGAAGATCAGCGCCGACACCGTCGCCGGCGGCGTCGCGACCTTCTTGCCGACGACCTTGACGCCCTGCTGGATGTTCAGCGTGACGCCGGCGCCGACCTTGATGAGACGGTCGATGCGGTAGATGCAGCCGGTGATCCAGGTCTGCGACGAATTGATGTCCGCTGTGATGTCGCGGACGCCGCCCGGGCAGGAGATCTGCGGGATGGTGCCGCTGCAGAGCGGGTTCACCGTCTCGCCGCCGGACACCGTGAGCAGGCAGGCGCTGACGTCCGCGGTGTTGATGATGCCGTCGCCGCCGGCGAGATCGCCGCACTGCGCGGCGCCGAGCCCGCCGCAGAGGCTGGCCGGATCGGGCGGACCGACGGCCACGTCGAGGATGAGGGTGCAGTCGGCGACGCTGAGGCCGCCGTCGTTGTTGAGGTCGCCACACGTGGCGGCCCATGCGGCGGGCGTCCAGGCCGCGAGAATCGCCGCCGCCGCGCCCGCGATCAGTCCCTTGGTGAAGTGTCGCATGTCAGTATGCCTCCGTGTCCTACTGGGTCACCGACACGCTGCACGTGACGGTCACCGGGTTGCCCACCGCGTCCACCGCGCCCGACGCGGTGCAGGTCGTCGCGTTCGTCTGCGTCACGCAGGCGTTGTCGCCCGGGCAGCAGTCCTCGGGCGCGCCCGCGCCGACGGTGCCGATCGGGAACGTCGTGCAGGCGGGCGGCGCGAATTCGCAGCCGGCCGGATCGTCGCCGTCGCCGTTGCAGCAGCTGATGATGTTCTGGTTGCGGTTGCAGATGTTCTCGCTGAGGGCGAGGCACCCGTCGAAGTCCATCGTGAGGAGCAGGCCGGAGTCGAAGATGTCGGCGCCCGCCGCCAGCCCCATCTTGATGTCGGTCTCGCGGTCGTTGGCGAGGAAGAGATAGTCGCCGGGCGTGCCCTGCTCGACCGTGATCGCGTTCTGCACGAGCGACGACTGGCCAGTGCCCGGGAGGCCGCTCTGGAACTGCGGGTAGTCGACGCTGATGTCGACGCTGGCGAACGGACGATCGGCCGTGACCGAGACGGTCACCGTGCGCGGCGCGAGGAGCGGCGAGCAGGTGTTGCCCTCGATCTCGCAGGCGGCGCTGCAGCCGTCACCCGACGTCGTATTCGTGTCGTCGCACTGCTCCGGATAGGTGATCGTGCCGTCGCCACAGACCGCGCCCGCGGGCACGCTGTAGGTCGTGCGCGCGATGCTCTGACCGGACTGGACCGCGCTGTCGATCACGCACTGCGGGAACGGCGAGCACACGCCCAGCGCCGGGCCATCGATGCCCACGCAGGCCTTGGCGATGCCGGCGTTGGCCTTGGCGACCGACTTGGCGCCCGCATCGACGCACGTGTCGTCGATGGCGCCGAACGTCGTGGCGACCTTGTCGATCGCCGCCTGGCACTTCGTCGAGTTCTTGATGATCTCGTTGACGATGCCCGAGCGGCCCTTCGCGACCGCGCCGAGGCACTTGATCAGGTCTTTGTCCCCGCCGAGGTTGCCGTTGCCGAGGGTGAGAACCGAATTCCCGCCGATCGTCTGCTCCTCGGCCGGGAAGATCGCGCCGGACGCGTCCGCCGCGGGGAAGTTGTCGAGGACCGGATCGCCACCGAGACACGCCTTGTCGATGCTGGCGTCGTTCTTGGTCTTGACGCCCGGGTACTTCGCCTTCGGGTCGAACTCGACGCTACCGATCACGTTGCAGGGACCCTGATCGGCCGAGATCTTGTTCTGCGCCCCGTGACACTTGTCGACGTTCGTCAGGATCGTCTTCGCGACGCCCGACGAGCCCTTCGCGATGGTGCTCCGGCACTTCCGCGACTCCTTGACGTCGGCCGCCGCCGGCACCGCCATCCCGGCGACCATGGAGCCCACGGCGATGATCGCCGCCGCGCGCCGCACGCGGCCGGGCTCTCCCCTCCTGTTGCTGTTCATCGATTCCTCCTTCGTCGTCGTTGTGTGCTGCGCCCACCCGGCGCGCACGCCCGTTGAGTTGCTCGCAGGCTTTCTACCAGCGGCGTGTTGCCCGCATGTGTCCGGCGAACGAATTGCCGGCGATCCTGCTGCGACGACGAAGTCCTCACGGCTGCGGAGACGACATAGCCGCCCGCTGTTACTCGCGAGTTACGTGCGCGGGTAATTGCGGCGACAGCCGACACCCTTCCGCAACGTTCCCCGCCAATGTTCGTCGTCGCGTAACGGCGCCGAAACATTCCTCGCGTACAGAATCGCGCGTCCCAAAGGAGGGGAGATGCTGGAGCTGATCGCACGAGCGGCCTTTTGCGTCGCGTTGCTGACGAATGCGCTCGTGCTCGCGCAGGACGCGGCACCGCCCGCCGCCGTTGGAACGGTGTCTGGAACCATCCTCGACAAGACGTCGGGCGACCCGATCATCGAGGCGGGCGTCGAGGTGGTCGGTCGCAATATGAAGACGCTCACCGACCTCGACGGGAAGTTCACGCTGAAGCTGCCGCCCGGGTCGTATCAGCTCCGCATCTTCGCCCCGCTCTACCAGGGCGTCCGGCTCGAGAACGTGCAGGTGCAGCCGAACGCGGTCACGCGCGCCGACGCCTCGCTGGCGGCGGCGGTCGCGGCCGGTACCGAGGTCGTCGAAGTCGTCGCCCAGGCGAAGAAGGCCGCGGAGGCCACGCAGATCCTCAAGCGGCAGAAGGCCGACAACGTCGAGGACAACATCAGCGCGGAGCAGATCCGCAAATCGACCGACTCGGACGCCGCGGAGATCGTGCAGCGCGCGCCCGCGGTCACCGTCAAGGACGACAAGTACATCGTCGTCCGCGGCCTCGGCGAGCGCTACAGCAGCTCGCTGCTGAACGGCAGCCGGCTGCCGAGCACCGACCCCGAGAAGCGCGTCGTCCCGCTCGACCTGTTCCCCGCGGAGTTCCTCGACTCGCTCTCCATCATCAAGTCGTACACGCCGAACCTGCCCGGCGACTTCTCCGGCGGGCTCGTCGACATCGACCTGCGCGACTTTCCCGACGAGCTCGAGGCCAACGTCAGCACGTCGATCGGCGCGAACACGTCGACGACGTTCAAGCGTTTCCGCACCTACAAGGGCAGCGACCTCGACGGCCTCGGCTTCGGCCGCAACTTCCGCGACCTACCGGACATCTTCGGGAACACGTCCGTCGGCGTGCCCGCCTCGGTCGGCGCGCAGGAGCGTTACGCCAGCTCGCTGAAGAACATCTGGGCGGTCGAGTCCGAGACGGCGCCGCCCAACGGCGGCGCGAACTTCTCCCTCGGCAACAGCTGGGGCCCGTTCGGCATCGAGCTGGCCGGCAGCTACGGTGCGGAGTTCAAGACCCGGCGCGACCAGATAGAGCGGCAGTTCGTGAACCGCGCGGCGGTCGACGCGCCGCCGGACATCCAGCTCGAAGACGATTTCAAGTACGACTCGAGCACCTTCGAGACGAAGCTCGGCGGCATCATGACCGCCGCCTACAAGTTCAGCGACACGTCGAAGCTCACCTGGCGCTCGCTCATCAACCGCACGTCGTTCGACAGCGTCTATGAGGGCGACGGCCAGTCGACGCAGTTCGGCCCGCAGGCGACGCTCCTCACGACGAACCTGCGCTACATCGAGGAGGAGCTCGACTACGGCCAGCTCGGCGGCGAGCACCTCATCCTGCCATGGCTCGAGCTCGACTGGCGGACCGCGCTGTCGCGCACGACGCAGTACATCCCCGACGACCGCAACTACACCTACCTGCAGCAGCTCAGCCTGCCGCCGCAGTACCTGAACGACCCGACGAGCGGCCTGCGGCAGTTCTCGGAGCTCGCCGAGTACCTCACCGACACGCAGGTCGACTTCCGCATCCCGTTCAAGACGTGGCTGCCGTTCACCGACGTGTGGAACGACCTGCCGGCCGACTTCAAGTTCGGCCCCGCATACACGTATCGCGACCGCACGTACGACCTGCGCTCGCTGCGCTTCCAGGCGGAGACGCCGCAGGACCTGTCGCTGCCGCCGGAGGAGCTCTTCGATCCCGATCAGATCGGCCAGGGGCTGGTGTTCTCCGAGATCACCTCGCCGCGCGACAAGTTCGGCGCGACCCAGGAGATCATCGCAGGCTACGGCATGTTCGAGCTGCCGATCGTCCGCGACTGGGCGCGCGTCATCGCCGGCTCGCGCGTCGAGTACTCGCTGATCCGCCTGAGCACCTTCGACCTGAACGGCGTCCCGCAGAAGGTCGTCCTGAAGGACCTGAACCCGCTGCCGGCGGTGAACCTCGTGCTCACGCCGCGGAAGGACGTGAACGTGCGCTTCGGCTGGAGCGAGACGGTCGCCCGCCCGGAGTTCCGCGAGCTGAGCCCCGTCTTCTTCCAGCGGCCGCGCGGGCTGCGCCCGACGATCGGCAACCCGTTCCTCGTCCAGACCGACATCACGAACTACGAGGCGCGCGCCGAGTGGTTCTTCTCGCCGAACGAGCTGGTCTCGCTGGGCTTCTTCTACAAGGAGCTGACGGCGCCCATCGAGCAGACGGTCGTCACGCAGGGCTCGACGGCGGTCAACTCGTTCGCCAACGCGGACACGGCCGAGCTGACGGGTTTCGAGTTCGAAGGGCGGAAGAACTTCGGCTTCGCCGCGGACTGGCTGCGCGACCTCAGCATGGTGCTGAACGTCGCGTACATCGACTCGAACGTCACCGCGTCGCGCTCGGGCGGCCAGGCGCAGACCAGCTCGAGCCGCGCGCTGCAGGGCCAGTCGCCCTTCGTCGTGAACGCGGCCGTCGAGTACACCGTACCGAACTGGTTCACCGGCCGCGTCCTCTACAACACCGCCGGCGACTACATCACGAACGTCGGCGCGTTCGGCCTGCCCGACATCACCGCGCTGCGCCGCGATCAGCTCGACATCGCGCTGATCTTCCCGCTGAAGGAGCTGACGGGCGTCCCCCTCACCGCGAAGTTCTCCGTCGAGAACGTCCTGAACGATCGCTACGAGGTCACCCAGGGCTCGGCGCTGCAGTCGCGGTGGATCACGGGCACGAAGTTCGGGCTCGGCATCGGCTGGTCGTACTGATCTCGTGTCGCGTCACCTGATGTTCACATCGCGGTAACCGTCGCGCACAGCGTCGAATGGCACTCTGCGCCCGTCCCCCAACACCATGAGCGATACGACTCCCGAGACGTTCAACGCGTTCGGCGCCTACGGCCGTCCGGCGGGCTCACAGCGGAGCTGGTTCTCGTCGCTGATGGCCTCGTCGGCCATCTACGTCGGCGTCATCGCTCTCATCGCGGCGCTGTCCGCGACCAAGACGATCATCGAGAAGACGAAGCCCGTCGAGCTCAAGTTCGTCGAGAAGGTCGTGAAAGAGCCGCCTCCGCCGCCGCCCCCACCGGTGGCCGAGCCGCCGAAGCCCGAGATCAAGCCGCAGCCGCCCGCCGCGGCCGCGCCGGTGGTGCGGCCCGACCAGAAGATCCGTCGCCTCGACGCGCCGCCGAAGCCGAAGAAGATGGTCGCGCCGAAGGAGATGCCGCAGGAGGCGCCGAAGGAAGCCGACCCGAGCCAGGACAAGGGCATCGCGGTCTACGGCGAGGGCGGCAAGGGCGATCCCGCGGGGCTCGAGGGCGGCGTCGCGAAGGGCGGCGTGGCGGGTGGCCAGGTCGGCGGCGCCATCGCGCTCCCCGAGGACGCGGTGCCGCCGGTGCCCGATTCGGGCAACACCAAGCCGACCTATCCGCAGGAAGCGCGCGCGACCGGCCAGCAGGGCATGGTCGTCCTCAAGGTGACGATCCTCGCCGACGGCTCGGTCGCGAAGGTCGAGGTGCTCCGCGGCGAGGAGCCGTTCAAGAGCGCCGCCGTCGAAGCCGCCAAGACGTGGAAGTACACGCCGGCGATGTTCAAGGGTCAGCCGATCAGCGTGTACCGGATCATTCAGGTGCCGTTCAAATTGACGGCGTAGAGAAAGGATTCGAGCATGAACCTCAGCTTCAGTGAGATGTGGGCGCACATGGGATGGCCGGCGGTCATCGTCGCCGTCTCGCTCCTCGTGATGGGCCTCGCGTCGCTCACCGTGTTCATCGAGCGCATCCTGACGCTGCGCCGGTCGCGGGAGCAGTCGCGGAAGTTCGCCGCCGAGACCGGCGGCCACCTGCGCGCCGAGATGATCGACCAGGTCATCGACGAGGCCGCGAAGTACAAGCACGGCCACCTGCCGCGGCTCGTGCGGACGGCGCTCACGACGTACCGTCACGCGCACGACACCGCCGACGTCTCGGTCCTGGGCCCCGCGGAGCGCACGCGCCGCCACATGGAGCGCTACGTCGAGGACCTCGGCGCCGACCTGCGCCGCGGCCTTTCGGTGCTCGCGTCCGTCGGCTCCGTCGCCCCGTTCGTCGGGCTGCTCGGCACGGTGCTCGGCATCATCTCGGCGTTCCAGGGCATCGCGTCCACCGGCTCCGGCGGCTTGTCGTCGGTGTCCGCCGGTATCTCCGAGGCGCTCATCGAGACGGCGCTCGGGCTCGCCGTCGCGATCCCCGCGGTGCTCGCTTTCAACTACCTCTCGACGTCGATCGCGCGCGACGAGACGGCGCTCAACAGCGCCGCCGGCGAGCTCCTCGACAGCATCGAGGGCTGGGCGGAGGCCGAGGTGCAGGAGGAGCGGGCGCACGAGCACGTGCCCGCGATGGCGAATGGAAGCGCGCGTGGCCGGGTGGCGTAGGCGCGTCTCCACCGGCAGCGTCGCGCCGGACATGAACGTGACGCCGCTCGTGGACGTGGTCCTGGTCCTGCTCATCATCTTCATGGTCGTGGCGCCGCAGCTCGAGAAGGACGTGCAGGTCGACCTGCCCGGCATCTTCAATCCCGACCCCGAGGTCGAGGGCGTCGTCGACCCGATCAAGGTCAGCGTCGCGAAGGCGAACGAGTTCCACGTCGAGAACAACACGTACGACCTGAACGGCGTCATCGACTACCTGAGCGAGCAGCACGCGATCGATCCCTATCGGCGCCTGGTGCTGCGCGGCGACGCCAAGCTCAAGTACGGACAGGTCCGCGAGTTCATGGCGCGTGCCCAGAGCGTCGGCTTCCCCGGCGTGAACTTCATGGTGGGCGAGAAGCACAAAGAAGGCGCCCGGGCGACGACGGAATTCAAAGACGAGGAGAGCTGAACGTGGCGATGACGATGGGCGGCGGGAGCGGCAAAGGCGTCGCGCCCGCGATGAACGTGACACCGCTCGTGGACGTCGTCCTCGTGCTGCTGATCATCTTCATGGTGATCACGCCGCTGCTGAGCAAGAACTTCTGGGTGCATCTCCCGAAGCAGGAGAAGGAGGAGATCACGCCCGAGCAGCTGCAGCAGGACCCGGATCCTCCGCTCGTCCTGAAGGTCGGCCCGAACCGCACCGTGCAGGTGAACGGCACCGACGTGACGTTCCCCGAGCTGGCGGAGCGTCTGAAGCGCATGTTCGCCGCGCGCGACGACCATATCCTGTTCTTCGACGCCGCCGACGACGCCGACTACGGCTTCGCGGTCGAAGTGCTCGATCAGGCGCGCGAGGGTGGAGCGGTCACGATCGCCCCGCTGACCGAAGCGCTCACGCAGAAGGCGAACGTCGCCGCACCCGAGGCGGCGCCCGCGCCCGCCGCGCCTTGACACCCTCGCGCGGCGACCGCTACGTCTCGCCGCGCCCATGGGCGGCAACCTCGACGGCATCCGCGTCCTCGATCTGACCACCGAGCCCGGCTTTCTCACCGGCATGCTGCTCGGCGAGCTCGGCGCCGACGTGGTGAAGGTCGAGCCGCCGGCGGGCGACGCCGCGCGACGGCGCGGCCCGTTCTGGGGCGGCATCGACGATCCCGAGCGCTCGTTGCTCTGGCTCGCGCTGAACGGCTCGAAGCGCGGTATCACGCTCGACGTCGACCAGCCGCCGGGCCGCGCGGCCTTCCTCGAGCTCGCCGCGCGCGCGGACGTCGTCCTCGAGAGCGACCGGCCCGGACGCCTGGCCGCGCGCGGCCTCGGCTGGGACGTGCTGCACGCCAGGAACCCGCGGCTCATCCTGTCGTCGCTGACGCCCTTCGGTCAGACGGGCCCGTACGCCGACTGGCGCGCCTCCGATCTCACCGCCGTCGCGATGAGCGGCAACCTGCACTGCACCGGCGACCCCGATCGCGCGCCCGTCCGCTGCGCGCTGCCGGTGTCGTACTACCACGGCGGCATCGAGGCCGCGGTGGGCGTGGCGTTCGCCTTGCTCGACCGCGAGCGCACCGGCCGCGGCCAGCACGTCGACGTCGCGCTGCAGGAGGCGATGGTCATGCCGAACATGGCCACCGCGTCAATGGCGAAGATGACCGGCTTCCGTGGCGCGCGCGCCGGCGCGTTCTTCCGCCAGACGAAGAGCGTGCAGCGGGAGATCTGGCCCTGCAAGGACGGCTTCGTGTCGTTCGCGCTGCGCGGCGGGCCCGCGCGCGTGCCCGGCCTGATCGCGATGACGACCTACATGACCGAGCACGGCATGGCGTCGCAGCGGCTGCAGGCGATGGACTGGAAGGCGTACAACCACAACCTGCTCTCGCAGGACGAGGTCGACGACCTGTCGCGCGAGTTCGCGGCGTTCTTCGCCACGAAGACGATGACCGAGCTCTTCCAGGCGGCGTGTGAGCGCAACCTGATGCTGGCGCCGGCCAACACCGCGCGCGAGATCCTCGCGTCGGAGCAGCAGGCCGCGCGCCACTTCTTCGTCGAGGTGACGCACGAGGGACGCGGCGTGCTCCGTCACCCGGGGCCGTTCGCGATCGTGACGTCCGCCGATCCGGACGCGACGGCGGTCGCGGTGCGCCGTCCGGCGCCGCGCCTCGGCGAGCACACCGACGAGGTGCTCGGCGCGCTCGGACTCGACGTCGCCGCGCTCCGTCGCGCGGGGGTCGCATGAGCGCCTCGCGCGCACGTGGTGACATGAGCGACCTGTTCGCCGGCATCACGGTCCTCGAGTTCGGCGGTGGCGCGGCCGGGCCCGTTGCGACGCGCTACTTCGCCGACCACGGCGCGACGGTCATCCGCGTCGAGTCGCGCCAGCGGCCCGACTTCCTCCGCATCCTGAAGCTCACGCCGAACACGCCCGGCGGCATCGACGGCGGCGAGCACTTCGCGGTGCTGAACGCGAACAAGCTGTCCGTCGCGCTGAACCTGTCGAAGCCGGAGGGCGTCGCCGTCGCCCGGAGACTCGCGCTGACGGTGGACGTCATCGCCGAGAATTTTGCGCCGGGCGCCATGGCGAAGTGGAAGCTCGACTACGCGAGCCTCGCCGGCGAGCGGCCCGACCTGGTGATGATCAGCACCTGCCTCAACGGACAGACGGGCCCGCAGCGCTTCTATCCGGGCTTCGGCGGCCAGGGCTCGGCCCTGTCGGGCTTCAACCACCTCACCGGCTGGCCGGATCGCGAGCCCGTCGGCCCCTACGGCACCATCACCGACTCGCTCTCGCCACGCTTCTCGGCGCTGCTGCTGGCCTCCGCCCTGCTCCACCGCAAGCGCACCGGACGCGGCCAGCACATCGACCTGTCGCAGGTCGAGGGCGGTATCGTCTGCCTCTCGGAGTCGATGCTGACGTTCGCCGCCAACGGCGACGTCCTGGGTCGGCTCGGCAATCGCTCGCGCCACGCGGCACCGCATGGGGTCTTCCGCTGCGCCGACGAGGACGGCCGCGAGCGCTGGGTGACCATCGTCGTGCACGACGATACCGACTGGCGGACGCTCGTCGAGGCGCTGGGGCGTCCGTCCTGGGCCACCGAGGCACGGTTCGCGACGACGGCCGGACGTCTGGCGGCCGCCGACGACATCGAGCGGGAGCTGTCGGCGTGGACGCGCGATCGCCTCGCGCTGGACGTCGCGCGCTCGCTCCAGGCGGTCGGCGTGGAGTCCGGCCCGGTGGAGGACCTGGGCGACGTGCACGACGACCCCCAGCTCGCCCACCGGCGCCATTTCCGTCCGGTGACACACCCGGTGCTCGCTACCCATCCGGCCGAGACGCACGCGATCCGGTTCTCGGAGCTCTCGCCGGAGCTGCGCACGCCGGCGCCGAAGCTCGGCGAGCACACCGATCGGGTGCTGCGAGACCTGCTCGGCATGTCAGCAGACGAAGTAGCAAGCCTGCGCGCAGGCGGCGTGCTCGAGTAGTCGCGCTCGTTGTTGACAGCCGATCGGGGGTGCCGTTTAACGGTCGGCGCTGTATGACGACAGAACGGCAGGTGGCGGAAGCGCGTCAGGAAGCTCGGAAGATCATCCACGAGCTCGCGCGCTCCATCGATCGGCGCCTCGGCGTCGAGGTTCGCGACGTTCCCGGCCAGGAGCGCGTGCAGGTTTCGCTGACTCACGGCACGCGCCACGGCCAGATCGAGCTCGCCATCGGAGCCGTCCTCGCCACGAGCGGCGACGCCGTCGCCCGCAACGAGCTGCGGCTGCGCATCAAGCGCGCCTCCGACACCATGCAGTTCCGCCCGATGCCGGATCATCGCCTGTCGGTGAAGCCGCTGCCGCCTCCTGGTGGGCAGGGTTCGCCCCGAGGCGGCGGCCGCGGCGGACCTCCCGGGCGCGGCGGCCCCAGGCGCTGAGCGCATGAAGCGCCATCACAAGCTCCTGCTGGTTGGCATCGTCCTGTTCGCCCTCGCATGGCTCTCATGGACCATGCTGACGGTCGAAGCCGACCTCGCGCCCTGAGCGGCGAGGTCGTCCAACGACGCGCTGACCGCCGTGGCGGCGGCGCGTAGCACCGCCGCCACCTCGCTCGCGATCGTTCCGCGCGCCTCGGCCCGACCGACGAGCGTGCCGAACCGGCGCAGCTCTTTCTCGCCGCACCGGAGCGACAGCATCGGTGCCGGGGCCGACGGTGCGCCGCACGCCCTGCGTCAGCATCAGGTCGCGCGGACGGACGTCGAACGTGGAGCCCGCCGGAACCGTGCACGGGTTCGATACGACGAATGCGCCGGGTCCGGCCGCGCACAGTTGGGCCGCGGTGCGACCCTCTACGCCGCCGACGTTTCCGCAGCGTGGCACCGCCGTGAAGAGCCGCCGGGGTTGCCCTGACGGGGCCGGCAGGCCAGTAGTGAACGCTACTCTCTCGCAATCGGAAAGGGGCGCGGTGATGGAGCTAGCGGCCGAATACTGCGACGTGGGCGGCGTCATTCCCCCGCCACCATGCACCATGGTGATCTTCGGCGGCAGCGGCGACCTCGCTCGGCGCAAGCTCCTGCCGTCGCTCTACAACATGGCACGCGAAGGGTTCCTCAACGAGAACTTCGCGGTCATCGGCACCGGCAGCACGCCCCTCGGCGACGACGAGTTCCGGAAACGCCTGCGCGAAGCCGCCGAGGAGATGTATCCCGGCGCGGTGGACCATACGGTGCTCGAGCGCCTCGCCGGCGCCGCCTACTACGTGCGCGGCCGCTTCGTCGAGCAGAAGGACTTTCCGGCGCTGAAGACGAAGCTCGCGGAGGTCGCGGAGCGCCACCACACGGACGGCAACATCCTCTACTACATGGCGATCCCGCCGCAGTCGTTCGGCACCGTGGCCGACAACCTCGGCGCAGCCGGCCTCGTGAACGACCCGACGCTGCCCGGGCCGTGGACGCGGCTCATCATCGAGAAGCCGTTCGGGAATGATCTCGACTCCGCGGTGGAGCTGAACCGCCAGCTCTCGCGCGTGTTCCACGAGCGGCAGATCCACCGGATCGATCACTACCTCGGCAAGGAGACGGTGCAGAACATCCTGCTGTTCCGCTTCACCAACGGCATCTTCGAGCCGGTGTGGAACCGGCGCTACGTCGACCACGTGCAGATCACCGTCGCCGAGAAGCTCGGCGTCGAAGGCCGCGGCGCGTACTACGACACGTCGGGATCGCTGCGCGACGTGATGCAGAACCACATGTTCCAGCTGCTCTGCCTCGTCGCGATGGAGCCGCCGAACAAGCTCGAGGCCGAGGCGGTGCGCGGCGAGAAGCTCAAGGTGCTCGACGCCATCCGGCCGATGACGCCGGAGCAGATCGCGCGCGACACCGTGCGCGGCCAGTACGGCCCTGGCACGGTCGACGGCAAGCAGGTTCCGGGCTACCGCGAGGAAGAGACGACGGCCGACGACTCGATCATCGACACGTACTCGGCGGTTCGCCTCGAGGTGGACAACTGGCGCTGGGCCGGCGTGCCGTTCTACCTGCGGACGGGTAAGCGCCTGCCCGCGCGCGACACCGAGATCGTCGTGCAGTTCCGGCAGGCGCCGCTGATGCTGCTCGAAGGCATGACGGCGCGGCAGCCGCCGAACCGTCTCACCATCCATATCCAGCCCGACGAGCGCATCACGCTCCGCTTCCACGCGAAGTGCCCGGGGCCGCCGACGCGCCTCGCCCCGGTGCAGATGGAGTTCAAGTACGACGACCTCGAGGGCGAGACGCGCGGCACCGGCTACGAGACGCTCCTCTACGACTGCATGATGGGCGACCGCATGCTGTTCCACCGTGCCGACATGGTGGAGTCGGCGTGGCGGATCGCGACGCCGATCCTGCAGGAGTGGGAGAGCAACCGGCCAAGCGACTTCCCGAACTACGCCGCGGGAACGTGGGGACCGACGGCCGCGGACGAGCTGATCCATCGCGACGGCCGCCGCTGGTTCGGTCCCGACCACGCATGACGGTGCTCGCGGGCGACATCGGCGGCACGAACACCCGCCTCGCGATCTGCGAGCGGCCCGAAGCGCTGACTGCGGCCGACGTCCACACGTTTCCGAGCCGCGAGCACGCGAGCCTCGGCGAGGTGGTCACGAAATTCCTGGCAGGTCGGACGTCGCCCACCGTCGCCTGCTTCGGCGTCGCCGGACCGGTGACGAAGGGCCGCGGCGTCGTGACGAACCTGCCGTGGGTCGTCGACGCCGCGGAGATGTCCTCGCACCTCGCCGCGCGCGTCGCCGTGATCAACGACCTCGAGGCCAACGCGTACGGTCTACCGACCCTGGTGCCGACCGCCTTCGTCTCGCTCAACGAGGGCACCCACGAGCCGCTCGGCAACGTCGGCCTGATCTCGGCCGGCACCGGGCTCGGCGAGGCCGGGCTCTTCTGGGACGGTCGCGCGCATCGCCCGTGGGCCTGCGAGGGCGGCCACGCGTCGTTCGCGCCCGGCGACGACCTCGAGATCGAGCTGCTGCGCTGGCGCCGTCGCGATCTCGATCACGTCAGCTGGGAGCGGTTCGTGTCCGGCCCCGGCCTGGTGACGATCTACGAGTTCCTCCGCGACACCAAGCGCGGCGAGGAGCCGGCGTGGCTCGCCGAGGAGCTGCGCGAGGAGGACCCCGGCGCGACGATCTCGAAGGCGGCGCTCGCCGGCACCTCGGAGCTGGCCGTCGCGGCGCTCGACCTGTTCGTCGCGCTCTACGGCGCGGAGGCCGGCAACCTCGCGCTCAAGGTGATGGCGAGGGGCGGCCTGTACGTCGGCGGCGGCATCGCGCCGCGCATCATCGAGAAGCTGCGCGGCGGCGCGTTCGTGCAGCGCTTCGTCGCGAAGGGTCGCATGCAGCCGCTGCTCGAGGCCATGCCGGTGCGCGTCGTGCTCGACGACCTCACCGCGCTGCGCGGCGCGTTCCGCTGCGCCGAGCTGGTCTTCGGCATATAGACGCGCATGGCCTCCCGCGACCACGTCCACGGTCCCGACTGCTCCCACGATCACGCTCCGCAGGAGCCCGTCCGCCGCACCGAAGCGAAGGTGGGCCGGAACGATCCCTGCCCGTGCGGCAGCGGCCGCAAATACAAGAAGTGCCACGGCGACGCGGCCGCCGGCGGCGACGGGCCGCCCCGCTGATGGCGACCGCGCGCCCGACCGCACGCAAAGCGCTCCTGGCGACACCCGCGGACGTCCGCAAGCTCGGCGGCGCACTCTTCTGTGATCGCCGCTACGGCAGAGTGTTCGTCTACCACAACGGCGCGCAGTCGTATTACGCCGCCAGAGGATTCCGCGGCGTACTGCGCGTGTAGGACCGCCGGCCGCTAGCCGGCAGCACGGCGCGCGGCGACGGGCACCTCGGGCCGCTGCCCGCCGAGCCACGCCGGCGCCCACCAGTTGAGGTCGCCGAAGAGGCGCATCGTCGCCGGCACGATCAGCACGCGGACGATCGTCGCGTCGACGAGCACGGCGAGCGCCAGCGTCAGTCCCAGCGACTTCACCATGATGACGCGCGCGAGCCCGAAGGCGACGAAGACGGCCACCATGATCGCCGCGGCGCTCGTGACGAGGCGGCCCGTCCGCTCGAGACCTTCGGCGACGGCCCACGCGTTGTCGCCCGTGCGCATGTACTCCTCGCGCATGCGCGAGAGCATCAGCACCTCGTAGTCCATCGACAGGCCGAACAACGCGCAGAACATGACGACGGGCACGCCGACGTCGAGCGGACCCGGCTCGAAGCGCAGCAGCCAGGACAGGTGGCCCTCCTCGAAGATCCACACCAGGGCGCCGAACGACGCGCTGATCGAGAGCAGATTCATGATGACCGCCTTGATCGGCAGGACGACCGACCGCAGCATCACGAAGAGCGCCACGTACGTGACGACGAAGATGAAGCCCATCGCGTACGGCACGCGCGCGAGGATGAAGGCGTTCAGGTCGACGTCGTTCGCGGGGGCGCCCGTCACGATGAACGAGCCGTCGCCGACCCGGCGGTCCGCGCGGATCGCGTGCACCAGCGCGCGCGCCGCCTCGCTGGTCGGCGCGGCGTCGGTGTGCACGATCAGCAGCGCGAGGTTCTTCGTCGTCATCATCGCGCGCACGCGCTGGGCGGCGAGCGGCAGGTCCTCGGTCGGCGTCTCGGCGTCGGCGCGGAAGTACTCCTCGGTGAGCCGCGGATCGGTGTCGACGACGCCCTCGACCTTGACGACGCCGGGCAGCGCCCGGATGCGCTGCGCGAGCGCGTAGAGCGGCCCGACGCGCTCGGGCGTGAACGCCGGCTCGTCGGGATAGCGTGCGACCACGAGGACGCGCGTGCGCGCCTGGTCGGGGAACGCGACCTTCATCTCCTCGAAGACGTCGCGCGCCTCGACGCCGCGCGGGAGCGTGCTGACGTCGGCCGCGGCGATCGACAGGCGGATGAACGGCGAGCCGAGCAGCAGCACGAACGCGAGCGACGGCAGCAGCACGAGCACCGGGCGCGCCATCACCCACGAGGCGATCCGATGCCACATGCCGTCGAAGCCGGCGATCCGTCGCACCGGCATCTGCCACGCGTTGATCCGCGGTCCGAGGGCGACGAGGAGCGCCGGCAGGAACGTCAGCGCCGACAGCACCGCCAGCAGCACGACGATCATGCCGCCGAGGCCCATCGTCGCCAGGAACGACCCCTGGAAGAACAGCATGCCGCCGAGCCCGATCGCGACCGCGAAGCCCGAGAACACGACGGCGTGCCCCGCCGTGTCCATCGCCGTCACCAGCGCGTCCTCGTAGCTGGCGCCGCGCGCGAGCTCGTCGCGATATCGCGAGACGATGAACAGCGAGTAGTCGATCGCCACGCCGAGGCCGATCAGCGACGCGACGTTGATGGCGTAGACGGCGATATCCATCACGCGCGACAACGCCATGATTGCGGCGATGCCGGTGACGACGGCGAGCGCGCCGACGCCCACCGAGAGCGCCGCCGCGGCGACGGTGCGGAACACCGCGACGAGCACCAGCAGCGCCAGCGGCAGGCTGATCAGCTCGGCGAAGAGCACGTCGTGCTCCAGCGTCCGGTCGAGGTCGGTTCGATAGGCGAGATGCCCGGTGAACCCGGGCTCGAGCAGGTCGGATCGGACGGTGGCCCGCAGCTCCGGATACGCCGCCATCGCGCCGAAGTACTCGTCGCGCAGCGTGATCACCGCGAGCGTCTTCGTACCGTCGGCCGACACCATGCGCTCGCCGACCAGCTGGGGCGCGTCGTCGGGCGCGAGCACCGCGCGCACGCGCGGGTCGGACCGCAGGCCCTTCAGCGCGGCGGTCAGCTCGGTGCGATAGCGGGGGTCCTTCCAGGTGAGCCCGTCGCGGCCGCGGAAGAGGATCAGGAACGACGACTCGCCGGGATAGGCCAGCTCACGGGAGATCAGCTGCTGTGCGATCTCCGACTCGATGCCCTGCGTGGTGCCGGAGCTGAGCGTCCCGCCACGCCAGAGCATGAGCAGCGCGAGCGCCAGCACGACGCCGCAGGTGCCGAGGGTCGCCCGATGCCGGCGGAGGGCGAGACGTGCGAGCCATCGATACATCGGGCTGGTCGAGACTTATCGTCCAACCCGATGGCCGACAAGGCGGCTATCGGAACGCTGGGATCACCTCTTTGGCGAAGCGGGTCACGACCGACTCGTCGAGGTACTGGAAGACGACCTCGCGCAGGTCCCAGGCGCTCTCGCGGCGGCGGATCTCGGCGACGAGCCCGTCCGGCGTCCCGACCAGCGTCATCGGCGACTGCCCGATCGCCTCGGGCGTCGAGCCGAACGCGGAGGCCATCCCCTCGCGCATGGCCGTCGCGGCGTCCGCGGAGTCGGCGAGCATCAGCGAGAAGACGAAGTTGCTCATCTCGATGGCCTGCGGGTCGCGCCCGATGCGCTTGGCCTCGGCGCGCACGAAGTCGACCTTGCTGCGGAACGCGTCGTCGTCGAGCTTCGTCGAGCCCGCGATCGAGATGTAGCCGCGGCGGCCCACGTCGGAGATGACGTTCAGCACGTCGGCGTGACGGGCGGCGATGCGCAGCAGGCCCTTGCCACCGCCGCCGAGGACGATCGGCGGATGCGGCTTCTGCACCGTCTTCGGAAGGAGGTCGGCGTCCTTGAAGTGGAAGAACTCGCCGTCGTGGGTGAACGGCTCGTCGCCCCAGATGCCGCGGATGCAGGTCAGCGACTCGTCGAGCATGCGCAGGCGCTCGCCGATGGGCGGGTACGGGATGCCGGTCATGACGAACTCGGTCTCGGTCCATCCCGAGCCGAGCCCCGCGAGCGCGCGCCCGCCCGACAGCTGGTCGAGCGTCGCGAGGCTCTGCGCGGTCATGGCGGGATGCCGGAACAGGTTGCAGAGAACGAGATGACCGACCTTCACGCGCTTCGTCGCCTGCGCTGCGATCATGGTCATGGCCATCGCGTCGTACGACGGCCCGGACATGCGCTGGCGCTCGGGGCCTTCGAGCACCAGGTGATCGGGGAAGTAGACGACGTCGAAGCCGAGCTCCTCGACCTGCTGCGCGATGTCGTGCAGCCGCGAGATGTCGCCGAGTCCGATGCCGAGCTGGATGCCGAAGCGCATGCGTGCCATCCGTCGCGCGTAGCACGCGTGTCGCGCCGACCCAATGGGTCGGGAGCTCATTTGACCGCCCGATGACGATGCGGCACTGGCAGGGCGGGAGGTGGATGATGCGGACGAGCTGGTGGACGACGCTGGGGATCGCGGGGCTGATCGCCGCGGGCGTCGCATGGGCGACCATCCCGGCGGCCGACGGGACGATCACGGCCTGCTACAACGCGAAGAACGGCAAGCTCCGCGTGGTCGACGGCACGCCCTGCAAGAAGAAGGAGAAGGCGCTCACCTGGAACCAGGCCGGACAGCAGGGCCCGGCGGGCGAGCCCGGCGCTCCCGGCGCCGACACGCGCATCTTCGCGTTCGTGCAGACGTGGCAGTGCTGCGGCGGCGACGGCATGCTGCTCGACCCGCCACAGCTCCGCAGCGCGAGCGGCATCGTCGCCGCCGAGCGCGACGGCGCCGGCGAGTACATCGTCACGGTGGATCGCGACGTGAACGACTGCATCGCGGTCGCATCGATCGCGTCCCGCGACGCCGCGTTCCCGCACGCGGGCATGGCCGCCGTCGGCCGCCCGGGCGGCATCCCCGACGATCAGTTCCTGGTGCTGTTGCGCGACGCGAACGGCGTGCTGGCCGACGTCGGCAGCACCGGCGGCTCCCATGGCTTCACGATCGCCGTGTTCTGCCCGAGCTAACCGCCGGCCGCCGCCTTCAGCCGCGGCAGGTCCCATTCCAGCAGCTCGCCGATGCGCTCGATCGTCACGTCGGCGGCGGGGTTCTTCAGCTCCTTCGGGTCGCGCGCGTAGTGGCCCTGCTTGGGGAACACCGTCGTCACCTTCTTGCCCCAGTACTTCTTGATCGCGGTGAGCAGGCGGAGCTTGTCGTCGACCATGATGTAGTGCTCGGACGGGTAGCGGCGCTCGACGTCGTCGAGCTCCTGCTCCTTGTGCACGTAGATGAGGACGTTGCGGTCGACGGCGCTGAAGAGGCCGGAGCGCTCGATCTTGCGCGGCTGGAAGACGACGTCGCCGTCGGAGAGGATCACCGTCGGCCCCCACGTCTTCGCGTGGTCGATGGCGTCGAGCGACTCGGGGAAGAGGCGGTTCGCGAACGGGTAGTTGATCAGGAACGTCGACACCGTGAGCAGGTGCGGGTCGCGCATGTTCTCCATGCGGTAGCGCTGGAGGGCGCCGAGATAGTCGGCGTAGCCGAGCTCCGTGCGGATCAGCTCGAAGAGCTCCCAGTAGCGCTTCTGCCGCTCGGCGCCGACCTCGCGTTCGAGGTGGCGCATCAGGTCGCCGACGACGCGGTCGTTGTCGAGGAGCGTGTTGTCGACGTCGATGAGGGTGACGACGGAATGCATGCGGCCTTCTACACCAGATCGGCTTGCGATGCGCCCGGACGCGGGTATAGCGGGCGGCCATGATGGACGACGACATCGAGTCCGGCCCCGCGCAGCGCTACGTGCACGACCATCCAGCGATCCAGAACGTCAACGCGCTGCACGAGGAGCAACGGACCTTCGGCGATCGCGTCGCCGACGGGGTCGCGGAGGTCGTCGGCAGCTGGTCGTTCATCCTGACGCAGACGGCGCTCCTCGGCATGTGGATCGTGCTGAACGTCGTGCTGGCCGCGGGCTGGTGGGCGTCGGAGAAGCCCTGGGACCCCTACCCGTTCATCCTGCTGAACCTCGTGCTCAGCTTTCAGGCCGCCTACACCGGTCCGATCGTCATGATGAGCCAGAACCGGCAGGCGGCGAAGGACCGCATCGCGGCCGAGAACGACTACGAGGTGAATCGCGTCTCCGAGCGCGAGCTCGAGGTGGTGCTCGCGCACCTCGCGCACCAGGACGAGCTCATCCTGCGCGCGATCGCCCGCATGGAGCGGACGCTCAGCGATCACGTCGCGGAGCTGCGCACGCTGGC
Organism: uncultured Binatia bacterium (SeqCode); assembly: GCA_964432595.1. Taxonomy (GTDB): domain Bacteria; phylum Desulfobacterota; class Binatia; order DP-6; family DP-6; genus DASYLJ01. Next base: position 120,770 of record CAYSOF010000002.1, on the reverse strand, counting down.
GTCGCGGAGCTAACGGCGCGCGGACTTGCCGGCCGCCTTGGCCGGCGGCGGAGGCGGCGCCTTCAGGGCGGCCTCCTTCTGGCGCAGGTAGTCCTCGTAGTTGCCGAGCCAGCGGACGGCCTTGCCGTCGCCGACCTCGATGACCTGCGTCGGGAGCCGGTCGAGGATGTAGCGGTCGTGCGCGACGATGATGATCGTCCCGTTGTACGACAGCAGCGCTTCGAGCAGCACTTCCTTCGCCGTCAGGTCGAGGTGGTTCGTCGGCTCGTCGAGCAGCAGGCAGTTGACGGGCTCGAGCAAGAGCTTCGCCAGGACGAGACGGCTGCGCTCACCGCCGGACAGCACGCCGACGCGCTTGTCGACCGCGTCACCGGAGAAGAGGAACGCGCCGAGGAGCCCGCGCACGTGCGGCGCCGTCTCCATCGTCGCGACGCTCAGCACCTCGTTCAGCACCGAGCGCGTCGACACGAGCGCCTCGGCGTGATCCTGCGCGAAGTAGCCGATGCTGACGTTGTGCCCGAGCGTGCGCGTCCCGCCGTCGGGCTTGATCACGTCGGCCATGATCTTCAGCATCGTCGTCTTGCCGGCGCCGTTCGGGCCGACCAGTGCGACGCGCGCGCCGCGCTCGATGGCGACGTCGACCCCGCCGTAGACTTCCTTCTGATCGTAACGCTTGTGGATGTCCTTCAGCTCGATCGTGATGCGGCCGCCGCGCGGCGCCTCGGGCAGGCGGATCTTGAGCACGCGCTCGGTGCCGTCCGGCGGCTTGAGGCGCTCGATGCGCTCGAGCTGCTTGATGCGGCTCTGCACCAGCGCCGCCTTCGACGCCTGGTAGCGGAAGCGGGAGATGAACGACTCGATGCGCTCAATCTCCTCCTTCTGGTTCTCGTACGCGGCGCGCGCCAGCTCGAGGCGCGTCTCGCGCTCCTCGAGGTAGCGGCTGTAGTTCATCGCGTAGTCGGTCACCTTGCCGTGCAGCACCTCGGCGATGTGGTCGACGGCGACGTCGAGGAAGTAGCGATCGTGCGCGACGAGGATGACCGTGCCGGGATACGACGCGAGGAACTCCTCGAGCCAGTTGCGCGCTTCGAGGTCGAGGTAGTTCGTCGGCTCGTCGAGCAGCAGCAGGTCGGGACGACGGAGCAGCAGCTGCGCCAGGTGGACGCGCATCTGCCAGCCGCCGGACAGATCGCCGCAGTCGCGGTCCATGTCGGCGTCGACGAAGCCCAGGCCGTGCAGGACGGTCTCCGTCTCCGACTCGATGTCGTAGCGGCCGTTCTGGTCCCACTCCTCGCAGACGGCCATGTAGCGGTCCATGATCGCCTGGTAGCCGTCGCTCTGCGGATCGACGGTGGCCATCTGGTGCTCGAGGTCGGCGCGCCGGGCCTCGAGGGCGTGCAGGTCGGCGAACGCCGCAAGCGCGTGGTCGAGCACGCTGATGCCGCCCTGGCCGAGGATGTGCTGCGGCAGGTAGCCGACGCGCGTGCCGCGCGGCATGGCCACCCCGCCGGCGTCGGGCTCGAGCTGCCCGGAGAGGATCTTGAGCAGCGTCGACTTGCCGGCGCCGTTCGGGCCCGTGAGCCCCACGCGGGAGCCGAGCGGCACCGTCCACGCCACGTCGTCGAGGACGACCTGCGTGCCGTAGCGCTTGCTCACGCCGGCCAGGGAAATCATCAGCCGTCCTAGATGCCCCGTGGGGCGCGGGGGAGCAACCCCGTCGGTGCCGGGCCTTTCGAGTCGGGGTGGCGTCCTAATTTGCGGCACGAAGCGAGCTGTGAGGTGGCGGCGCTCCTCGACGAGGTGAGCGCCGGCTAGTCGTCGATGCGCGCGGCCCGCGTGGTTCGTAGGCCGAACTGCTGCGAAAGCACGCTTTGTCCACCGGCATCAAAGCACGCCATGGTGCCGTAGAGGCCTGGGACTTCGAGCATCTCAGCTGGAAACTGATACGGGACGTTCGCGACCATGGTGCAGTAGCTTCCATCGTCCCCGATCACGCCCCCCGGTGCGGGTCGCGCGGGCGGGGACGGCTGCGGGGAATCGAACTCCGTGTAGATGGTGAAGTCCACGGTTCCACGAGGGACCGGACACGCCGTGCGTCGGTTGCCGATCGACGGACGGCATCGCCATTGGCCTTCGCAACGGACCTCGTAGGCTTCGAAGAAAGCGCAACGAACGGACGCCGCAATACGAAAGCCATGCTGGAAGTAGCCGCGCATCTCCTGTCGGACTATCGCTGGCGGGATGGCGGCAGTGGTTCCAACGGTCGAGATCAGGATCAGGAGCGCCATGATTCGGCGGGACGGCATGCCGCCCTACTACGTGCCGCCCGACTATGGCTTCAATAGTCCTGAGTCCTGCCCCGGGCGTGCCACCGCCCTCGGCGCCACGCCTCACGTCGGGTTCGGCCACCCATCCAGTTGGTGGCGTGCCATCAGCACGAAATTGGCGTGATCGTAGTCGGCGGGCTTCCCGTCCCAGGTCGATGCGTTCGTGGACGCGTCGATCACGACTCCGCCGCTGCGGATGCCTGCGAGCAACGCATCGATCGGGGACGGTCCGAGCGATGGCGGCGTCGCGCTCGGCTCGATGACGACACCCTTCTCGTTCACGAAGCGGAAGCCGTCGGCCTCGGGCACGATCCGGATACCGCGGTCGTGGACGAACGTGTGGTGCCGGCGACAGAGCGACAACAGGTTCGCGAGCGTCGTCGGCCCACCCCGCGACCACGGCACGACGTGATGCCCGTCGACGTAACGGTTGGTGCATCCCGGAAAGCGGCAGCCGCGGTCGCGGAGGTGCAACGCACGCCGCAGCAGCATCGGAATTGTGCGGCGACGGCGACCCACGTCGTGGATCGCCCCGTCGCCGTCTTCCCGCACCTCGACCACGGCCGCATCGCACATCAGTCGATCCGTCGTCGTCCGCGATACGGCCGTGCCGTCGTCGAGCGTGGCGCCGATTTCGGCATCGGGGTCGTCCGCGGCCTCCACGTGTACGATCACCTCTACCGGCGGTCCGGCGTCGCGCGGCTCGGTCGTCGTGAGGAAACGCTCGGCAACGGCGACGAGCGCATCGGCCCGCCGCATGGGCGCCTGCCGCGTTCCCGCGGAAACGTGTCGCTCGAACGTCGCCGCCTCGATCGCTCGCCGGAGCACCGCCGCCTCCTCGGGATGGAGCTGGATGGTGATCCGTACGTGGCCACCGTCGGTCAGCCGCTCGTGCACCCAGCGCTCCTCGTCTTCGTCGGCCCACGTCACGGCCGTCGCATTGCGGACGGCGCGCCGGTAGCCGCGGCAGATGCGCTCGAGCTGCGACGCCGTCGACGCGCGCGCCATCTCGAGCAGGTGGCCTTCGTTCTCCGGCAGCGCGACGCGCGTGAGCGCGCGGACCTTCGAGTAGCTCACGCGCCCGTGGCGGAGCGCGTCGTCGATCTGCGGCAGCGCGCGCAGCGCCCGTGCGACCCGCACGTGCTCTCGCGCGGCGCCGAGCTCCAGGCCGACGCGCCACGACAGCCAGTGTGCGCAGGTGCGTGCGCCGTGCTCGCCCCAGCCTTCGAGCTCGTCGAAGCGCGCGATCAGCGTCAAGCAGCGATGGGTGGCGGCGTCGATGTGGGCGGAGAGCTCGGCGATCTCGTCGGCGAGCCGATCGACCTCGGGCGTGTTCATGGCAGCCTTGTACCATGCGGTTTTCCGGCGTTGCGGCGCCGGGGCACGCAAACGGAAACGCGACGGCCTGACACGCGCCACGGATCGGCACGGCTCGTGGCGCCCTCGTCACCTCAGCGCATTCCAGGGCAGGCCACGCGGACACCGTCGACACCGTCCAACGACGTCATGAAAACCTGTCAAGCCTCAGCGTGAGAAAGTGGACAAACGGTCGGGTCGCATCTCGGTTGGATCGGGCCGCGGACGCCCCGTCACGTCGGGCTGACATTCCTTCGCGGCGAGAGTAGTAAGCGCGCAGGTGGGCGCCTCTCTCGCCATCGCCGGGCTCTGGGTGGTCTTCGGGGTCACGCACGTGATCCTGTCGTCCACGCCGCTGCGGCCTCGCCTGATCGACCGACTCGGTGCGCAGGGGTTCCAGGGCGTCTACTCCCTGGCGGTCCTCGCGTCGTTCATCCCGCTGGTGTGGGTCTTCGCCACGCACAAGCACGCCGGCCCGCTGCTATGGACGACGATCGGCCCACCCGACGTCGCCCGCGGCGTCAACTACGCGCTGAACGCGCTCGCGATGGCGCTGCTCGTCTGCTCGCTCGTGCCGTCGTCCGCCGCGCCGAGCTCGATGGCGGCGCCGGGCGCGAGCACCGAGCCGCGCGGGGTCATGCGCATCACGCGCCACCCGATGCTCGCCGCGTTCGGCTGCTGGGGCGTCGCGCATCTCCTCGTGAACGGCTCGCTCGGCGACGTCCTCTTCTACGGCGGGTTTCCCGTGTGGGTGTGGATCGGCTCGCGGCATCAGGACGCGCGTCTTTCGCGCGACAAGCCGGGCTACGCCGAGCTCGTGCGACAGACGTCGCTCGTGCCGTTCGCGGCGATCGTGACCGGACGGCAGCGTCTCGTCCCGACCGAGCTGCCGATCGGCCCGATCGCCGGCGGGCTCGCGCTGACGGTCGCGCTGCGCTGGTGGCACGGGACGCTGTTCGGCCCGTAGGCTCACGCCTCGACGGCGTGCACCATCACCGCCTCGCCCAACCCACGCAGCCGCACCGCACCGACGGGCCGCACGCGTACGTCGGCGGGCAGCTCGCCGAGCCCCGCGCGCGTGCTCTCGGTGATCAGGATGGACGCACCGAGCTCGCGCGTCTGCACCTGAAGGCGCGCCGCCTGGTTCACCGAGTCGCCGACGATCGTGTAGACGACGCGCTGGCGCGCGCGCACGTTGCCCGCGATCAGGTTACCGGTGCAGACGCCGATGCCGGCCTCGAGCGGGAGGCCCGACGTCCGCGCATGCAGGGCGCGCTGGATGCCGACCGCCGCCATCACCGCGCGATGCGCGTGGTCGTCGGCGGGACGCAGCGGGCCACCGAAGACGACCACCACGCCGTCGCCCAGGAACTGCGTGATCACGCCGCCTTCCCGATCGCAGATGCTCTCGACGACCGCGTAGTATGCGTTCAGAACCTCCACGACCGCCGTCGCCGGCACGCGCTCGGTCAGCGCCGTGAAGCCGCGCAAGTCGACGAACATCGCGGTCGCATGCACGACTTCGCCGCCCAGGTTGACGCCGCGCTCGAGCGCCTGGCGCGCGACCGCCGGACTCACGTAGCGGCCGAACAGCTCGCGCGCGCGCGCCGCCTGCCGGAGGCTCTTCACCATCGAGTTGAAGTGCTGGTTCAGCTCGCCCAGCTCGTCGGTGCTGCGGACCGGTACCCGCACGTCGAGGTTGCCGTCGGCGACGGACATCATCGCCGAGCGGAGCGCCTGGACCGGATGGTTGATGAAGCGCGCGACGAGGAACGCCATGATCGTCGACGCCACGCCGGTGATCACCACGAGGAAGAGCTGCGCGCGCAGGAGCCGGCTCCACATCGGCCCCATGCCGCCCAGCTCGCGCCACTGGATGACGAGGTCGACCATCAACGTCAGCAGCAGCGGCAGCACCGACGTCAGCAGGAACGTCGCCGCGAGCCGCATGCGGATCGGCAGGCGCAGCACGCCCGAACGCTCGAGCTGGCCGTCGGGGAAGAATCGCGGGATCTCGCGCCGCCAGTGGTACTCGCTGACGAGGAACGCGAGCGCCGACGTGACGGGGCCGCCGACGAGCACGATCGCCGAGAAGATCCGCAGGCTCTCGAACGTCTCCGTGCCGAACACGAAGCGCAGGTTGACGAAGTAGAAGAGGCCGGCCAGCGTCCAGCCCGCGAGGCTCAGGATCGCGTTCGCCAGAGCGGCGTTCAGCACGCGCCGGCGGATGTCGGTCGGCACGGCCGACGGGTCGGCACCTTCGAGAAGGCGCGCCTGCCAGCGCCGGATGGGATGCGTCCACCGCGTGCCGAGGTACCAGTTGACGATGAGCATCGTCCCGGTGACCCCGGCAAAGACGATCGCCGCCTCGATCGACCCGGGCGCCGGCCCGCCACCGAGCGGATCGACGTAGTTGAAGTAGAGGAAGACGGCGACCGCGCCGGCGAGGTTCGCCGGCAGGATCGACATCGCGGTGGCGCGTCGGAGAAGCCCCGGCCGTCCGGCGTCGCTCGCCACGCGGACCGGTCTACTCGAAGTAGGCCTTGATCGTAATCAGCCCGGCGAGCCCGGAGAAGTTCGCGTGCCCGTACTGGACCGGGCCGCGGCCCTTCTGCGAGCGCGTGTTCACGTCCGGGTAGATGTAGAATGGCAGCGCGACGCCCATGCTGATGTGGTGATTCAGGAAGTACTCGACACCCACGCCGGCGCTCGCCGCGACCGTCGTCTCGTCGGTCTTGATCGTCGGCGTGCTCGTGGTGACGGCGTTGCCGCGCTCGGTCGGGATGTCGACCGTGCCGCGCTTGTCGTTGATGTTGTAGAAGGCGACGCCGACGCCGGCCGTCACGTAGGGCACGAGCCGCCCGCCGAGGAACGGCCAGCGGAAGCGCGCCTGCGGCATCACCGTGAAGTTGCTGAACTCGGCGAACTTGCCGAGCGGGCGCAGGTTCACGTTGGGATCGCTGTTGATCAGCAGGATCTCGCCGCCCCAGTGGCGGTCGTAGTTGAAGCCCATGCCGCCGCCGAGCGTCGCGTTGAAGTCGCCCGGCGCCTTCAGCTCGATGCCGCCGCCGAACTCGTCGGAGAACAGCTGCGTGTGGCCGCCGACGGCGATGAAGTAGCCGCGCAGCTCGTCGGTGTCGAAGGGGCCGTTCTTCGCGATCAGGAGGTCCATCAGGCTGCGCTGGTCGCCCTGCATCGGTTCACCCGGGAAGAGCTTCAGGTGCGCGAGCAGCGCGATGGTCGTCTGGTTGAAGTCGCGCTTCGTGTCGAGCGTGATGCGGTTGAAGCGGTCGCGCTCGATCAGGTGCGCCTCCTGGTCGGGATAGATGAACGAGTGCAGCGAAATGCCGATCGCGACGTTGGACGACAGGAAGTAGTCGAGGCCGGCGGCGACCGAGCCGGCGATGGTCGAGTCGTCGGCCTTGACCTTGATGCGCGGGTCGCCCGTGTCGTTGTCGTCGTTCATCGAGTAGCCGATGCCCGCCGTCAGGTACGGCACGACCTGGCCGTTGCCGATCGGGTAGCGGAAGCGCACCGCCGGCACGACCGTGATGTTGCTGTACTCCTCGATCTTGCGGTCGCGTCCCTTGGAGACGACGTCGGGCTCGGTCCCGTGCGCCTGGAGCTCGACGCCCCAGTTGTCCGTGATGTTGTAGCCGGCGCCGCCGCCGATGACGACGTTCGCGCCCGGGTTCGGACTGGTGAACTCGAGATCGTCCACCATGTCGTCGTCGAGGATCCACGCGTTCCCGCCCTCGAAGTAGAAGTAGAAGCGGCCGGTGTCGTTGTACGGACGCTGCGTGCTCTCCGATTCGTCGGCCCACACGGGCGCAACGACCCCCAGGAGCACCGCCACAACCACCATCAACATCCGACGCATGCCGCCCCCCTCTCCGACCGCCTGCCCTATCAGACGGCGGAACGGGTGCTCAAGGCCGGCAATCATCCCCTGTTTCAGGTACGCAATCGGAGTCCGCCGGGCAGGGACTCGTCGAGGAGCCGCGCCGCTTCGCGTTCTTCGAGCGCCACGACCTCGCGGACGATGCGCGCGGAGCGGGCCCCGTCGGGCATCGCCTCGAGCCGCGCGGCGACCCGCTCGCGGAGCGCCGGGTCCAGATCGCGCTCGCGGTCGCCGGTGGCGCGGGCGATCTGCGAGAGCGCGAACGCGGTCGCGCCGGGCCGGGTCCAGTCGCGGACGGCCAGCAGCCGCTCGGCCGCGTCGGCCGCCTGCGCGCGCCCCACGACGCAGTTGAGCGGGCCGTACACCGGCACCCGGGCACCGAGGCGCGCGAGCGCCCACAGCTCCTGATCGGTGCTGCGGCCGCGCGCGGCGTCCTGGACGAGCGCTGCCGCCAGCTCGGCGCGCTGCGGGGCGGGCAGCCGCTCGCAGCTACCGATCGCCTGCCACATCTCGCGCAGCTCCTGCGGCCCGGGCCGCGGGCCCTTCGCCTTGCCCTTGCGCAGCAGGGCCGGGCTCACCTGGGCGAGCAGGTGCTGCTGCTGGCGCGCGTTCAGGCCGCCGGCCACGCGCTTCCACAGGTTCCACCACTCGGCGCGGCACTGGACGGCACGCGGGTTGCGCAGGTCGGCGCCGAGCACGCGCCACAGCCGGTTGACGCGGACCTCGTCGCCCGTGTCCCCGAATCCCGGGCGCAGGAGAAAGCCGGCGAGGTTCAGCCAGCGCGCCTCGTGATCGGCGGTGCGCGCGCGCGCGGGCTCGAGCGTCCAGAGGACGTCCCACAGCGCGCGGATCGCGGCGAGCGGCCAGGCGTCGCGGCCCGCGTCGAGCGCGGCCTCGAGCCGCTTGCCGAGCGTGACCGGATCGTCGCCGCCCTCGAACGCGCCGCGCAGCGTCTCGGTGGCCGCCTCGATGCGCGACGGATCGATCACGAGCCCCGCCACAGCCTCCGGCGGCGGCGCCTCGGCGCCGACGGTGTCGCGCAGGCGGAACTCGAGCCGCCAGCGGTGCTCCGTCTGCCGCGAGCGGCACCACACCTCGAGCGTGCCGATCTCCGTCAGCCGTGCCTCGATCTGCACCGGCAGCGCGCGCTCCTCGAGCTTGCGGCCGAAGCGCAGGACGGTGCGGATCGGCGGCAGCGGCGTCAGCTCGCCGGGGACCAGCGTCACCAGCGCGCCCGCCGCCTCGCCGCTCCGATCCGTCGCCGTGAAGAGCGGGAACGCGACGGGACGGTTCGTCAGCAGCTCGAGGTCGTGGCCCTCGATCGCCGCCGTCTCGCCCTCCTCCATGCCGCGCGGCACGAGGCAGAGCGCCGTCTGCTCGTCGAGGCCGAGGTAGTACGTGCGCGCCGCGCCGCTGCCGATGCGCACGCCCTGCCCGCGCCGGACGAGGCCGAAGTACGCGGCGCCGCGCGCGACGGCCAGCTGCAGCGACTCGCCCTCGAGCACCGCGGGACGCCAGCTCGCGTCGTGCCAGGCGCCGATCGTCTGCGCGATGCGCTCGCGGACGACGGCCGGCTCGCACGCGCCGCCGTTGAACAGGAGCGCATCGGGCCGCACCAGCGCGCGCTCTGTCTCGCCGGCGGCGTCGCGCTGGCGGGCGAGGAAGTCGGCGACGTGGCGCGTGATCTCCGGATCGGCGGCGAACGGCAGGCCGAACTCGCGCAACCCGGCGCCCGTCGCACGCCGCGGCCGCGCGTCCGGCGGCACCTGCGGGAAGAAGCCGTCGAGCACCGTCGACGTCACCTCGGCGCGCGTGAGCTCGCCGTGCAGCGCGCCGCCGATCACCGAGCCGCCGCGACCCGGCACCGTGAGCCGCACGCTCTGCTCGTCGCCGGCATCCAGCAGCCGCTCCTTCGCGGCGCGCGCCTGGCTGACGAGGCCGTGGAACCGCTGCGTGTCGAGCTGGCCGATGCGCGACTCGACGGCGCGCGCGAGCGCCATGTCCATGTTGTCGCCGCCGAGCAGCAGGTGCTCGCCGACGGCGACGCGCTCGAGCGCCAGCTCGCCGCGGCCCTGGCGCGCGGCGATCAGCGAGACGTCGGTGGTGCCGCCGCCCACGTCGACGACGAGGACCAGCGGATGCGCCGTCACCTCCGTCCGCCAGTCGCGCTCGTGCGCGACGAGCCACGAGTAGAACGCCGCCTGCGGCTCCTCGAGCAGCACGACGTCCGGCAGGCCGGCCGTGCGCGCCGCTTCGAGCGTCAGCTCGCGTGCCACCTCGTCGAACGACGCCGGCACCGTCAGCACGACGTCCTGCTCGGCCAGCGGCTCGGGCAGCGTCGCGTCCCACGCGTCGCGCAGATGGCGCAGCACGCGCGCCGACGCCTCGACCGGCGATATCTTCACGACGTCGTCGCCGGCACCCCATGGGAGGATCGCCGCGGTGCGGTCGACGCCGCCGTGGCAGAGCCACGACTTCGCCGAGCTGACGAGCCGCCCCGGCACGCGCGCGCCCTGCTCGCGCGCGAGCCAGCCGACGCAGAAGTCGCGGCCCGACGCCCACGGCAGATCGAGGCTGCCGGCGGGCACGTCGTGCGCGCCGGCCAGGTACACGAACGACGGCAGCGTCGGCCGCGGCTCGACCGTGCCCGGCGCCACGAGCTGCGGGATCTCGAAGACGCGGATGGCCTTGCCCGCGCGCGTGTCGACGTACGCGCACGCCGTGTTCGTCGTGCCGAGGTCGATCCCGACGAGAAAGCGCGCCACTATGACGCTCTCGGCTCAGCGCTCCGGCTGGCGAACGTTGAACTCGAGCTTCCAGCGCTGGTCGCCGTCGCGCGCGACGCACCAGAGCTCGAGCGTTCCCATTTCGGTGACGTGCGCGGACAGCCGCACCGGCACGGTGCGGCCCTCCTGCCCCTCGCCCGTGAGCGTCGCTTCGAGCGGCGCCAGCTCCTCGAGGTCCGTCGCGCCGGCGATCACGGTACCGGGCGCGTCGTTCCGCCGGACGGAGGACCCGAAGAAGCGGAACTCCGCCGGCTCGCCGACGACGAGCCCGAACTCGGCGCCGGGCAGCGCCGTCTCGCTGCCTTCTTCCATGCCGAACGGCGCGATGCAGAGCGCGTTCACCGGCGGCGTCATGCCGGGCACCGCCGGCGCCGCGGTCTCGACGCCGACGTAGTACGCGCGCGCGGTGCCGCCACGGATGCGGACGCCCTTGCCGCGCCGCGCGAGCCCGTACACCGCGGCGCCCTCGGCGACGGCGAGATCGGCGTCGGCGCCCCGGAGGACGCGGACGCTGCCGCCCTCGCCGCGCCACGCGCCCAGCACCTCGACCATGCGGGTGCGGAAACGTTCCGCGCGCATGACGCCGCCGTTGAAGAGCACGGCGGTGGGCCCGTCGGGCGCCACCTCGCGATGCCGCGCGACGAAGCCCGCGACGTGGCGCGTGATCGCCGGATCGCTGGCGTACGGCAGGCCGATCTCCTGCAGGCCCATCCGCCGGGCGGCGCGCGGCTTCTCGTCGCGTGCGACCGCGGGGAAGAAGCCGTCGACCAGGATCTCCTCGACGAGACCGCGCTCCACGTCGGTCCGGACCGCGCCGCCGACGACCTTGCGCGAGCGGCCGAGCACCACGACGGGCGCCTTCGCGGGCGCGCTGCCGGCGAGGAGCTTCTCCTTGGCGTCGCGGCAGCCGTGGACGAGGCCGCGCAGCTGCCAGTCGTCGATCGACGTGCCCTTCTCGACGAGCTGCGCCTTCACCGCGTGCGCCAGCGTCAGGTCCATGTTGTCGCCGCCGAGCAGGATGTGGTCGCCGACGGCCTTGCGCTCGAGGACGAGGTTGCCGCTCTCCTCGCTGACGGCGACCAGCGTGAGGTCGGTGGTGCCGCCGCCGACGTCGCACACGAGGATGACGTCGCCGACGCGCACCTGATCGCGCCAGCCGCCTTTCGTGGCCGCGAGCCACGCGTAGAACGCGGCCTGCGGCTCCTCGATGAGATGCGCGACGCCGAGCCCCGCGTGCTCCGCGGCGCGCATCGTCAGCTCGCGCGCCGCGGCGTCGAACGACGCGGGCACCGCCAGGAGGATCTCCTGCTCCGCGAGCGGCGCCGGCATCGCCGCGTCCCACGCGGCGCGGAGATGGGCGAGGTACGCGGCCTGCGCGTCGACCGGCGACACGCGCGGCACGTCGTCGGGCGCCTGCCACGGCAGGATCGGCTGGCTCGGGTCGGTGCCGACGGAGCAGAGCCACGACTTGGCCGACGTGACGACGCGCCCGGGCACTTCCGCGCCGCGCGCGCGCGCGAGCTCGCCGACGACGCGCTCGCTCGGGCCCCACGGCAGCGCCGTGCTCTCGGGCGCCATCTCGCCGGCGGCAGGTAGATAGAGGAACGACGGCAGCTGCGGGCGCGCGGCGACGGTGCCGGCCTTCACGAGCTGCGGCAGCTCGAGGACCTGCGCCGTGACGTCGTCGCCGTCGACCGTCGTGTCGACGTACGCGAGCACGCAATTCGTCGTGCCGAGGTCGATCCCGACCACGTACCGCGCGTCGGCCATGGGCGGCTCAGCCGATCTCGACTTCGGCCGGAGCGATGACGCGCGGCTCGAGCCCGGCGCGCGCCGGCAGCGTGACGTCCGTCGCCTTCCACCCGGCGTGGCGCAGCGTGCCCTTGAACGGCGGCTCGCCGTGCACGTTGCCGGTGAGGCGGATGTGCGCCGGATCGAAGCCGGCGGGCACCGTGACGACCTCGTCTTCCCGCCCGGCGAGCACCGGCTCCAGGGTGACGCACGCCTTCAGCGCTTTGGCGCAGCTCTCGTGGATGCCGCGCGTGGCGGCGCCGACCTGATCGTCGGAGTACGGGCCGATGTCCTCGGCGAGGAAATCGACGAGACGTCCCTCTTCCTGGAGCGCGGCCAGGAGGCGGAGCGCGGCGTTCTCCGCGGGCTCGGGCGGGGGCAGCGTGGGCTCGGGCTCGAGCGGCAGGTCGACCGGCGCGGGCGCGCCCACGAGCTTGGGTGCGAGCACGGCCACCAGGAAGGCCGCCACGACGGGCGCGCCGAGGAGCCAGAAGAACGCAACGTCGTTGCCGGGATCGAGCTGCGTGGTGACGTAATGATTGCCGCCCGCCACGATCGCGCCCAGCACGAGCGCCACGAGGATCAGGAACATGGGGGCATTTCGTTATCACACGGGGTCCTCGCGGCAAGGGACCGGGACCGCGCCATCAGGGCCGCCGACAGCACGCCGACGGCCCCTGCACTGATCGTCAGGGTCACCCACAAATCGAGGCGCGTGGAGGCCACGCCGAGAAGTCCGAGCGCCGCCGACAGGCTCAGCCGGGCGAGGACGCTCTGCAGCGACAGCAGGGTCGCCCGGAGCCGCGAGTCGACGCGCCGGTTCACGTAGACGTTCGCGAGCGGCATCCAGAGACCGTCGAGGAGCCCGCGCGTCAGCATCCACGCGGCGCCGAGCGGCGACGTCGCGAGCGCCATGCCGCCGAGCCCGACGACCGGCACCGCCAGCATGAGCGCCGTCGTGCGACGCTGGCCGAGCGCACCGTCCACTCGGTGCGCGATGCCCGCCACCCATGCCGTCACCAGCTTGATCAGCGCGAAGACGACGCCGAACGCCGCGACGGGCACGCCGATCGACTGCAGGAACGGCTGCTGGAGGTAGTAGAAGACGTGCGACGCCGTGATCGCGAGCACCGCGACGCCGATCGACCAGCGCAGCGCGGGCGTGCGCAGCGCGAGCCGCGCGGCGTCGCGCATGTGGCCGCGCACGCGCGTGGTCGCGACGTGCCGGCGCTCGTCGAGCCGCAGCGCCGTCACGAGCCCGGCGATCGACAGCGCGATCGTCGCGAAGTACGGCAGCCCGAGGTCGACGGCGGCGAGCAGGCCGCCGACGACGGCGGTGGTTCCCGAGCCGATCGACGCCATCGCCTGGCCGCGGCTCTCGGCCGTCGGATAGCGCCCGTCGTGCCCGTCGGCGTGCAGCGTGTCGTAGAGCAACGCCGAGTCGGCGCCCGAGCGCAGCGCCGAGCCGATCGCGAACAACGCTTCCGCGACGCAGACGGTGAGCAGCGACGGCCGGACCAGCAACGCCATCGACCCGATGACCACGGCGATCGAATTGCCGGCGAGGCACCAGCGGCGCGAGGTGCGGTCGGCGAGCGCGCCGAACGGCATGTCGAGCGCGGCGCGCAGCGCCGTGTACGCCGCCTGGATGAGAAGGATCGCGGCGAGGTCCACCCCCGCGCGCTGCTCGTAGTAGACGTAGAACATCGCCTGGAAGAAGTTCGACGTCCCGACCAGCTGGTAGAGGTAGTACCGGCGCAGGAACACGCGGCCGTCATAGCCCAGTGCAGCGTTGACATCCCACGGATGAGGCGATAGCCGACCCGCCGATGGCGACCCGGGTGCTGCTGATCGGCCAGGACGGGCGCACCGACTGCCTGGCCGAAGCGCTGTTGGCGTCGGGCGCCGAAGTGCACACCGTCTGCAACCTGCCGAACCATCCGGGGCTCGCGGCGAAGTCGACGACGGTCCGCTGGGGACGCGCCGACGACGTGCCGATGGTGGTGGACTTCGCCCGGGAAGTTCGGCCCGACCTGGTCGTCGTCGGGCCCGAGGATCCGCTCGCCGCCGGCGTCGTCGACGGCATCCAGGCGGCGCTCGGCACGCCGTGCTTCGGCCCGACGAAGGCGCTGGCGCAGCTCGAGGCGAGCAAGACCTTCACGCGCGACCTGCTCGCGCGCCATCGCATCCCGGGCAGCTTGCGCTATCGCGCCTTCACGTCGCTCGACGGCGTCGAGGCGTACATGCGCGAGCTCGGGCAGTTCGTCGTGAAGGCCGACGGCCTGATGGGCGGCAAGGGCGTCAAGGTGTTCGGCGAGCACCTGACGACGATCGCGGAGTCGGTCGAGTACACGAAGAGCCTGCTGCCACGCGGCCAGGTGGTCGTCGAGGAGAAGGTCGAGGGCGAGGAGTTCAGCCTGCAGTCGCTCTGCGACGGCGAGCACACCGTCGCGACCATCCCGGTGCAGGACCACAAGCGCGCGTTCGAGGACGACCGCGGGCCGAACACCGGCGGCATGGGCTCGTACTCGGCGGCCGACCACCTGCTGCCGTTCCTCTCGAAGGAGGACCTCGCCGAGGCGGCGCGCATCAACGCGCTGGTCGGGCAGGCGCTGCGCGAGCAGATGGGCGCGCCGTACCGCGGCGTCCTCTACGGCGGCTTCATGGCCACGCGCGACGGCGTCCGCGTGCTCGAGTACAACGCGCGCTTCGGCGACCCCGAGACCGTCAACGTCGTCCCGTTGATCGAGGGCAACGTGCTCGAGATCTTGATGGCGGCGGCGACCGGCACCCTCGCGAAGACGCCGGTGCGGTTCCGGCGCCGTGCGACGGTCTGCAAGTACGTCGTGCCCGAGGGATACCCGGACGCACCGGTCAAGAACGAGCAACTCGATCTCAGCGACCTGCCGCCGTCGGGCGATCATCTGCGGGTGTATGCGGCGGCGCTTCGGCAGGACGACGGGCACGTCGTCATGACGGGCTCGCGGGCGCTCGCCGTGGTGGGCATCGCCGAGACGATCCCGGTCGCCGCCGACATCGCGGAGGAGGCCATCGGCCGGGTCCGGGGCCGGACCATGCATCGGCGCGACATCGGCTCCCCCGCGCTGCTCCAGCGCCGGGTCGACCACCTGGCCGCGTTGCGCCGCGCGACATAGCATCATGTGCTTGCCTCGGGAGCGCCGGACCGCGAGATTGGCGGGCTGATGGCTCTCCTCGATCGGTACGTCCGCTGGCTCGTCCGCCGCGCCTGGTGGGTCCTCGGCGTGGTGGCGGTGCTGACGGTCCTCGTCGGCTCCGGCATGCGGCACCTGCACACGGAGTTCAACGTCGAGAGCAGCCTGCCGGCGGGCCATCCGTTCGTGCAGATCGACCAGGCGATTCGCCAGCAGTTCGGCGGACGCCGCACCGTCATCATCGCCGTCATCCCGGACGAGGGTGACGTCTGGCGTCCCGAGGTGCTGTCGGTCGTGCGCGACCTGACGCTCCAGGGTCTGCTGATCGAAGACGTCATCGCACAGAACGTCGTCAGCCTCGCCGCACCGAGCGTGCGTCACGTCGAGGACCGCGACGGCAACATCACCGTCGACTACCTGATGCGCGACGTGCCGGAGACGCCGGAGGCGATCGCGGTGGTGCGGAAGCGTCTCGAGGCGCAGCCGCAGCTGAAGGGCATGCTCGTCACCGACGATCAGCGCGCGGCGCTCGTCATGCTCGACTTCTGGGAGGGCCCGCAGTCGCACGAGCTGGCGTCGCGCGTGCTGGGGCTGATGGACCAGTTCAAAGACCGTCCGGGCGTGAAGCTGTACGCCGCGGGCGAGCCCATGCTGGCGCTGAGCGACCTCGAGCAGTCGGCGCAGGTGGGCACGCGCATCCCGGTCACGTTCCTCGTGATCGCGGTGATGCTGCTGATCTCGTTCCGCACCTTCCAGGGCATGCTCATCCCGATGCTGACGGCGACGCTCAGCACCGTGTGGGCGCTCGGCCTGATGGGCCACACCGGCATCGCGATCGACACGTGGAACGTCGCGATGCCGATCCTGTTGATCGCCGTCGCCGCCGCGCACTCGGCGCAGATGCTGAAGCGCTACGTCGAAGAGGTGTCGCGCACCGGCGACAACAAGGCGGCGGTGATCGAGTCGACGGTGAAGATGGGCCCGGTGATGATCGCCGCCGGCCTCACCGCCGCCCTCGGCTTCGTGTCGCTGGCGCTGTTCGGCGTGCGCTCGATCGCGAACCTCGGGCTGTCCTGCGGCTACGGCATCCTGAGCGCGGTGCTGCTCGAGATGACGTTCATCCCGGCCATGCGCTCGGTGCTGCCGGCGCCGAAGCGGAAGCCGTCGGAAGGCGGGCTCACGAAGCAGATGCTGGCCGCGCTCCACCGCGGCATCGTCCAGAACGGCGGCCGCGCCGTCATCATCTGGACGGCCGTCGTGCTGGTGATCTCGGCGATCGGCATCCTGCGCATCCGCACGTTCGGCCCGACGCGCGAGTACATGCCCCACGGCAGCATGGCGCGCGATCACCTCGAGGAGATCGAGAAGCACTTTCCGGGCACCGTCAGCATGACGATGCTGTACGAAGGTCAGCCCGGGACGGCGAAGTCGGCCGCGGTGCTCCAGCACATGGACGCGCTCCAGGACGTCCTGTCGCACGACCCGCTCGTGCTGCGGACCGCGTCGATGGCCGACCTGGTGAAGACGCTGCACGCGACGTTCGCGGCGGACGCGGAGGTGCCCTACAGCCTGCCGAAGGACCAGGAGCTGGTCGCGCAGCTGCTCTTCCTCGGCGACTCGCCCGCGTTCGAGCGCTTCGTCGACCGCGCGCAGTCGAAGTCGATCGTGCTGGCATACTTGAAGAGCGACGACTCGGCGCAGGTCGGGCCGCTGCTGCGTCGGGTGCAGACGTGGATCGACGAGAACCCGCCGCCCGAGGGCGTGAAGGTGCTCGTCGCGGGCGGCCAGGGACCGATCGTCCTCGCCGTCAACGAGCACACCACCTACGGCAAGCTGCTCAACATGCTGATGGTGCTAGGGGTGATCTACCTGGTGTCGTCGGTGATCATGCGCTCGGCCGCCGTCGGGCTGTACGTCGTCAGCCCGATCATCGTGACGGTGTTCGTGCTGTTCGGCGCGCTCGGGTGGACGGGCGTCCGTCTCGACATGGGCTCGTCGTCGGTGATCGCGATGGCCGCCGGCGTCGGCGCCGACTACGCGATCTACTTCCTGTTCCGGCTGCGCGAGGAGCGCCGCCGCCTGCACGACGACGAGACCGCCGTCGGCGTCGCGCTGCAGACGTCGGGCCGCGCGATCATCTTCGTCGCCGCGAGCATCGGCGCGGGCTTCGCGGTGATCGGCGTGTCGCAGTACCTCGGCCTCCGCCTCTTCGGCACGCTCATGCCGGCGGCGATGGTCGTCTCGTGCGTCGCGTCGCTGACGATCATGCCGGTGATGGTCCTGCGGCTGCGGCCGCGCTTCATCTTCGGCGAGCCGGAAGAGTCCGAGTCGGGGCTCGCGCCGCAGCCTGCGACGCGCTGAGGGAGGATGGCCATGCTCGTCGTCGCTGGAACGATTTCCATCGATCCCGCGCAGCGCGCCACCGCCGAGGCGGCGTTCGATCGCATGCGCACCGCGACGCTCGCGGAGCCCGGCTGCATCTCGTACCAGGCCTACGTCGACCGCGCCGACCCCGGGACCGTCTTCATCTTCGAGCGCTGGCGTGACCAGGCGGACCTCGACGCCCACTTCGCGACGCCGCACATGGCCGAGTTCGGCGCCGCACTCGCCGGGTGCGGCGTGCGGGGCATGGACGTCCGCAAGTACGTCGTGAGCGCCGAGGGACCGGTACCGTAGCCGGGCGTTCCGGATCGACGCGAGAGGGCGGCGCCCCGGAGTAGCTTCCGTTGGCTGCGACGAGACTCATCGCGCTGCAGCCCGCGACGACTGACGGCGCGGCGGTCAGATCGACCGCAACGCCGTCAGCACCGCCCGCTTCTCCGTCAGCAGCGCGCTCAACGTCGTGCCGCATGCCGGCGTGATCGTCTGCTTCTTGCCGGCCTTTTTGACGGCCTTGCCGGCAGCCACGAGCTGCTCCTCCGCCTTCTTGATCACGGCGACCCGCTTCTTCGGCTTGGCGCCGTCCGCCTGACCGAGCAGCGTCTTCGCCTTCTCGACCTTCGCGTCGATGGCGGCGTCGAGCGCCGCGGCGATCGGATCGGCGCCGCAGAGCCCGTCGGCCAGCAGCGCATCGAGCGCGCACACGGCGCCGGGAATCGCTGGTACGGCCTCTGGTTCGTGCTGGTGTTCTGGCTCGGCTGGCTCCTGCTCCGATGGCAGATGGTGCGCGCCGGGCGCGACGCCGCCGTCGCCGGGGGCTTCGTCTACTGGGGGGCCATCGGCCTGGTCCTCGGCGCGTGGCTGGCGCACCGCCTGTTCTACGAATGGGAGCAGGTCCGGAGCCATCCGCTGGCGCTGCTGGACGTGCGAAACGGCATCTCGGGGCTGAGCTCGCACGGCGCCGCCGTCGGGCTCATGGTGGCGATGTGGCTCTACGCCCGCCGCACCGGCATCCCGCTCGGCGAGATGCTCGACCGGTTCAGCTTCTCGGCGGCCGTCGGTGCGACGCTGGTGCGCATCGGCAACTTCTTCAACTCGGAGATCGTCGGCATCCCGGTCGACGGCGGCCGCGGCGCGTGGTGGGCGGTCTGCCTGCCGCGCCACGACGACCCGCCGGTGCCGCGTCACCCGTCGCAGCTCTACGAGGCGGCGATCGGCGCCGTCGTTCTCGCCGTCCTGCTGATCGTCGACCGCCGGGCCGGCGGCGAGCGCCGGCCGCGGTGGTTGCTCGCCGGGACGTTCCTGCTGACCTACTTCCCGCTGCGCATCGCCGTCGAATACCTGAAGGTGCCGCACGACCAGCCGGGCGTCGGATAGGATACCGGCCAGTGGCTGTCGCTGCCGTTCGTCGTCCTCGGGGTCGTCTTCGTGCGATCGGCGCTCGTCCGCCGGCTGCCGGCGTCGGGACCCCATTGACAGCTCGCGGCGCCACCGGCGACTCTCCGCACCGCCATGGCGGGTCCGGAGATCGTCGGGCGCGACGACGATCTCGGCGCGATCGATCCGTTCCTCGACGGGCTGTCCGGCGCAGCCGGCGCGCTCGTGTTCGAGGGTGGACCGGGCATCGGCAAGACGACCGTCTGGCGTCACGCCGTGCGACGGGTAGCTGCGCGTGGGTTCACGGTGCTCGTCTGTCGACCCGTCGAACCCGAAGCGAAGCTCGCCTTCGCATCGCTCGCCGACCTGTTCGACCCGGTCGCCGACGCCGTGCTCCCGCACCTCCCGGAGCCGCAACGTCGCGCGTTCGAGGTGGCGCTCGTGCGCGCCACGCCGGAGGGCGCACCACCGAGCCCGCGTGCGGTGGCGACCGCCGCGCTCTCGGCGCTGCGGTGGTCGAGCGACGCGAGACCGGTCGTGCTCGCGATCGACGATCAGCAATGGCTGGATCGCGCCTCGGCGGCGGCGCTCGCGTTCGCGCTGCGCCGCATCGGCGAGCGACGCGTGGGCGTGATCACCACGGCGCGCGACGAGCCGGACGGACAGCGCGACCCGCTCGGACTCGGCGCGGCGTTCGGCGACCGACTCCTCCGGCGTCGCCTCGGACCGCTCAGCGCGAGCGCGCTGCATCACGTGATCCGCGAGCACCTCGGGCAGGTGCTTCCGCGGCCGACCCTGCGTCGCATCACCGACACGTCGGGCGGCAACCCGTTCTTCGCCCTGGAACTCGCACGCACGCTCGCGGACGGCCATGCGCGTCCCGGCCCGGGGGAGCCGATGTTCGTGCCCGACACGCTCGCGAGCCTGACCGCGCGGCGTCTCGAACGCCTGCCCTCGCCGGCGCTCGAGGTCCTGCAGCTCGCGGCCGCGACGGTGGCGCCGACGATCGCGCTCCTGCGTCGCGCCGCCGGCACGGATGCGGCCGACGACGCCCTCGCGCAGGCGGAGCGCGCACGCATCGTCGAGCTCCACGACGGCCGCGTCGCGTTCACGCATCCGTTGCTCGCCGCGGCGGTCGAGTCGTCCGCGTCCCCCGTCGCCCGCCGCGCGGTCCACGCACGCCTGGCGTCGCTCGTCACCGATCCGGAGCAACACGCCCGTCACCTGGCCCTCGCCGCCGCAAGCCCCGACGAAGGGGTCGCACGCGCGTTGGATGCGGCCGCGACGCTCGCCCGACGTCGCGGGTCGCCGGACACCGCGGCCGAGCTGCAGGAGCGGGCCGCGCGCCTGACGCCCGCCGACGATGGACCGGCACGCCGGCTGCGCCGCGTCCAGGCGGCGGAGCACGCGTTCCACGCGGGCGACTTCGCCAGTGCGCGCACATGGTCGGAGGCCGTGCTCGCCGATGGCGCAACCGGGCACGAGCGCGCCCCGGCGCTGCACGTCCTCGGCCGCATCCGCGGTCAGGAGGATGCGTTCGCGGACGCGATCACACATCTCGAGGACGCGCTCGCCCACTGCGAGGACCCGACGGCGCGCGTCGCGATCCGCCTCGACCTCGCCTACATGACGTACAACGGCGGCGACGTGCATCGCGCGCTCGAGGTGAATCGCACGACGGCCATCGAAGCCGAGCGTCTCGGCGACGCCGGGCTGCTGGCGAGCGCCCTTGCGATCCAGGTGATCGGCCGCTTCATGGCCGGGCTCGGGAGCCGCGGCGCCGACATGGACCGGGCGCTCGCCCTCGAAGACCGCACACGCGAGTGCCAGATGATGCTCCGGCCGTCGGCGATTGCCGGCTTGCTCGCCGTCTACGAGGCGCGCATCGCCGACGCGGAAACGCTGCTGCGCGACGTCTGCGAGCGAGCCCAGGCGCAGGGCGAGGAGAGCGGCATCCCGTTCCTGCTGTTCAACCGCTCGCGACTCGCGTGGCTGCGCGGCGAGCTCGAGACCGCAGTCGCGCTGGCCGAGGACGCACTGCTGCTCGCCGGCCAGGTCGGCAGCGACCGGCTGCGGACGCTGGCGCTCGTGCATCGCAGCCGGGCGCACGCGGCGCGCGGCGACGTCGAGGCGGCACGGGCCGATCTCGCCGAAGCCCGCGAGCTCATCACGCGCACGGGCAACATGCCCGCGATTCCGTGGCTGCTCGCGAGCGAGGGGCTCCTGGCGCTCGCGCTCGGCGACGCCGGCGCCGCGGCGGAAGCCCTTGCGCCACTCGTCGCGCTGATCGAGGCCAACGGCGTCCGCGAGCCCATGCAGGCCTATTTCCTCCCCGATGCGATCGAGGCGCTGATCCGTCTCGGCGAGATCGACCGGGCCGCCGCGTTGCTCGACGCCTTCCAGGAACGGGCGATCGCGCTGGAGCGTCCGTGGGCCGTCGCCAATGCGTTGCGCTGCCGCAGCCTGCTGGCCGCGACGCGGGGAGATCTCGATGCGGCGCTGGCCGCCGCCGACCAGGCCGTCGCGCGGTCGGAACCGCTCGGCATGCCCATCGATCTCGGCCGTGCGTTCCTCGTGTTGGGCCAGGTGCGCCGTCGCCGTGGCGAGCGACGGCTCGCGCGGGAGTCACTCGAGCGGGGTCGCGACCTCTTCGCGGCCAGCGGCGCGCGCCCCTGGGTCGACCGCGCCGACGAGGAGCTGGGACGGATCCCGATCCGGCGTGCCGCCGGCGACGACCTCACGCCCACGGAGGCGCGCGTCGCCACGCTCGCGGCGGAGGGCAAGACGAATCGGGAGGTCGCCAAGGCGCTCTTCATGAGCCCGAAGACCGTCGAGGCGAACCTGTCGCGCGTCTACGGAAAGCTCGGTATCCGCTCGCGCGCCGAGCTCGGGGCGCGCATGGCCGCCAAAAAGTAGGGAAACGCCCGATGCGAGGGTGCCGCCCCGACGCCTACTCAGGCGGGGAATGGGGCGATCCGTGCGCAAGAGCTGGCTGGTCGAGCAGTATCTGCCCGGCCTGACGGCCGACGTCTTCCGCACGACGACGGACCGCGTGCGCCGCACCGCCGCCGCGATGGCGCGCGCCGGCACGCCGATCCGCCACCGCCATTCGACCCTCGTTCCCGACGACGAGGCCGCCTACAGCGTCATCGACGCCGCGACGCCCGAGCTCGTCGCCGAGCTCTACACGCGCGCCGGCGTTCACTTCGACCGCATCCTGACCGCACTGGAGGACTGACATGCGCATCCTCGCCGCGTCCCTCGTCGTCACCGCCGTACTCGCCGGCGCCGTCCAGCACGCCGACGCGTTCGTGATCTATCGCGCCGAAGGTACGTCGAACCTCGGCAACAGCCCCCCGTTCGGCATCACAGAGGGGACGACGCCGCCGATCACGCGGAGCTTCGGCGACTTCTCGTTCAACGGTCGTGCGTGTCCCGCGGTGGGCACGCCGAACTTCGCCTGCGCGCGCGTGTTCGCGCAGGCGGACCTCGTGCAGGGACGGCGCGTCGTCCTGCGCGCCGAGGCACGGCTCACGCGGACCGACACCGACGGCGTCGCGCCGCTGGAGCTGGTCGCCGCCACCGCCGACGTCCAGATATACAACATCGGCACCGTCACATCGTCGCCGGTCGGGACCGCGTACGTCCAGCTCGCGCTGTCCGGGACGGAGTCGGCGACCACCACGGCGCCCGGCCGCATCATTCCGGAGGCGTTCCACACGCTCAGGATCAACGGCGCCCTCGTGGAGTGCAGCGTCGGGGCGCTCTGCAAGATCGAGGTGCCGGAGTGGAGCTCGCAGTACCTGCGGATGACGCTCCGTACCGACGCGCGCGTCACCAACCCCGAGTACCTGAGCTTCGCCGGGTGGAGCGCCGAGATGGTCTCCGACTTCTCCAACACCCTCAAGCTCGTCGCGATCGAGCTCTACGACACGAACGGCAACCTCATCCCGGACGCGCAGGTCGTCGTCGGCGACGGGATGGGCGGCACCCTGTTCGAGATCCCGACGTCCGTCGAGACCACGACCACCACGACGATCGTGACCACGACGACGACGACGCTGCCGGTCGCCCTCGACGACGTCCGCTGCTACCCGGCGAAGACCGCCAAGGGCACGCCGAAGCCCGCGCCGCGCACGGTGCGGCTCGTCGACGACCTCGAGGACGAGAGCACCGTCGTGGAAGCGGTCGCGTCCCTCTGCAACCCGGCAGGCCGCGACGGCGACGGCATCGACGATCCGACCGCGCAGCTCGCCTGCTACAAGATGAAGGACGCGAAGGGCCAGCCGAAGTTCGCCGGCCGCGACGTCGTGACGTCCGACCCGCTCGGCGACCTCGCATTGCGACTCGCCGGCGCGGCGACGCTCTGCGTGCCGTCGGCGCCCGGCGTCGACCACTTCAAGTGCTACGCGGCGAAGGTCCAGAAGGGCACGCCGGCGTTCGTGCCGCGGACGGCTACGATCACCGACCAGTTCGAGACGAAGAGCGTCGAGATCACGAAGCCGCTCGCCGTGTGCCTGCCGGTCGACAAGAACGGCGAGGGCGTCCCGCGACCGGACGACCGGCTCGTCTGCTACGCGGCGAAGGACGCCAAGCAGCAGCCGGCGTTCGAGAAGCGCATCGTCGCGATCGCGAACCAGCTCGGCGAGCAGTCGCTCGACGTGAAGAAGTCGAACCGGGTCTGCCTTTCCGCCTCGGTGGTGCTCCAGTGAGCGCGCGTCGGATCGCCATCGTCGTGCTGCTCGCGACCGTATCGATCGCGGCGGCCGCCACCGACCTGCAGAAGCTCGAGGAGCAGGTCGGCAAGTACGCGACGCCGACGCCCGTCGAGACGGCGCCGCCGTCCGGCTCGGCCCGCAAGGGCACGTGCCTGTGCCGCGACTCGGCGCTCGGTCCGTCCGCAGGCGTGCTCACGATGGAGCGGTTCACGTACAGCGCGCCGCAACGGACCGTCGTACGGATGCGCTGCTGGGTGCCGCAGTTCGACGCGGCGACGGGCGCCGCGCTGCCCGTGCAGGAGCAGTGCGGACCCGACTTCGTACCGCTGGCGAAGTGAGTCAGCTCACGCCGTCGGCACGCACCGCGCGTGCGCCTTGCGCGCGCGCCGCACCGCACGCTTCGCGCGCGACGCGTCCCGACCGAGCACCTGGTCGAGCTGGTCCGGGAAGTTCGTGAACATGCCGTTCGCGCCGGCGGCGATCATCGCGCTCATGTCGCTCGGCTGATTCACCGTGTACGGGTGGACGTCGAGGCAGCGCGCCTTCGCCGCGGCCATCGTCGGCGGGTTCGCGAAGAGGTAGTTCGGCCCGACGCCGACCGCGTAGGTCTTGATCGTGTCGAGCTGCGTCTCGAGCGCCGGGCTCGCCGGGAAGCCGAGCACGAGCTGGATCAGCGGCAGCGACGGATCGAGCGCGTGGATCGTCTGCAGGCTCGTCGCGCTGAACGACTGGATCAGCACCTGCCAGCGGCGCGCCGCCGGCTTACGGAGCCGGTACAGGTCCATCAGCGCGAGCAGCTTCTCCTCCATGTCTTCCGCCGCCTCGGGCGCCTTCGTCTCGATGTAGTAGTTCGCGCGCCGGCGATAGCGCTGGAACACCTCCTCGAGCGTCGGAATCTGCAGGCCGACGTACTCGGGCCGCGCGAACGTCGGGTTCGCCTCGTTGAACCACGTGCCGACGTCGCACGTCTTGATCTGCGCGAGCGTCTTCGTGCTGACGAGACCGGTGCAGTTCTCGGCCGGACCGCGCGCCGTGCGATCGAGCGTGGTGTCGTGCAGGCAGACGAGGACGCCGTCGCTCGTCAGCTGCAGGTCCTGCTCGATGTAGTCGGCGCCCATCTCGAGCGCGAGGTCGTAGGCGGGGATGGTGTGCTCGGGCGCGTATCCGGACGCGCCGCGGTGGCCGATGTTGAGGACGTCGACGGCGCCGGCGGTGCCGGCGGCGAGCAGCGAGGCGGCGAGGAGCGCGAGTATCCGCATGGACAGTGGCTTACCGACGAGCGGTCCGTGCTGTCCAGTGCTTTCGCCGCCGCGCTGCGCTACAGCTCGGCGCCGTGAGCGGACCGCCCTGCCCCGTGTGCGACGCGACCGCGCGGCGCCGCGTGCTGGCCTGCCGCGACCATCTCGTCACGGGCGAGACGTTCGACGTGCTCGCCTGCGACGGATGCGGCCTCCGCATCACCTCGCCGCAACCCGATGCGCGCGCGATATGGCGCTACTACGAGAGCGACGCGTATCTCCCGACGACGCGCGAGGCCGCCGGCAGCCTGGCGGCGGTCTACCGCGCGGTGCGCCGGGTGACGGTCCGGCTCCGCCTGGGCTGGCTGGGACGCGACCGCGGCCGGTTGCTCGACGTCGGCTGCGGGACCGGCGAGTTCCTCGCGCACGCCCGCGACGTCGGGTGGGACGTGCTCGGCGTCGAGCCGTCGCCGCGGGCGGCCGCGCAGGCAGAAGCGCTCGGCGTCGCGGTCCGTCGCGAGCTCGCCATGGTGGGAGACGGCCCCTTCGACGCGATCACGCTGTGGCACGTCCTCGAGCACCTGCACGAGCCCGGCGCCGCGCTCGACGCCGTACGCCGGCTGCTCGCGCCGGGCGGCCGCCTGCTCGTCGGCGTGCCGAACGCCGACAGCCTGGACGCCGGCGCGTACGGCGACACGTGGTACGCGTGGGACGTCCCGCGGCATCTCTGGCACTTCACGCCGGCGACGCTCGGCCGGCTGCTCGCACGCCACGGCTTCGCCGTCGAAGCGGTGCATGCGCCGCCCTTCGATCCGTTCTACATCGCGCTGCTCAGCGAGCGGCGCGCGCGACACGGCTGGAACCTGGCGCGCGCGGCGGCGATCGCCGCGCGCGCGTTCGTCGCCGCGCGGCGCGAGCCGGCGCGCGGGTCGGCGATCGCCGTCGTCGCGCACCGGACGGATTAGGCGGAACGGGAACGCGGCGTGCGTTGCAGCACCTCGCATCCGCACGCACCAGTGCCGCGTGACACCTACCAAGCTCGTCACCAGGACGCCCCGCCGTTTAGCGTCGTCGCAGGGAGGTTCTCATGTCACGACGATTCGGCTTGGGCGGAATGATCGCGGCCGCGCTGCTCACGGTGCTGCTCGGCCCCGGGATCTTTGGTAGCGACCTGCGCGCTGCGACGACCGGTGATCCGGATGCGTGTACGGCCAAAGTCCACGACGCCGCTCGGCAGGGATTGGCCACGGGCCTGCGATGTGCCGCACGCGCCGCGCGTCGCCAGCGCTCCGACTCGAGCGGATGCCGTGCGAAGGCGAACGCCGCCGCCCGGGCCAATGCACCGGGCGACGACTGCACGCTCGTCGTGTCTCCATCCACGCCGCGCGTCGGCGCGTGCCTGGACACGCTCAGGGCGCTGATCCCCGACGGCGGGCGCTGTTCGGCGAAGAAGCTCGCCGCCGCGCGCACGCACCTTCACCGTAGCGCACGCAAGGCGCGCTCCTCGAACGCCCTCTGCCGTGCGTTCGCGCGCGCCGGCGACTGCGCGGGCGACTGCGCGGCAGTCGGCGCGACCGTGGCCCAGTGCGCGCGCGCCATCCCGGGGAGCTCGAACGAGCCGATTCCCCCCGGCGGTCCGATCCCGACACCTACGGCCGATGAACGCGTCGTCGCCTTCGGCGCCTACGAGTCCGACGCGATCGCCACCACCAGCCTCACCGGTCCCGACGGCGTCACGGGCACCGCGCGCATCGTCGTGGCACCGGGAGCGGAGCGCCTGTTCGTCGTGCTCGCCACCTACGAGAACACCGTCTGGCGGGTCGAGGGCGCCACGGATCGTATCTCGCGCATCGTCCTGCTCGGCTTCGGCACCCAGGGTGTGACCGGCGTTCCGCGCGACAAGGTGTTCGATGGTCGCGGCGGTTCGGCGGACGTGTCCTATTGGTACGACGTCTCGTCGGCGGAGGGCGTTTCAGCCCGCCGCGCGCTCGAAGACGCGCTGGCGCGTCCGATCGACGTTTTCGGTGGCGCCTACGGGGTCGGGACGCTGCTCCTCCCCGACGCCACGGCGCAGGGCTCGGAGCCGGACACGAACGTGCCTCCGGGGTTCGACCAGTGGCTCTACACGCTCGGCACGTTCTTCAGCCCGGGCGGCGTCGTCGACGTCGATCCGGGCGATGTGGTGTCCGCGGGGACCGCGGAGCGCTACGAGGTGCTGCCCCAGAGCTTCGGTCTGGCGCAGCTCGTCGCGTCCGGCGCGATCGAAGATCGTGGCGAGTACCTCTACATCGCCCGCTCGATCCCCCGCTTTCCGCCGGGCCTGCATGGAGCGCACTCGGTCTCGTTCGTCCTCGGTGCAGGCGTCCCCATGCCGCCCGGCGACCCCGGTCACTCCTGCGTCATCTCCGAGAGTACGGGCCGGCCGCTCTCGAGCGAGATCCTCTGCGGCATCGCCCCACCGCCCTCGGTCGAGACGTGTGACCTGCCGCCGGCAGGCCACGACGAGCAGATCGTGCTGTTCGGCGCCTACGAGGCCGACACGATCGCGACGGCGACCGTCGCGGGACAGGACGAGTCGACGGGAGCCGCTCACGTCGTCATTCAGCCGGGAGCGAGCCCGCTGTACGTCGTGCTGTCGGCGTTCGATCCCACGATCTGGCGCTTCGAGGGCGCGACGTCGCGGGTCCGGCGGGTCGTCCTCGTTGGTTTCCAACCGCACGGCGTCACTGGGATCGATCCGGCGCGGATCACGGATGCGACGAGCACGGTGGGATCGCTCTACGACGCGCGGTGCTTCGCGCCGTTCTACGACACCCAGTCGCCGGAAGGCCTCGCCGCGCGGGGCGCGGTGACCGCGGCGCTCGGACGGCTCGACGCGTTCGGTGGGGCCTACGCCGTGGGCAGCGTCGCCCTGCCCGCGATGACGATGACGGCGTCGCCGCCGGCGGTACTCCCCCCGGGATTCGACCCGCAGGTCTTCGAGATCGGAACGTGGTTCAGCCCGGGCGGGCTCGTCACGATCGATCCGTCCACCGTCGCACCGAGCGCCGAGCCCTACGTCGTCCTGCCTCAGGCGTTCGGCCTGGCGCAGCTCGTCGCCAGCGGCGCGCTCGAGTATCGCGGCGGATCCATCGTCGATGCGCTCTTCTACATCGCGCGCCCCATTCCACGGTTCCCGGCCGGCCTCCACGGCGCGCACTCCGTCTCGTTCCTGCTCGGCCGCGGCGTCCCGATGCCCGCAGGGTCGCCGGGTCATTCGTGCGTCATCTCCGAGCAGACGGGGGAGCCGGTCGACGACGGCTTCCTGTGCTCGTTCAGAAGCGGCAGTTGACGTCCCCAGGGGTCCGTCTCGGCGGCAGGTGATCGTGCGGCGCGGCGGCCTGGCCAGCCGAGGCTCACCCCGCGCGTAGCGCGGCGCGGAAGTCGGGGTGCGCGATGGCGATCAGCGCCTCCGCACGCTGCGTGTCGTCGAGCACCGACAGATCGACCGCGCCATGCTCGGTGACGACGAATTGCGTGTGGTGGCGCGGCGTCGTCACGAGCGTGTCGCGGTCGAAGCGCGGCACGATCGTCGAGATGCGCTGGCCGCCCACCGTCGCCGTGCTCTTCAAGCAGACGAACGTGCATCCTCCGGGCGCCGCGCGCGCGCCGCTGACGAACGACTCGTGGCCGCCCGCCCCCGAGTGCTGCTTGCTGCCGACGGAGTCCGCCGCGATCTGCCCCGTCAGGTCGACCGACAGCGCGCCGTTGATGCTCGTGAGCCCCGGCAGTCGCTCCAGGACCCCGGCGCCGTTCACGTCGGTGACCGGCAGCATCCGCACCGACGGGTTGCCGTCGAGCCAGCGGTAGAGCGCGTCGCTGCCGAGCGCGAACGTCGCGGGCGTGACCCCGTCGTAGACCGGCTTCCGGTTCGTCACCTTGCCGGCCTCGTGCAGGCGCATCACGCCGTCGGACAGCATCTCGGTGTGGATCCCGAACGCGCCGCCCGGGCGCTCGGCGAGGATGCGGCCGATCTCGTCCGGGATCGCGCCGATGCCGAACTGGAGGATCGCGTCGGACGCGATGCGCTCGACGACCAGCCCCGCGATCGCGAGGTCGTCCGCCGACGGCGGCTGGTGCGGGAGCGTGGCCAGCTCCGTGTCGTGCTCGACGATCGCGTCGACCTCGGAGACGTGCACCCGGTTACGGCCGAAGGCGTCCAGGCCGTCGATGCGCGGCATGCGCGGGTTGATTTCCGCGATCGCGAGCCGCTCCGGATCGCGCGCGGCCTCGAGGAACGGACGATAGTTCGCCGCCGCCTGGAGACCGAAATTGAGCCACCCGTCGGCGTCGGGGCTCGTCGTCACGGCGAGCACGACGCGGGGCTTGAGCCGCAAGGCCAGGCGCTCGAGGCCGTTGAAGTCGGCCGGCAGGTAGCCGACGCGCAGTCCGGCCTTCCGCGCCATGCGCTCGACGGGTCCGAAGAAGCCGCTCACGACGCGCACGGCGCGATTCTGCAGCACCGCATATGGGCGCATCAGCAGGCCGGTGTAGACGAGCAGGTCCTCGAGGTCGGTGCGGGCGCCGAGCGCGTCGAGCAGTCCCGCGGGCTGACCCGCCGCGAACCCCGCGAGGACGGCGTCGCGCGGCCGGATCAAGCGAGCGGCGTCCTGCACGGTGAGGCGCGAGCTCTTCCGCATGCTCCTCCTCATCGCACGCGACCGGGCTCACGTTCCACCTTGACGATCGAGACCGGGCGGCCGTAACACCGAAGACGGTCATGCGCCCGCTCGCGTCCGTGCTCGCCGTCTCGTTCCTCCTCCTGCCGCGCCTCGCCGTCGCCGACGACGTCTGTACGCTGCGCGCGCTCGCCGATCGCGCCGGGATCGCCGCCGGCGCGTCGTTCGTCGAGGGCAGCGATCAGCCGCAGTTCCGCGAAATCCTCGGGCGCGAGTTCAACTCGACGACCGTGCCGACGTACTGGTCGACGACGGAGCCGCAGCCCGGCGCGTTCGACTTCGCGGTCGCCGACGTCGCCGCCGCCGAAGGCGAGGCGCGCGGCCTCCGCCTGCGCGGCCATCCGCTCGTCTGGGGACGGCTCGCCCTGCCGGCGTGGGTGAACGCGATCACCGATCCCGCCGCGCTGCGCACGGCCATGGTCGCGCACATCCAGGCCGTCGTCGGCCGCTACGCCGGCCGGATCGTGCAGTGGGACGTCGTGAACGAGCCGCTGACGCTGTTCGGCGCGACCGGCACCACCGACGGCCTCGAGAACTACGTCTTCCTCCGCCTGCTCGGCCCGTCGTACATCGCCGAGGCGCTCGCCGCGGCGCACGCCGCCGATCCCGACGCGAAGCTCTTCGTCAACGAGCTGCTGGCGCTCGCGCCCGGACCGAAGCAAGACCGCTTCTTCCGTCTCGCCCAGGAGCTCCTCGCGGCCGGCGCGCCGCTGCACGGCGTCGGCTTCCAGGGGCACATCACGCCGCCGTACGCACCGACGATCCGGCCGACGCGGGCGGAGATGATCGCCACGTTCGAGCGCTTCGCGGCCCTGGGGCTCGAGATCGAGGTCACCGAGCTCGACGTCACGCTCGCGAACAAGTCGTCGTGCCGGCTGGCGCTCCAGGGCGAAACGTATCGCGACGTCATGGCCGCGTGCCTCGCGGTCCCGGCGTGCCGTGGCGTCACGACGTGGGGCATCGGCGACGCGTACACGTGGATCGAGAACAGCTTCGGCGTCGACGGCGCACCGCTGCCGTTCGACGAGGCGTGGCAGCCGAAGCCCGCATTCTTCGGCCTGCGCGACGCGCTGCGCGACGAGGCATGCGCCGACATGCCGCCGCTCGTGCGACCCGCCGGCTGCTGCGCGACCGTTGCCGACTGCGACGACGGCGATCCCTGTACGGCCGAGTCGTGCGGCGCGGACGCCGCCTGCGTGTCGCAGCCGGTCACGGGGCTCGCGGCCGTCGCGTGCACGTGCGAGCGGTCCGCCCCCGCGGCGTGCGCGGACGGGTTCCCGCCGCTCGTCGCGCGACGGATCGCGCGTGCCTGCGAGCGCATCGATCGCGCCGGCGAGGCGTCCCCCGGCGTGGCCGCGCGGCTGCTCACGCGTGCGGCCACCCAGTTCGGCCGCGCCGAGCGCGCCGCACGGCGCGGATCGCCGTCGGCCGCGTGCGCCGAGGCCCTGGACGGCATGCTCGCCGAGGCGCGCGAGCGCGCCCGCGCCGCACGCTAGCGAAGCGCGTCGCGGACCTCGTCCTCGAGCGCCGCGACCAGCTGCGACACCGACAGTCCGAGCTCGCACACCTCGCCGTCGGCGACGGCGTCGCAGGTGCGCTCCATCGTGAAGAGCAGCAACGCGTCGCGCTCGCGACGCGGCGGCGCCGCAGGACCGCGCAGCGCGGCGAGCAGCGCGAGCTGGCGGCGGCGCTGCGCCCGGTAGGCCGCGCGCACGTCCGTGTCGGTCGCCACCAGCGCGCGCAGGCTCGCGCGAAGGCCGCGCCAGCGCCGGTGATGCGCCAGCGTCAGCGCGACGATGCGCGCGGCACGATCCCCCTTCGCGTCGCGGACCACGCGGTCGACCTGCGTCCACTCCGACGTCACCCACGCGTCGTATGCGGCCAGGAACACCGCGCGCTTGTCCGGAAAATGCTTGTAGAACGTCGCCGGTGCATAGCCGGCGGCGCGCGCGAGGCGGTTGGTGTCGGTGCCGTGGTAGCCGGCGCGGTTGAAGACGCGGGCGGCCGCCGCGACCAGCCGCTCGCGGGTCACCTCCGGCGTGCCCCGCACCGGGCGTTCGGCCGTCTTCCTCGCCACCGCGCGGGTCGTACCACAGGTTGTCTCGGCGCACGGCATGGTGATATTTATATCACTAACGGAAGGATTACCATGCACGTCGCTTCGCCTCGCACCGCGCTCGGCGCCACCGCACCCTGGAACGAACGCCGCGTCGACGGCGTCACCCTGGCCTTCGACGACCGCGGCAGCGGCCCGCCGATCGTCTGCCTCCACGCCATCGGGCACGGGGCCAGCGACTTCCGCGCGCTCGGGACGGCGCTGGCCGCGCGCCATCGGGTCATCGCGGTGGACTGGCCGGACCACGGCAACTCGTCGGACGACCCGCATCCGGCGAGCGCCGAGCGCTACGCGAATGTCCTCGACGGGCTGCTCGACGCGCTCGGCGTGGAGCAGCCGGTGCTGCTCGGCAACTCGATCGGCGGCGCCGCGGCGATCCGGTACGCGGGATCGCACCCGGATCGCGTCCGCGCGCTCGTGCTCGAGAACCCCGGCGGGCTCGATCCGGGCACGGGCGTCGCTCCCGTCGCGATCGGCGCGATGACGCGCTTCTTCCGCGCCGGAGCGCGCGGGGCGCGCTGGTTCCCTGCGGCCTACGGCGCCTACTACCGGCGCATGGTTCTGCCGCGCCCCGACGCGGCCGCCCAGCGCGACCGCATCATCGCCGCAGGGCCGGGGCATGCGCGCGTGCTCGCCGACGCGTGGACCAGCTTCGGCACGCCGGCGGCCGATCTGCGCGCGCTGGCGCCGCGCATCGCCTGTCCGGTCCTCTTCGCCTGGGCGACGCGCGACCGCCTCGTCCAGCTCGGACGCTGCCGGCCCGCGATCGCCGCGTTCCCGAACGCGCGGGTCGAGACGTTCCCGGCAGGCCACGCCGCCCATCTCGAAGCGCCCGCCGCCTTCCTGACGTCGCTGACGCGGTTTCTCGACGCGCTTCCGGCGGCGGCGCCGGCGGCCCGCGCCACGCAGGTGCGCTAGCGAACGACGAGTTGCCAGCACGACGCCGACCGCGCTAGTTCCGGGCGGCAGGGCTCGAATGCCGGTCGGCGCCGACACGTCTCGCGAGGAGATCACCGCGCTGCTGATCGACCGCGCGCGCGCGGGGCTCGGTCTCAGCCTCCTCTCGATCTCGCTCTTCGCGCTCGCGGATCCGTTCGTCTACCCGGACCGCCTGGCGCCGCTCTACGGGCTCAAGGTCGTGCAGATCGGGTCGGCGCTGGCGGCGCTCGGGGTGATGCACCGCGGCGTGTCGCTGACGCGCGCCGTGGTGGTGGCGCTCGTCACGTTGACCATCCTCTGCGTGACGACCGCCGCGTCGGGCATCGTCACCGAGGACGCCGGGACGACGCCCGTGCTGCTCGTGGTCGTCACGATGGGCGCGGCGACGCTGCTCCCGTGGGGCGTCGGACCGCAGATGCTGCTGCAGGTCGTCGCGAGCGCCAGCGTCGTCTGGAACGTGTACGTCGTGCGGGGCGCCGAGGGGCTGACCTCGCTGCCCGTGGCGATCGTCGTCGGCTCGGTGGCGGCGGTGTACGCGGCGCACGCGTCGCAGCGCTATCTGATCGAACGCCGCCGTGCCGAGATGGCCGAGGCCGAGCTGCGGGCGCGCTATCACCAGGCCGAGCTGGCCCACGCCGCGCGGCTCAGCACGCTCGGCGGCATGGCCGCGGGCCTCGCGCACGAGATCAACCAGCCGCTCTCGGCCATCGTGAGCTACGCGCGCGGCTGCGCACGACGGCTCGAATCCGGCGACGCGCGGCCGGCGGACCTCCTTCCCGTCATCGACGAGATCTCCGGCCAGGCGCTGCGCGCCGGCGAGGTGCTGCGCCGCATCCAGGAGTTCGTGCGGCACACGCAGCTGCCGCGGTCGAGCGTCGACCTGAACGGCCTGGTCCGCGAAGCGCTGCGCTTCGCGGAGGTCGAGGCGCGGCAGCAGAGCGTCGCGTTGCGGCTCGATCTGAGCGCCGCGTCGCTGACCGTGGAAGTCGACGCGATCCAGATCGAGCAGGTGATCCTGAACCTGGTGCGCAACGGGTTCGAGGCGATGTCGGCCGACGGGGCGACGGCGCGACGGCTCACCATCGAGACGGGCCGGACCGCCGACGGCGACGTCGAGGTGGCGATCAGCGACACCGGCGCCGGCATCCCGTCGACCATCGCCGGCCGCGTGTTCGACCCCTTCTTCACCACCCGCACCGATGGCCTGGGCCTCGGGCTCTCCATCAGCCGCTCCATCGTCGAGTCGCACGGAGGCCGGCTGTGGACGACCCCCAATCCGCCCCGCGGCGCCTGTTTCCGCTTCACCCTGCCCGCCGCCTCCGGACAGACCGGTCAGGGGGCCAGCCATGCCGCCTGAGCCGATCGTCTTCGTGGTCGACGACGATCCGGCCATGCGCGATTCGTTACGGTGGCTGCTCGAGTCGGTCGGCCTGCGGGTCCAGACCTATGCGACCGCCGCGGAGTTCCTGGCCGGGCGCGACCCGTCGGCGCCGGGATGCCTGGTCCTCGACGTGCGCATGCCGGGCATGAGCGGCCTGGACCTCCAGGAGGAGCTGCAGCGCCGCCGCACCGACCTCCCGACGATCGTCGTCACCGGCCACGCCGAGGTGCCCATGGCGGTCCGTGCGGTGAAGGCCGGGGCGATCGACTTCATCGAGAAGCCGTTCAGCGACCAGCTGCTGCTCGACCGGGTGCGTCAAGCGCTCGAGACCGACCGCCAGGAGCGCGAGACGCGCGCCCGCCGCGAGGAAGCGCGCCGCCGCGTCGGCCATCTGACGCCGCGGGAACGCGAAGTCCTCGATCTGGTGGTGGCCGGGCGCGCCAACAAGGAGATCGCGTCGGTCCTGGGGCTCAGCCCGAAGACGGTCGAAGTGCACCGTGCCCGGGTGATGGAGAAGATGGAGGTCGACTCGCTCGCCGACCTCATCCGCGTGGCGCTCCAGGCCTCCGCCGAGCCCCGCTGAGCGGTCCGAGGACCGCCCCGTGACGGTCGTACGGGAAAACCCGTACGACCATTGGTAATCGCCTGAATTGCCGCAGATGGCCCCGGTGTGTGATTTGGGCATCTCGACAAGGTCCGGAGCTGAGATATTGCTAGCTAGATCGCATCCGATGACCGACACACGGCACGCATACGCGTTCGCCGACGACGAGCACGACGACGCGCTCACCGCCGACTCCGAAACCGAGGAGCCCACCCCCGAGCTGGGGCTGCTCGCCGAGGACGACGCCGCGCCGCTCGCGGACGAGCCCGCCGAAGCCGAGCTCGAGGAATTCGAGCCGAGCCTCGTCGGGGGCGATCCGGTCCGGCTGTACCTCCGCCAGGCGGGACGCAACCGACTGCTGTCGCGCGAGGACGAGTTGCTCCTCGCCGGGACGATCGAGGCCGCCGAGACGGATCGCGCGCGCATCGTCCTGAGCGCGCCGTCGTCGCTGCGCTGGATCCTCTCGCTGCCGGCGCAGCTGCGTGACGGCACCGTCACGCTGCGCCAGCTGCTCGGCGACGAGGACGACGCCACGCCGGAGGCCGAGGCCACGCGCCGCGCGACGTTCCTCGCCCAGATCGCTCGCGTCCGCCGCGTGCTCCGCGAGCGGACGACCGCCACCGCGCAGCGCGCCGCCCGCGTCGACGAGCGGATCGCCGATACCGTCGCGGCGCTCGGGCTCGCGCGCACGCACGTCGACCGACTGGCCGACGAGCTGCGGCAGGTCGTCGCGCGCGTCCGGCAGCTGACGGAACGCGTCGAGGCGCTCGCGAGCCTCCTGCCGCGCCCGCGACAGGGCAAGCCGGGGGCCGCCGGCGACGCCGACGATCGCGCCGCAGCGCGCGACGAGATGCTGTCGGCGCGACGTGCGCTCCGCCAGGTCGAGCAGCAGGCCACGCTGCGGGTTCCGGCGCTTCGCGCGCTGGTGGCTCGCCTCGCCGACGCCGAGCAGCGCGCGAGCGCGGCCAAGCAGGAGATGGTCGAGGCGAATCTTCGCCTCGTCGTGTGGGTCGCGCGCCGCTACGCGCACCTCGGCCTGCAACTCCTCGACCTGATCCAGGAAGGCAACATCGGCCTGATGCGCGCGGTCGACAAGTTCGACCACCGTCGCGGGCACCGCTTCTCCACGTACGCGACGTGGTGGATCCGCCAGGCCATCACGCGGGCGCTCGCCGATCAGGCGCGCACGATCCGCGTCCCGGTCTACCTGGGCGAGCTCATGAGCAACGTCGCCAACGCGACGCGCGGGCTCGTGCAGTCGCTGGGGCGCGATCCGACGGCCGAGGAGATCGCGTCACGCGTCGGCCTCGAAGTCACGGAAGTGAGCTGGCTGCAACGCGTCGGCCACGAGCCGCTGTCGCTCGACGAGCCCGCCGGCCCCGGCGACGATCGGCAGCTGGGCGACTCGATCGAGGACCAGAATCACCCGGGTCCCGCGGACGTCGCCACGCAGAGCAGCGTCCACCGCGCCATCGCGCGGGTGCTGTCGACGCTCACGCCGCGCGAGGCGCAGGTGCTGCGCATGCGGTTCGGCATCGGAGAGCGGACGGATCACACGCTCGAGGAAGTCGGCGTGCGGTTCGCCGTCACGCGGGAGCGGATCCGGCAGATCGAGGCGCAGGCGCTCCGGAAGCTGCGGCATCGGTCGCGCGCGCATCTGCTTCGGGGCCTCGTCGATTAAGACGCGGGCGGCGCGGCGGACGGTGACGTCCTCCGGCTGCGCGTGGCGATCGCACGGCACCCCACGCCCCACTCCCTCCACCCGCGTGCTCCCGACACGCTCGCTCGGAGGACGTCACCGTCCGCCACGCCACCCGGCTCGGTGGCTAGCCGCGGAGCATGCGCGGGTTCGCTATGCGGAGCTTCTCGGTGGTCGTGTGGCGGAGGTGTGCGCGAACCGCTTCGCTGTCGTCGTGCTTGCCGGTGCGGATCTCTTCGGCGAGTTGCTTCGTCAGGGCGCCGACTGATTCGCGTAGCGTCGCCAATGACGTCGGCGGGTCGCCGGCGTCGAGTAGCTGCGACAGGCGTTTCCACTCTGTCTGGAGATTGCCTTCCTCGTTGGTGAGCTCGCGTTCGACGATCGAAAGGACGTTCGCGGCCACCAGGGTGTGGAACTTTCGGCGGCCTTCCATCGTGGGCATCACGTCGGTCTCGAGGAAGTGACGGACGGCGGCCAGGAGCTCGATGGCCGTGGGACGGTCCTGCATCAGGCCTCCATCAGGTCGAGAAGCTCGAGCTCGGTCTCCACCGTGCGGCGGCCGAGGCTGGCCAGCTCGACGTTCTGCACGCCGCCGAGGAACGTCTGGGCCTGCATGATGCAGATGATCGCCCACTTGAGGTTGCCGAAGACCTCCCACCAGCGCGCCACCGCGGGATCGACGCGACGGCCGCCCGCACGCTCGTAGGCCGCCCAGAAGCGCTCGCGATCGCAGAGCCCGCCCACGGGCTTGTCGTCGACGCCGAACCGCCACGCGCGCACGCAGAGCCAGCCGACGTCCTCCATCGGATCGCCGACGTGCGTCAGCTCCCAGTCGATCACGGAGCGCAAGCCCTCCGGACCGACGATCACGTTGCCGATGCGGTAGTCGCCGTGTACCACCGTGAGCTCGGCTGGCGGCGGCAGGCGGTTGCCGAGCCAGCGGATGCCCAGCTCGATCACCGGATGCGGATCGGGCGCGATGCCGTGCAGGATGTCGGCGTAGCGCGCCAGCTCCTGCGCCGCCGGCACGCCGTCGGGACGCGCCAGCGACGCGTCCGGCTCCATGCGGTGGACGTTCACCAGCGCGACGGCGAGCTGCTCGGGCAGGACGTCGCGCGCCGTCGCGTACTCGGTGTCGCGCAGCAGGCGCCGCGCGATCGTCTCGCCGGCGACGAACTGCATCACGAAGCCCGACGAGCCGAACGTCGCGGGATCCTCGCACCAGCGCACTTCGGGCACCGGCACGCCGACTCTCGCCGCCTCCTGCAGCAGCTTCACCTCGGTCTCGCGGCTCGACTCGATGACGTGCCCGGGCGGATCGCGTCGCAGGACGAGCGGCTCCGGCGCGGCACCCGGCCGCACGACGGTGAACTGCCATATTTCGCGCGACGCGCCGCCCGGGAGGCGTCGCAGTCCCTCGATGGTCGCGTCGGCGCCGAGGCGCGCGCGGACGCTCGCGCCGAGACGCTCCTGCAGGTCAGCCGACGTGGTCCAGGTACTCCGACCAGCCGTAGCCGGTGCGATCGCCCCAGCGCCATTCGGTGAGGCCCTCGGCGATGCGCGTCGTCACGCCGTTGCGGCGGTTGCGCAGCGGCACCATCGCGAGCACGCGGCCGGTGACCTCCTCGACGGGGCCGCCGTCGGCCGGCGTCAGCCGCACGCGCAGCGCGCGATGGAGCTGCTCCTCGCCGGTCTCCGTCTCGACGTCGACCTGCGCGATCGTGCGCGCCTTCTCCTCGCCGGGGCGGAAGAAGTAGCCCGCCTGCACGACCGTGCCGTCGCGCTGCACCGTGCGCGCGGCGGCGATGCCGGCGTCGGCGCCGAAGTTCATCGTGAGCCAGCGATAGTGATCCGGCGCCTGCCAGAAGCGCGGGCCCCACGAGCGGTCGCGCAGGCCGTAGCCGTCGATCGTCCAGCGGCGGTCGCCCACGACGACGTGGCCCGTCGCATGGCCGTGCTGCTCGAGATGGCCGCGCGCGAACTCCTGCCCCGCGCGCTCGACCTTGGCGCTCACCCACTGGCCGTCGACCTGCGTGCGCGGCTCGCCGCCGTGCGGCGTCGAGACGCCGCGATACGTGAGCTCGACCTGCGCGGGCACGTGCGGGTTCTTCGTGAACGCGGCCTTTGGATCGAGGAGGTCGAGCGGGCGAGCCATCACGCACGCCATGCCGTCGTAGCGGATGGCGTGCTCGCGCATCGGCGTCTTCACGTCGAAGCGCATGCCGGCGCCGTCGAAGCGCTCGTTGTTCGGGATCTTCGGCCGCGCGTACATGAACGCCGCGGTGCCGTCGGGCAGATAGAGGCACAGCGTCATCTCGGCGTAGCCCTCGTTCGGGCGGTTGCCGAGGCGCACGAACCCACCGAGCCGCTGCGCCGGATCGTAGAAGTTGTAGTACGCGCTCTCGTTGTAGTTCTCTTCGCCGGTGTTCGTGTGCATCAGGTCGTCGGCGTCGAGACAGATCCAGCGGACGTTGCCGGCCATCGCAGCCTCCTGGCGTGACCCTATCTGGGAAACGCGTCGGCGACGCCGCCGTCGACCGGCAACGTCGCGCCGGTCGTGGGCGTCTGGTTGGTGGCGAAGAAGACGACCGCGTTGCCGACGTGCTCGGCGGTGACCGCGGCCCGCAGCAGGTTCCGCTGCCGGTAGTAGTCCTGCAGCCCGGCCGGATCCATCCCGCGCGACTTCGCGCGCGCCGGGCCCACCTCCTGCCACAACCCCGACGGCCGGCTGGCGTCGCCGAAGACCGCGTCGGCGTTGATCATGTTGACGCGGATGCCGACGGGCGCGAGCTCCATCGCGGCCACCTTGCCGAGCTGGTGCGCGCCCGCCTTCGACGCGCTGTAGGCGCCGAACTCCGCGCCGGGCGCGAAGACGTTCTTCGACGAGTTCACGATCACGTTGCCGCCCGTGCCCTGCCGGCGCATGAGCCGCGCGCCTTCGCGCAGCACGAGGAAGTACCCCGTCAGGTTGACGTCGAGCACGCGGCGGAACGCCTGTGGATCGAGCGCCTCGATCGCGCTCACGTGCGCGACGCCGGCGTTCAGCACGAGCACGTCGAGCCCGCCGTAGCGACGGCACGCCTCGGCGACGCCGGCGGCGACCGAGTCCTCGTCGGTGACGTCCATGGCGATGCCGGTGACGACGCCGCGCCGCTTCGGATCCAGTGCCTCGCACGCCGTCGCGAGCCGATCGCGGTCGAGGTCGGTCAGCACGACGTGCGCGCCCGCGGCGACGAGCTGCTTGCAGATGCCGAAGCCGATCGCGCCCGCAGCGCCGGTGACGAGCGCCACCTGCCCGGCCATCGGCGGCTCGTTCGCCTTGCCGAGCTTGGCCTGCTCGAGGCTCCAGTACTCCATGTCGAACAGGTCGGCGTCGGAGAGCGCCGTGTAGCGGCCGATGTCGTTCGCGAGCGCCTTCGCGCGCAGCGTGTGCTCGGTGATGTCCGCCGCGATGCGCGCGTCGACCATCGTGCGGCCGACGCCGAAGAGCCCGATTCCGGGCGCGAGCACGACGCGCGGAGTGGAGTCGAGCTTCGAGACGGCACCGCGCGCGCGCCCGCGGTTGGCCTCGAAGTAGCCGTCGTACGTCTCGCGATAGCCGCGTACCGCCGCGAACACGCGCTCGCGCAGCGCCCCATCGTCGTCGAGCGGCAGCGGCGACGGCAGGAACAGCGACGGACCCTTCGTGCGGATCACGTGGTCCGGCGTGAGCGGGCCCGACGCCGCGAGCGCCGCCGCGTCGGGCCGCGCCAGGAGCGCCAGCGCCTCGTCGGTGGCGCGATACTCGAGGAGCATGCGCCGCCACGGCAGGTCGGCGTTCGCGCTCTCCTCGGCCAGCGCGCTCCGGAGCACCGGGGCGAGCCGCGCCGCCGCGGCGTGGGCCCGATCGAACCCGCCGGCGACGGTGACCTTCGTCGCGGCCTTCGCACGCTTGGCGACGAACTTCTCGGCGCGGTCGACGCCGGCGATCATGCGCTCGTAGGCGGTGCGGGCGTCGTCGGCGAACGTGAAGAGCCCGTGGTTCAGCAGCACGAGACCCTCGACGCCGGCGTCGAGCTCGAACACCTCGGCGGCGAGCTTCGCGAGCGCGAAGCCCGGCATGATGTACGGCACGACGCCCCACTTCGGTCCGAACGCCTCACGGACCAGCGACGCCTGCTCGTCGGCCGACTGGTTCGTCACGACGAGCGCGATGTCGGCGTGCGTGTGGTCGATGAACTTGTGCGGCAGGAACGCGTGCAGCAGCGTCTCGACCGACGGGTTCGGCGCGCCGGCGTCGAAAAGATGCGTCCGCAGCTGGTTCACCATCTCCTCGTCGGAGAGCGCGCCCAGGGCGCGCAGCCGGCGGAGGTGGGCCAGATCGACCGCCGGCAGCCCGGGCGGCTCGATGGCGTCGAGGTCCCA
Organism: uncultured Binatia bacterium (SeqCode); assembly: GCA_964432595.1. GTDB lineage: Bacteria > Desulfobacterota > Binatia > DP-6 > DP-6 > DASYLJ01. The sequence continues at coordinate 79,863 of CAYSOF010000002.1, read as the reverse complement.
GCCGCTGCCCTTCACGAAGAGCGCCTCGACCGTGTCGCCCACGAGCGTGGTCACGTTGCCCTTGAGCGACGTGTTGCCGCCGCCGTGCATCACCAGGTCGGGATCGCGTCCGATCAGCCGCGACGTGTAGACGCGCAGCGCGAGGTCCTCGCCCCAACGCTTCGCCAGACGATCCACGAACTCCGCGGCTTCACGGTCCGACCACCGACTCTCCATGGGGGATCGACAGTAGGCGTGCTTGCAGCGCGTTTTCAAGCTGCGCTAGGACTCGCGCCCATGTCAGCCCTCACCGCCGACGACCGGTTCGCCATCATGGATCTGCTCGCCCGCTACGCCCGCTGCATCGACTTCCAGCGCTGGGACGAGCTGCCGACGCTCTTCACCGACGACTGCACCGTCGATTTCGGCAAGGTGATGGGCACGCATCAGGGCAAGGACGGCGTGGCCACCATGGCACGCATGATCGGCAGCACCGGCCTGATGATGCGGCACTACTCGACCAACGTGATCATCGACGGCGACGGCGACCGCGTCGAGGTGACGTCGTACGTGCTCGCGTACACCGGCAGCGGCCCCGGCCAACTGATGGCGACGACGGGACGCTACGAGGACGAGATGGTGAAGCGCGACGGCCGCTGGCTGCTCAAGCGGCGGCGGGGCGTCATCGAGATGCCCGGCGCCGGCTAAGCCGGCTACTCGAGAAACAGGCTCTCGGCGTACACGAACAGCGTCAGCACGACGAAGAGCGTCGCGAGGAGCGGCGTCATCAGCCGCATCCACTGGAACGGCGTGAAGTGCGCGTCGACCTCGCGCTGCACGAACGCGTATGCGACGACGGACTGCGCACAGCCGATGTGCGTCCAGCAGCCGCCGAGCGCGTAACCGGCGATCTGCGCCATCGCGAAGTAGTGGATCAGCGACAACGGCAGGTGGTGGAGGGCGCGGGCGGCGAAGTCGGCGACGACGTTGTTGTCGAGCATGGCCGACAGGACCGTCGCGCCGGTGAACTGGATGAAGGCGACGTGGGCCTCGCCGATCGACGCGATGCCCGCGTCGAGCAGGGTCCGCAACGCGTCGAAGAATCCGGCGACCTGCAGCAGCGTGATGCTCAGGAACAGCGGAAAGAGGAAGTAGTACTCGGCGTACTCGTGGCGCGCCTCGTGCAGCGCGAGCCCGCGCACGCGCGGCAGCGCCATGATCCCGAGGATCGCGACCGCGAACCCGGCGAACGAGGCCCAGAACAACGGGACGTGATGGTCGATCGCGTGCCAGACGAGCAGCGCCAGGAACGGGACGAACGCGAGCCCGCCGACGTACTGCGCGCGCAGCCGCTGCTGCCGCGTGGCGGCGAGCGCCGCCTCCACCGGATTGTCGGCGCGATCGGCGCCGGCAACGTCGCCCGCGGCTGCCAGCAGGTAGTGCTGGTCGAGCGGCTCCGCGAGCTCTTCGGCGAGGAAATCCCCGAGCATGCGTCGCCGCGCCTCGCGCGGAACGTCCTCCGTGACGAGCGCGGCGCCGAGCGGCTCACCCTGGCGGAGCCGCGCGAGCACCGGGTCGAGCGTCCCACCGAGCAGGTCGGCGTACTTCTCCGCATGCTCGACCGGCGTCAGCACCATGCCGTGGCGCGACGCCTGCAGGAACCGAACGTCGGCCGCGTGCTGGTCGAGGACGTCGAGCCCGCGCATGTCGACGCGACGGCCCGCGAACGTGCGCCGCAGGCTCAGCGCGACGACCACGTAGCTCGCGACGGCGAGCGGCGCGCAGTAGCGCAGGAAGAAGAGGTCGTCGAGGTGCGGCTCGAGGTTCGCCTTCATGATCAGGTTCGGCGGCTCGCCGTATGCGAGCCACATGCCGCACACCGTCGTCACGACCGTCGACACGAGCACGGCATAGATCACGTCGCGCAGCGGCGCGCGCGCGAGGAACAGGATGATCACGAGCGTCCGGATGGTGAGGCCGATCATCGACACGCCGTCGAGGATCCCCGAGGAGACCGACACGAGCGCCGTGATCGACGCGACCACGGGGACCACGCCGCCCTTGAAGCGGTCGAGCAACGCGAAGCTCACGGTCTCGAGGAGGCGGGTCTGCGAGATGACCGCCACGAAGAACGTCAGCCCGAGGATGAAGAGCATCGTGTCGGCGTGCACGATGTGGTCCAGGCCTTCGAGCGTGAAGAGATGGTGCGCGAGCGCGCTCCAGAACGGCCCCCAGCCCTCGGCGGCGACCGTCGCGCGCATCGCCGATCCCTGCCACCAGACGCCCCAGAAGGTCGCCATCACCACCAGCAGCATGCCGTAGGTGAGCGGGTCCTTGTGGAGCTGGTACTTCGTCGACCCGAAGACGAAGAGGCCGAGAATCGTCGCGAACACTTCGACGCCGAGCAGCCAGAGCGGCAACGGATGCAGCCAGCCGACCAGGAGGAGCAGGACGGCCGTCGCCGCGCAGGCGAGCACGAAGCGTCGCCCGTCGATGTCGACGGTACCGGAGGGTGCTGTGGATTCGGTCATACGGGACGGGCTCCTCGGCGCGGCCCCCCGGCCCGCACGCGGTTCGAACAGGACGGCGAAAGCGGCTCGCCCGCCGCCTTATGCAAGACGCCGTACCCGGTCAAGGAAACGACCGCGGCGCACCTTGTGATCGGTCGGCGGCCTGCGGTAAACGAGCAAACGCTCGATCGTCCCCCCTCGAAGGAGCTCCCCGTGAATCTCAGCTACAGCGCCGAATACGAGAAGTACCGCGCCGAGGTGCGTGACTTCCTGGCGAAGAACTGGACCGCCGAAGACGTCGCCGCCAGCCCCGACACCGACAGCGTGGCCGCGATGACCGGCGCGCTCATCCGCACCGACGAGCGCGCGACGCAGTTCCGGCTGGACGCGATCGCGCGCGGCTATCTCTACCGCCACGTGCCGAAGAAGCACGGCGGCTCGGAGCAGCCGTCGGACCCGCTGAAGGCGACGATCATCGCGGAAGAGTGGAAGAAGGCGAAGGCGCCGGGCGAGATCATGAGCCAGGGGCCGAGCATGCTGGTGCCGACGCTCATCGAGCACGGCACGCCCGAGCAGCAGGAGAAGTTCATCAAGGCGACGCTGCTCGGCCACATCAAGTGGTGCCAGGGCTACAGCGAGCCGAACGCCGGCAGCGACCTCGCGTCGCTACGCACGAAGGGCGTCCTCGAGGGCGATCACTGGGTCGTCAACGGCCAGAAGATCTGGACGTCGAACGCCAACGACGCGCAGTGGATGTTCGCGCTCATCCGCACCGAGCCCGACGCGCCGAAGCACGACGGCATCAGCTACATGCTGATCGAGATGAACACGCCGGGCATCGACGTTCGTCCGCTCCGCCAGATGACCGGCGACGCGGACTTCAGCGAGGTGTTCTTCGAGAACGTGCGCGTGCCGGCGAAGAACATCGTCGGTGAGCGCGGCAAGGGCTGGATCGTCAGCCGCTCGACGCTGAAGCACGAGCGCGCGCTGATCGGCAACGCCGGCCTCCAGCGCCGCACGTTCGACGGCCTCGTCATGATGGCGCAGGCGATCGACCACCACGGCAAGCCGGCGATCCAGGACCCGGTCATCCGTCATCGCCTGCTCGAGCTCGAGGCGCGCCTCGTCGCCGCCGAGCTGCACGGCTACCGGCTGCTCACCGCCAGCGCGCGCAACGAGGACGTCGGCATCGCCGGCATGGTGCCGAAGCTCTACAGCACGCAGCTCGCGTACGACATCTCGAAGCTCGCGATGGACGTCATGGGCGCGGGCGGCCTGCTCGCCCCCGGCGAGCCGAACGCGCCCGCGATGGGCATGTTCGGCACGGCCTACATGTGGTCGCTCGGCATCCTCATCGCCGGCGGCGCCGCCAACATCCAGCGCAACATCATCGCGGAACGCGGCCTCGGCATGCCGCGCGACGCGCGAAAGTAGCCGTCACATGGATTTCGGACTCTCGCAGGACCAGGTCCTGCTGAAGGACACCATCCGCCGCTGGCTCGACGCCGAGTGCCCGACGACGCGCGTGCGCAGCATCATGGAGAGCGAGACCGGTCACGACGTCGCGTTGTGGCGCGGCCTCGCGGAGCTGGGCGTCACCGGCCTGCAGGTACCGCCGGCGTTCGGCGGCTCGGGCCTCGAGCTGCTCGACGTGGCCCTCGCCGCGGAGGAGCTCGGGTGGGCGTGCGCGCCCGGACCGTTCCTCGCGTCGGCCATGGCCACCGCGGCGCTGCTCGCGTCGGACGACGCGGAGGCGCACAAGCGCTGGCTGCCGGGCATCGCGTCGGGCGAGGTCGTCGCCACGCTCGCGATCGGCGAGGCGAACGAGATCTGGGACGCCGCCGAGCTGACGACGCGCGCCGACGGCGCGCAGCTGACCGGCGAGAAGCCGCTCGTGCCCTACGCCCACGTCGCCGACGTGATCCTGGTCGCGGCGCACGACGACGCGGGCCCCGGCCTGTGGCTCGTCGAGCGCGGCGCCGCCGGACTGACGACGAGCCTGCTGCAGGGCACCGACATGACCCGTCGCGTGGCGGCGGTATCGTTGTCGAAGACGCCGGCCGTGAAGATCGCGTCGGGACGCACGGCGATCGACCGCGCGCGCGACGCGGGCCTGGTCCTGCTGGCCGCCGACGCGCACGGCGGCTCCAGCCGCTGCATCGACATGACGACGAAGTACGCGTTGACGCGCGAGCAGTTCGGCCAGCCGATCGGCGCCTTCCAGGCGGTGAAGCACCAGCTCGCCGACCTCGTGACCGAGGTCGAGCCGGGCCTGTCGCTCTGGTGGTACGCCGCGCACGCCTGGGATCAGATCAGGGACAAGTCGGAGCGGCACGCGGCGCTGGCGAAGGCGCACTGCACCGATCTCTACGACCGCGCGACCCGCGTGTGCACGGAGCTCCACGGCGGCATCGGCTTCACCTGGGAGTACGACCTCCACCTCTGGTTCCGGCGCGCGATCTTCGACCGGTCTTACCTCGGCTCGGCGGCGTCGCATCGTCTCCGCGCGGCCGATCTGGCGGGCTGGTAGCCGTTCAGACGTCCCAGCGCACCGGGACGCGCGAATCGGGCGCGTAGACGCAGAACGTCCCGGTGTGCACGGTCGCCTCGAGGTGCTGGCCGAGCGTGGCGTCGCTCGCCGCGATCTTTTCGACGACGCGGCCGATCGCGCGGGTGATGTTGAGCCGCGCGCGCTCGCTGGCCGAGGCCGCGCGACGCACGCGTCCGCCGAGACCGACCCCGCGGGACAGCTCGCGCTCGAGGAACTCGATCTCGCGCTCCGCGCGGGTCGCGCGCTCGGCGTCGTCGAAGCGCCGCGCATCCTCGAGCTCGTCACCGAGCGCGTCGATGCGCCGCATATAGGCGGCACGCGCCGCGGGATCGAGGAGCTCGCCGGCGTCGCCGCGATCGTCGACGGGCGTGGCGTCGGGCGCCGCCTCGGTGCCGCCGGCGATCTCCATCACGTGCAGCTCGCGGCCGGCGTGACGCAGCAGCGTGGCCAGGTAGTGCAGGCCCTTCGTGTCCTTCAGGCGAACGTCGCGGCCGCCGAAGCGCAGCGTCCAGTAGTCGCCCTCCCGCTTGAGGCTCGCCTCGATCGCCGCGACGTCGGACGGCCCACCGGCGCCGCCACCGAGCCGCTCGCGCAGACGGGTCATGCCGCACCGGTCCGCCGTCGCACGCGCCGCGGCGCGCAGCACGGCCGCGCGTGCCGGATCGACCGTGTCCAGCACGCGCGCGAGATCGGCCTGCGTGTGCGCCGTGAGCGGCCGGGCGCCCATCCGCTCGTGCACCGCGAGCGCCGTTTCGAGATGCGCGACGGCCTCGTCGGTGCGACCCATCGTCGCGGCGAGCAGCCCGAGGTACCGCTGGACGGAGCCGAGGCACGCCGACGCCCAGAGCGACACGACCACGCAGCGATCGGCGAACGGCAACAGCTTCGGGTAGAGGACGGCCGCCCGATCCGCGTCGCCGAGGCAGGCGACCGTCTCGGCCAGCGTCACCAGCGTCGGCAGGAAGTTCAGGTCCTCGGGAATCGACGCGAATCCCACCGCCGCCAGGGCGTCGACGTCGGCACGCGCCTCGGCCTCGCGGCCCGTCTCGACGCGCAGCAGGTTCAGGAAGCATCGCCAGGCGGGGACCGCGGGGAAGTCCTGGGCGAACGCCGCGATCTGCGCCTCGATGTGCGCGCCGTCGCGACCGGTCTCGCGCGCGTGCATCGCGCACTGCACCACGAACATCTGCGCGATCGTCACGTCCTGCGCGTCGCGGCGCATCCCGAGCGCCTCGACCGCCAGGCGGAGCGCGTCGTCGAGGCGGCCGGCCATGTGCGCCAGGGTCGCGCGCAGGACGCCGGCATGCCACCGGGCGGCGGGCAGATGCCACGCCTCCGCGAGCATCGCGAACTGCTCCGTGTGGCGCTCGGCGGCGGACACGTCGGCCAGCTCGAGCAGGTCGAGCACGCGCGAGACGTGGCCGCGCACGATCGTCTGGAGCAGCAGCGGGTCGGTGGGCAGCGCCAGCGCCTCGTCGGCGAGGGCCATCCGTTCGCGCGGGTCGCCCAGACCGAGCAGCGTCATGTGCCGGATGAGCAGCGCAGCCGCGAGCGCGCTGGTGTCGCCGCCCCGGCGGGCCAGTGCCAACGCCTCGTCGCTCAACGCCGTACACCGGTGCCGATCGGCGGAGAAGTACAACGCCGCCGTCAACGCCATCAGCAGGTACGGACGAAAGGGGTTGTCCGCGTCGGCGCAGACGACGAGCGCGCTCTCGAGCACGTCCACCAGCACGGGGTCGGCCATCCCGGCGAAGCCGGCCGACTGCTGCATGCCGAGCGCGCCGCGGATCAGCCCACCGACGTTGCCGGTGGCACGCGATCGCCGGACCGCGTCGGCGAATGCCGCCCGCCCCTTGATGGTGTCCGAGGCCTGCATGGCGCAGCGGCCGAGCGCGATCAGCAGCTCGATGTGGCGCGACTCGTCCGCCGGCTCGAACGACAGCAGCTCGAGCGCGCGTTCGAGCTGCGCGATGGCTTCCTCCCAGCCGACGAGGCGCTCGGCGCGCTCGCTCGCCGCGATCGCCCAGCGGATCGCCGTGGACGCGCCGCCGAGCGGGGCCGCGTGGTAGAAGTGGTGGGCCAGCTCCGTCAGTGGTGGATCGACGGCGTCGGCATGCAGCCGCTCGAGCGCCTGCCCCACCTGACGATGCAGCTGCGCGCGCGTCGTCGGCGTGAGATCTTCGTAGAGCGTCTCGCGGACGAGCGCGTGCGCGAACCGGAAGCGACCCAGGACGTCGGCCACTTCCTCGACGAGACGGGCCTCCGACGCGAGCGTGAGCCGCTCGAGGATCTTGTCGCGGCCGAGCTCGCACACCTGCTCCAGCAGCACCAGGTCGAACTCGCGGCCGACGACGGCGGCGATCGACAGCAGGCGCCGATCGTCGATCGCGAGTGGCTCGAGCCGCCGGCGCACGGTGGCGCGGACCTCCTCGGGGAGCGCGATCGGCCGGCCGCCCGCGACGAAGCCGCCCTCGGCCCGGAGCACGCGCACCAGCTCCGCGGTGAAGAACGGGTTGCCCTCGGCCGTCCGATGGATGGCGCTGACGAGCGCCGACGGCGGCTCGGCGCCCGCCGTCGCCTGGATGAAGTCGCGCACCTGGGACGCGTCGAGGCCGCGCAGCGGAAGCCGCTGGCTCACGCGCGCCAGCGCCTCCAGCCGTCCGGGAACGCGCGCCATCTCGAGCTCGCGGTAGGTACCGAGCAGCAGCAGCGGCACGCCGCGCAGCTCGCGCGCGACGAACCCGAGGAGCTGCAGCGACGCCGGATCGGCCCAGTGCAGGTCGTCGAGCACGACGGCCAGCGGCTCGCGCCGGGCGGCGTGGACGAGGAAGCGCGTCACCGCATCGAACAGCTGGAAGCGCGCCTGATTCGGATCCGCGTCGACCGGGAGCTCGACGTCCGGGAAGTGCTCACGCACCGCGGGCGCGATCTGTGCGATGCGGGCGGCGTCGGCGCCGAGGACGGCGTGGATCGTGTCGACGTCGTGGCGCTCGAGCCATGCCCGCGCGATCTGCGACCACGGCCAGTACGCGGGGGCGCCCTCGTGCTCGGGACAGCGGCCCCACAGCACCTGCGCGTCGGACAGCGACGAGCGCGCCACCAGCTCCTCGATGGTCCGCGTCTTGCCGATGCCCGGCTCGCCGACGACCGTCACGAGGCGCCCGTGGCCGCCCATCGCCTCGCGGAGGCACCCCGCGAGCAGACCCAGCTCGGCGTGGCGGCCGACGAAGCCCGGGGTTCCGCCCACCGTGCCTACGAGAGCGTGCCGCCGTCGATGCGCACGTCCTCGCCCGTGATGAACGCGCCGTCGTCGGACGCGAGCATCGCGATGACGCCGGCGACGTCCTCGGGACGGCCGCGGCCCATCGGCGCCATCACCCGTCGGAGCAGCTTCGGGTTGGCGCCGTCGGGCAGCGCGAACACGTTGTGGATGGGCGTCGTGATGTCGCCGGGGCAGACGGCGTTCACGCGCACGCCCTGCTTCACGTAGTCGATCGCCAGCGTGCGCGTCAGCGCCAGCACCGCGCCCTTCGACGCCGAGTACGCGGCGGCCCACGGTTGACCGGACAGCGCCGCGGTCGACGAGACGTTCACGATGTTGCCCTTCGACGCCAGCAGGTGCGGGAGCGCGGCGCGGCACATGAAGAACGTGCCGTTGACGTTGACCGCCATCACCTTGTTCCAGTCCGCGGTGCGGATCTCGTGGGCGTGGTCGAAGCGCAGGATGCCGGCGACGTTGCACAGCACGTCGAGCTTGCCGAACCGCTCGACGCACGCCGCCACCGTCGCATCCACCTGGGCGTCGTCGCTGACGTCGCACACGTGCGCCTCCGCGGTCGTGCCGGTCCCGCGCAAGGTCGCGACGAGCTCCTCGACGGGCTCGCGCTGGACGTCCACGCAGAAGAGGAGCGCGCCCTCCGCCGCCAGCCGCTCCGCCGTGGCGCGGCCGATGCCGGACGCCGCGCCGGTGATCAGTACCACTCGATCTTCGAACCGTCTCATGGCCGACCGTTCTGCGCGACGAGCGGCCGTCGCGTCAAACCCTGGCGACGCGTGCGCACGCGTTTTATGAAGGCGCATGCAGGAGATCGACGCGACCGCTTGGGTGGCACCCAGCGCCCAGCTCTATGGCAGGGTCCACGTCGGCCCGGGGTCGTCCGTCTGGCACAACGCGGTCGTGCGCTGCGAGTGCCACGAAGTCCGGATCGGGCGCATGACGAACATCCAGGACTTCGTGATGATCCACGTGTCCTACGAGGGGGGCACCACCGTCGGCGACTTCGTCTCGGTGGCGCACCACGCGACGCTGCACGGCTGCACCATCGAGGACCACTGCCTGATCGGCATCGGCGCCACGATCATGGACGGCGCCGTCATCGGCCGCGGCTCGATCGTCGCGGGCGGCGCGTTCGTGAAGGAGCGCTCCGTGTTCCCGCCCGGATCGATCATCGCCGGAACGCCGGCCAAGGTCATCCGCGAGCGCGACATGGCGCGCGAGAACCGCCTGAACGCCTGGCTGTACCATCGCAACGCCGATCACTATCGCCGCGGACTGCACCGCGCCTGGGAGGGACCGGAGTACGAGGCGTGGCTCGTGGACATCCAGGCACGCGTGGCGTCGGACGCCGACCTGGGCTAGGGAGGCCCTCCCGTGCGCAAGAACCTCATCAAGAAGGGCGACGAGCACCTCCGATACGAGATTCGGGAGATCGTCGAGATCGGCAACGAGATCGTCAAGCGCGGCGTCTCGATGATCTGGGAGAACATCGGTGATCCCGTCGCCAAGGGCGAGCGCCTGCCCGAATGGATGAAGGCCGTCGTCGAGGAGGCCGTCCGTCAGGACCGCACCTACGCCTACAGCGCGACGAAGGGCGATCCCGAGGCGCGCCGTTTCATCCTCGAGCACTACAGCGATCCACGCATCTGCACGACAGAGGACATCATCTTCTTCAACGGCCTCGGCGAGGCCATCAACAAGATCTTCTCGAACCTGCCCGGCACCGCGCGCGTCATCGGACCGAATCCCACGTACCCGTCGCACGCGACCGCCGAGGCGATGCACCACGGCGGGCACCACATCACGTATCCGCTGAAGCTCGACGACGGCGGCCGCATCGATCTCGCCGCGCTCGAAGCGACGGTCGCGGCCGACGAGCACATCGTCGGCATTCTCGTCATCAACCCGAACAACCCGCTCGGCGTGGTCCATCCGCGCGAGGACCTCGAGGCCGTCGTCCGCATCGCGCGCGAGCACGACTGTTTCCTCCTGTTCGACGAGATCTACCAGCACATCGTCTTCGACCCGTCGCGCATCGTGCGGCTGTCGGAGATCATCGGCGACGTGCCGGGCATCTCGATGAAGGGCATCAGCAAGGAGATCCCCTGGCCGGGCAGCCGCTGCGGCTGGATCGAGGTCTACAACGCCGAGCAGGACGCGAACTTCCGCGGCTACGTGAACACGATCATCGTCAGCAAGATGCTCGAGGTGTGCTCGACGACGCTACCGCAGGTGGTCTTTCCGAAGCTCGCGACCCATCCGCAGTTTCAGGAGTTCCTGCAGGGGCGGATCGCGAAATACCGGCGGCGTGCGGAGCAGGCGCTCGAGATCTTCGCGTCGTGTCCGGTCCTGCAGCCCGTCGTGCCCGACGGCGTCTTCTACCTGACCGTCGTGATCGACACCGACGCCTTCCCGCGCGATGCCAAGCTGCAAGCGGTGAACAAGGAGGTGCGTCTGTACCTCGACGCGCTGGAGGCGAAGACGTCGCTCCGCCGCGACAAGCTCTTCGCGTACGAGCTGATGGGCGCCGAGGGCGTGTGCGTCGTGCCGCTGTCGGGGTTCTCGAGCCCGCACGACGGCTTCCGCATGACGCTGCTCGAGGAGGACGAGGCGCTGTACCTCGAGACCTGCCGGCGGATCCGTCGCGGCGCCGAGGCGTTCTTCCAGCGCTGAGCGACACCGCGCACGCGCCATGCGCGCGCCCATGGATGCACCTGTTTGACACCCAGCCGCACCGGGCGAACCCTGGTGACGGATGTCGAAGCGACGCATCGCCGGCGTGACCGTCGCGCTGCTGCTCCTCGCCGCCGCGCCAGCGGCGATCGCGGGCCGCGCGCAGCAGTGCCGCCGCAACTGTCGCGACGTCATCGCGAGCGAGTGCGGCGACCGCCTCGGGTTGCCGCGGCCCGACCGCATCTGCAAGCGCGACATGCTCCGGCAGTGCAAGCGCGAGGGCCTCGACGTCTGCAGCTTTCCGATCCTGGTCGGTAGCTGGCGCTTCGCCGTCCAGGTCTGCACGAGGACGTGCGAGGGCGAGCCGCCGAAGGACTGTCGCACCACCGCGTACGACACCTTCACGTTCCTTCAGAAGGGGACGAAGCTCGACGAGACGCAGCGCCACCTCGCCGGCTGGCTCACGGACCGCGCGAACATCCGGCTCGAGGGACAGAGCCTCGCGGGCGCGACCGCCACGCTGACCGGCACGATCGTGTCGACGTCGCGCATCGCGAACGTGGCCTATGACGTCGAGACGCCGTTCGACGACGACGGCTTCTGCCACGTGAGCCAGCTCGGCGAGCTGGTGCGCTAGCGCCCGACGCGATACGGCTGCAGGTAGTCGAGCGCCACGAAGCGCACGTCCGGCGTGCGGCGCGCGATCTCCGCGCGGATCGGCTCGACGTCGATCGGCGTCGTGAGCGGCGGCATCCAGTCGTCGTGATGGCAGAGGTTGACGGCGCGCGGCGCGAGCAGCTCGACCTCCGACGCGACGAACTCGGCCAGCGACCCTTGGATGGGCTCGCCGTCGACGTTGCCGCGGCCGACGGCGGCGAGGAGCGCCAGGTCGGGACGCAACTCGCGCAGCACGCCGCGCCAGTGCCCCGACGTGTCCTTCCAGAAGATGGTCCCCGCCGGCGTCTCGATGAGATAGGCGAGCGCGCCGCCGTCGCCGCGCGGCCGGCGGTCGCTGGCGGCCATGTGCGCGGCGACGTCCGCGCCGAGGGCGCCCTCGTGCAGCATCGTCATCACGCGGTCGATCCGCATCGTCCGCTGCTGATGCGCGACGCCGAGGTCGCCGAGGCACGGGTCGCCCGAAGCGCCCATCGTCGCCCAGATGCACGAGTGCAGTGCCGGGAAGACGCGCACCTTGATGTCGTCGGTCAAATGGATGGGCTCGCCGCCGGCGACGGCCATCAGCTGCGCCTCCGGGATCGCGTCGGCGTCGTGCAGCAGGCGGACGGTCTCGTGCGAGCCGATCACGGTGGCGCCGGTGCGCGCGGCGATGCGCTCGGCACCCCAGAGGTGGTCGAAGTGCGAGTGGCCGATCAGCACGAAATCGGCGCGTGCGACGTCGGCGGTCGTGATGCCGACGGACGGCGCCGCGGGCACGCGGTCGATGTACGCGTCGAGGAAGAGCACCGTCTCGCCGACCGTCAGCCGGTACGTCGAGACGCCGAGCCACTCGAGCGTGACGGCGGTCATCCGCGCAGCCGAGGGTCGGCCGAGGCGTCGGCGATCGCGAGCGCGCGCTCCGCGAGCGCGGCCGCGGCACGGAGCGAGAAGTCGCCCGACGCACCCGCGTCCTTGCCGAGGGTGAAGCGCTTCAGGATGCCCTCGGCGATGACCGCGAGCTTCGTGAACGCCAGCACGAGGTAGAAGTCGACGTGGTCGACGTCGCGGCCGCTGCGCTTCGCGTACGCCTCGATCAGCACGGCACGCTTCGGGAACCCCGGCTGCGCGGTGATCGGCTTCACGCCGGACGGCACCGGGTCGCCGGGCTCGGGCCAGTACATGAGCGTGTAGCCCAGGTCGGCGAGCGGATCGCCGAGGGTCGCCATCTCCCAGTCGAACACGGCGACGACGCGTCCCGGATCGTTCGGATCGAGCGCCATGTTGCCGAGGCGGTAGTCGCCGTGGACGATCGTCGGCGCGGGCGACGACGGCACCGCCGCGGCGAGTCGGCGGAGCAACGTGTCGATCGCCGGCAGCTCGGCGGTCTTGTTGCCCTCCCACTGCGTCGCCCAGCGCTTCACCTGGCGCGCGAGGTAGCCGTCGGGCTTGCCGAAGCCCTCGAGGCCGACGGCGCGATAGTCGACCGCGTGCAGCTTCACCAGCGTCTCGATCAGCGCCGAGGCCATGCGGTGGCGCGCGGCGGCATCGTCCGCGAATCCCGGCGGCAACGTCTCGTCCAGGACGACGCCGGGGCGGTGGTCCATCACGTAGAAGACGGCGTCGTTGACGGCGACGTCCTCGCACAGCGCGACGGGCCGCGGCGCCGGCACGTCGGTGCCGCGGAGGGCCGACAGGATCCGGAACTCCCGCGCCATGTCGTGCGCGGTCGGCAGCACGTGCCCGAGGGGCGGCCGGCGCAGCACCCACGTCCGACCGCCGCCGCGCACCAGGTAGGTCAGGTTCGACCGTCCGCCGCTGATCAGCTCGAACGACAGCGGCACGTCGCCGGCGGGCACGTGCGTGCGGAAGAACGTGGTGACGGCGTCGGCGCGGATTCCGGGAACGTCCACGCCGGTCTTCTACACGATCCCTCGCCTCGTCAGGAAGCTTCCCGCTCGACGACGACGATCTCGGTGAAGAGCTTGCCGTTCGGGATGACGACGCGCTGCCCGTCGTCCGTCTGCATCATCGTGGCGCGGGTCTGGACGTCCTGCACGGTGCCGGCGAAGCCGCCGAAGGCGATGCGATCGCCGATGCGGAACGGCTCCGCCAGCAGCAGCAGGATGCCGGCCAGGAAGTTCTGCAGGATGTCGCGGAAGGCGAAGCCGATCGCTACGCTGCCGATGCCGAGCATCTGGATCAGGTCGCCGATGCCGAACGTCGGCACGACGATGGACAGGCCGACGAGCACGGCGACGAAACCCACCGCCCATTGCGCGACGCGGCCGACGACGAGCGCCAGGCTGCGGCGGCGGCCGCGCTGCTCGACCAGCCGCGTGACGACGCGCTTCACGCGCACGGCGATCATCCAGCCGATCCCGACCGCGACGAGCGCCAGCGCCACCAGCGGGAGGCGGGCGAGCAGCTCGGTCAGCATGCCCTGGAGGCGCGTCCAGACGTCGGTCAGGTCGACGGGTCCCGTCACGACACCTCGGTCGGCAGCAGCGCGTGGCGGCCCTGCGTCGCCACCGGGCGCACGCGCACCGAGCGCGCCGCGAGGAGCCGCTCGTAGACCTGCTCGTACGCGGCCGCCATGCGGTCGACGGCGAAGCGCTCTTCGACACGACGGCGGCACGCCGCACGGTCGATCGTGTCGATGCGACGGATCGCGTCGACGACCGCATCGTCGTCGTCGCAGACGAAGCCGGTCACGCCGTCGGCGACGACCTCCGGCGTCGAGCCGCAGCGACGCGTGATCACCGGCGTGCCGCAGGCCATCGCTTCGATCATCGCCAAGCCGAACGGCTCGGGCCAGCCGATCGGGAAGAGCATCGCGCGGGCGTCACAGAGGAGTCCGTGCTTCGTGCGCTCGTCCACCTCGCCGATGAACTCGACGCCCGGCGCCGACAGCATCGGCTCGACGGTCTGCTCGAACCACGCGCGATCGACGTCGTCGACCTTGGCCGCGAGCACCAGACGCACGCCGGCGCGGCGCGCGAGCGCGATCGCGGCGTCGGGGCGCTTCTCGGGCGACATGCGGCCCAGGAAGAGCATGTAGTCACCACGCCCCGCCCCCAGCGGATAGCCCGCGATCGGCAGCCCGTGATGGACGGTCGCGACCCAGTTCGCATCGGGCACCGGCCGGCGCTGCGCATCGCTGATCGACACGAGCGACGCCGTGCGGAACTGGCGGAACACCTGCGGCAGCCACGGCAGGTCGAGCCGTCCGTGCAGCGTGCTCACCAGCGCGGGCCGCGCGCCGTCGAACGCCAGGAACGGGATGAAGTCGACGTGCGTGTGCACGAAGTCGAATTGCTCGGCGCGTTCCTTCGCCATCGCCACCATCGTGACGTGCGACGCCAGCGGATCGCCGGTGCCGCCGCGGAGCGCGCGGTCGCCGGGGGGCACGAGCCGCGCCGACGTCACGGAGTCGCCGCTGGCGAAGAGCGTGACGTCGTGACCGCGCGCGACGAGCGCTTCGGTGAGCCACGAGACGACGCGTTCGGTGCCGCCGTAGAGTCTGGGGGGAACGGATTCGGTGAGGGGAGCGAGCTGCGCGATACGCATGACGTCGTTGTCCGTTTCTCGGGATGTGCTAGCCGTTTCAGTCGTAGCAGCGACACCAACGGGCGCTAGCCACCCATGGACGACGTCATCAAGGTCCACGACCGCTGGTACATCCTCGCGACGTCCAGCCGTGCCGACGATCGTACGCTCGTGCTGAAGCAGGGCGACACGTTCGCCGTGTTCGATCGACACGGCGACATCCATGCGCTCGGCTTCGCGCGGCAGGGCCTGTTCCACGACGGCACGCGCCATCTGAGCCGCTTCGAGACGCGGCTGGGCACGCAGCGGCCGCTGCTGCTGAGCGCGACGACGACGCAGGACGACACGCTGCTCGTCGCGAACTGCACGAATCCCGACGTGCGCGACGGCGAGCGGCTCGTCGTCGCGCGCGACACCGTGCACCTCCTGCGTGCGAGCTTCCTGTGGAACGGCGTGCTGCACTCGCGGCTCCGCGTGCGCAGCTACGATCGGACGCCGCTCACCGTCGACCTGGCGCTGCTCTTCGAGTCGGACTTCGCCGACATCTTCGAGGTGCGCGGCTCGACGCGCCCGCGCCGCGGCAGCGCCGCCGCGCCCATGATCGACGGCGACGTCGTGCGGCTCGTGTACGACGGCCTCGACGGCGTGCGGCGCACGACGACGCTCCGACTCGATCCGCCGCCGACGCAGCTCGAGCCGGGCGCCGCGCGCTGGCATCTCGACCTGCCGCCGGGCGGACAGGCGTCGATCGTCGTCACGGCCGCATGCGAGACGGCGCCGGGCGATCGTCCGCCGGCGTGGGACGCCGCGCTCGCCGGCGTGCGGGCGGCGCGCGATCTCACCGCGAACGGCGCGTGCCGCGTGCGCACGTCGAACGAGCAGTTCGACGAGTGGCTGACACGCTCGAGCGCGGACCTCGTCATGATGACGACGGAGCTGCCGACCGGCCCCTACCCCTACGCAGGCGTCCCGTGGTTCTCCACGCCCTTCGGCCGCGACGGCGTCATCACCGCGTTCGAGACGCTGTGGACCGATCCGCGGCTCGCGCGCGGCGTCCTCTGCTTCCTCGCCGAGACGCAGGCGACGGAGCGCCGGCCCGAGTCCGACGCCGAGCCGGGCAAGATCCTGCACGAGGCGCGCGGCGGCGAGATGGCGGCGCTCGGCGAGGTGCCGTTCGGGCGCTACTACGGCAGCATCGACGCGACGCCGCTGTTCGTCATGCTCGCCGCCGCCTACTGGCAGCGCACGGCCGACCGCGAGACCGCCGAGCGCCTGTGGCCGCACGTCGTGCGCGCCCTCGAGTGGATCGACCGCTACGGCGACGTCGACGGCGACGGGTTCGTCGAGTACGCGCGCCAGACCGAGCGCGGGTTGCAGCAGCAGGGATGGAAGGATTCCGACGATTCGGTGTTCCACGCCGACGGCACGCTCGCCACGCCTCCGATCGCGCTGTGCGAGGTGCAGGGCTACGTCCACGCCGCGCGGCTGGGCGCGGCGACGCTCGCGATGGCCCTCGGCCACACGAGCGAGGCGCACCGGCTCGCGACCCAGGCGGAGACGCTACGGCAGCGGTTCGAGGCCGCGTTCTGGGACGACGATATGGGCACGTACGTGCTGGCGCTCGACGGCGCGAAGCGGCCGTGCCGCGTGCGCACGTCGAACGCCGGGCACTGTCTGTTCGCGGGCATCGCGAGCCCCGAGCGCGCGGCCCGCGTCGCCGCGACGCTCATGGACGCCGACTCGTTCTGCGGCTGGGGCGTGCGGACGGCCGCGGCGTCCGCGGCGCGTTACAACCCGATGTCGTACCACAACGGCTCGGTGTGGCCGCACGACAACGCGCTCGTCGCCGCGGGCCTGTCCACCTACGGGCTGCAGGAGCCCGTGACCGCCATCGTCGACGGGCTTTTTGCCGCGTGCCTCGGCGTCGAGCTGCGCCGCCTTCCGGAGCTGTTCTGCGGCTTCCGCCGCCGCCCGGGCGAGGCGCCCACGTCGTATCCCGTGGCGTGCGCGCCGCAGGCATGGGCGGCGGGCGCGGTGTTCATGCTGGTGCAGAGCTGCATCGGGCTGCGCATCGACGCGCCGTCGCGCACCGTGCGCTTCGCCCATCCGCACCTGCCCGGTTTCCTCGATCGCATATCGCTGCGAGACCTGCGCATCGGCGGCGCGTCCATCGACGTCGACCTGACCCGGCACGCGGAGGACGTCGGTGTGACCGTCGTGCGCCGCGACGGGCCGGTGGAGGTGGTCGTCGTCAAGTAGCGGTTGACGAGGCGGCGCGCGGCAACGGAGGATGCGCCGCGTGACGCTCATCGTACCGGTGGTGCTCTGCGGCGGTTCGGGCACCCGCCTCTGGCCGCTCTCCCGCGCCCTGACGCCGAAGCAGCTGTTGCCGCTCACCGGCGAGCGCACGATGCTGCAGGAGACGGTGCTGCGCACCCACGACGCTTCCCGCTACGCGCCGCCGATCGTCGTCTGCGGCGAGGACCACCGCTTCGTCGTCGCCGAGCAGCTACGCCTGATCGGCGTCGCACCCGAGGCGATCGTGCTCGAGCCGACGGGCCGCAACACCGCGCCGGCGGCCGGCGTCGCGGCGGCGTGGATCCTCGCCCGGCATCCCGACGCGACGATGCTCGTCATGCCCGCCGATCACGAGATCGCGGAGCCCGCCGCGTTCCAGACGGCGATCGCGCACGGCCGCGCCGCCGCCGACGCCGGCCGTCTCGTCACGTTCGGCATCGAGCCGACGCGGCCGGAGACGGGCTACGGCTACATCCGGCGTGGCACCGCGCTCGACGGGCTGCCGCGCTGCTTCGCACTCGATCGCTTCGTCGAGAAGCCGCCGCGCGCGACCGCCGAGGCGTTCCTCGCCGCGGGCGACCACCTCTGGAACAGCGGCATCTTCCTGTTCCCCGTCGCCCGCTTCCAGCGCGAGCTCACGCAGCACGAGCCCGGCGTCGTCGACGCGTGCGCGGCCGCGCTCGGCGACTGCTCGCGCGACGGCGGCTTCGTACGGCTCGGCGCCGCGTTCCGCTCGTCGCCGTCGTGCCCGATCGACACGGCGGTCATGGAGCGCGTCGCCGACGCGGCCGTCGTGCCGGTTTCGATGGGCTGGAGCGACGTCGGCTCGTGGGCCGCGCTCTGGGAGGTGAGCCGCAAGGACGACGCCGGCAACGCCGTCGCGGGCGAGGTCGTCGCCGTGGACGTGCACGACTCGCTGCTGCGCTCCGAAGGGCCGGCGCTGTCCGTCGTCGGGCTGCGCGACGTCGTGCTCGTCGCGACGCGGGACGCGGTGTTGGCCATGCCGAAGGAGCGCAGCGAGGACGTGCGCGGCCTCGTGCAACGCTTCGACGCGACGCCGGGCGAGCGCACGCACACCGTCGTGCAGCACCCGTGGGGGTCGTCCGAGGTGACCGACCGCGGCGACGGCTTCACCGTGCGGCGGCTCGTCGTGCTGCCGATCTGCGAGGTGTCGGTGCCGCCCGGCGACGGCCGTCACGTGCACTGGGTCGTCGTCCAGGGCGAGGCGCGCGTCTCGCGCGACGGACGTGCACTCGACCTCGGGCCGGGCGCGTCGGCGACGGCGGGCCACGGTGCGTGTCGGGTCGAGAACGTCGGCCCGACGCCGCTCGTGCTGATCGAAGTTACTACGAGCTGACGACGTCGTCGACGACGCCGCCGTCGCGCATGGTGACCAGACGGGTGCCGTAGGCGGCGGCCTTCGCGTCGTGCGTCACCATGACCACGGTGGCGCCGCGGCTGCGGTTCGCGTCGCGGATCAGCGCCAGGATCTGCTCGCCGGTCTTGCTGTCGAGGTTGCCGGTGGGCTCGTCGGCGAGCACGAGGACGGGATCGATCACGAGCGCGCGCGCGATCGCCACGCGCTGCATCTCGCCGCCCGACAGCTCGTCGGGCCGATGCCGCCGTCGATGCGCGATGCCGACCTGCTCGAGCACCGCCGTCACCTTCGGTGCGACCTCGCGCTGCGACTTGCCGTCGAGGAGCAGCGGCAGCGCGACGTTCTCCTCGGCGGAGAGCGTCGGCAGCAGGTTGAAGAACTGGAAGATGAATCCGATCTTGCGACGACGGAACACGGTGATCTCGTCGTCGGTCATGCGCGAGATCGGCGAGCCGTCGATACGGATCTCGCCGGCGCTCGGCTGGTCGAGCCCCCCCATCAGGTGGAGCAGCGTGCTCTTGCCGGAGCCGCTCGCGCCGACCACGGAGACGAACTGGCCGGCGGCGATGTCGAGCGTCACGCCGCCGAGCGCCGTCACGTCGGCGTCACCCTGGCGGTAGCGCTTCTCGACGCCTTCGAGTGAGATCATGGTCGGCAGGAGTGGTCGCACCAGGACTCGAACCTGGGACCTCCTGCGTGTGAAGCAGGCGCTCTAACCAACTGAGCTATGCGACCGTAGCAGGCCACCGCGTGGCGGCGGGTCGCAACTCTTAGCCGGACGCCGCGCACCCGGTCAAGGCAGCTCAGCGCGCTTGTGTAGCATCAGCGATTGTGTCCCCCCCTAACGCGTCAGCGATCATGTCCTCCCCCGCTGGTGCGGCAGAGAGAGCGGTGGAGCTCATGAGTGTGCGACAGTGGCGACGCTGGGACGTGGTCGAGCGGCTGGAGCAGGGCAAGCTGCGGTTGCTCCCGCCGGCCGACGTCCCGTCGAACGCGCGCAGCTCGGGCGCCACCTCGACCAGCGGCTTGGTGCCCGCGTTCACGATGCAGCAGCGATGGCGGCGTCCCAGGATGCCGCCGGTGACGAGAGTCGCGGCAGCCGCGTCGAACGAGATCAGCAGCGAGGTGGCGACGAGCAGCGAACGAACCATGGCGGGTCGGTGCATGGGCAGTCTACGCCCCACCCGCCCGATCGGTCGCAGCGGCTTGAGACCCGACCGTCACGGTCGTAGCGTCGAGGCATGCGAGCGTTCCAGGCCGTCGCGCTGCTGTGCGCTCTGGTGGCCGGCGCGTGGGCGGACGACCGTCGCGGGCCCCGTCGTGGGTTCGACCAGTCGGAGCTCGACATCTTCGTCCCCATCGACCCGTGGGAGCACGAGCGCCTGTACTGGAAGCGCAAGAACGACCGCGACCTGGTGCCCGGCGGCGTCTCGATCAACGGGGAGCCGCGCTACGTCTGCGACGTGGACGACGAGAAGTTCACCGATCGCGAGAAATTCGTCGCCCACCTACGCCTGGTCCACGGGGTGCCCCGGGAGGACATCAGCGGCAACCTCGTGAATGACGACGGCGTCATCCATTTCGCGGGGGAGTGACGGCCGCAAAAACGGCCCTGCATGGGTTGACCGTTGACGCAGCGCGTAGTACTTCCTCTCCTTCGCCGACAAAACACAGCAGAGGAGGAGAAGAACATGGCAGAGAGCATAGCCACCCGCCTGTCGCTCGACGAGGTTCGCGCGTCGGTCAAGCGGATGCAGGTCGAGGGTGAGCGCATCGTGGGTCGCATCCGTGAGGACGCCGGCGCGCTGGTTCGCCGCCGCCCGCTCGAGACGCTGGCCGACGTCCGTCGCCGCGCGGCCGAGGCCGTTCGCGAGCTGGAGGCGCGTCGTAGCCAGATCCGCTCGACGGTGCTCACGCAGCTGACCACGATCGCCGAGGACCTGCTCACGCGCGTGGGCGTCGCCAAGGCCGAGAAGGTCGACGACCTGTCCCGTCGCGTCGCCGAGCTCGAGCGCCGGCTGACCGAGCTGAGCAAGGACAAAGCGGCCTGAGCTTCAGCGACGCCGGGGGCGGCCGAATCCGCCGCCCCCCGGCGTCTCGACACGCAGTCGATCGCCGGGCTGCACGTCGATGGTCGCCTTCGCAGGCAACCGCCGCGGCCGACCACCGCGGACGATCCAATCGTGTCCGGGCGCGCCGTCCGCGCCGCCCGCGAGCCCCCAGGGCGCCGTCGTGCGCCGCTCGCCCAGCAACGTCACCTGCGCCGGCGCGAGAAATTCGATCTCGCGGATGACGCCGGCGCCGCCGGCGTGACGTCCGGCGCCGCCCGAGCGCGCGCGCAGCCCGTAGCGACGCACGCGCAGCGGGTAGTACGCCTCGAGCGCCTCGACCGGCGTGTTGAGCGTGTTCGTCATGTGCGTGTGGACGCCGGACAATCCCGGCGACGTCGGTCCGCCGCCCGCCCCGCCCGCCACCGTCTCGTAGTACGCGAACGCGCGGCCGCTCACCGTGCCGCCGAGCGCGACGTTGTTCATCGAGCCGCAGCTCGCCGCGGGCACGCGATCGGGGGCGGCGCGCGACAAGGCGCGCAGCAGCACGTCGACGATCCGCTGCGACGTCTCGACGTTGCCGCCGGCGACGGCCGCGGGCGGCAGCGCATTCACGACCGATCCGGGCGGCGCCGTGATCGTCAGCGGCCGCGCGAGGCCCTCGTTCGGCGGCACCGTGTCGGACGCGAGCGTCGTGAAGACGTAGAGCACCGCCGATCGCGTCACGGGCAGGTTCGCGTTGACCGGACCGCGGGTCTGCGGCGCGGTGCCCGTGAAATCGATGCGGGCGCGCCCGCCGCGCAACGTGATGCTGACGGCGATGCGGATCCGCGCCGTCCCGAGCCCGTCGTCGTCGAGCACGTCGTGCGCGCGATACGTTCCCGCGGGCAGCCGGCGGATCGCCGCGCGCATGAGCGCGGCCGAGTAGTCCTGCAGCGCGGCCATCTCCGCTGCGAGGGTCGCCGGACCGCGACGGCCGGCGAGGCCGCGGATGCGCTCGGCGCCGACGCGGAGCGCGGCCCACTGGGCGTGCAGATCGCCGCGGCGCTCGTCGGGCACGCGCGTGTTCGCGAGGAACAGCGCCATCACGTCGTCGACGATGCGGTCGGCGGCGACGATCTTCACCGGCGGCAGGCGCAGCCCCTCCTGGAAGACGTCGGTGGCGAGCGGCATCGAGCCGGGAGACATGCCGCCGATGTCGGCGTGGTGCGCGCGGTTCGCGACGTAGGCGAACGGCCGGCGCCCACCGCGCAGGAACACGGGCGCTACGACCGTGACGTCGGGCAGATGCGTGCCGCCGGCGAACGGATCGTTCAGCACGACGACGTCGCCCGGGCCCATCGACACGGCGTCGATCGCGGCGCGCACCGACAGCGGCATCGCGCCGAGGTGCACCGGGATGTTCGCCGCCTGCGCGACGAGGCCGCCCGCGGCGTCGAAGACCGCGCACGAGTAGTCGCGCCGCTCCTTGATGTTCGGCGACAGGGCGGTGCGTCCCAGTACGACGCCCATCTCCTCGGCGACGGCCGCGAGCCGATGGTTCGCGATCTCGAGCGCCACCGGATCGTGCTCACGCATTGCGGTCCTCCAGGAGGATGCCGCCCGTGCGCTCGACCGTCGCGCGCCATCCGGGCGGGACGACCGTCGTCGCGCTGTACTCGCAGACGATGGCGGGACCCGCCTGCCGCCAGCCGACATCGAGATCGTCGCGGCGAAACACCGGCGTGCGGCGCGGGTGCCCGTCGAAGACGACGGGGCGTAGCGCGCGCGGTCGAACGGTCCCCCGTCGCAGCATCCGCTCGGACGGGACGCGGGCGCCGCCGCCGCGCGCGCGGAGCCGCAGGGTGACCACCTCGAGCGGGCGCCCCGGAGCGGCGTGGCCGAACAGCTGCTCGTGGCGGCGATGGAACGCGCGCCGCCAGCCGCGCCGCCAGGGCACCGTCACCTCGTACGACTGGCCCGCGTAGCGCACGTCGAGCATCGCCTCGATGCGCGCGCCGCGCACGCCGTCGGCCGCCATCGCGGCGTCGGCGTCGCGCCGCAGCGCACGGAACCCGGCGGTCAGGACGCGCTCCGGCGGATCGACCTGCCGCAACGTCCGCCCGACATCGCGCACGACGTCGGCGGACAGCATGCCCCACGCCGACAGCAGCCCGGGATGGCGCGGCACGTACGCGCGCCGCATGCCGAGCGCGCGAGCGAGGTCGGCCGCATGCAGCCCGCCGGCGCCGCCGAACGCGACGAGCGACAGCTCGCGCGGATCGTGCCCGCGCTCGACGGTGATCACGCGCAACGCGCGCTCCATCGCCGCGGTGACGACGTCGATCACGCCGGCCGCGGCCGCCTCCAGCGAGCGGCCGAGCTTCGTCGCCAGCGGACGCAGGGCCGCGCGGGCGCGCTCGGGCTCGAGCGCGAGCTCGCCGCCGAGGAACTCCGTCTCGACGAGACGTCCGAGCACGAGGTTCGCGTCGGTGACCGTCGGCAGCGTGCCGCTGCCGTAGCACGCCGGCCCCGGATCGGCGCCCGCGCTCTCGGGACCGACCCGCAAGGCACCGCCGGCGTCGACACGCGCGATCGACCCGCCGCCGGCGCCGACGGTGTGGATGTCGATGACCGGCACACGCACCGGCAGGCCGGCGGCCGTCGTCTCGGCGCTCCACGACGGCGAGCCGTCGACCAGGCTCACGTCCGTCGAGGTGCCGCCCATGTCGAACGTCACGACGCGGTCGAGCCCCGCGGCGCGCGCGCGGCTCGCGGCGCCGACGACGCCGCCGGCTGGTCCCGACAGCACCGTGCGCACGGGCTCGGCGGCGGCGAGCGTCGCGCCGACGAGGCCGCCGTTCGACTGCATCACGCGCAACCCGTCCGGCACCGCCGCCTGCAGGCGGCCGAGATGCTCGGCCATCAGCGGCCCGACGTAGGCATTCACGACGGTCGTCGCGACGCGCTCGTACTCGCGATACTCGCGCAGCAGGCGATGCGACGCCGTGACGTGCAGGCCCTCGCCCGAGAGCGCGTCGGCGAGCCGACGCTCGTGGTCGGGGCGCGCGTAGCTGTGCAGCAGGCAGATCGCGACCGCCTGCGCGCGGCTCGCTCGCACACGGGCGACGGCGCGCTTCAGCGTCGCGCCGTCGAGCGCCACCTCGATCGAGCCGTCGGCGAGCACGCGCTCCGCGATGCCGATGCGCCGCGACGCCGGCACGAGCGGCTCGGGGCGCACCGGCTCGAGCGCGTACAGCGCGGGGCGCGTCTGCCGCCCGATGGCGAAGACGTCCTCGAAGCCCTCGGTCGTCAGCAGGACGACCCGGGCGCCGCGACGCTCGAGCAGCGCGTTCGTCGCGACGGTGGAGCCGTAGTGCAGGTGCAGGCGTCGTCCGCGGGCGAGGCGGGCGAGGCCCTCGCGAACGGCACGGGCGGGGTCGTCCGGCGTCGAGCGAACCTTCAAGACCTCGAGCCGCCCGCCGGCGAGGGCGACGAGGTCGGTGAACGTTCCGCCCGTATCGGCGCCGACGAGGATCAGTCCGCCGACTTGCCGGCGGCGGCCTTCTTCTTGGGCTTCGACTCGGACTTGGCCTCGGTCTTCGACTCGGCCTTGCTCTCGGACTTGGACTCGCTTTTGTTCTCCGAGGTCGACTCGCTGCTCGACTCGCCGCCGGCGTCCTTGGCGCCGCCGTTCTTGCTGCCGGAGCGGCCGTAGTCGGTGATGTACCACCCGCTGCCCTTCAGCTGGAAGCTCGTGTTCGAGATGAGACGGCGCACCTTGCGGCGGCACTTCGGACACCGGGACAGCGGGGGATCGGAGATGCGTTGGCTCTGCTCGAAGTCCCCGCACTGCTCGCACCGGTACTCATAGATCGGCATTGGGCGCGTCTAATCACGGGGTTGAGCCTTGTCAACGAACAGACGGGCGCGCACGGCGGCCACGTCGAGGCCGCGAATCCGGACGCGTTTCTCGCGCCCGTGAGCGCCGGACGCGAGCTCGACGGCCTGCGGCGCGACGTCGAGCGCGGCGGCGAGGATGGCGGTGAGCTCGCGGTTCGCGGCGCCTTCGACCGCCCGTGCACGGATCCGCACGCACAGCGCGTCGCCGTGGAAGCCGGCGACGCCGGCACGCGACGCGCCGGGGCGGGCGTGGATGCGCAGGACGCTACCGTCCGGCGTCTGCAGAACCCATCCGTCGGGCTCAGGCGACACGGGCGGCGAGCGCGAACAGGCTGCGCACCACGAACAGCTGGAGGAACCAGATACCGAGCATCACGACCAGCGGGGAGAAGTCGATGCCGCTCTGGTAGACGATCGGGAGCCGCTTGCGCACCTGGTAGAGGAGCGGATCGGTCACCGCGCGCAGGAAGCGGACGATCGGGTTGTTCGGGTCGGGATTGACCCACGACAGCAGCGCCGAGATCAGCAGGATCCAGAAGTACAGCGTCAGCAGGTAGTTCAGGATCGTCGCGATCGCGAAGGTGAACTGGCTCAGGAGGACCCCGCCCACACCGACCTCAGGCTGCCGCGAGCTCGCGAGCCCGACGCGTGGCGGTCTCGACGGCCGTGATCACCGCTTCCCGGAAGTGATGCTGCTCGAGGGCGCCCAGGCCGGCGAGCGTGGTGCCGCCGGGCGAGGTCACCATGTCGCGTAGCTCGCGCGCCGAGAGGCCGCTCTCGCCGAGCATCGCGGCCGCACCGCCGAGCGTCGCGAACGCCAGCTGCGTCGCCAGGTTCTGCGGTAGCCCGCCGCGCACGCCGCCCTCGATCATGCACTCGGCGAACAGGTAGACGAACGCCGGGCCGCTGCCGGACAGCGCCGTCACCGCGTCGAGCAGGTCCTCGCCGGTGATCGACACCGCCTCGCCGACCGCCTTGAAGAGCTTGAGCGTCTGCTTCAGGTCGGCGTCGGTCGCCTTGCTGCCCGCGACGGCGACCGAGATGCCCTTCCCGACCAGGACCGGCGTGTTCGGCATGACGCGGACGACGCGCGCCTGGCCGCCCAGTCCGGCTTCGAGCCGACGCAGCGGGAAGCCAGCCGCGATGGAGACGAACAGCTTCTTCGGGGTGGCTTCGGAGCGGATGTCCTCGAGCACCTGGGCCATCATCTGTGGCTTGACGGCCAGAATGATCGTCTGCGACTGCGCGACCAGCTGGCGGTTGTCACGCGTGCCGTCGATCTTGTGCGCGCGCTTCAGCCGGCGCACCTGGGAATCGACCGGGTCGGCAACCCAAAGGTCGGTCGGCTTGTATTTCTCGGCGTTGAGCAGGCCCTTGATGAGCGCTCCCGCCATGTTGCCCGCCCCGATGAAGCCAATCTTCTTCATGCACCCTCCCGCCAGTTACCAGGCCCACGAGGTCCGAAGAGCGCACGTCCCAGCCGTACGAGCGTCGCGCCCTCCTCGACGGCGAGCGAGAAATCGTCGCTCATTCCCATAGACAGGTGGGGTAGTTCAACCCCGAGCGCCTTCTGGACGTCGTCCCGCAGCATGCGCAGGGCCCGGAAATGGCCGCGCACCGCGGTGTCCGTGCCACCGGCCGGCGCGATCGTCATCAGGCCGTCGAGCGCGAGCGCGGGCAGGCCCGTGACGTGCCGCGCGAGCGCGGGCACCGCGTCCGGCATGGCCCCCCGCTGGGCGGCCGCGCCGGCGAGGTTCACCTGCAGCAAGACGGGGAGACGGCGCCCCACGGCCGCGGCTTCGCGATCGAGCGCATCGGCGATCCGCGTCGAGTCGACGGAGTGGACGCGGTCGAACACGGCAACCGCCGCCCGCGCCTTGTTCTGCTGCAGGCCGCCGATCAGGTGCCACGTGGCGCCGGCACCCGCCTCGTCGCGCTTCGCCCGGGCCTCCTGCACGTAGTTTTCGCCGACGTCGGTCAGACCCGCCGCCAGCGACGCCCGGACCGCCGACGCCGGCAGCGTCTTCGTGACGGCCACGATCTGGACCAGCCCGGGGTCGCGTCCGGCGCGTTGCGCGTGCTCCGCGATGACGGCGCGCACGGCGGCGATACGAGCCGCCATGACGTCGATCGCTCCGGACACGGCGCGCATGCTCTCGGCACGATGGGCACGTGTCAAGTTGCCGGCGGCGGGATCGCGTGGTAGCCCGATATGGGTCATGCGCCGTCGATCGGCGTCGTGGGTGGCTGGGATGGTGGTGGCTGCGGGCTGCCTCACGGTCCAGCACGACCCCACGGTTTCGCGTTCGCAGCCGAGCGCTGCACCGGCCGTCCCCGATCCGACGCCTGCCGCGCCGCAGCGTGTCGGCAATCCGCCGCGCCATCTGGTCGCCGCGGCGGCCGCCCATCCGGAGCTCGAGGACCTGGGTCTCTACCTGCGCGTGTGGACGTCGGCGTCGCGTGGCAAGGCCAACGACGCAGCCCGCACGGCGAACGACCTGCTCGCGCGACACCCCGAGTCGATCTGGGTGGGACCGGCGCAGTTCGCGGTGGGACGGGTTCGCCGTCGAACCGGCGACGCGACCGACGCGCGCGCCTGGCTGACCGCGGCCCGCGGCGCGCTGCCGGCATCGGATCGGCGCAGCACGATGACGACGCTGATGCTGGCGGAGATCGCGCTCGATCTGTCGGACGACGCGGAGGCGGGACGTCTGGCGCTCGAGCTGCGCTCGGCCAAGCCCCGGGGCCTGGTCGCGCGCCGTGCGCGACGGGTCGCCGACCGCCTCCGCGAGCGGCAGCCGGCCCTGCTCGACGACACCGCCGGCCGCCTGACCGAAGGCGAGCTGCGGCTCGTCGAAGGCGATCCCGCCGGCGCGCTCGAGGAGGCGCTCGCGGTGCTCGGTCGGCCGGCGGACCCCGATCAGCGTGAGCAGGCGCTATGGATCCAGGCCCGCGCCGAGCAGGGCCTGGGGCATCGCGAGCGGGCCCAGGCGCTCTGCCAGGCGCTCGCCGATCGCTCGCACCCGACCTACGGCCCGCGCGCACTGGCCGGCGCGGCGCGCTGGCGCTGGAACGCCGACGACGACGCCGCCGCGCAGCGGCTGTTCCGCGAGGTCCTCGAGCGCTTCCCGCAGAGCCAGGAGGCCGCCGAGGCGCTCTATGCGACCGGACGCATCGAGCAGGAGGCGGGTCAGCATGCGGCGGCGGCGGCGACCTACACGGACCTCGCGCGGCGCTTTCCCATGGCGTCGACGGCGCAGGAGGCGCGCTGGCGAGCCGGCTGGGTGCGATTCCTCGCCGGCGACTACAAATCGGCTGCGGCCACGTTCCAGGAGCTCTCGAGCGACAGCGATCGGGATACCCGCATCGCGTCCGAGTACTGGGAGGCCCGCTCGCTCGAGGCGATGGGCTCCACCGAGGCGTCCGGTCGCCTGGAGCACGTCGCCGAGCGACATCCCGCCACGTACTACGGCGCGCTGGCGCGGATCCGACTCGGTCAGGCGGCGCCGGCGATGCCGGCATCGCTCGGGGCCGCCCGTCCGCCGTTCCCGTCCGGCGTGAGCGGTCCGCACGCCGAGCGTGCGAAGCTGTACTACGAGCTCGGGTACCGGCGTCTCGCACGTCTCGAGCTCGACGCGATGGCGCCGTCGGCGTCCACCGCGGAGCTGCTCGACGCCTACAGCGCCATCGATGCGCCCGGCGCCGCGCTGCGACTGGCTCGCACCAGCCCGGGCGCGCGACGTCATTACCTGTACCCGCTCGGCTTCTGGGACGTCATCCGCGGCCGCGCCGAGGAGCTGCAGCTCGACCCGCTCCTCGTCACCGCGCTCGTGCGTCAAGAGAGCCTGTTCGTGCCCGAGGCGGTGTCGCCCGCGGACGCGCATGGCCTGATGCAGCTGCTACCCACGACCGCGCGCGAGGTCGCCGCGACGCGCGGCCTGCCCGCGCCGGATCGGCCGACGCTGCATCGCGTGGAGCCGAACGTCACGCTCGGCACGACGCTGCTGCGCCGGCTGCTCGACCGATACCAGGGCTCGACGGTGCGCGCGCTCGCCGCCTACAACGCGGGCGAGGACGCCGTCGCGAAGTGGGACCGCCGCTACGGCACACGCCCCGACGACGAGTTCGTCGAGCTGATCAGCTTCCGCGAGACACGCGACTACGTGAAGTCGGTCCTCGGGCACTATGAGGTGTATCGGCAGCTCTACGAGGTCGAGGACGCGCCGAGCCCGGACGCGACCAGCGACGGCAGGCCGCCGAACGCGCCGTTGGACATGATCACGATGACGTCGCCGGGCTGGGCCGAGGATACCAGGTAGTCGCGGATCGCCGGCACGCCGTCGATGGTGCGCGCCGGGACCCCACGCTTCGTGATGTCGTCGGTGATCGTCTCGGGGGCGAGGCGTTCCTCGACGGGAATTGGATCGTTCGGCTTGGCGAACACCGCCGCCAGCACCGCCTCGTCGGCGCCCGCGAGCGCATCGGCGAACTCGTTCTGGAAGACGCGCCGCCGGCTCGTGTTGGAGCGCGGCTCGAACACCGCGCGCAACCGGCGACCGGGGTAGCGGAGTCGCAGCGCGGAGAGCGTACCCGCGACGGCGGTCGGATGGTGGGCGAAGTCGTCGATGACGGTCACGCCGGCCACGTCCGCGACGATCTCCTGTCGCCGGCGCACGCCGCGGAACTTCGACAGGGCCGCAGCGCCCGCTTCCCACTTCACGCCGCACCGGTTCGCGACCAGCAGGACGCCGAGCGCGTTGCGCGCGTTGATCGGCCCGGGGACCTGCAGCGTCACCTCGCAGACGACGCGATCGTGCTGGCGGATCCGGAAGCGCGTCGTGCCGTCGTCGACGAGGTCGGTGACGCGCCACTCGTTCGACGCGTCGAGCCCGAAGCGCATCACGTCCGCCTTCGCACCCTCGATCACTTCGAGCAGGTGGGGGAAGTCGCCGCACGCGACGAGCGGCGCATCGGGCCGGAGCAGCGCGAGCAGCTTCCGGAACGCGTCCTGGATGTGCGCGAGGTCGCGATAGATGTCGGCGTGATCGAACTCCACCGCCGTCAGCAGGACCGTATGCGGCCGGTAGTGGAGGAACTTCGGTCCCTTGTCGAAGTACGCCGAGTCGTACTCGTCGCCCTCGACGACGAACCACGGGCTGCCGCCCAGGTTGGCGTTCGAGCCGAGGTCGCGCGGCGCGCCGCCGATCAGCCAGCCCGGATCGCGCCCGCACTGCGCGAGCACGTAGGCGAGCATCG
The DNA here is from genome assembly GCA_964432595.1 of uncultured Binatia bacterium (SeqCode). Taxonomy (GTDB): domain Bacteria; phylum Desulfobacterota; class Binatia; order DP-6; family DP-6; genus DASYLJ01. The sequence goes on along the minus strand of CAYSOF010000002.1, from coordinate 49,808 downwards.
ACGCCGACGTCGTCTTGCCGTGCGTGCCGGCGACGACGAGCGGCTTCCGCCCTTCGAGGAACAGCTCCTCGAGCGCCTGCGGAAACGACGTCATCCGCATGCCGCGCTCGCGCGCCGCCGTCGCCTCGACGTTCGTGCTGCGCACGGCGTTGCCGCACACGACGAGGTCCATGCCGTCCAGTCGCGCGGGGTCCCACCCCTGCTTCACCGGCACGCCGAGCTCTTCGAGCAGCGTGCTCGCCGGCGGGTAGACCTGCTCGTCGGAGCCGCTCACCTCGTGGCCCGCCGCGCGCAGCAACGCCGCCAGGGCGCTCATGCCGACGCCGCACGCGGCGATGAGATGGACCTTCATGCGTCGAGCGCCTCCCAGACGGCGTCGTGCAGCTTCGGCCGGACGTCGCGGATCTTTTCGTTGCTGCGATGCGGGTGCACGCGGTTCGTCAGCAGGACGACGTGCGCGTCGCGCTCGAGGTCGATCCAGATCGACGTTCCGGTGAAGCCGAGATGGCCGACGGCGCGTTTGCTGACGCGCGTGCCGGCGCTCGAGTTCGTCGTCGACGGCGAATCCCAGCCGAGACACCACGTCGAGGCGGGCGTGGTCTCGTCGCGCGTCCACGCCTGCTGCATCAGCGCCGGCACGACGAAGTCGTCGTCGCCGCGATGGCAGGCACGCAGCCGCGTCACCAGCGTGTGCACGTCGGCGGCGTTCGCGAAGAGTCCCGCGTGTCCGGCGACGCCGCCCATGGCCCACGCGTTGTCGTCGTGCACCTCGCCGCAGAGCACGCGCTGACGCCACGGGCATTTCTCCGTCGGCGCGATCCGCTCGGTGACGGGGACGATCTTCTGCACGCGGAGCCGGGAGAGGTCGACGAAGCCGGTCGCCTGCAGACCGAGCGGACGGAAGATGCGGTCCTGACAGACGCGGTCGAGCGTCGAGTACGTCAGCATCTCGACGAGCTCGCCGAGCAGGATGAAGCCCAGGTCGCTGTACACGCTCTTCGCGCCCGGCTGGTACTCGAGCTTCTCGCGATGGATCTGCTCGTAGACGAGCGCGCGCGCGCCCTTGCTGGCGAGCCAGTTCGGCCGGCCCTTCTGCTCGGTGCGGAGTATCTCCTTCCAGAACGGACGCCACGCCGCGAAGCCCGAGCAATGCGACAGCAGGTGGCGGACCGTGACGTGCGTCTTCCCGTGCACGCCGAAGTTCGGGATGAAACGCGTGATGCGGTCGTCGATCCGCACCTTCTCCTCGCGCACGAGCTGCAGCAGCGCGGTCGTCGTGGCGAGCGGCTTCGTCAGCGACGACAGGTCGAAGACCATGTCGGGCGTCATCGGCGAGCGCTCGGCGTCGCTGCTACGCGCGCCGAACGCGGCGTGCCAGACGATCTCGTCGCCGCGCGCGACGAGGATGACGGCGCCGGGAAACGCGCCCGCTCCGATCGCCGTCTCCAGCACCTCGGCCGCCCGTCCGAAATCGGTGCGCGTCGCGCTGGCCACCCGGACGGGCACGGCGTTAGACAACGGCCGGCTCGAGCGCCGTCAGCCGGCCGAGCGCGGTGTCGAGACACACACGCGTGCCGAGCGGCAGCGCCAGGTTGTGGACGTCGTGCTCGTCGGGGACGTGCCCGGCCGCCAGCCCGAAGCCCACGGGATAGGGAGCGTCCGCGAAGCAGTCACGGACGACGTCGAGCGCGTCGATCCCCTCGGCCGACCGACACGCGGCCATCGTCCCGAAGACGACGCCGGCGACGCGGTCGAGGATCGCGGACTGCCGCAGCTGCGTCAGCAGCCGGTCGATGCGGTACGGCCATTCGTGGACGTCCTCGAGGAAGACGATCGCGTCGTCCCAGTCGGGGGTCCACCGCGTGCCGAGCAACGTGACGACGACCGAGAGGCAGCCGCCCACGAGCCGTCCCTGCGCCCGCCCGGGACGCACCTCGACGGGAACCTCGGCGCTCCACAGGTAGTCCGGATCGGTGAGCATGCGCAGGAGGTGCTCCTGCGACGTCGCCGTCGCGCCGCGCGCGAGATCGGCGGCGACCATCGGACCGTGGATCGCGCTCACCCCCGCCTCGACGACGGCCGACAGCAGCGCGGTCGCGTCGCTGTAGCCGACGATGGGCTTCGGCCGCTGGGAGAGACCGCGCAGGTCGAGCTGCGGAACGATGCGCTGGCTGCCGTACCCGCCGCGGGCGCAGAACACGGCGCGGATGGCATCGTCGTCGAGCATGCGCTGGACGTCGGCGCGCCGGACACTGTCCGCGCCGGCGAGGTACGCCCGTCGAGCCAGCACCGCGTCTCCCGTCACCACGCGAAATCCCCAGCCTTCCAGCACCCGTACTCCGGACGCGAGCCGCTCTTCCTGCACCACCCCCGAAGGCGCCACGACACCCACCGTGTCGCCGGGCCGGATGCGGATGGGCCTTCCGATCGGCGCGTCCGTCAACTTCGCGCCGGCTTATCGAGATGCCCCCTGCAAGTCAACGAACAAGTCCACGAACATCTTGCAAAAACGAAGCCGTGCAACTAAGTGCTCCGGGATGCGCCCGTCCGCATCGCAGATCGAGCGGGTCGCCGCGGCGCTGGTTCGCCGCCTGGTCGACCAGAAGCTGCTCGAGCTCGACGCTCCCGAGGCGAAGGTGCAGGCGCGGTTCGTCGCCCTCCTCAACAAGAACTTCGACGAGGAGGAAGCGATCGAGCGCGAGGCGATGGCCGAGGCCGAGAAGCTGGTTCGTCAGGGCGCGCCCGGCGTCCGGCGCGAAGAGCTCGATCTGCGGCGCGTCGAGCAGCTCGTGAAGCAGCGCATCGCCAAGGCGAAGGGATTCGCGCTGTGAATCTGAGCGAGGCGCGGCAGTCCTACCTCGCACATGCGATCCAGCGGTGCGTGCTCGACGAGAAGCTCGGGCGCATCCGCAACGATCGCCTCTTCCTGAGCGAAGCGAAGCAGACGCTCGTCGACGCCTTCTCCGTCGACGGCCGCCTCGACCAGCTGGCGCGGGCGCGCATGCCGAAGCGGGTCCTTCCCGGTAGCCGGGAGTGGGACGTCCTCTACCGGCAGTACTACGAGGAGGAGCGCCGGAAGCTCGGCGGTCGTTGACCGCACCCCGCCGCTTGACAGGCGGGGTCATGTGATTAGGTTGCGCCCGCCTCAAAGTCCGGATGGCAGCGCATTGGCGGCCGCGTCGTGAGCGCCGCTGATTTTTTCTTTCACGATCTCGTTACGTTAGCGCGCAGAAAGGAAGGAGCAGTGGGCATGAAGATCAGACCACTTCAGGATCGCGTCATCGTGAAGCGACTCGAAGAGGAAGTGGAGAAGACGCGGGGAGGCATCATCATCCCGGACACCGCCAAGGAGAAGCCCCAGCAGGGCAAGATCATCGCGGTCGGCAAGGGCAAGACCAACGAGGACGGCAAGGTGCAGCCGCTCGACGTGAAGGTCGGCGACGTCATCCTGTTCGGCAAGTACTCGGGTTCGGAGATCAAGCTCGATGGCGACGAGCACCTGATCATGCGCGAGGAGGACATCCTCGGCGTGGTCGAGAGCTGATCGAGAAGGAAGAAGGAGAAGTATCGATGGCAGCAAAGTTGGTGAAGTTTGGCCAGGAGGCCCGCGACAAGGTCCTCCGCGGCGTGAATCTCCTGGCCGACGCCGTGACGGTCACCCTTGGACCGCGCGGACGTAACGTCGTGCTGGAGAAGTCCTTTGGCGCACCGAACGTCACGAAGGACGGCGTCACGGTCGCGAAGGAAATCGAGCTCGAGGACAAGTTCGAGAACATGGGCGCCCAGATGGTGAAGGAAGTCGCCTCGAAGACTTCCGACGTCGCGGGCGACGGCACCACCACCGCAACGGTGCTGGCCAGGGCCATCTTCACCGAAGGCCTCAAGATGGTCGTGGCGGGCCACGATCCCATGAGCCTCAAGCGCGGCATCGACAAGGCCGTCGAGGCGATCATCGGCGAGCTCAAGGGTCTCTCCAAGCCCACGAAGGAGCAGAAGGAGATCGCGCAGGTCGGCACGATCTCGGCGAACAACGATCCCACGATCGGTGAGATCATCGCCGAGGCGATGAGCAAGGTCGGCAAGGAAGGCGTCATCACGGTCGAGGAGGCCAAGGGCCTCGAGACGCAGCTCGACGTCGTCGAGGGCATGCAGTTCGACCGCGGCTACCTCTCGCCGTACTTCGTCACCGATCCCGATCGGATGGAGTGCACCTACGAGGACGCGTACCTCCTCATCCACGAGAAGAAGATCTCGTCGATGAAGGACCTCCTCCCGGTGCTCGAGCAGGTCGCGCGCGGCGGCAAGCCGCTCGTCATCATCGCCGAGGACATCGAGGGCGAGGCGCTCGCGACGCTCGTGGTGAACAAGATCCGCGGCACGCTCCACACCGTCGCGGTGAAGGCGCCCGGCTTCGGCGACCGCCGTAAGGCCATGCTCGAGGACATCGCGATCCTCACGGGCGGCAAGGTCATCGCCGAAGAGCTCGGCATGAAGCTCGAGAACGTGACGCTCCAGGATCTCGGTCGCGCGAAGCGCGTCGTCGTCGACAAGGACAACAGCACCATCATCGACGGCGCCGGCAAGAAGGCCGACATCGAGGGCCGCATCAAGCAGATCCGGGCGCAGATCGAGGAGACCACCTCGGACTACGACCGTGAGAAGCTCCAGGAGCGGCTCGCGAAGCTCGTCGGTGGCGTCGCCGTCGTCAAGGTCGGCGCGGCCACGGAAATCGAGATGAAGGAGAAGAAGGCGCGCGTCGAGGACGCGCTCCACGCCACGCGCGCGGCCGTCGAAGAGGGCATCGTCCCCGGCGGTGGTGTCGCCCTGGTTCGCGCCAGTGCGGCGCTCGAGAAGCTCAGCGTCTCCGACGACGAGCGGTTCGGCGTGAACATCGTGAAGCGCGCGGCCGAGGAGCCGATGCGCTGGATCGCCAAGAACGCCGGCGCCGAGGGTTCGATCGTCCTCGACAAGGTCAAGAACGGCAAGGGCGCTTTCGGCTTCAACGCGTTCTCGGAGCAGTTCGAGGACCTCCTGAAGGCCGGCATCATCGACCCCACCAAGGTGGTCCGCACTGCGCTGCTGAACGCGGCGTCGGTCGCGAGCCTGCTCCTCACCACCGAGGCGATGGTGGCCGAGAAGCCCGAGGAGAAGGGCGCGGCCCCGGCGATGCCGGGCGGCGGTATGGGCGGCATGGGAGGCATGGGCGGCATGATGTAGTGCTGCCTGTGAGCCTTCACGGCTCGCAGCATTCGTCCCAGCGACGATTGGGCCCCTGGATGACTCCGGTCACCCAGGGGCCTGTTTTCATCCCCATGGACGGACGCGACCGATCTCCCCGGGGTTTGTTGACAGCCCCGGCGGGCTCCACTAGCCTCCGCCCTTTCCTCCCGCTGGTGTAACTAGGCATGTTCGAATCCCTGGGCGAGAAGTTCGACGGACTGTGGCGCAAGCTGCAGGGCCAGGGAAAGATCAGCGAGAAGAACATCGAGGACGCGCTGCGGGACGTTCGTCTCGCCCTCCTCGAAGCCGACGTCAACGTCGCGGTCGTCCGCGACTTCGTCGAAGCCGTCAAGAAGGACGCGCTGGGCCAGGAGGTCCTCCGCAGCCTCACCCCCGAGCAGCACTTCATCAAGCTCGTCCATCGCGAGCTGCAGCGGCTCCTCGGCAGCCAGCCGACGACGCTCGACCTCGGCGGCGCGTCGCCCGTCGTCATCATGATGGTGGGCCTGAACGGCGCCGGAAAGACGACGTCCACCGGCAAGCTCGCGCGCTGGCTCCGCGACGAGCGCGGCCGACGGCCGTATCTGGTGCCTGCGGACGTCTACCGCCCGGCCGCCATCGAGCAGCTCCGCACGCTCGCAACCCAGCTCGGCATCCCGGTACATCCGTCGACGCCGGGCAGCGATCCGGTGAGCATCGCGCGCGGCGCAGTCGCCGCCGCGCGGGCACAGGGCGCCGACGTCGTTCTGATCGACACCGCCGGCCGCCAGACCGTCGACGAAGAGTTGATGGGCGAGCTCGAACGGATCCGCGCCGCCGTCGAGCCGCGGCAGATCCTGCTCGTCGCCGACGCGATGACCGGTCAGGACGCGGTCGCCACGGCGCAGGGCTTCGGCAAGCGCCTGCCGCTCACCGGCATCGTGCTGACGAAGATCGAGGGCGACGCGCGCGGCGGTGCGGCGCTGTCGCTGCGCTCGGTCACCGGCAAGCCGATCATCTTCGCCGGCACGGGCGAGAAGCTCGACGCGCTCGAGGCGTTCCATCCGGACCGCATCGCGTCGCGCATCCTCGGCATGGGCGACATGATGTCGCTCATCGAGCGCGCGGAGAAGGCCTACGACAAGACGCAGGCCGAGGCGCTCAGCAAGAAGCTCAAGAAGAACGAGTTCGACCTCGAGGACTTCCGCGATCAGCTGCGCGCCGTGAAGAAGATGGGATCGGTCGCGGAGCTGCTCGGCATGATCCCCGGCGTGAAGAAGATGTTCAAAGGCGCCGACCTCGGCGGCGCCGATCAGGAGCTGAAGCGCGTCGAGGCCATCATCGACTCGATGACGCGCGAGGAACGCCGCAACATCCACATCCTGAACGCGAACCGCCGCAAGCGCATCGCCGCGGGCAGCGGCACCTCGGTGTCCGAGGTGAATCGCCTGCTGAAGCAGTTCACCCAAACCAAGAAGGTCCTGAAGAAGCTCGGCTCGGGACCGGGAATGCCGGGCTTGCCGCCGGGCATGCTCCCCCGCTGACTCTCCCGAGACCCGAAGAGGAAATCGTCCCATGGTGAAGATCCGTCTCGCCCGCCACGGCAGCAAGAAGCACCCGGTGTACCGCATCGTCGTCGCCAGCTCGGCATCGCCGCGCGACGGCCGGTTCATCGAGCAGGTGGGCCTCTACGACCCGACGCGCAATCCTGCGCTCGTGAAGATCGACACGGTGAAGATCAATGCTTGGCGCGCCAAGGGTGCGCAGCCAACCCAGACCGTGCAGCAGCTGCTCGACAAGGCTGCCGGCGAGACGGCAACGGCGACTCCCGCATAACCGCCGCGCCCAGCCTTCGGGCAGCTCCAGAGGAGCTGCGACTCCAATGAAGGAACTCGTTCTGTTTCTGGCGAAGCACCTGGTGAACCACCCAGACGCCGTCGAGGTGAAGGAGACGCAGGGGGACGCGACCTCGGTCCTCGAGCTTCGGGTCGCCAAGGAAGACATCGGGCGCGTGATCGGCAAGCAAGGCCGCACCGCCAAGTCGATTCGTACGATCCTCAATGCCGCCGCGTCCCGCACCAACCGCAAAGTCGTCCTCGAGATCATCGAAGAGCCGTGACGCCATGGCGCCGGACGACCGGCTGCCCGGCACGACGGTGCCGGCCGACGACACCGCGGTCGCCGTCGGCGAGATCGTCGGCGCGCACGCCCTGCGCGGCCTGCTCCGTTTCCGCCCCTACCAGCCGCCGGCGCCGAGCCTGGTCGACGACCTCGCCGTGCTCCTCGAACGCCGCGGCCAGTGGCGCGAGGTGCATCTGGCGCACGTCGCGCCGCACGGACGCAACCTGCTCCTGTTGACGCTCGACGACGTGTCCGACCGCGACGCCGCCGAGGCGCTTCGCGGCACGCGCGTCCTGGTGCGCAAGGCGGACCTGCCGCCCGTGGACGACGACGAGTTCTACCACTACGAGCTCGTCGGCTTCGCGGTCGTCACCGTCGACGGCCGCGAGCTCGGCGCGATCGCCGACACGATGGCGACGGGCCTGAACGACGTGTGGATCGTGCGCGACGGCGACCGCGAGCACCTGATCCCGGTGATCGCCGACGTCGTGCGCACCATCGACCGCGACGCGCGACGCGTCCTCATCGACCCGCTGCCGGGCCTGCTGGACTGACGCTGCGCGCGCACGTCATCACGCTGTTCCCCGAGATATTCGGCTCGCCGCTGGCCGTAGGACCGCTCCGTCGCGCGCGCGAGATCGGCGCGCTCGACGTCTCGCTGCACCAGTTGCGCGACTACGCGGGCGGCAAGCACCTCCAGGTCGACGACGTCCCGTACGGCGGCGGCCAGGGCATGGTGATGAAGCCCGAGCCGCTTCTCGCCGCGATCGCACACGTGGCGGCGGCGGACGCGCCGCGACGCATCCTCCTGTCGCCGCGCGGCCCGCGGCTCGATCAACGGCGCCTCGCCGCCCTCGCGCGCGAGCAGAGCCTGCTCCTCGTCTGCGGCCGCTACGAGGGCGTCGACGAGCGCGTGATGGCGGCGATCGACGAGGAGCTCTCGATCGGCGACTACGTGCTGAGCGGCGGCGAGCTCGCCGCGCTGGTCGTCCTCGACGGCATCGCACGGCTGCTGCCCGGCGTTCTCGGCAACGACGCGTCGGCGCCCGACGACTCGTTCGCGACCGGGCTGCTCGAGCATCCGCAGTACACGCGCCCATGGAGCGACGACGTCCCCGCCGTGCTCGGGTCCGGCGACCACACGGCGATCCGTCGCTGGCGGCGGCAGCAGGCGCTGCGCCTCACGCTCGAGCGCCGGCCCGATTTGCTCGCAACGGCGACGCTCGACGCCGACGATCGCGCGTTCCTGCGCACGCTCGGCTGGACGGCCGATGGCTGACCTGTACCTCGCGCTGATCCACCACCCCGTCTACGACAAGACCGGTGCGGTGGTGACGACCGCGGTCACGAACCTCGACGTCCACGACATCGGCCGCGCCAGCCGCACGTTCGGGGTCCGTGCCTTCTACGTGTGCACCCCCGTCGTGACCCTGCGCCGCCTCGTCGACCGCATCATCCGCCATTGGGAGACGGGCCCCGGGGCGACCTACAACGCCAACCGCGGCGAGGCCCTGGCCACGGTCCGACAGGCCCCCGAGCTCGACGCCGTGATCGCGGAGATCGAGCGGGAAACCGGCGTGATGCCCCGTCTGGTGGGCACGAGCGCCCGGTCCGGCGGGACCCGCCTGGCCTACCCGGCCCTCCGCGAGCACCTGGACCGCGAGGGGCCCCCGGTCCTGCTGGTCTTCGGCACCGGGTGGGGCCTGACGGACGAGCTCGTGGCTCGGCTGGACGACCTGCTCGAGCCCATCGAGGGGACCGCCGGATGGAACCATCTCTCGGTCCGCAGCGCGGTCTCCATCATCCTTGACCGCCTCAGGCACGGACGATAATAGTGCGAGTTTCCATGAACACCATCGACCGGATCGAGTCGGAGCAGCTCCGCAAGGACGTACCCGCGTTCAAGCCTGGTGACACCGTCAAGGTGCACGTGCGTGTCGTCGAAGGCGACAAGGAGCGCATCCAGGTCTTCGAGGGCACGGTCATCGCACGGAGCGGCGGCGCGAACCGCGAGATGTTCACCGTTCGGAAGACGTCCTATGGCGTCGGCGTGGAGCGCATCTTCCCCGTGCACTCGCCGCGCATCGACCGCATCGACGTCGTGATGCGCGGTGCGGTCCGTCGCGCGAAGCTGTACTACCTGCGCGAGCTGTCCGGCCGTGCGGCCCGCGTGCAGGAAGACACCCGCGCGAAGGCTGCCGCGACGACCAGCACGCCGGCCGGCACCAAGGCCTGAGCCCCGGCGCCGGTCTTCCGGCGCTCTTGGCGGCGCTACTTGCTCAGCGTCGTCGCAGCGGCGCCGTTGCCCTGCGACATGCGCGACTGACCTTCGAACGTCGCGCCTTCCTGGATCACCAGGCTCCGCGTCTGCACGTCGCCGAAGAGGCGACCACCGGTGCAGATCTCGATGCGCGCGGCACCGAGCACCTCGCCGCGCACCTCGCCCAGCACGACGAGCTTGTCGGCGTGCACCGTCGCCTGCACGACGGCCTCCGGGCCGATGATCAGCAGGTCCGACGAGCGCACCTCGCCCTTGAGCTTCCCCTCGATCCGCGTCGGGCTGACGAACGACAGCTTGCCCGTCACCTCGGCGTCGGGTCCCAGGGACACGCGCACATCCTGCCACACCTTGGGACCACCCATGACGACCTCCTGACGTGCGGCCGAAGCGGCGCGCCGCACGAAGCGGCGCGGAGTATAGGGGTGCGCTGCGCGGCTGTCTACGTTTCGTCGGCCGGAAAGACGTGGCAGGCGACGGCGCGCCCGCTGCGTCCGCGCTCGAGCGGCGGTACGACTTTCGGGCAGACCTGCACCGCGTGCGGACAGCGCGGATGGAACGCGCATCCCGACGGCGGATCGACGGGACTCGGCAGATCGCCGGTGACGACGATGCGTTCGTGCTGGCGGCGCGGATCGGGCACCGGCACCGCCGACAGCAGCGCCTTCGTGTAGGGATGCCGCGGGTCCCCGTACACCTGATCGCGTGGCCCGATCTCGACGACCCGGCCGAGATACATGATCGCCACGCGGTCGCTCAGGTGCTCCACCACGCGCAGGTCGTGCGAGATGAAGAGCATCGTGAGCCCGAGACGTCGCTTCAGGTCCTGGAGCAGATTCAGGATCTGCGCCTGAATCGAGACATCGAGGGCCGACACCGCCTCGTCGGCGACGATGAAGCGCGGCTCGACGGCGAGCGCGCGTGCGATCCCGATGCGCTGCCGCTGCCCGCCGCTGAACTCGTGCGGATAGCGATCGCCCGCGTCCTCGGGCAGCCCGACGAGCGCCAGCAGCTCGCGGACGCGCTGCTGCCGCTGCGCGCGCGAGCCCATGCGATGGATCACCAGACCTTCGCCGACGATCTGCGACACCCGCATTCGCGGATTCAGCGAGCCGTACGGATCCTGGAAGACGATCTGCATCGCGCGACGCATCGCCCGCATCTCGCCGCCGCCCAGCTCGAGCAACGAGCGGCCCTCGTAGCGGACGTCGCCCGCCGTCGGCTCGATGAGACGCAGGATCAGGCGGCCGAGCGTCGACTTGCCGCAGCCGGACTCGCCGACCAGCCCGAGCGTCTCGCCCGCGCGGATCGTGAACGTGACGCCGTCGACCGCGCGCACCGCGCCGCGCCCGCGGCCGAACATCCCGCGACCGATGGGGAAGTGCTTGCGTAGATCGCGCACCTCGATGAGCGGCGTCCCCGTCATGCCCGGATGCACGCCACGCGGCGCCCTCCCGGCCGGTCCTCGAGCGGCGGCACTGCCTCCGCGCACGCGTCGATCGCCCGCGGACAGCGATCGCGGAACGCGCAGCCGCTCGGCAGCCTCGTGAGCGACGGCACCTGCCCCGGAATCGTCTCGAGCCGTTCGGCATGACGGCCGAGCGTCGGCATCGAGCGGAGCAGCGCCTGGGTATACGGATGCAGCGGACTCTCGAAGAGCGTCGCCACCGGCGCCTGCTCGACGATCCGTCCCGCGTACATGATCGCGACGTCGTCGGCCTGCTCGGCGACGACACCGAGGTCGTGCGTGATGAGGAGCAGCGCCATGCCGTACCGCTCGCGCAGGCGGCGAAGCAGCCCGAGGATCTCCGCCTGGATCGTCACGTCGAGCGCCGTCGTCGGCTCGTCGGCGACGAGCAGCGCCGGCTCGCAGGAGATCGCCATCGCGATCATCACGCGCTGGCGCATGCCACCGGACAGCTGGTGCGGATAGTCGCCGGCGCGCCGAGCGGCATCGGGAATGCCGACTTCGCCGAGCAGCGCGACGGCGCGCTCCCAGGCCTGCCGCCGGCTCACCGGACGATGCAGCGCGATCGCCTCGGCCACCTGGCTGCCGACGTTCAGCACCGGGTTCAGCGCCGTCATCGGCTCCTGGAAGATCATCGCCACCTGCGCGCCACGGACCTTGCGCATCTCGCGCTCGGGCAGCGACAGCAGATCGCGGCCGTCGAGCAGCACGCGACCGCGCGTGATCCGTCCCGGCGGCGGCACGAGGCGCAGCATGCAGAGCGCCGTCATGCTCTTGCCCGATCCGGACTCGCCGACGAGACCGAGCACCCGACCGCGATCGATCGCGAACGACACGCCGTCGACGGCGACCGCCTCCCCGCCCTCGACCGGGAAGACCATCCGCAGGTCCTGCACCTCGAGCAGCGGCATCAGCTCGACGTCGCGGCGGATTCGAGCGGCGCTACGCGCGGCGCGGGCGGCGGCGCGAAGAGCGGCGCGTCCAGCGTCGGATTCGTCTCGACGCTGTCGTACGCGAGCTGCACGCTCGAGCCGACGATCGGCGCGGTCACGGCGAGCGAGCGCGGGAAGCCGTCCTGGTAGTCGTCGAACGCCACGGACAGCGTGAGCGTGTCGCTCCGTCGCTCCTCGGCGCGTCGCAGCTGCAGCGTGTCCCCCGCGAACCACAGCGTCTGCACCCCACCGTCGAACGGCACGGTCAGCCGATACTGGTCCTCGTCGACGATGTCGAGCACGACGTCGCCGGCGGGCTCCCGCGCCGGCGCGACGCCGAGCAGGATGTCGACGAGGTCGGTGACGGCGACGGGCGCGCCGAGAAAGCGCGCGAGGTTCGCCGGACTGGACGCGCCTTCGAACCGCACCCCCTGCGCCGGCGGATAGACCCACAACATGTCGTCGCTCGCGCCGAGCGCCAGCGCCAGGCCGAACGGCGACAGCACGTCGACGCGGACGTCCGTGGGACGCCGCACGAGGATCGCTTCGCGCGTCCACATGCCGGCCAGCCCCGCTTTGAGGCGCGCGCGTGCGCGCAACGACGTCACCGTCGCGCGCCGCTCCTCGAGACGCGAGAACAGCTCGTCCGCGGTGACGCCGGTGCGGAACGGTCCGGGACCGCCGCGGAACAACGAGCACCCGGCGAGGAGGACGACGCAGAGAAGCCAGGCCTGGCGGCCGGACCGACGCGGCATGCGTCAGAGCCGGGAGCCGCCGGCTTGCACGGCTCCGCCCAGCATCTGGATCTTCCCCTTGATGCGCTCGATCTGCTCGCTCTCCTTCGCACGCCCGAGCGCATCGCGGTACACGCGCAACGCCGCTGCGGTCTGCCCGGTACGATGGTAGGCGTCGCCGAGGTGCTCGACGATCGTCGGGTCCTCGCCGGCCAGCTCGACGGCGCGCTCGAGATGCTCGACCGCCTTCGAGTAGTCGCCGCGCTGGTAGTACACCCAACCGAGGCTGTCGATGTAGATGCCGTCGTCGGGCTCGAGCTCGAGCGCGCGCCGGATGAGCTTCTCGGCTTCGTCGAGGTTGATCCCCATGTCGGCCCACGTGTAGCCGAGGTAGTTGAGCGCCGCGGCGTTGCGCGGGTTGAGCGCGATCGCGCGCTGCATCTCCTCGATCGCCTTGTCCTTGTTCTTGGCCTCGTCGTACGCGGCGCCGAGCGTGAAGCGGTAGCGGTCGTTGTCGGGCGCGACGGCGACCATCTTCTCGAGCACGACGACGGCGCCCTGGTAGTTCTTCTGCTCGCGGTAGAGCGACGCCAGGTACGTCATCAGCTCGGGGTTGTCGGGCTTCGCAGCCAGCGCCTGCTCGACCTCCTTCACCGCCCCGGGCAGGTCGTCCTTCTGCATCAGGTACGCGCGCCGCAGCCGCGCGTCGACGTAGTATTCCGACTCGGTCGGGATGTCGCCGAAGCCCTCGATGGCGCGCTGGTCCTCGCCCAGCTCCGCGTAGACCGCGGCGAGGTAGTAGCGCACGCGCGTGTTGTCCGGCTCGGACGCGAGCACGAGGTTGAACTCGGTGACGGCGCGATCGAGCTCGCCCTTCTCGAAGTAGATGAGGCCGATCTTCGTGCGCGCCTCGCGCGGGTCGGCGTCGACCTTCTCGAGCTCGCGGAACTGCTGCAGCGCCTCGTCGAGCCGCTTCTGTCCGACGTAGAGCCCGCCCAGCCGGCGGCGCACCACGATGCTCTGCGGGTTCAGCGCGAGGATGCGCTCGTACAGCTCGACGGCCTTCTGCGGCCGGCCCTGCAGCTCGTAGGCGACGGCGAGGTCGGTGAGGATGAGCTCCGACTGCGGGCTCAGCTTGAGCGCCTCGAGGTAGTACTTCTCCGCCTTGTCGAGCTGTCCGGCGGCCGCGTGCACGCGGCCGAGGTAGTAGTAGCCGAGGATCGAGTTCGGATTCTTGAAGATGAGGCGGCGGAGCGTGGAGACCGCGCGCTCGGTGTCCCCGCGCTTGCCGTAGAGGGCGCCGAGATAGAGGTACGCCTCCTGGCCGTCGGGATCGGCGGCGAGCATCTTCTCGTACGCGACGACTGCTTCGTCGTCGCGCCCCATCGACGAGAGCACGCCGGCGTAGAGGCCGAGCGCCTCCATGTTGTCGGGCTCGGCGTCGACCACCACGCGGCACTGCTCGAGCGCCTGCTCCAGCTGGCCGGTGCGCACGTACAGGTTCGCGAGCCGCAGGCGCAGGATCGGCGCGGACGGATCGGCCTTGACCGCCGCCTCGAACGCCGGAATCGCGGTCTCGAGGTCGTTCCGCTGGAGCGCGACCTGCCCGCGCAGGAAGTCGCCCATGGCGGCGGCTTCCGGCGGTAGCTCCTCGGACTTCCGGGACACGGCACCGTCGACGAATGTGCCTCTCCAGTCCGGCCGCATCCCTGCGCACCCGCTCACCACCACGACGGCGAGCATACAAAGGGCCGCAGCACGCGTACTCATGAAGCTCTCTCGTGTACCATGACCAAGGGGTTCCGGAAACGCAAACATCGTGCCGTTCAACGTGACGTGCGGCGCGCCGCGCGTTTCGGGACACGCCGGCGCGGCGGCGGTGGCCCGCCCTGCTGCTCGCCGATCCAGATCGTCCCGCCGCGGAAGTGCTCCTTCTTCCAGATCGGCACGATCTCTTTCAGGCGGTCGATCAGCCAGTGACACGCCTCGAAGGCCTCCATGCGATGCCCCGCGCTGACCGCGATGCCGACGCTCGCTTCGCCGACCGGAACGACGCCGATCCGATGGACCATCGCGACGCGGCGGAGCGGCCAACGCCGCTTCGCCTGCGTCGCGAGCTTGCGCATCTCCTTCGTCGCCATGCCGGCGAACGCCTCGTACTCGAGCCGCACGACCTTGCGCCCGGCGTTCTCGTTCCGCGTCGTGCCGAGGAAGACGACCGACGCGCCGGCGCCGGGATCGCCGACCGCCGCGAGCAGCGCCGCAGGGTCGATGGCCGCGTCGGTGACGGCGAACATCACGCGCCTCCGCTGACCGGCGGGAAGACGGCCAGCTCGTCGCCATCCGCGAGCACGTGCTCGGCAGGCACGTAGCGTTCGTCGACCGCGAAACGGACGCGCACGCGCGCCAACGCGGGGTGCTCGCGCAGCAACGCCGTCCACAGCGCGCCGGCGGTCGTGCCCGTACCGACCGTGCGCTCGTCGGCATCGCCGAGTGCCTCGCGGAGGGAGGCGAAGAAGCGGAGCCGCACGCGCACGTCAGCCTCTGACGAGCCGCACCATGTGGCCCAGCTCGGGAATCAGGAGCCGGCTCAACGCCAGCTCGACGGCGCCCGTCGAGCCGGGAAGCGAGGCGACGATGGTGCGCCCCGCGACGCCCGCGACCGCGCGCGACAGCATCGCGGCGGAACCGATCTCGGCGAACGACAGCGAGCGGAACAGCTCGCCGAAGCCGTCGAGCCGCTTGTCCAGCAGCGCCGAGATCGCCTCGTACGTCGTATCGCGTGGCGCGAGGCCGGTGCCGCCGTTCACGACGATCGCCTCGACGTCGGCGTCGGCGAGCAGCTCGACCACCCGATCGCGCACGAGGCCGGGCTCGTCGGGCAGGATGGAGTACGCGACGACGCGATGGCCGGCGGTCTCGAGCAGCTCGCGACTGCGCCGTCCGCTCTTGTCGGTTTCGACGGTGCGTGTATCGCTGACCGTCAGGATGGCGCAGCCGACGACGCGGCGAGAGCCTTCGCGATGCGCGTGCTCGCTCACCGCGCCCCCAGCGGCTCGACCTTCGAGGCGCACGGCGTGCCGCACTCCTGGCAGACGTACTCGTGCTTCTCGCCGTCGAGCAGGACGAGCAGCAGGCGCTTGCGTACGGGCTTCGCCTCGCGGCAGCGGGGGCAGAACAGCAGGCTCGCCTCGAGCGAGCCGTATGCGTCGGGTTGCTGCCGACGGCGCGGAGGACCGCCACCCAGCATGGGGCGGAATCTATCCGGCCGGCTGGGGAGCGGCAATCGGGTTGCGTGCCTGGAACCCCCCGGTTAAGACTCCGCGGGCGGTGCCCACCGTCTACATCGAGACCTACGGCTGCCAGATGAACGTGGCCGACACGGAGCTCATCCTCGGCAGCCTCGGGTCGCAGGGATGGACGCGCGTGCACGGCCCGGAGACGGCGGACGTCATTCTCCTGAACACCTGCGCCATCCGCGAGCATGCCGAAGAGCGGGTGATCGGCCGCATCACCGATCTGGCGCGGCACAAGGCGGCCCGTCCGGGCGTGCGGATCGGCGTCACCGGCTGCATGGCGCAGCATCTCAAGACCTCGCTGCGCGAGCGCGCCCCGCAGGTCGACCTCCTCGTCGGCCCGGACGGCTACCGCCACCTGCCGGAGCTGCTCGGGGACGTCGACCCCCGGGGCTCCAACGACCCGCACGTCGGGTTGCGGCTCGACCCGCGCGAGACCTACGACGACCTTCCCGTCGACCGCGCGCCGGGCGTCCGGGCGTGGCTCACGATCATGCGCGGGTGCGATCGCTTCTGCACCTTCTGCATCGTGCCCTACGTCCGCGGGCGCGAGCGCAGCCTGCCCGGCCCCATCCTGCTCGCCGACGTCGCGGCGATGGCGGCGCGCGGCGTGCGCGAGGTGGTGCTGCTCGGCCAGACCGTCAACGCCTATCGCCACGACGACTGGGATTTCGCGCGCCTGCTGCGCGCCGTCGCCGCCGTGCCGGGCATCGCCCGCGTGCGCTTCACCTCGCCGCATCCGGCCGAGATGTCGGACGCCGTGATCGACGCCGTCGCGGAGTGCCCCGAGGTCGCGCCGCAGCTGCACCTGCCGGTGCAGTCCGGCTCCGATCGCATCCTCGACCGTATGGCGCGCGACTACACCGTCGCCGAGTACGAGGACCTCGTCGGGCGGCTGCGCGAGCGCGTGCCCGGCATCGCGCTCTCGACGGACGTCATCGTCGGCTTCCCCGGCGAGGAGGAGTCCGACTTCCAGGCCACGGAGGCGCTGGTGCGCCGCCTGCGCTACGACTCGGCCTTCCTCTTCAAGTACTCGCCCCGCGAGGGCACGCGCGCGTTCCGCTGGGACGACACCGTGCCCGACGACGAGAAGACCGCGCGCCTCGAGCGCCTGATCGCGCTGCAGCAGGAGATCGGCGCCGAGATCAACCGGGCGATGGTCGGCGACGACGTCGAGGTATTGGTCGAGGGCCCCGCGCGTCGCCCCGACGGCTGGTTCATGGGCAAGACGCCGCACTTCAAGACCGTCGTGTTCCCCGGTCCGGCCGATCCGGCATCGCTGGTCAGGATCCGCGTCGAGAGCACGACCTCGCACACGCTGACGGGACGCCCCGTTGGAGGTCAGGCATGAACGGACGCATCGTCGGGGGGCTCGTGGGCCTCGGCATCCTCGCCTTCGGGCTGATGGGACTCTTCTACCCCGTGCAGACGCTGAGCTTCGCCGGCTTCTCCCCGGCGTCCGAGTCCATGCGCGCCCAGGCCTACGGCGAGACGCGCGCCATCTACGGCGGCGTCTTCACGGTGCTGGGCATCTTCACCATGTTCGCCGCGAGCAACCCGATCACCCACCGCCGCCTCCTGCTGATGATCGCCATGGTGTTCTACGGCGTGCTCATCGGCCGCATGCTCGGCGTCTCGATCGACGGCAACCCCGGTCTGTTCGGATGGATCGGCGCGGCGCTCGAGCTGACCACCGGCTCCCTGCTCCTTGCCGCCACCTATCTTCACAATACGCAGGAGGCCCTGCCCCCACCGACGGTGTGACGGTCGCCCTGCTCGCCCTTCCGGGCCTGCCCATCCTCGGCGCCCTGCTGCTCCCGTTCGCCGCAGGGCTCGGGCCGCGCGGGATCGCCTGGGCGAGCGGCCTCGTGACGGCGGCGACGCTCGCCGTCGCGCTCTCGATCCCCCTCCACGCCACCACGTCGATCACGTGGATGCCGTCGCTCGGGCTGGCGCTGTCGTTCCGTCTCGACGGGCTCGCGCTGCTCTTCGCCCTGCTCATACTCGGCATCGGGCTCCTGGTCGTCGTCTACGCCCGCTTCTACCTCGCCGCGGACGAGGCGCTGCCCCGCTTCCACGCGTCGCTCCTCCTCTTCATGGCGGCGATGCTCGGCATCGTCACGGCCGACAACCTGTTGCTGCTGGTGGTCTTCTGGGAGCTCACCAGCGTCGCGTCGTTCCTCCTGATCGGCTTCTGGGACCGCGTCCCCGCGGCGCGCGCGGGCGCGTGGCAGTCGCTCATGGTGACGGGGATGGGCGGACTCGCGCTACTCGCCGGCGTCCTGGTGCTGGGCGGCGCCGCGGGGACGTTCGAGATCGCTGCGCTCCGCGCGGAGGCGGAGCGGGTGCGCGGCATGCCGGCGGCGCCGCTCGCGCTCGCGCTCATCCTGCTGGGCGCGTTCACGAAGTCGGCACAGGTTCCGTTCCACTTCTGGCTGCCGAGCGCGATGGCCGCACCGACGCCGGTCAGCGCGTACCTGCACTCGGCGACGATGGTGAAGGCCGGCATCTTCCTGCTCGCCCGGCTGTCGCCGATCTTCGCGGCGACGGCGCTCTGGCAGACGGTGGTGCCCGCGGCGGGTGCGGCGACCATGCTGGTCGGCGGATGGGCCGCGCTGCGCCAGACGGATCTGAAGCGTCTGCTGGCCTACTCGACCGTGAGCCAGCTCGGTTTCATCACCATGCTGCTCGGCATCGGCTCCGAAGCCGCCGCGGTCGCCGCGACGTTCCACGTCGTGAACCACGCGACCTTCAAGGCGGCGCTCTTCATGACCGCCGGCATCGTCGACCACGAGGCCGGCACCCGCGACCTCGCACGGCTCGGCGGGCTCGCCCGGGCGATGCCGTGGACGGCGGCCGCCGCCTGTCTCGCCGCGGCGTCGATGGCCGGGCTGCCGCCGCTGAACGGCTTCGTCAGCAAGGAGCTCGCCTTCGAGACGACGCTCCATGCCGGCGCCGTGCTCGCGGTGCTCGCCGTCTGCGGGAGCGCACTCACCGCGGCGTACACGCTGCGCTTCGTCGTCGGCACGTTCTTCGGCACGCCGGCGGATCCACGCGTACACGCGCACGAGGCGCCGTTCGGCCTGCGTCTCCCGGTCCTGCTCCTCGTCACCGCCTGCCTCGCGATCGGGTTCGCGCCCGGGCTCCTCGCGGAGCCGCTCGTCACCGCGGCGGCGAGCGCGGTCGCCGGCCAGGACGTGCAGCCACATCTGGCGCTCTGGCACGGACTCGGGGCGCCGCTGGTCATGACCGCGATCAGCCTGGCCGCGGGCGCGATCGTGTGGAAGGTGCCCCTGCCGCAACGCACCGGTCCGGTCGCCGGCGAGCTCTACGACGCAGGGGTGCGCGGACTCCTGCACGGCGCGCACGTCCTGACCGACGCGATCCAGAGCGGCAGCCTGCGCCGCTACGTGACCGTGGTGCTCGGCTGCACGATGGCGCTCGCCGCGATCGGGGTGCGCCCGGGCGACGCCCCGCCGGCCGCGGCGACCGACGCACCGGCGTCCGCCGTCCTGCTCATGCTCGTGACGGCGGCCGCCGCGGTCGCGGTCGCCGTGCTGCACCGCGACCGCTGGCCCGCGGTCCTCGCGCTGGGTGCCGTCGGGCTGTTCATCGCGCTCTGGTTCACATGGCTCGGCGCGCCGGACCTCGTCCTCACGCAGGTCCTCGTCGAGAGCATGACGACGATCCTGCTCGTGCTCGTGCTGTTCTTCCTGCCGAAGGCGACACGGGCGCGCGAACCGCGCACCCGCATCGCGTTCGATGCGGCGCTCGCGGCGATCGCCGGCGCGGGCGTCACCGCGGTGGTGTACGGCGTCATGCGCCGGCCGTTCGACTCGATCGCGAGCTGGCACGTCGAGCACAGCGTTCCAGACGGCGGTGGCGCGAACGTCGTGAACGTCATCCTGGTCGACTTCCGCGGCTACGACACGCTCGGCGAGATCACCGTACTCGCGGTCGCCGCGATCGGCATCGTCGCGCTGCTTCGCGCCGGACGGAGCCCTGCCGCGTGACGTCGTTGCTCCTCGCGACGGTGGCGCGCATCGTCCTGCCGCCGATCCTGCTCGTCGCAGCGTTCCTGCTGCTGCGCGGACACGACCTGCCGGGCGGCGGATTCATCGCCGGCCTCATGACGGCCGGCGCATTCGTGCTCCAGTACGTCGCGACGGACCGCCGCCGCGCCGCGGACGCGCTGCCGTTCCGTCCGGCGCTGCTGATCCCGCTCGGCCTGGCGCTCGCCGCCGGCACCGGCCTGGGCGCGCAGTTCCTCGGCTTCCCCTTCCTGACGAGCGCGGTGTCGGGCCATCTCTCCACCGCCATGCTCTTCGACTTCGGCGTCTACCTCGTCGTCACCGGCGTGACGCTGACGATCCTGCTGGCGATCGAGGACTGACGATGGAGATCCTCGTCGCCGCCACGATCGGCACGCTCGTCGCCTGCGGCGTCTTCCTGCTGCTGCGCCCGCAGGGATTCACCGTCGTCCTCGGGCTCGCGCTCCTGAGCCACGCGATCAACCTGCTCCTCGTGTCGGTCGGACGCGTGCGTGCGGCCGATCCGCTCGCCCAGGCGCTCGTGCTCACCGCGATCGTGATCTCGTTCGGCATGACGGCCTTTCTCCTCGTGCTCGCCTACCGAGGGTACCAGCGCGCACGGACGGAGCGCGTCGACCTGGAGGTCGGCCATCACTGATCTCGTCATCGCGCCGGTCGTGTGGCCGCTCGTCACGGCCATCGTGCTGCTGTTCATCGGCGATCGCCCGCGCCTCCAGCGCGCGCTGAGCCTCGCCTCGGTCGCGGGCCTGCTCGCGATCGACGTCGTCCTCGCCGCCGGCGTCGCCGACGGCACGGTCCTCGTGCATCGGGTCGGGAGCTGGCCGGCGCCGTTCGGGATCGTCGTCGTCGCCGACCGGCTGACGAGCGTCATGCTGCTGCTCACGGCGGGCACCGCCTGTGCCGTGCTGCTCTACGAGGCGGCGGCGCCGGACCGGCGTCTCGACGGCCTGCCGTTCTTCCCGCTGTTCCATTTCCTGCTGATGGGGCTCGACGGCGCGTTCGTGACCGGCGACCTCTTCAACCTGTTCGTCTTCTTCGAGGTGCTGCTGATCGCATCCTACGCGCTCGCCACGCTCGGCGCGTCGGCGCGTCAGCTCCGCGCGGGCCTCCAGTTCATGGTGCTGAACCTGCTGAGCTCCGTGCTCTTTCTGTTCGGCGTCGGCACGCTCTACGGCCTCACCGGCACGCTCAACCTCGCGGACCTGGCCGGCCGGATCGCCGGCCTCGCGGACGGCGACCGCATGCTGCTGCATGCGGCGATGATGTCCCTGCTCGTCGTGTTCGCGGCGAAAGCGGCGCTCATTCCGCTCGCGTTCTGGCTGCCCGACACGTATCCGGCGCCGTCGCCCGTGGTGTCGGCCATGTTCGGCGGCATCGCGACCAAGGTGGGCGTCTACGCCCTGCTGCGCGTGTTCACGACGGCGTTCGACACCGTGCGCACGCCCGGCGCGGACGTACTGCTCGTGCTGGGGACGACGTCGATGCTGGTCGGCGTGCTCGGTGCGGTGGCGCAGACGGAGCTGCGTCGCCTGCTGTCGTTCCACATCGTCAGCCAGATCGGCTATCTCGTCTTCGGGATCGGGCTCTTCACCGTCGGCGGCCTGGCGGCGGCGATCTTCTATCTGGTGCACTACACCATCGTGAAGTGCGCGCTGTTCCTGGTGAGCGGTCTCGCGGAGCGCCTCGGCGGCGCCCGCGATCTCGCGAAGCTCGGTGGGCTCGCGCACCTGTCGCCGGCGCTGGCCGCGACGTTCTTCATCGCCGCGATCTCGCTGGCCGGCCTGCCGCCGACGAGCGGCTTCTTCGCCAAGGCGCTGCTCGCGAGCGCAGCGATCGCCGCGGACCGCTGGCTCGGCGCGACGATCGTCTTCGCCGCGGGGCTGCTGACGCTCTTCTCGATGACGAAGATCTGGACGATGGCGTTCTGGGGGGAGCCGGTCCATGCCAGGCCCGCGCCACCGCCGCGCGCCGCGCTGGCGGCGACGGCGCTCCTGGTGTCGTTCTCCGTGACGCTCGCCGTGACGGCCGCGCCGCTCTACCGGTTCACGTACGACACGGCGACGCAGCTCCTCGACCGCACCGGATACGTGACCGCCGTGCTGACACCGGGGGAACGACCGTGACGTGGCTTCGCCATCCGATCTATTCCGGCGTCCTCGCCGTGGTGTGGGTCGTGCTCAACGAGCGCGCCACCGTTGCGACGTTTCTGATCGGATACGGCATCGCGGCGCTCGTGGTCTGGATCTGTCGCGATTTCTGGTCCGAGCGCGTGCGCATCCGCCGTCCGGCGGTGCTCCTGCGGCTGGCGGCGACGTTCCTGCGCGAGCTCGTCGTGGCCAACGTGCAGGTCGCATGGATCATCGTCCAGCCGCGGCTGCCGATCCGTCCCGCGTTCATCGTCGTGCCGCTGGCCCTGCGCGACGACCTCGCCATCACGGCACTCGCGAACATGATCACGCTCACGCCGGGGACGCTCACGGTCGACGTCGCCCCGGACCGCTCGGCCCTCTGGGTGCACTGCCTGTCGGCCGACGACGCGGACGCCGTGCGCGCGCAGATCAAGCGGCAGTTCGAGGCGCCGCTCGTCACGGGGGTCACGTGCTCGCGTCTGTAGTCGGGGTGACCCTGGTCGGCCTCGGCGTGTCGATCGCCCTGTGCCTCTGGCGCCTGCTGATCGGACCGGACGTGGTCGACCGCCTGCTCGCGCTCGACACCATCGCCATCAACGCGGTCGCATTCCTCGTCGTGCTGTCCATCCGGCTCGGGACGGAGGCCTACCTCGAAGCCGTCATCGTCCTGGCCCTGCTGGCGTTCGTCGGTACGGTGGCGATAGCGAAGGCGCTCATGCGGGGACGAATCATTGAGTGAGATCGCCGCCAGCGTGCTCCTCCTGATCGGCCTGGCGTTCACGCTGATCGGGTCGCTCGGGTTGGTGCGGCTGCCCGATGTCTACACGCGCATGCACGCGCCGACGAAAGCCACGACCGTCGGGGTGAGCTGCATGCTCGCGGCCGCGGCGCTGACCATCCCCGGCAGCCCCCTCGCGATCGGGCTGAAGGCGTTCCTCGTGATCGCCTTCCTGTTCCTGACGGCGCCCATCGCGGCCCACGTCCTCGCCCGGGCGGCCCGGGCGACCGGCGCCCCGCCGACCCCCGCGACCCGGGACGAGCTGCCGCCCGCGGCCGTCGAGCGTGCCGGGCTGGAGCCGGCGGAGCGCTGATTCTGGGGCATGCCCCATGCCGTCCGGGAGGGTCGGGGACCATCCAGGGGTTGCCGACCCGCCCCCGGCCTGGTTACATTCCCGACCCCTATGGCCAGCACGAACGCGGCTCTCAACGCCTGGGTCGACGAGGTCGCCCAGCTCTGTTCTCCGGCTCGCATCCACTGGGTAGACGGCTCGGAGGCGGAGCGAGCGAAGCTCATCGAGGAGATGCTGGCGTCGGGCACGTTCGAGAAGCTGAACGAAGAGAAGTACCCGAACTCGTACCTCCATCGCTCGGACCCGAGCGACGTCGCCCGCACCGAGCACCTCACCTTCATCTGCACCGAAAAGCAGGACGACACCGGGCCCACCAACAACTGGATGGCGCCTGCCGACGCGAAGAAGAAGGTCGGCGCGCTGTTCAAGGGCGCGATGGCCGGCCGCACCATGTACGTCATCCCGTACGTCATGGGTCCGCTCGGCTCGCCGCTCAGCAAGGTCGGCGTCGAGATCACCGACAGCCCCTACGTCGTCGTCAACATGCGGATCATGACCCGCATGGGCGACGCCGCGCTGAAGCAGCTCGGCGACTCCACCGACTTCGTGCGCGGTCTCCACTCCCTCGGCGACCTCTCGCCCGAGCGTCGCTTCATCCTGCACTTCCCGCAGGAGAAGCTGATCTGGAGCGTCGGCTCCGGCTACGGCGGCAACGCGCTGCTCGGCAAGAAGTGCTTCGCGCTGCGCATCGCCAGCACGCAGGCGCGTGACGAGGGCTGGCTCGCCGAGCACATGCTGATCCTCGGGCTCGAAAGTCCCGAGGGCGAGACGCATTACATCGCGGCCGCGTTCCCGAGCGCATGCGGCAAGACGAACCTCGCCATGCTGGTCCCGCCCGCCTCGCAGAAGGGCTGGAAGGTGTGGACGGTCGGCGACGACATCGCCTGGCTCCGTCCCGGCCCCGACGGCCGCCTGTGGGCGATCAACCCCGAGGCCGGCTTCTTCGGCGTCGCGCCGGGCACGTCGTCGAAGACGAACCCCAACGCGATGGCGACGCTCAAGGCGAACTCCATCTTCACGAACGTCGCCGTCACGCCGGACCGCCAGCCGTGGTGGGAGGGGATGGACGGCGCGGTGCCCTCCGAGCTGACCGACTGGCAGGGCAGGCCGTGGACGCCCAAGTCCGAGGGCAAGGCCGCGCATCCGAACTCGCGCTTCACCGCGCCCGCGCGCCAGTGCCCGTCGATCTCGCCGAAGTGGGAAGACCCGCAGGGTGTGCCGATCTCGGCGTTCGTCTTCGGCGGCCGTCGCGCGCGCACCGCACCGCTCGTCATGCAGGCGTTCGACTGGAACCACGGCGTGTTCGTCGGCGCGTCGGTCGCATCCGAGACGACGGCCGCGCAGAGCGGCGCCGTCGGCGTCGTGCGCCGCGATCCCATGGCGATGCTCCCCTTCTGCGGCTACAACATGGCCGACTACCTGGGGCACTGGGTGAAGATGGGCACCGCGGTGAAGAACCCGCCCGCCATCTTCCACGTGAACTGGTTCCGGCAGAACGCCGACGGCAAGTTCCTGTGGCCGGGCTTCGGCGAGAACCTTCGCGTGCTGCGCTGGATCCTCGAGCGCAGCCAGGGCAAGGGCGCCGCGGTGAAGTCGGCGATCGGCTGGCTGCCCGAGAGCGGCGCCATCGACGCCAGCGGCCTCGACGTCTCGAAGGACGTGATGGACGAGCTGCTCACGGTCGACACCGCCGACTGGCGCAAAGAGGTCGAGGGCATCGGCGAGTTCTTCGGCAAGTTCGGCGACCGTCTCCCGGCGGAGATGGAGCGCCAGCGCCAGGAGCTCGCGAAGCGCCTCGGCTAGCTCGGCCGCTCCCGCCGCGCGATCCGCATCTCGCGCTCGAGGCGGGCGAAGACCTGCGGCCCGTCGGCGAGCGTCGGGCCGACCTGCACCGCCTTGGCGCCCTTCTGCAGTGCCCGGGTGACGTCCCAGCCCGAGACCCACGTCCCCATCGCGATCACGTCGATCGGGGCCGCCGACTCGAGCAGCAGGCGCTCGTAGCCCGTGAAGTCGTTACGGGCCACCATGGCGCTGACGCCCGCCTCGCCGAGGATCGCCGTCACCTGCGGGTAGGGCAGCGGCACCGGCAGGTCGGGCAGGCGTACCCAGACCGGCGACGCGCTCGCCAGCACCGTCCGCGTCACGATGTCGCGCAGCGTGGCGAGGTCGTCGTCCTCGAACGGGCCGAGCGTCGCCGCCACCCACGCCTCCGCGAGGTCGAGCTCCACCGCCGACGCGCCCGCTTCCGAGAACGCGCGCGCGAGCAGCGCGTACTCGTCGGGTGTGCCGCCGGCGACGCTCGCGACGATCGGCCGGTCGCCGAGCTCGGCCATCTCGCGCACCAGCGGCACGAGCTTGTCGTAGCCCGGGTTGTGCAGCGTCCGGAACTCGGGATGCACGAAGGGATGCACGGTGGCCGTGCGCAGGACGACGGCGCCGGTCCGCGATCGCGCGAGCGCGCGCAGCTCCGACATGGTGACGACGCTGCCGGCGGCGTTCATCACCGGAAACGGCAACGCGACGCCGCCCGCGACGACGCCGAGATCGCTCGCGTCGCTCATTCGCGGATCTCGATCGGCTGCTCGACGAACGCCTTCGCCGCCTCGTCCCACCGGAACGCGCGCACCTCGCCCTCGACGCGCGCATCGGACAGCACGACGTAGGAGACGTCGGGATACGCCGGTTCGTCGCCGAACATCGCGCGGCGATGGTCCTCCTCGGAGAAGTACGAGCCGTTGATCGCGTGCGAGTGGTAGAAGATCGACAGGCGCGCGCCCGGCTCGTCGCCCTCGCGGATGGCGGCGAAGAGCTCCTTCGGCTCGGGCGAGTAGGCCGTCTTCGCGTCACGCGGGTTCTCCGTCGGATTCTCCGCGTGCAGGCGGTTCTGGATGTTCGTGAACGGGCGGACGTGGTCACGGCCGTCCTTCGTCACGACGGCGCCGCAGCACTCCTCGGGCACGGCGGCGCGCGTGCGGGCGAACATGTCGTCGAGCGCGGCGCGGTCGATCTTCAGCGTTTCCATTGGGCCTCGTCGGTTGCCGCGCGCCGGACGCGCGCGTGGATCAGTCGGGTCAGGAGGGCATTGGCCGGGGTCGAGATCCCGAGCGCGGCACCCCGGGCGGCGACCCAGCCGTTGATGGCGTCGATCTCCGTGGGCCGTCCCCGCTCGAGGTCCTGCAGCATGGACGACCGGTGCCGCGCCGTCGAGGGGACCAGCTGGCCGTAGAAGAGCTCGCGATAGGCGTCGGCGCCGGCCCACGGCAGCACGACGCCGCAGGCGCGCGCGACCGCGAACGCCTCGCGGATGACGTCGTCCATGATCGCGCGGGCGTCGGGATCGTCTGGCAGCCAGCCGTAGGGCA
Organism: uncultured Binatia bacterium (SeqCode); assembly: GCA_964432595.1. GTDB lineage: Bacteria > Desulfobacterota > Binatia > DP-6 > DP-6 > DASYLJ01. The sequence continues at coordinate 23,107 of CAYSOF010000002.1, read as the reverse complement.
CGCCGAGGAGCGCGCCGAGCGGATTCAGCGCACCGTTGTAGAAGACCTTCGCCCACAGATCGGCCAACAGCGTCCGCGTGGCCTCGGCCGGTATGCCGGCGTCCGCCAACGCCGCCGCCCAGCGCGTCGCCGCCTCCTGGCGGCGGTCGTCCGACGGATCGGGGCTGCCGATCAGAACGGGCGCGGCATGGACGGTCACACGGACGCGCGCCGGCGCGGCGATCTCGGCCCCGAAGATGACGCGGGCGCCGAGGACGCGCCGCGCGCCGACCACGCCGCTCGCCGCCTCGAGGTTGCCGAGGCCGTTCTGCATCGAGATCAGGATGCCGTCGTCGGCGAGCAGCGGCGCGACGGCGGTGCAGATGGCGACGGTGTCCCACGACTTGACGGACAGGAGGATCGTCGAGAAGGACCCGCGTAGCCGATCGACGTCGGACACGCAGGTGAGGTCGCGGACGTGATGATCGCCGTAGAGGCCCTCGACGACGAGCCCGTCGCGCGCGATCGCGTCCATGTGCTCGCGGCGTCCGAGCATCGTCACCGCCCGCCCGCGTCGCGCGAGCAGCCCGCCGACCACCGACCCGAGCGCGCCGGCGCCCGCCACCAGCACGGGTCCTTCGGTCGCGGCCATCGCGCGCACGATACGTGCCCGCCCCTGGCGCGACAAGGCGACCGCAATGTATGTCCCGGTCCGTGATCCAGGCGGACCGGCTGAAGACCCTCTTCCTCGAGCTGGTCCAGATCGACAGCCTCTCGCGGCGCGAGGGCGCGATCTCGCGCCGCCTCGCGGACGAGATGGCGGCCCTCGGCGGAACGGCCGCCTTCGACCGCGCGGGCGACGCCGTCGGCGGCGAGGTCGGGAACCTGATCGCGCGCATCCCCGGGACCGCCGACGCCCCGGCCATGCTGCTCTGCGCGCACATGGACACCGTGGAGCCTGGCGCCGGCGTGAAGCCGGTCGTCGACGGCGACGTCATCCGCAGCGACGGCACGACGGTCCTCGGCGGCGACGACAAGTCCGGCGTCGCGATCATCTGCGAGGTCGTCCGCGTCTGCCGCGAGCGCGGCCTCCCGCACCCGCCGATCGACGTCGTGTTCACGGTCTGCGAGGAGGTCGGCCTGCTCGGCGCCCGTCACCTCGACCTGTCGCTGGTCGCGGCGAAGCGCGGCTTCGTGTTCGACAGCGACGCCGTCGGCTTCGTCTTCACGCGCGCCCCCGGCTCGAACCTGCTCGAGGTGGCGATCCGCGGTCAGGCGGCGCACGCCGGCATGGCGCCCGAGCAGGGCGTCAGCGCGATCCGCGTCGCCTCCGAGGCGATCGTCGCGATGCGTCTCGGGCGCATCGACGAGGAGACGACGTCGAACATCGGCCTGATCTCCGGCGGCCGCGCCATCAACATCATTCCCGACGAGGTGCGGCTGAAGGGCGAAGCGCGCAGCCACGACCACGCGAAGCTCGACGCCCAGTGCGTCCACATGCGCCGGTGCATCGAAGACGCCGTCGCGAGGTATCCCGGCGCGACCGCGGAGATCTCGATCAAGCCGATGTACGAGCCGATGAAGGTCGACGAGGACGCCGACATCATGCGCCTGCTCAGAGCGGCCGCCGTCAAGGCGAACCGCCCGATCGAAAGCGCCGGAATGGGCGGCGGCTGCGACGCCAACGTCCTCAACGAGCGCGGCCTACAGGTGGTGAACCTGGGCACCGGCATGCGCGAGATCCACACGACGCACGAGTGGCTCAAAGTGAGCGACATGGTGGCAACGGCCGAAGTGACGCTAGCCGCAGTGACCCTAGCGGCCGAGTGGCAGTAGCAGAGCCACCGTCGATCGCGCGGTGGGCGGCCGTGCGGGCATAGGGTCGCCCGCAGCCCTTAGCGCGCCCTACGTCGTGGCTGGGCGGTACAGCGCTTCGTCGGCGCGCTTAGGGCGAGGACGGCGACCCGTAGCCCGCACGGCCGCCCACCGCACACCGCATCCGACGGACGGCTCACGCGACCCCGCGGACCCGCTCGGCCGACTGCGCCCGCGCCCGCAACCTCGGCAGCTCGGCGCCGGAGAGCAGGAAGATCGCCCCTCCGATGATCCCCGTCGCCGCCGTCATCGCGAACCACAGGATACCCATCGTGACGGCGATCGAGTCTTCGACGTGGATGCGCGTCAGGAAGTACAGGTAGCCGCCCTCGCGCACGCCGAAGCCGCCGATGCTGACCGGCATCGCCATCATCAGGCTCAGCATCGGGTGGATGATGAGGCAGTACGAGAACGGCAGCTGCGCGCCCGCGGCGCGCGCGATGTAGTACTGCACGGCCACCTGCGACAGGTGGAAGACGATCGACACCGCGCTAACGCGCAGGAGCAGCGCCGTGTCGCGCCAGAACGGACCGAGGTCGTCCTCGACCTGCCGCCGGATGCGGTTGCTCTGCGGGAGGATGCGGACGAGACGCGGGCACGTCCACCAGCCGACCACCAGAGCGAGCCCGCCGGCGATGCATCCGGCGCTGAGCAACCACGGAAAGTCGTACTGCGGGAACGCGATCAGGGCGGCCGCGCCGGTGGCCATCAGCAACGCCAGACCGGTCACACGGTCGAAGATCACCGAGTTGAGCGCCAGGACGGGCCGTCGTCCGTCGCCCAGGTACAGCCCGCGGACGACGTCGCCGCCGATCGTGCTCAGCCCGAACACGTTGAAGAACGCGCCGATGTAATAGAAGCGGACGTACTCGAGCCACGACTTGTCGAGCCCGACGGAGCGGCCGAGCATCCCCCACTTGATGCCGCTGAGCACCTGGCCGGCGAGGAAGATGACCACGGGGAGGATCAGGTCGCGCAGCCGGACCGCGGCGAGCGCGCCGCGCAGATCCGAATTGTCTACATCCACCAGGATGTAGGCGATGATGCCGGCGCTCACGCCGACGCGGAGCAACCACCGCGCTACCCCCCGGGCCCGATCCACTGTGAGGATTCTCGTTATTGCCGGCCGATTTGCAATCTCGCACGGGCTTCGGGCTTCCTTGACTTGTCGCGTGCCCCCCGGCTAAGGCGCACGCCGATGGCGCAGGCGGAACGACGGGAGTCGGCCGACTTGATCGTCGTCGGCGGCAGCGTGGGCGGACTGATGGCCGCCATCCTCGCCGCCGACCGCGGCTGTCCCGTCATCGTCCTCGAGCGCGGCAAGGAGATGGGCGGCGGCGCCACGACGGGCGCCGGCCTGATCGCCGCAGCCGGCAGCCGCTGGCAACGCGACGCCGGGCTGGAGGACGGCCCTGACGCGCTGCTCGCCGATCTCCGCGCCGTGACGAACCACCATGTCGAGGCCGACGTGGCCCGAGCCGTGGCCGAGGAAGGCGGCGGCATCGTCGAGTGGCTCGCGGACCGGTGCAGCGCCGCCGTGACGCTCACCCGCCAGCCGACCGGCGTACATTCCCGCCATCGGCTGCACGCCTGCGGTGCGCAGGGCGGCGCGAGCCTGGTTGCGGCGCTGATGCGCGTGGCCTCGCGCCACAACCGCATCCGGCTCCGGCCCGGCAGCGAGGTGCAGGCCCTGCTCCGCGACGAGACCGGTGCCGTCGTCGGCGTCGAGCTGCGCGCCGACAAGCGCGGGACGCCGGCGGTCGCGGGACGCGTCCTCCTCGCCTGCGGCGGGTTCGCCGGCGACGACGCGCTCGTGACCGAACACTGCCCGGATGCCGCCGAGCTGCCGCATCCGGCGCCCGCGCTCGCCGACGGCACCGGCCTGCGCCTCGGCCTCGGCGCCGGCGCCGCCACCCGCGCGCTCGACGCGATCGAGGTGACGCCGTTCCTTGCCCAGCCGGCGAACCTGCCCGTGCCGGCGACGCTGATCGCCCTCGGCGCAATCCTGGTGAACCAGAGCGGCCAGCGTTTCGTCGGTGAGGACGGCGACCCGCTGCCGCTGGCGAAGGCCGTGCGCGCGCAACGCGGCCGCATCGGCTACCTCGTCTTCGACGATCGGATCGCAAAGCAGGCGTCGCTCGATCCCTACTTCGAGCACGTCGTGATGGCGCGCGGCGCGCGCAGCGGCTCGACGCTCAAGGTGTTGGCGCGGCAGCTCGACCTCGAGCTCGATCCGCTGGCGATGACCGTCGAGAACTTCGACGCCAACGTCGAGCTGGGCGGCGACCCGTTCGGCCGCGTGCGCAGCGGCCATCCGCTCGAGCCGACGTTCCACGCGATCCGCGTCACGGGCGCCCGCCTGCGCACGCTCGGCGGGCTCGTCACCGACGTGGACGGGCGCGTGCTCGACGGGAACGGCACGCCGATCTCCGGCCTCTATGCGACGGGCGGCACCGCCGCGTGCTTCTTCGCACGCGACGCGACGTGCGCCATCGACGGCATCGACCTGCTGACGACGCTCGCGACGGCGCGACGCGCGGCGCGGTCGGTGATCGCCTCGGTACGCGCGAGCGACGACGAGGGCTAGTTCGAGCGGCGGTCGCGGCCGGTCGCCGTCAGGTTGACCAGCGCGAAGAACAGCTCGTCGATCGACTCGTACACGAACGGCGAGCTCTGCCCGACGCCCTTGATGTCATCGGGGCGAGTGCTCCAGCCGCGCAGGTCGTCGCCGTAGACGGGGTACACGGCCGCACCGATGCGGAGATAGGTGCGCGCGGCGGTACCGATCATGGACGTCATCCGAAGAAGAGCGATTTCCGTCGCTGCTTGAGCCGTGTGACCATGGCCTGCAGGCGGCGGCGCACGCGGATCGCCTCGTTGCGGGCGCGCACGTAGCGCACCTCGTCGTCGCCCGCCGTGAGCCGCAGCGGCTTGCCGAAGCGGATGTACCACTTGGTCGGCAGCGGCATCGCCCCGAGCAGGCCCAGCACCGGGAAGAACGGCGTGATCGGCACGTAGGGCATGCCGAGGAGCTTGCCGACGCTCTCGGCGCGGCCGACCAGCGGGTAGATCTCCTCGGCGCCGACGACGGCGACCGGCACGACCGGTACGTCGAGCGCCAACGCCATGCGCGCGAACCCGGGGCTGAAGGGTCGCAGGCGGTAGCGGTCGCTGAACGGCTTCGCGACGCCGGGCACGCCCTCGGGGAAGACGAGCAGCGGCTCGCCCTGCTGCAGCAGCGTGACCGCGTTCTCGCGCGATGCCACGACGCCGCCCACCTTGCGGTAGAACGCGTCGACGGGGCCGAGATTCGCCACGAACTTGTCGTAGAGGAAGCGCAGCGCGCGGCCACGATGCTTGTCGAGCGCCGTGACGATCATCGCGCCGTCGAACGGCAGCGCGCCGGAGTGGTTCGCGACGAGGAGGACGGGTCCGCTGGCGGGCACGTGGTGCGCACCGGTGACCTCGATGCGCCAGTAGCGGTCGTGGAGGAAGCGGAAGGCGGGCTTCACCTTCTCGCGCAGCTCCAGGTCGATTCCGAAAGGATCGCCGGCGGATGCGTCGTCGGTCCGTCCGACGTCGAGCGTGATCGATGATGCGATGCCACTCACGCCCCTGCCTCCACCGCGCACGTTGATCTGCTCCCGCGACGCTCTATAGCTCAGCGCCGTCCGCGAAAACAAGGTAGGGCCGCGCACCGATTCAGATGAGTGCGACCGTCGCCGTGCCGATGACGAGCCGTTCGCCTTCGTCGCTCTCCATCCAGAGGTCGAGCTCGACTGAACGCGACGCGTCGTCCTTCTGCGTGACGGCGCCGTGCAGGCGTACGGTGCGATCGGGCATGACGAGGCCACGGAACGTGACGCCCATCCGCCGGACGGAGCCCGGACCGGCCCAGCCTTCGACGAGCATCGTCAGCAACCCCATGCTCATGTTGCCCGGCGCGATCATGCCGGGCAGCCCCTCGGCGCGCGCGCCCTCGTCGTCGATGAAGCGCGGGAACGTGATGTCGTTCGCCTTGGCGTAGGCGCGGACCTGGTCCTTCGACAGGTACAGCTCGCGCGGGCCGATCTCGTCGCCTTCGAAGACGTCGTCGAAGGCCGCCACGTCAGCGCGTTCCCTTGAACATCATGCGGTTGTCGATCGTGGCGAGGTGCTCGCCGCGCTGGTCGGTGATCGTGAAGCGCACGACCAGGAAGATCATCGTGCCGGTCCGTCCGGTCTTCTCGTAGATGTCGTGGATGCTCGAGACGACCGAGACGACGTCGCCGGGACGGATCGGGCGGCCGAACTCGATGTCCTTGCCGGCGTCGAGGCTCATGCGCGGGTTCAGACCCGCCGGCAGGTCGTCGGGCAGGAACTTCCGGCCACGGTACCGCACGCAGTACGTCGGATGGCCGACCAGATCCGGGCCGTCCTCGACGTAGCGCGGCTCGGTCACGCCGAGCGAACGGGCGAAGGCGATCAGCGACGCGGCCGAGACGGGCTCGGTCTCGGTCCGGTCGAACTCACGGCCGATGATGGCGCGGTCGAACTCCAGCGACATGACGCGGCGAAGCTAGGCGATCGGTCCCGACCTGGCAAGGTCAGGGGCGCACGACGTAGAACGCGTTGATCGGATGCCCGAGGTCGAGCGGCTCGAACGACGTGAACCCGGCCGCCTGCGTCATCCGCTTCGCGAGGTCGGCCGTCAGCCCGAGCGTACCGAGGCCCGCGCCGCCCGGCTCGGAGAGCGCCGACGACATGCACGTGAGCACCGACGTGCCGTACATCATCGCCGCCATCGGGTTCTTCGCGACGTTCGCCTCGTAGCCGTCGCGCGCCTTGATGTCGCAGATGAGCCAGACGCCGTCGGGACGGATGGCCTTCCGGATCGCGCCCATCACCGCATCGGGATGCGTCATGTCGTGCAGGCAGTCGAACGTCGTGACGAACCCGAAACGGCCGTCGGCGGGGATCGGATCGCGGCGCGCGTCGTGGAACGTGACGTTCGCGACGCCGGCGGCCGCGCGGTTTTCCTCCGCGCGCGCCAGCGCATGCTCGGAGACGTCCCAGCCGTGAAACGTCGAGTGCGGAAACGCCTTCGCCATCTCGATCAGCGCGACGCCGCCGCCGCAGCCGACGTCCGCGACCTCGGTGCCGGCCGCGAGCGTGTCCGTGAGCCCCGACACGGCAGGAAGCGCCAGCGGCACGAGCAGCGCGCGAAACCACGGCGCGAAGCCGCGCTCGATGCCCGCGGCGCCTTCCGGACCGAACGCGTCGTACGGCAGCCCGACCCCCGTGCGGAACGCCTCGGGCAGGCGGTCGACGACCGACATCATCTGCGGGAAGTGCGAGAAGAACCCGGCGCCGAACGCCGGCGACGATTCCACCGCCAGCACCTGGCACCCCTCGGGCGAGAGCGCGAAGCGTCCGTCGCCGCGATGCTCGAGCACGCCGGCGGCGCCTTGCTGGTGGAGCCACTCGCGCACCCAGCGCTCGGCGAGCCCGGTCTTCGCGGCGAGGGCCGTGCTGTCGACCGGCTCGCCGTCCGCCATCGCGCGGTACAGCCCGAGACGGTCGCCGAGGCAGATCATCGCCGACGTCATCGCGCCGCCGAGCGCCCGGAAGACGACCTTCGCGTACTCCTTGAGCCGTTCGACGTCGAGCTCGGCCATCAGTGCTCCAACGTGAAGTACAGCACGCAGGCGTGCGCCGAGCCGGCGCGGTAGTGCATGCGTGCCAGCAGCAGGCCCGGCCCGAGACGGCGCACCTCGCCGACGATCCCGCGCAGCGGCAGCAGGTTTTCGTCGACGTCGTAGTCGAGCTGCGCGCACGGCCCGGTGCCGTCGAGCGCGACGGTCAGCTTCACGCGGTACGCGGCGAAGCTCCACTGGCCTTCGCCCACGCCCCAGCGGTTGACGCCGCGCTCGCCGGCGAACCGCTTCGCGCGCCAGACGTTGAGCGGCGTGCGGAGCACGGCGTAGATGCCGTCGCGCAGCCACGAGGGCAGGCGGTCGACGCCGAGAACGCCCATCAGCGAGCCGCGGAGATCGCCGCGCAGCTCGGCCAAGTCGGGCGCGGGCAGCGCCGCGAAGATGGCGTCGAGCTCGGCACGCGAGCGGCTCGCGAGCGAGCGCGCGTCGACGGCTTCGGGTCGCGACGTCGTCTGCGTGACCGGAATGCGGATGGCCTGTTCCATCGTTCCTCCTTACTGCATCAGCGCGGCCTGGCGCTCGGCCAGGGCGGCGATCGTCATGGACGGCGGAATGCCGGGCGAGCGCGGATAGAGCGCGCCGTCGGCGATGAAGAGCCCCGGATTGCCGAAGACCTCGCCGGTGTGGTCGACGACGCCCTCGTCGGCGGTGCGCCCGATCGACGCGCCGCCGAGCGGATGGACGGTACCGATGCGCGGCGCGCCGCGGCCGGACGGGACGTTCAGGAAGAGGCGCCCCGGATCGTACCCGCGGCTGACCGCTTCGATCGCGCCCTCGATCTCCGCGAACAACGCCGGGTCGACGTCGCGCCCCATCGTGGTGCGCAGCGCGCTGCCGTCGAAGCGGAGCTCGCCGGTCGACGCGTCGCGCCCCATCGCGAGCAGCAGCGCCGCGCGCCCGAGCCGACGGCGCAGCCGGCCCGGCAGCGGCATGGCCGCCAGCGGCAGGCCGACCTCGCCGACGATGAAGCCGTCGCGACGCACGAACGCGTTCAACGCGGCGCCGCGGCCGACGTCCGTCACCGTGTGCGTGTCCTCGGCGACCGCCAGCAGGTCGCCGTTCGGCGAGAAGTGATTCCCGAGCGCGGGCGGCAGATACGGCAGGGTGCCGTGACGGTCGCGTGCCTGGAAGAGCAGGCGGATCGTGTTGAGCGAGCCGGCGGCGAGCACGAGGCGCGGCGCCTCCACCTGCTGATCGCACCCGCTGCGATGGTCGCGATAGCGGACGACGTATCGCCCGGCCTCGCGGCCGAGCCCCACGACCTCGCACAGCGGCCGCAGCTCCGCGCCGTGCCGGAGCGCGATCGGCAGGTACGTCAGGTCGAGCGTCGTCTTGGCGCGCTCGGTGCAGCCCATCACGCAGCAGCCGCAGTGCGTGCAGCCCGACTGCACGACGCCGGCGGCGTTGCGCCCGCGCTCCCACGCGACGGCGAGATCGGGATACTCCGGCTTCCCCATGCCCGCGGCGACGGTCGCCTGCTCGAACGCCCGGTTCTTCTCGGGGATGGCACGCAGCGGCGACGGCCGCAGGATCGCACGGACGCGATCGAACCACGGCGCCATCTCGCCCGCCGTGATCTCGTCAGGGAACGCCGCGAAGAAGTCGTCGGCGGGCTGCTCCATGACGTTCGTGTAGATGAGCGAGCCGCCGCCCACGCCGCTCGACGTGAAGACGTCGAGATGCTCGAACGCGTGCACCTCGTAGAGCCCGTCACGGTTGACGACGATCTCGCGCGAGCGCCCCCCGCGCGCCCAGCGCACGCTGCGGATCGACTTGCGCAGCCCGCGCACGCCGCGCGGGAATTCGCGCCGATCGGCCGCGGGCTGGCCGTCGCCGGCCGGGCCCCACCACGGTCCGCGCTCGAGCACGAGCACGCGCAACCCGCGTTGCGCCAGGCGCGCGGCGGTGACCGAGCCGCCGAAGCCGGAGCCGATGACGATTACGTCGGGAGACATGCGTCAGCTCGTCGCGGCCGGGCGCTGGCGGAAATCGACGGCGCGGCAGCGTCCCGCACGCAGCTCGCGCACCAGGTCGTCGATGGTGCGGACGTCGGCGTCGAACTCCGTCGCGCAGATGCCGACGAAGCTGACCAGGTGCGCATCGCTGCCGCCGTAGCCGGCGTAGCCGTGCGTCTGCATCAGCTCGGCGACGCGCGCGTCCTCGCCCTTCTTGCTGCCGCCGTTGATCGCCTCGACGGCGACGACGCCCTCCAGGTGCGGGCGCGTCTCGTAGTGCGCGCACAGGCCGACGTTCGGCCGCCCCGGATGGCAGGGCAGCGCGACCCCGCCGAGGCGCCACACCTCGCTGATGACCTCCTGCGCCGGCAACCGCACGTCCGCGAAGTCGAAGCGGCCGAGAATGTCCTCGTTCACGCCGTAGACGAGCACGTGGCCGTAGTCGGTCTCGACCTCGGCGGCGTTCAGGATGACGAAGCCGTACTGGTCTTCCAGGTCACGGAAGTCGCGGTGCAGGTCGAACTGGCGGTGCTCCGTCAACACGATGCCGTCGAGCGGCCGCTCCTCGCGCTTGCGCTGCAGGATGCGGAGGTACGCTTCGACCGGAGCGCGGCTGTCGTCGGAACGTTCGGAGTGGAGATGCAGATCCAGAATCATGGGACGGGACGGAATTTCGCGAGCGTGATCTCCGGCGTGACGTCGTCGTATGCCACCTCGACCGGCATGCCGATGCGCACCTGGTCGACGGGGCACTCCACGACGTTGGTCATGATGCGCGGGCCTTCGGCGAGCTCGACGATGGCCAGCACGTAGGGCAGCGACTCCCGGAAGCCGGGCGCCTGGTTCTGGTGGGTCACGGTGAAACTGTAGACCGTGCCCCGTCCAGTCGCACGCTGCCATTCGACGGCGCTCGACAGGCAGCTCGTGCACAGCGCGCGCGGCGGCAGGCGCAGCGTACCGCAGTCGCGGCAGCGCTGGACGTAGAGCTCGTGGCGCGCGAGCGCCTCCCACCAGCCTCGCGACTCCTCGTCGACCCGCGGCAGCGGCTTCTTGTACTTCTGGTCCGCCATCAGGCCCGCCCCAGCACCAGCGTCGCGCCGCTGTGGCGCTGCCCGAGCATGCCGCCCGTGCCGTGCACCAGCGCGAGCGACGCGTCGGGCACCTGCGCGGCGCCGCGCTCGCGGCGGAGCTGCTTCGTCGCCTCGATGACGAGGAAGATGCCGCGCATGCCCGGATGGTTCGACGACAGCCCGCCGCCGTCGGTGTTGATCGGCAGCGCGCCGCCGAGGCCGATGCGGCCGTCCGCGCAGAACGCGCCGCCCTCGCCCGGCTTGCAGAAGCCGAGCGCCTCGAGCGTCGCCAGCACGGTGATCGTGTACGAGTCGTAGACCATGCACATGTCGACGTCGTCGTGCTTCACGCCCGCGCGCTGCAGCGCGAGCGGCCCCGACTGGCGCGCGGCGATGTCGAGCAGGTTGCGGTCGCCGATGCCCTGATGCCGAACGGCCTCCGCACCGCCGAGGATCACGACGGGCGGTTTGCGAAGGTCCTTCGCCCGCTCCGTCGACGTCAGCACGAGTGCGCCGCCGCCGTCGGAGATGATGCAGCAGTCCAGCAGATGCAGCGGCGACGAGATGATGCGCGACGCGAGCACGTCCTCGACGGTGATCGGGTCCCGGTACTTGGCCTCGGGATTGAGTCCCGCGTGACGGCGCATCGTGACGGCGATCTCGGCGAGCTGCTCGCTCGTCGTGCCGTACTCGTGCATGTGCCGCTGCGCGACGAGCGCGTACGAGCCGACGATCGTCGGTCCGAACGGTGCCTCGAAGTGGTCGGGCGGGTCGGACGGCAGGCCGCCGCCGGTGCCGATCGCGAAGCGCTCCGATGCCGCCGTCGAGCCGTAGGTGACGAGCGCCACCGAGCACAGCCCCGCGTCGATCGCCGCCGCCGCGTGCAGGCAGTGCGAGACGAACGACGAGCCGCCGATCGCCTGCGAGTCCATGTAGGAGGGCTTGAGATTCATGTGCTGCGCCAGCGACATGATCCCGATCGGGCCGACGCCGCTCGTGAAGAGCCCGTCGACGTCGGCGATCGTCAAACCTGCGTCCGACAGCGCGCCACGCGCGCTGTCGACGTGCAGCTGGTACTGCGTCTTGTCCGGCGCGAACCGCGTCGGGTGCTCGTAGACGCCGGCGACGGCGACCTTGCCCCAGACGCTCACGCCAACCCCCCGGCGAACGACGTCAACAGCGCGTCGAACGCCGCCGTCTGCTCGAGCGGCACCTGATGCCCGGCCTTGGCGACGACCTCGAGGCGCGCGTCCGGGATTCCCTTCGCGAGCTCCTCGGACTGCGCGACCGGCGTGATCTTGTCGTCGGCGCCGGCGACCACCAGCGTCGGCACGGCGATCTTGCCCAGCGCGGGCCGGCCGTCGAACGCCTGGCACGCCAGCAGGTCCGTCAGCCGCACCCGCGGGTCCGTCTTCACCTGCTCCATCCACGCCTCGCGCATCAGATCCATGCCGGTGTCGGGCGAGAACGTGTCGGTGGTGAACTGCTGCGGAAGGCGGCCGCGGACGACGTCGCGCGTGGCGGCGATCATCTGCTCGGACAGCGCGAAGCGCGCCGACGAGCACACGAGCACGAGGCCCTGCAGCTTGCGTCGCGAGGCGATCACCTGGGCGATCGCGCCGCCCATGCTACGGCCGACGAGCACGCAGGGGCGCTGCACGACGGCATCGAGGAAGCGCTCCACGATCGCGGCGCTGGCGTCGACCGACTCCGGGCCGTCGACGCCGGCCGAGCGCCCGTGCCCGGGTAGGTCGAGCGCGACCACGCTGTGCGCCGTGCCGAGATCGTCGAGCTGGCGCCGCCACATGCCCGCGTTGCTCCCGGCGGCATGGAGAAGGACGAACAGCGCTCCCCGGTCGAGCGCCGGCGGCACGTCCGGCAGCGTCGTCGAGCCGGTGTGCAGGTAGTGGACGGCGGCGCCGCCGAGCGAGACGTACTTTCGGGCGTACGGGGCGGGCAAGGCCATCTTGTGTAGAGCCCGCCGCTCGAAAGTGTCAAATCAGCGCAGCGCGGGGGGGCAGGCGGCCTTTCCACGTCACGGCAGCCGCACCGCGCTGACCGCCGCGGTGCTCGTGACCGTGCCGGCGTGCTGGGCCGGTCACCGAGCTCTGCGTCCCGGCATGAGCGACCCGCCTCGGCGTCCTGCCATCAGCCGCGTCGGTTCCGCTGGGCCGTTCGTCAAGCCGGCGGGCGGACTCGTAGCCAGCAGCGTGGGGATTACGTCAACTTCGCCGCGTTATCGTTCCTACCGACTCGATCGCCATGGCCGCAATCGATCGCCCAGAACACCTCTCCGGTACCGGTGCAAATGTAGGCGTCGCTCCCCGCCGAACCGCCGGGACGTCTGGGGGGATCACGCAACTCGAGCAACGGACCGTTGCGGGTCGGTGATGCGCCGACGCGGCGCCGCGGCGACGGTGACCTCGCCGGCGGGCTGGCCGCGCTTTCGCTGGACCGCCGCCCATGGGCGGCATCTACGTCCCGCGGTCACCCGCGACGGGCGTGCTGTACGGCGTGGTGCGCGAGCATTGGCAGGACTTCGCCGCGGAGGTCCGCGCACGCACGGACGGCGTCGGGCTGCCGGCCTTCGTCACCGCCGAGTTCCGGAGGTTTCTCCGGTGCGGCGTGCTGGCGCACGGCTTTGCCCGCGTGCGGTGCGCCGACTGCGCGTTCGAGCGGCTCGTGCCGTTCAGCTGCAAGGGCCGCGGTTTCTGCCCGAGCTGTGGTGGGCGACGCATGGCGGAGCGGGCCGCGCACCTCGTCGAGCGTTTGCTCCCGCCCGACGTGCCGGTACGACAGTGGGTGCTCTCGGTGCCGCATCGTCTGCGTTATCGTCTCGCGTACGACCATCAGCTCTGCCGCACGGTGCTCGGCGTCTTCGTGCGGGCGCTACGCTCGGCGTATCGCCGGCAGGGGCGGCGGCGGGGGCTTCGAGGCGGCGAGACCGGGATGGTGACGAGCGTGCAGCGTTTCGGAGGCGCGCTCAATCTCCACGTGCACTTCCATACGCTCGTGCTCGACGGGGTGTTCGTGCAGCGGGACGACGGAAGCCTCGTCTTCGAGCCGGCTGACGAGCCGACCGATGCAGACGTACGGCGCGTGGTGCGGCGGGTGTACCGTCGCCTGGTTCGCCTCGGGCTCCTCGAGGGCCTGCCCGTCGACGGCGACTCCGTCGATCCGCTGAGCGAGGAGTCGAGTGCGCTGGCCGGGTTGGCGCAGGCGGCGGTGCGCGGCCGGGCGGCGCTCGGGCCGCGGGCGGGCCGGGGACCGCTGCGGCTGGGCGCGGATCCGGAGGCCCCGTGGGTGGACCGTCAGGTGCCCCTGCATGCCCACGAGGACGGCTTCGATCTTCACGCCGCCGTGCACGTACGGGCGGGCGACCGCGAGCGACTCCGGCAACTCTGCCGCTATCTCTGCCGGCCGCCGCTCGGCCAGCAGCGGCTCGAGCGGCTCCGCGACGGGCGCGTCGCCCTGGCCCTGCAACGACCGTGGGCTGACGGCACGACGCATCTGGTGTTCACGCCGACCGAGTTGCTCGAGCGATTGGTGCCCTTGGTGCCCCGGCCGCGCGTGAATCTGCTCCTGTACCATGGCGTGCTGGCACCGAACGCGCCGTGGCGATCCGCGGTCGTCGCGCGGGAGCGTTCGACGGCGGACGAGGCGCACGCTGTCGCGTCGTCAGCCGCCGGGGCAACGCCGCCCGCGCACGGCGGGCGGCGACCGCGGATCCGCCCGCGTTACCGTGCGTGGGCGGACCTCATGCGCCAGGCGTTTGCCACCGACGTGCTGGCCTGTCCCCGCTGCGGCGGCCGGATGATCGTGCTCGCGACGATCGATGACGCGAGCGTGATCGTTCGCATCCTCGCGCACATCGGGATTCCGCTGGAGGACGGTGCGCCGGCGCCAGAGCGGGGGCCGCCCGATGGGCCGGAGGCCTCGGCCTAAGGCGACGGTTTGGAAGCGTCCGGTCGAGCGGCCCGAGGGGGCGGGGGCCGCAGTGTGCTCGTGCGCCCGGAGGAGATGGCTCGACCCGCGACCCGTGGCCTCGCGACGGCGCAGGCGTTATGTGCCCCGCGCCAGCCGGGGTCGGGGGGCGCGGCCGCCAGGAAGGTCCGATAAGTAGATGCTCGGTCAACTTCGCAGGGTTGTCCTTCCTATCGTCACCTTCTGGTGCGCCTTCGCGCAGGCGGCCCCGTCGCCGATGAGGAAGATCTTCACCTCCTCGCCGTCGCGCTTCGAGAGGGAGCCGGCGAGGCGAGCCGCGTTGTAGCTGCGCTCGGTTCCGTAAGGTGCGTCATTCAGAATGAAGAGGGTCTTTGCCATGGTCACGCTCCTTGCGCGGTCAGTTGGATCCAGGCCTGAGTCCCGCCGCACAGGGACCGAGCCGAGTTCCAGCCGAGGGCGCGCAGCTCCGTCGCCGCGCGCTCGGAGCGTCCGCCGCCCTTGCCGCACACCGTGACGAGCACCGCCTCCTTCGGGAGTGCCGTCGTCTGCGCAGCGAGCGAGTCGAGCGGGATGTTGATGGCGCCGGCGACGTGCCCCGCCGCGAACTCGTCGGGCGAGCGGACGTCGATGATGACGGCACCTTCGACGCTGCGAAGCTCCGTCGGCTCGATGCAGGTGGGCGACGGCGCAGGCGCTGCGGGCCGACGAAGGGTCTCGCTCATGCGCACGGCGACCACGACGCCGGACGCGAACGTGAGCGCGGCGACGAGCCACATCGCGGCGGGCAGACCGAGGGCGTCCGCGGTGAGCCCTGCCAGGAGCGCGCCGATCGCGTAGCCGAGGTCGCGCCACAGGCGGTACACGCCCACGGACGACGCGCGCCACGATGGATGTGCGACGTCGCCGATGGCCGCAAGCAGCGTCGGGTAGACCATGGCCGTGCCGACACCAAGCAGCGCGGCGCCGGTGGCGAAGGGTGCGAACGCCGAGGAGAGCACGATCACCGCGATGCCGAGCGCTTGCACCCACATCCCACTCGCGATGAGCCACTTGCGACCCACGCGGTCAGACCAGGCGCCCGTGAAGATCTGCGCGATGCCCCAGGTGGCCGGGTAGATGGCGGCGAGCGTGCCGATCTGCCCGAGGTCCAATCGCGCGGCCGCGAAGAAGAGCGGGAAGAGGCCCCAGGCCATGCCGTCGTTCAGGTTGTTGACGAGGCCCGCTTGGCTGACGCTCGAGAGGTTCTTGTCGAGGAGCGACGTGCGCCAGAAGACCTCGCGCTGCGTGGGCATGCCCTCGGGTGGCAGCTCGCCGTGCAGCTTCGACTCAGCCGCCACGTGGTGCTTGGTCTCCCGCACCACCACGACCGACAGGAACAACCCGAGCGCGACGAACGCGACGCCGAGGTAGAACGGCTCGGGCCGCAGACCGTACTGCGCCGCCACGAAGCCAGTCGCCAGCGCGCTGCCCGCCACGGCGAAGTAGCCAGCGAACTCGTTGAGGCCCATCGCGAGGCCGCGCTTCTGCGGACCAGCGAGGTCGATCTTCATGATGACCGTGGTCGACCACGTGAGGCCCTGGCTCACGCCGAGCAGCGCGTTCGCGAAGAGCACCCAGGACCAGCTCGGCGCCCACATCAGCAGGAACGGCACCGGCACAGCGACCAGCCACCCACCGACGAGCACGTGCTTGCGCCCGAAGCGGTCGGAGAGCCGCCCGGCCAGGTAGTTCGTGAGCGCCTTGGTGACGCCGAACACGACGATGAACGACAGGACCGCCGTCTTCGCGGCGAGGTGGAACTCCTGCTCTGCGATGGCCGGGAGGATCGTGCGCTCCATCCCGACCATCGCGCCGACGAAGGCGTTGACCACGACGAGCAGGGAGAACTGCGCGAGGTTCTCGCGGAGCCCGAGGCGGACGTGACTCACGACCGGACCCCCTCGCGGCCCTGGTTGATGCCGAGGATCTGCTCCATCGCCTCGGGCTTCGGCGGGACGTCGGCGAGCGCATCGAGAAGGCAGTAGGCGTCGACGACCGCGCACCTGCCGAGGCCACCGCAGCCGAACAGGTACGCGGCGCAGCCGGTCTCGAAGTAGTCGTAGGGCTTGAAGATCACCGGGGCGCTCCTTCGCCCTCGACGCGCCAGCCGCGGGCACGCCAGTCGACGACTCCTTGCTCCATGCGGTGGGCCTTGAAGCCCTTCTTGCGGAGCAGCTCCACGGCCTCGACGGCCATCACGCAGTACGGCCCACGGCAGTACGCGACGACCTCGCGGCCCTTCGGCAGCTCCTTCAGGCGGGCCTTCAGCTCGCCGACGGGGATGGAGAGCGCGCCGGGGATGTGGCCGGCGCGGTACTCCTCGGGCGGGCGGACATCGAGGACGGTGACCTCGCCGCTCTTCACGCGGCGCATGAGCTCATCCCCCTCGACGGCCTCCATCGCGCCGCGTGCTTCGAGGTACTCGCGGGTGACCTGATTGACCTCGGCGAGTCGCGCCTCCGCGAGCCCGCGCAGCGCGAAGAAGAAGCGGCAGACCTCGTCGTCCGCGAGGCTGTACTCGACGTACAGGCCCTTCTTCTTGGCGTCGACGAGTCGGGCGGCGCGCAGCACCTGGAGGTGCTGTGAAGCGTTGGCGACCGAGACGGCCGCCTGCTCGGCGAGTGCCTCGACGGTGCGAGGACCCTGGCAGAGCAGGTCCAGCAGTTCGAGCCGCTTGGGCGCCGAGATGGCCTTCCCGAGCCGCGCGAACTGCTCGTAGATGGTGTCCTTGAACCGCCGATGGGGCGTTGTCATGGGCTCAAGTATTCAACCGCATACTTGAACTGTCAAGAACGAGGTAGCGAACAGACGCGCGCGCTCGCCTGGACTCCGCGCCCCGATGATCAACAGCTTGGCCCATCGATGCTGCGCCGAAGCTGCTGGCCAACGGGGCCGACGGTTGATCGCCGGGTACGCAGTCAGGCCCCCTCGGATCGCTCCTTGGGGGCCTCCTGTGACCGACCCTCGCCGCTGGTTGGCGACGAGAGAAAAATGGCTCGGCGTTCGGAGCCGTTTGCGAACCCGTTCGCAACGCTCTCGGCGGGACAGGTTCTCTCCGCTCGCACCGTCCCGGAAATGCGAACGCTTGCGAATCCAGGTGGTTGGGCGTGGCGAGCCGGGACGCTCTCTCGGATTCGCGCTGTCCCGCGACGAACGCGAGGGCCATTCGCTACGTGGCTGACGGCCGGACCGCTGCCGCACCCGAGAGCCGTTGCTTGACAGTTCAAGTATACGGTTGAATACTTGAGCACATGACGACACCCAACCGGCGGTTCAAGGACGCCATTTACGAGCAGTTCGCGCGCCTCGGGAAAGCCATCTCGGCTCCCAAGCGGCTTGAGCTGTTGGATCTGCTCTGCCAGGGACCTCGCACCGTGGAGGCGCTCGCTGAGCAGGCTGCCATCTCGGTCGCCAACGCTTCACAGCACCTGCAGGTGCTGCGCGCCGCGCGACTCGTCGACGCGGAGAAGAAGGGCCTCTACGTCGAGTACCGCCTCGCGGACGACGAGGTCTGCCGGTTCTTCTTTGAGCTGCGCGGGCTCGCGGAGGCCCGCCTCGCCGAGGTCGATCAGGTCGCACGGGAGTACTTTGATCAGCGCGGCGCGATGGAGCCCGTGGAGAGCGACGAGCTCATGCGCCGCGTCAAGGCCGGTGAGGTCACCGTGCTCGATGTCCGCCCACCCGAAGAGTATCGCGCCGGCCACATCCCCGGCGCGCTCTCCATCCCGGTCGGCGAGCTGAAGGCCCGGCTGAAGGAGCTGCCGAAGGACCGCGAGGTCGTCGCGTACTGCCGCGGGCCGTACTGCGTGATGGCCGTCGAAGCGGTGGAGCTGCTCCGCAAGAAGGGCTTCAAGGCCCAGCGCATGGAGCAAGGAGTCGTCGACTTTCTCGCCCGCGGCTGGCGCATCGAATCGCAGCGCGATTCGGAGAAACAGCGGGAAGGAGCACACACATGATCTTCAAGCCCTACTACTACTTCGAGACCGGCTGCGCCGCGTACCTGTTCGGCTGCGGCGGCCTCGGCAAGTGCGCGGTCGTCGACGCCCACGAGGAGGACGTCGATGCGTACCTCGAGTTCGCAGCAGCCAAAGGCATGCGCATCACGTATGTCCTCGACACGCACGTCCACGCAGACCATCGCTCGGGAGGGCCGGCGCTCGCGAAGAAGGCAGGCGCCGCCTACTGCCTTCACGAATCGGCGAACGTCGCGCTGCCGTTCGAGCCGCTGCGTGATGGGCAGGAGATCGAGCTCGGCAACACGCGCGTGAAGGTGCTGCACACGCCCGGCCACACGCCGGAGAGCACGAGCTTCGTCGTCACCGACCTGCGTCGCGGCACCGACCCGTGGTTCGTGCTCACGGGCGACACACTCTTCGTCGGTGCCGTCGGGCGTCCCGACCTGCCGGGCCGCGCCCGTGAGAACGCCGGCCAGCTCTTCGACAGCATCCACGCGAAGCTCCTCACGCTGCCGGGCGACCTCGAGGTCTACCCCGGCCACTTCTCCGGGTCGGTGTGCGGCGCCGGCATGAGCGGCAAGCCGTCGAGCACCATTGCGTTCGAGAAGCGCTGGAACCCGCTGCTCTCGAAGTCGCGCGACGAGTTCGTCGACGCGCTCTCCGACGTGCCGCCGAAGCCCGCCGCGATGGAGCAGATCCTGCGCATCAACCAGGGACGCGAAGAGGTCCTGTCATGAGTCACGTCCGCCTCGGCCTACGAGAGAACCTCGGCCAGTTCTCCCTGCTCGTCGTCGTCAACGCCTTCGTGGGCGCGATGGTCGGTATGGAGCGCACGATCCTGCCGCCGATCGCGGAGCAGGAGTTCCACCTCGCGGCGAAGACCGCCGTGCTGTCCTTCATCGTCGTCTTCGGCGTCACGAAGGCGCTGACGAACTACCTCGCCGGGAGGCTCTCCGACCGCTTCGGGCGCAAGCACGTGCTCGTGGGCGGCTGGCTCGTCGCGGCGCCGGTGCCGTTCCTGCTGATGTGGGCGCCGAGCTGGTCCTGGGTGCTCATCGCGAACGCGCTGCTCGGCGTGAGCCAGGGGCTCACGTGGTCGACCACCGTCATCATGAAGATCGACCTTGCGGGGCCAGAGAAGCGCGGGCTCGCCATGGGCCTCAACGAGTTCGCCGGCTACTTCGCGGTGGCCGGCAGCGCGCTCGCGACGGGGTTCGTCGCCGCGCACTACGGCCTGCGGCCGGAGCCGTTCTACCTCGGCGTCGCGTTCGTCGCGCTCGGGCTCCTGCTCTCCGTCGTGGTCGTGCGCGAGACGAAGCACCACGCGGCGGCCGAGTCGAAGCTGCACGGCGAGGTCGCGCCCGAGCGCATGCCCACGCAGCGCGAGGTCTTCTGGCGCACGACGCTGCTCGACGAGAACCTCTCGAGCGTCAGCCAGGCGGGCCTCGTCAACAACCTCAACGACGGCATGGCCTGGGGGCTCTTCCCGCTGTTCTTCGCGGCCGCGCGCATGGAGCTCGGGCAGATCGGGACGCTCGCCGCCATCTACCCGGCCACCTGGGCCATGGCGCAGCTCTTCACGGGCGCGTGGTCCGATCGCGTCGGCCGCAAGTGGCTGATCGCGTGGGGCATGTGGATCCAGGCCGTGGGCATCGGCGCGGTCGTGCTGTCGTCGGGCTTCGGCGGATTCGCCGTCGGCGCCGCGCTGCTCGGCATCGGCACCGCGATGGTGTACCCGACGCTGCTCGCCGCGATTGGAGACGTCGCGCATCCGTCGTGGCGCGCCTCCTCGGTGGGCGTCTACCGGCTCTGGCGTGACCTCGGCTACGCGATCGGCGCACTCTTGGCGGGCATCACCGCGGACGCCCTCGGCTTGCCTGCCGCGATGGGGCTCGTCGCCGCGCTCACCTTCGCGTCCGGCGTCGTCGTCGCCGTGCGCATGAGCGAGACCCTTCGTCGACCCGCGACGCCTGCGACGTCGCCGACGTGCGTCGAGCCGACGGAGCTTCGACGCGTCGCGGACGCTGTCATCATCGACGTGCGGTCGCCCGACGAGTTCGCGGCGGGGCACGTCGATGGCGCCATCAACATCCCGCTCGACTCACTCGCTGTGCGGGCGTCGGCGCTCCCGAAGGACGCGGTGCTCGTCACGGTGTGCGGCAAGGGCGGCGGACGCTCGGAGCGCGCGGCGACGGAGCTGCGCGCGCTCGGCTTTGATTCGGCTCGGTCCCTGTGCGGCGGGACGCAAGCCTGGCGAGAGCTTGCCGCGCAAGGAGCATGACCATGGCAAAGACCCTCTTCATCTTGAACGACGCGCCCTACGGCACCGAGCGCAGCTACAACGCCTTGCGCCTCGCAGGCTCACTCTCGAAGCGTGAGGGCGAGGAGGTGAAGGTCTTCCTGATCGGCGACGCGGCCGCCTGCGCGAAGGGGCACCAGAAGGTCCCGCAGGGCTACTACAATCTCGAGGTGATGCTGAAGGCGCCCGCGCGTCACGGCGCCGAGATCGGCGTTTGCGGCACGTGCATGGACGCGCGCGGCATCGCGGACACGGAGCTCGCGGAGGGCACCAAGCGAAGCACGCTCGAGGAGCTCACCAACTGGACCCAGTGGGCCGACAAGACGCTGGTGTTCTGATGAGCGACGCCAAGACGGTCCTGGTCCTCGGCGGCGGCGTAGGTGGTCTCGTCGCTGCGCGCGAGCTTCGCAAACGCCTGTCGCGGCGCCATCGCGTCGTGCTGGTCGATCGGGAGCGAGAGCACCTGTTCGCGCCGTCGCTCTTGTGGCTGATGGTCGGTCAGCGCGAGGCCAACAGCATCAAACGCCCCCTGACGAAGCTCGAGCGGAAGGGCATCGAGGTGCGGTTGGGAGAGATCGAAAAGATCGATCCGCAGCGCAAGGCGGTCACGATCTCGGGCGACGAGCTGGCCGCAGATTACCTCGTCGTGTCGCTCGGCGCTGAGCTCGCGCCGGAGACCATCCCCGGCCTCGCGGAGGCAGGCCACAACTTCTACACGCTGACCGGCGCGGAGTCGCTCCGAGCGGCCCTCGGTCGGCTCGAGCGTGGTCGGATCATCGTGATGACGGCGGCCCCAGCCTACAAGTGTCCCGCGGCTCCGTACGAGGCGGCGCTGCTCATTGACGCGTACCTGCGGCAGCACGGCCTGCGCGCCGCCGTCAGCGTGGAGGTTTACGCTGCCGAGCCCGGTCCGATGGGCGTCGCGGGCCCCGAGATGTCAGGGGCGGTGAAGCAGTTGCTCGCCGGCAAGGGCATCCCGTACCACCCCGAGCATCAGGTGACGGCCGTCGACGTGGCCGCAAGGAAGCTCTCCTTCACCAACGGAGCGGAGGCTACCTTCGACGTGCTGGCCTACGTGCCGCCGCATCGCGCGCCGCGGGTCGTCCGGGAGAGCGCGCTCGCCTCCGACACCGGCTGGGTGAGCGTCGACCGGCACACGCTGGGGACGAAGTTCGCAGGCGTCTTCGCGATCGGTGATGTCGTATCGATCCCGCTGAAGCTCGGCAAGCCGCTGCCCAAGGCGGGCGTCTTCGCGCACGGCGAGGCCGAGGTGGTGGCGCGCAACATCGCCGCCGCGATCAACGGACGCGACGCGGCGGAGCGCTTCAACGGCCACGGCGAGTGCTTCATCGAGATCGGCGACGGCAAGGCTGGCTTCGGCGGCGGTGACTTCTACGCCGAGCCGAAGCCCACGGTGACGATCCACCCGCCGAGCTGGCGGTGGCACCTGGGCAAGGTGCTCTTCGAGAAGTCCTGGCTGTACCTGAAGCTTTGAATGAGCGCGCTCGCGCCGACGAAAGCAAGACAGATGACGAAGGCCACTGACCTCGCCGACTCCTACGCTCGCTGGCGCGCCTCGCCGCTCGGCGCCATCACCGAACGTGTCGAGGAGCGGGTGGTCTTCGACCTCGCCGGATCGCTGCGCGGCCGCAAGGTGCTCGACGTTGGGACCGGCGACGGCACTTACGCCATCGAAGCAGCTCGCCGAGGCGCGAAGGTCACCGGCATCGACGTGGACCCCGCCATGCTCGCAGCCGCTCGCTCGCGTTCGGAGTCTGCGGATGTCTCGGTCGCGCTTCGCGAGGCGCGCGCCGAAGGGTTGCCCTTCGACGCCAGCGCCTTCGACGTGGTCCTCGCCGTCACGGTGCTGTGCTTCGTGCCCGACGCACGAGGAGCCGTGCGCGAGATGGCGCGTGTCCTCGCACCGGGCGGCCGCCTCGTGCTCGGTGAGCTCGGCCGGTTCAGCGTCTGGGCCGCGGAGCGACGTGTGCGCGGCTGGCTCGGCTCGTCGACGTGGAAGCGCGCTCGCTTCTGGTCGCGACGTGACCTCGCGGAGCTCGCGTGCGACGCCGGGCTTCACGTCGTCGAAACGCGCGGCTCGATCTTCTACCCACCGAGCGATGTGGCGGCCCGGCTCGGAGCTCCGCTCGAGCCGCTCCTCACCCGGATTCGCGCGCCTGGGGCTGCGTTCCTCGCGCTCGCGGCGGACAACCCAGCGTCTCGACCATGATGAACGACCCCATCTACCTCGACCACAACGCGACGACGCCGCTCCTGCCCGAGGTCGTCGACG
>CAYSOF010000001.1:0-563000 GCA_964432595.1 uncultured Binatia bacterium (SeqCode) | reverse complement strand
GCGCCTGCCGCGTTCCCGCGGAAACGTGTCGCTCGAACGTCGCCGCCTCGATCGCCCGCCGGACCACCGCCGCCTCCTCCGGATCGAGCTGGATGGTGAAGCGCACGTGGCCGGTGTCAGTCAGCCGCTCGTGTACCCAGCGCTCCTCGTCTTCATCGGCGTACGTCACGGGCGTCGCGTTGCGGACGGCAAGTCGGTAGCCCCGGCAGATGCGCTCGAGCTGCGACGCCGTCGACGCGCGCGCCATCTCGAGCAGGTGGCCTTCGTTCTCGGGCGTCGCGACGCGCGTGAGGGCGCGGATCTTCGAGTAGCTCGCGCGACCGTGACGGAGCGCGTCGTCGATCTGCGGGAGCTCGCGCAACGCCCGCGCGACCCGGACGTGCTCTCGCGCAGCACCGAGCTCCAGGCCGACGCGCCACGACAGCCAGTGTGCACACGTGCGGGCACCGTGCTCGCCCCAGCCTTCGATCTCGTCGAAGCGCGCGATGAGCGTCAGGAAGCGATGGGTGGCGGCATCGATGTGCGCGG
Organism: uncultured Binatia bacterium (SeqCode); assembly: GCA_964432595.1. GTDB lineage: Bacteria > Desulfobacterota > Binatia > DP-6 > DP-6 > DASYLJ01. The sequence continues at coordinate 562,472 of CAYSOF010000001.1, read as the reverse complement.
AGAGCTCGGCGATCTCGTCGGCCAGACGATCGACCTCGGGGGTGTTCATGAAACCCTTGTACCATGCGGTTTTTCGGCGGTGCTGCGTTGGAGCACGCACGCGCGACGGCGATCGCCCGCCGCGCGCGAGGAACGAGGCGTGGGCGTGGCGCCACGGTCACCGCGACGCATTCCAGGGCATGATTGGTAGCCACTCCCGGCAGCCACCGCGAGCCCCATGAAAAGCTGTCAAGCCTCACCGTGAGAAAGTAGACAACGGTCGGGCCGTCCCGGGGTTGTATCCGGACGCGACGCGTACATGCGCTCCGACGGCCGCGTGCTGCGACGCGAGCCACGGGAGCTACCCGCCGAACCCGTGACGGCGGGTGAATACTGCGCTAGACGCTTCGCGGGAGGTCACTCATGCGGACGATGACACGGATTGCGGCGACGATGGCGGTGCTCCTGACGATCGGCGGCATCGGCTGGTCGATGGAGAAGGAAGCGGACGCGACGATCGCGCTCGAGACGAAGCAGGTCTCGGTCGGCGTCGGCTGGTCGTGGGGCAGCGGGACGATCAAGTACAAAGGCGAAACCCACCGCTTCAAGATCGACGGGCTGTCGATCAACTCGGTCGGCGCATCGGAGAGCGCGGCGACGGGCTACGTCTACAACCTGTCGAAGCTCGCCGACTTCGAGGGCACCTACACCGCGGTCGAAGCGAGCGGCACGGCGGGGGGCGGCAAGGGCATCGCCACCATGAAGAACCAGAACGGCGTCCGTATCACGATCCATTCGACGAGCCAGGGCCTCGAAGTCGTCGCCGGGCCAGAGGGCATGAAGATCACGCTCACAAAGTAGCGATCCGAGACCATGTCCGGGACCGTCAGCCTGTTCTTCATTGCGGTGGCCCTCGCCTCGAGCGTCTCCGAGGCGAGGGGACAACCCGCGAGCGTGCCGCGTGACGCCGATGTGGTCGAGTGGACGGCCGAGGAGTACTGGCAGGCATACGCCATGAGCGGGCAACAGCTCGAGCGGACGTTCTGGGATGTGCTGGTCCTGCCTGACGTCGTGACGGGCATGTCTCGCCCTGTGCACAAGACGGCGCGATTCTGGATCTCACGGGACCGACTCGGCGACCTGGCGAGGCAGCGGGGCTTCATCAAGTGTCTCGACGACGTCGTGGCGATGCGCGGCCAGCCGTCGACCGCTAATTGGGCACAGACGAAGATCGAGGATCTGACTGGACTGACGGGTCGCACCGATGCGGAGTGGAAGCAGTGGCTGACCGAGCACCGCGACTATCTCGTGTGGTCCGAGCGGCTCGGCCACTTCGTCGTGGACCAACCCGCAAAGGACGCAGGGATGCCGACGGCCACGTACCGTGCCGCGTACGCGTGGCCACACGGACCGCCGTGAGCGGCGAGACCCGTTAGTTCGCAGCCGCCGCGGCGGCGCGCGACTTCGCGAAGATGGCCTCGATCTCGCTGCCCATCAGCTTGCGGCCGATCGCGTGCTTCGCCGAGGAGCCGAAGCCGCCGGCGCGGTCCGTCGACGTGCGCGTCACGTAGAACACGACGGTGCCGTGGTCGGCGGGCAGGAAACCCGCGAGCGCCTGCATCTCGTTGTAGCCCTGGCTCACGTAGAACTCCCGGTCGGCGACGACGAACGCGTCGCCGGCCGGCTGCGACAAGCGGTGGCGCAGCGTCAGGTTCGGCCGGTCGTCGAGATCGTACGCGAGCCAGTAGAGCTCCTCGTCGGCGGGCTTGCTGGCCGGGTACGACAGCAGCACCTCGCGGAGCGCCGGCGCGAACTTCGCCAGGGCGAGGCTGCCCTCGGTCGCGGCCTTCAGCCCCGCGGCGACGTCGCGATCCTCGCCGTCGCGCGCGTACGGCGCGATGCCCGCGAGCCCGCGCTGGCGGTACGCCTGGAAGCGCGCGAGCAGCATCGCGCGGATCGTGGCCTCGACGTCGGACTGCGACGATCCGGGCGGCAGCGCCTTGAACGTCGCGATCTCCGCCTCGGACAGGTTCAGCGTCTCGCCCGGCCCGGCGTCGAGCCAGCGCTTCGTCTCGTCGGCGCCGTTCGGCGCGAGCTTCAGCGCGGCGAAGTCGTCGAGCGTGCCCGCGCCCGCGATCGGGTGCGACACGCGCAGGTTCGGGTCCTGCTTCAGGTCGCCGCCGCGCCGGAACTGGTCGACGACGCGCGACGGCGGCGCCTTCACGAAGAACACGATGCCGACGGCGAGCTCGCGGTCGGACGTCTCCTTCGGCGCGAGCGTGACCATCTCGCCGCTCTGGACGCGGGTGATGTCGTCGGCGCCGAGACCGATCGCGCCGGCAACCTCGGCGACCGTCGGGACGGCCCACGCGGGCGACGCGAGCACCAGGAGCAAGAGGACGGGGCGGAGCATGCGGGACTCCTTACTGGGTTGGCCGGGCGCGCACGCGCCGGTGCACCGGCGCACCCTCTTCGCCGTCGTCGCGGTCGGCGTCGCCGAGCACGACGCCGTCGTGGCGGGGAGCCGCGCGGAGCGCGTCGGCGGCGTCGCTGACGAGCTCGCGCAGCTTGCCGAGCAGGCTCTGCGGCGGACGGATGCTCCAGTCGACCCACCGATACGGCTGCGTAGCGTGTCCGCCATGCTCCCGCGCGCGGCACGCGTCGCAGACGGGCTTCACGCAGGTCGAGCACCAGACCGTGGCGAGGTGCTGCGGATCGTGGGCGCATCGCATCGCCGCCAGCGGCAGCCGCGCGTGCACCGCGTCGAGCACCATGGCGACCCCGTCGCCGGCGCGCAGCTTCTCCGCGAGCTCCTCGGCACGCGCCTTCGCGCCGGCACTGGCGCAGAAGGCGAACGCCTCCGCGAGATCGTCCGCCGTGAGGTCGTCGGCCGGGATCGCGCGGCCGGCGCCCGCGTCGCTGACGACCTGCCCCCAGAAGAACTGGTCGCCGAAGAACGGGACGACGACGGTCGGCAGCCCGGCACGCAGCCCCGCCGCCGTCGTGCCGGCGCCGCCGTGATGGCAGACCGCGCGGCAGCGCGGGAACAGCCAGTCGTGCGGCACGTCGTCGACGACGAGCACGTCCGACGACGCGTCCGCGCCGAGCGCCGCCCAGCCGCGCGAGACGACGGCGCGAACGCCGGCCTGGCGGATGGCGTCGGTGATCGTCGTGCTGAGCGCCTCGGGGTCCTCCACGACGCACGAGCCGAAGCCGACGTAGACCGGCGGGTCGCCCGCTTCGAGGAAGCGGCGCAGCGCGTCGGGCGGCGTGTACTCGTCCGCGCGGTCCCAGAAGACGAAGCTCGCCAGCTCGACGTGCGAGCCCCAGTCGGGCGGCCGCGGCACCAGCGCCTCCGGGAACAGGTACGTCATCGGCACCTCGGCGTCGTCGAGCAGCGACGTGCCGTGGGCCAGGTCGAGCGCCTCGAGACCGAGCGTCCCCTCGCGGAAGTCGTTCACCAGATCGGCGACGCCCGCCCACATGAGCGTGTTCACCACCGAGTAGGAGAGGACGTTCAGCACCGGATGGTCGCCGCCCTGATCGAGCCGCGTCATCGGGTGCGGGAACATGCGCGTCGACGTCCACGGCATCGTGAACACCATGTGCAGCGGGACGTGCAGCGCCTCCGCGCAGTGGATGTGCCCGTAGCTCGGCGGGTTGGCGACGATGAGGTCGGCGGTGAACGCCGGCGCGCCGGCGTGGCCCGGATCGGGCTCGGTGCACGCGCGCCAGGTCGACGCGAGGATCTCGCCGACGATCTCGCGCTTGCGGGGCACGTCCTCGACGAGCTGGTCGATGCGCGTCGGCACGATGCGGCCGCCCGTCCGCACCATGTAGTCCATCAGCTCGTGCGGGTCGCCGGCGAGCGGGAAGAACTCGAGGCCCGCGTCCTCGACGAGCGTCCGGAACTCCGCGTGCGTCGCCAGGCGGACGCGATGGCGCTCCGCCAGACCGAGGCCGATCGGGATGAACGGCTGCACGTCGCCGCGCGAGCCGACCACCAGGATGACCACGTCGAGGCGCGGGATCGTCTCGATGGGCGGCGCCGGCGCGCGCGCGACGACGGGCTCGTCCACACCCTCGACGTCCGGGAGGTCGGCGTCGCGGAACGCCAGCCGCAGCCGCTCGTCGCGATGACCGGTGACGCCCTCGAGGGCATGCAGGGCCGACGTGCGCAGGCGCGAGTGATGCAGGCGTCGCTGGTGGAACGCCTTCGCCTCGTGCAGGCGGCGTGTGACCGGGTCGTCCACCAGGCGTGGCTACCCCGCAGGCGGGCGTCAGGTCCAGCGCCGCCTCTTCACCTTCGCGCCGAGGTGGCGCATGGTGTCGCCAGCCATGGCGCGAGCGTCCCTGCTGGCGGTCGTCGTGCTCGCGGCAACCGCCGCGGCGCAGCCGATCGCCAGACGCGACCTCCACCGGCCGCACGATCCGGTCGTCGTGCGCACCGACCGGCTCGGCGCCCTGCCCGACCGGCGCACCGCGCAGTACCGCGTGTTCGCGAGCCGCGACGGACGCGCCGTCACGATTCCCTTCCAGTTCGACCCCGTCGACGCCGACGGACGCATCGTCTTCGCCGACGGCGCCGACGCCCGCTTCGACGACGACGACGAGCTGGTGCTCATGGCGGCGGACCTCGGCGATCGCATCGACGCGGACGCGCTGCCCGCCGGCGGCGATCTCGTCGTCGAGCTGGAGGCGCGCGATCGCCGCGGCGCCCAGGGGTGGGCCTACCTCGTACACTTCGCGAACGCTCCTCCCGCGCCGTCGCCCGAGCGGTACGTACGCTTCGCACCCGACCGCAACGTCGCCGAGGCGCCGTGGTACTCGGTCCACTACGCGCCGCCGCCGAGCAACCACCTCGACGGCCTCAGCATCGCGACACGGCCCGGCGCGGTGCCCGCGCCGCTGCTCGACGGCACGCGCATGCGCATCGGCCCCACCTTCTCGCTGCTGCTGACGACGTGGTCGCCGATCTTCACCGAGAGGAGCTTCACCGTGACGACCGACGGCGTGCGCAACGGCCCCGTCCGCGCGATCCGTCGCGTGCGCCAGGCGCTCGACCTGGGCCGCTTCTTCCCCGAGCTGCCGAACGGAACCGTGCAGACGTTCTACTACCCGAGCGCGGTGGTGACGCCGTCGACGTTCGACATCCCGTCGCTCGTGGTGGCGGCGCTGCGCGACTTCCGCTTCGAGGCGATTCACGATTTCGGCGCGCGCGCCGACGGGCTGCGCTACTGGGACGAGACCAACCAGACCGGCCTGCCGCTGACCGCCGCGCGCAGCCGGCTCGGCGTCGACGTCGACCATCGCTGGTGGGTGGCGAGCGGCGACACGGGCACGCTGTTGAACGCGCTCGTCATCCCGCGCCAGTGGCGCGACTGGGGCATCACGCGCGGCACCGTCATGTCGGGCGACCCGATGGCCCCGCCCGACGTCGACGCGCGCGGCGTCGGCTACCGCCTGCGCGACATGACACGGCTCAAGAAGGGCGGCTCGTACGACATGGCGACGGCGCTCGTCGTCCTGCCGACGCCGTACACCCCGGGCGACGAGGCGGACGCGCTGGCCATGCTGGACGACCCGCTCGAGGTCGGGACGCGCCAGGTCTCGCCCGCGCCGTGACGCCCCCGGGCGCTTTCATGTATGCGTGCTCGCGGTGGACGGACGTCGGGCGGGGGTGGCGATCGCGATCGCGTGGACGGCAGGCTGCGGCCTGACCGGCGCGGTCCGGAACCCCTACGCGGTCGCGCCGCCGACGGTGTCTCGGCCCGCGACGCCGCCGGATTCCACGTCGACCGCGCCCGCCGCGCGCCTGCCGCTCACGCCGTTGCCCGATCCCGAGCGGGAGCACGGCCTCGCCGAGCTGATCGACCTGGCCGAACGCGCGAATCCGGAGACGCGCCGGTCGTGGGAGCAGGCTCGCGCCGCGGCGGCGGAGCTCGGCATCGCCGAGAGCAAGTATCTTCCGAGCCTGGCGTTGCTGATCCCCGTGTCGACGTCGCGCGTCGTCTTCCAGACGCCGTCCGGTGCGGAGATCATCCGGACGCGCGCGCAGGTGCAGCCGACCGTCGCGCTCGAGTGGATCCTGCTCGACTTCGGACGGCGCGACGCCGATCGCGACGAAGCGCTCGAGCTGCTGCGCGCCGCGACGTTCACGTTCAACCGCGTCCATCAGGAGGTGGCGTTCGGCGTCCAGTCGAGCTTCTTCGCCTACGATGCGGCGCGTGCTCGCGTCACCGCCGCCCGCGCGACGCTCGAAGCGGCCCAGGCGATCGCCGCGCAGAGCGACGCGCGGCTCGAGCGCGGCCTCGGGACCCAACCCGACCTGCTGCTGGCGCGCCAGGAGGAGGCGCGCGCCGCGTTCGATCTGCAGGACGCCGAGGGCGACGTCGCCGACACGCACGCCGAGCTGACGGAGCGCCTCGGCCTGCCGCCGACGGTCCGGCTCCGCATCAGGCCGCTCGACGAGTTGCCGCTGCCGGGCGACCTGGCCGAGACCGTGGAACAGGTGATCGACGCGGCGCTCGAGCGGCGTCCGGACCTGGCGGCCCGGCTCGCCACGCTTCGCGCGCGCGAAGCGGAGGTGCGGCGCGCCCGCGCCGCCTATATGCCGACGCTCGGCTTCCGGGGCACCGCCGGCGGCGTCGCGACGCACTACCGCGCGGGACGGCCGTTCGCCACCCACACGTACGAGGAGCCGCTCTACAGCGCGACGCTGGGGCTCGAGTGGAGGATCTTCGACGGCTTCGAGCGCGAGAACCGCATCCGGCTCGCCGAGTCCGACGCCGGCGTCGCACGCGCCGAGCTGGCCGCCCTCGAGCTGCGCGCGCTGCGCGAGGTGTGGAAGGCCTACGCCGACGTGAAGACCGCGCTGCGCAAGTACGAGTTCGCCACGGCGCTGCTGTCGGCGTCCCAGGACGCGTATGCCGCCAGCATGGAGTCGTACGGCCAGGGTCTGGGAACGCTGATCGACCTGCTCGCGGCGCAGCGCGACCTCGCGCGCGCCCGCACGACGCTCGTCGAGACGCGCGCCGAGCTGCTCACCGCGTCGGCCGCGCTGGCGTTCGCATCAGGTGCGATGCCGGAGCAGAGGTAGCCGCCGTGAGCGCTCCGTCCCACGAGAACCTGCTGCGCACGCGCCGCTTCGCGCCCTTCTTCTGGGCGCAGGCGCTCGGGGCGCTGAACGACAATCTCTTCAAGAACGCGCTCGTCATCCTCTTCGCGTTCGGCGCCGCGGACGCCGTCTTCTCCACCGACACGCTCGTCAACCTGGCGGGCGGCGTCTTCATCCTGCCGTTCTTCCTGTTCTCGGCGACGGCGGGGCAGCTCGGCGAGAAATACGACAAGGCACGCATCATGCGCGCGCTCAAGGTGCTCGAGATCGGCATCATGTGCGTCGGCACGCTCGGGTTGCTCTGGCGCAGCACGGCGCTGCTGCTGACCGTGCTGTTCCTCGTCGGCACGCAGGCGACGCTGTACGGCCCCGTGAAGTACAGCATCCTGCCGCAGCATCTGCGCGAGGAAGAGCTGGTGCGCGGCAACGCGCTCGTCGAGACGGCGACGTTCGTCGCCATCCTGGTCGGTACCATTCTCGGCGGCGTGCTGGTCGCGGTGGCCGGATGGGGTCCGGCGATCGTCGGCGTCACGGTGATCGGGCTCGCGGTCGCCGGGTGGGTCGTGAGCCGCGGCATCCCCGCGGCCCCGCCCGAGGCGCCGGACCTGCGCATCGGCTGGAACCCCGTCGTCGAGACGGGGCGGATGATCGGCTTCGTGCGCGAGACGCGATCGGTGTTCCTGTCGATCCTCGGCATGTCGTGGTTCTGGTTCTACGGCGCGCTGTTCCTGGCGCAGTTCCCCGGGCTCGGCCACGAGGTCCTCGGCGGCGACGAGCACGTCGTCACGCTGCTGCTCGCGATCTTCTCGATCGGCGTCGGCACCGGCTGCATGCTGTGCGAGCGGCTGTCGGGCGACACGATCGAGCTCGGCCTCGTGCCGCTCGGCTCGATCGGGCTCACGCTGTTCGCGCTCGATCTCCACTTCGCGGCGGACGCGGCGTCCGGCGGCGCCGGCATCGGTGTCGGCGCGTTCCTGGCGGGCTGGCGCTACTGGCGCGTCGCGCTCGACCTGGCGCTGATCGGTGTCTCGGGCGGCTTCTTCATCGTGCCGCTGCTGGCGATGGTGCAGCATCGCAGCGCACCCGCCCACCGCACCCGCATCATCGCCGGCAACAACATCCTGAACGCGGCGTTCATGGTGCTGGCGTCCATCCTCGGCATCGCGCTGCGGAAGGCCGGTCTCGACATCCCCGACCTCTTCCTCTTCACCGCGATCGTGAACGCGCTGGTCGCCGTCTACATCTACACGCTGCTGCCCGAGTTCCTGATGCGCTTCATCATCTACATGGTGGTGAACGTCGTGTACCGCGTGCGCCATCGCGGGCTCGAGAACCTGCCGGACGAGGGCGCCGTCGTGCTGGTGTCGAACCACGTGAGCTTCGTCGACGCGCTCGTGCTCGCGGCGACGGTCCGCCGCCCGGTGCGGTTCGTGATGGATCACACGATCTTCAAGATCCCCGTGCTGAACTTCGTCTTCCGCACGGGCCGCGCCATCCCCATCGCCGGCCGCAAGGAAGATCCGGCGATGATGGAGCGCGCGTTCGATCAGGTCGCGTCGGCGCTCGAGGCGGGCGACGTCGTCTGCATCTTCCCCGAGGGCCGGATCACGACGACGGGCGACATGAACGGCTTCCGTCCCGGCATCGAGCGCATCGTCCAGCGCACGCCGGTGCCGGTCGTCCCGATGGCGCTGCGCGGCCTCTGGGGCAGCTTCTTCAGCCGCAAGGACGGGCCGGCGATGCGCCATCCGTTCCGTCGGTTCTGGTCGAAGATCGAGGTGGTGGCCGGCATGCCCATTCCGCCCGAGGCGGTGACGGCGGCGGGGCTCGAGGCGCAGGTCGCGGCGTTGCGCGGCGACTGGCGCTGACGTAGCACGGTCACGTGCGCCTCCTGCTCCTTCTGTTGCTCCTCGCCGCGCCCGCCTTCGCCCAGGACCGGCCGTGCTTCAAGGACATCGAGAAGTTCTGCAAAGGCCTTCCGCCCGGCGACGGCCGCCAGCGCCAGTGCCTCAAGCAGCACGAGACGGAGCTCTCGATCGAGTGCCAGCGCTACCGCGAGGACGTGCAGAAGGCACTCGCCGTCGCGGTGGCCGGCTGTCAGCCGGACATCAAGGCGCTCTGCAAGGGGATCGCGAGGGGCCGGCGTCGCATGGTGCAGTGCCTGCGCGACAACGAAGCGAAGCTCAGCACGACCTGCAAGAAGAGCCTCCAGGTCGCGCCGTAGTCACTTCGTCTCGCGCGCGAGCGCTTTCGCGGCGTCGGGATGCCGTCGGCCGAGCGCGGCGATCCCGCGCGCGGCCGTCTTCTGCCAACCGTGGCGACCCATCGCGCGCCATGCGAGCCGCAGGTCGCCCGGACGTTCGTCCGCCAGCGCGAGCACGAGCTGCGCGGCCTGATGAAGGTCCTTGTCGCTCTTCGCCTGCATCGTCGACGGACGCGCCCGGGCGACGATCAGCTTGTGAAGTGCGAATCGTGCCGGGGCCGGAACGTTGACGAGGACGCCGCTCCCGCCGACCACCGCCGCGCTGATCGCCTGGCCGGTGAGATACTGGAGGTACGGCAGCGGCTGCGCCGACGCTGCGAATCGCGGCAAGAGGACGGGCTTGCGCTCGCCGCGGAGCTGCGGCGTCAGCAGATCGACGCGCAACGCCTTGCCGCGAACCTTGAACGACGTCGACGGCGCGCCATGCGACAGGCCTGGCACCGGCAAGAAGCCCATCTCCAGGCTGTCGAGGACCGACGGCACGTCGGCTTTCAACCCCGGCACCGTGACGTCGAGCGCGCGTTCGCCGGCCACGTCGACGTCTTCGGTGCGGACCCCGGACCCGTCCCATCGGACGCCGAGCACGTTGCCGAGTACGAGAAACGCCTGCGTACCGACGAGCACACCCCCCAGGCGGAACACGGCCGCATCGGCGAGCGCCGCGAGCACGCGCGTCGCCGCAGCATCCGGCCCGGCCGCACCTCCCGCACGCAGCACGGCGCAGAGTCGCTCCAACCGACTGCGCTCCGCGCTGGCCGCCAGCCGTCCGCTCTCGAAGCGCTCGACGACGCGGTCGAGGTCGGGCGTTCGTCGCCCCACGTAGCGCTGCACCACTCCCGCGGGCCCGGAGTGCTGGAAGTACCAATAGTCCTGGCCCTTGATCGCCTTCCGCACGAACGACCCGCTGGTACTACCCATCGCACGCTGGGCTTCGACGGCCGTCAGCTGCTCGAGCAGCTCGGCGTAGGCGGTCTGTGTCTGCAGCGACAGGCGCTCCATCCGGTTATACGCAAAGTGCGTCCGTCCTGCGTATAACCGTCGCCCGCCGGACTCTCAACCCGCCTGCGGATCCACCCCGATCGCGCCGCGCACCATGTCGACGACGAAGCGCTTCACCTTGGCCGGCGCGCGGCGGGTGAACTTGAGCTGGCCGATCATCTGCGCGGAGCTGACGAGCAGCAGCGCGGCCTCCTCCGGGTGCGTCGTCTTCGGGATCGAGCCCTCGCGCTGCCCGCGACGCACCGCCGACGCGAAGATGCGCAGCAGGACCGTCTGCAAGCGCAGGTAGCGGTCCCACGTCTCGCCGCCCATCGCCGTGCTCCAGGCGAGGAAGATGCGGGCGTGGTCGGGATGGCTGTCGACCGAATCCGAGAACGCGAACGCGACGTCGAGGATGGCGGTCGGCACGGGGCGGTCGCGACGGTCGGCGAGACGCGCGACGCCCTCGTAGAAGCGCTCCACCTCGTCGAGCACCGCGTCGACCAGCGCCGGGCGCGTCGGGAAGTAGCCGAACACCGTCGCCACCGACACGCCCGCTTCGCGCGCGATCTCGGCGTGTCCGGCACGGCCGAGGCCACGGCGCTGGAACACGGAGAGCGCGCAGGCCAGGAGCTGGGCGCGTCGGCGTTCGGGCTGGAGGCGGCTGCGCGTCGGAATGCCGCCCGTTCTGCTCCGGCGACGCCGCCGCTTCAAGCAAACGGCGCGAGCACCCAGGCGGGCGGCCGCGCCGCGAAGCGGTCCGACGGCGCGGCCCGCATCCGCCGGCGCAGCACACCGCGCGCGACGCGCGCCAGCATCGCCGGTGCGAAGAGCGTCGTCACCGGTCGCACGAGCGTCACCACCTCGGTCACTCGGCGATGCACGACGGCGTCGTCCTGCGCCGCGGCGAGCGCGGCGTCCATGTAGCGGCCGGCGAGATGCACCGTCGGCGGGCGATGCCCCTCGGTCGTCGCCAGCTGCAGATCGACGCCGGTGGCGAGCGCCCACGGGCTGCGCAGGAAGCGCGCCTGCGCGCGGAAGAACCGCCGCGGCAACGACCGATGCAGCACGCCGCCGCGGGCGATCTCGCGCGCGAGGAGGTTCGCGCTGACGGCGGCCGCGCTCATGCCCTGCCCGTAGATCGGGTTGAACGCGCACACCGCATCGCCGATCGCGAGGAACCCCGCCGGCCCGTGCCACGTCTCGTAGTGCCGCATCCGGTTCTGGAACTTGCGCGCGCAGTAGACGGGCGAGATCGGCGTCGCCAGGCGCACCGCGTCCGCGAGCAGCGGCGAGCGCAGCCGGTCGAGCGCCGCCATGAAGCCGTCCTCGTCCGACGGCGGGTAGTTGCCGCCGACGCCGATCAGGATGACGCCCCAGCGGCCCTGCTCGATCGGAACGAGGATGCCCATGAAGTCGCGGCCGCGCTCGCGATCCTCGATCCACACGCCCTTCCACCACCAGTCGTGCGGCCAGCGCTCCGGATCGGGGCCCTGGAACCAGCGCGTGCTGTAGCCGGCGTGCGGATCGACGACGGTCTCCGGCGGCGGCGGCACGCCGGCCGCATGCAGCCATTCCGGCGCGCGCGTCGTCCGTCCGCTGGCGTCGACGACGACGTCGGCCGACATCAGCGCGCCGTCGCGCGTGACGATGCCGGTCACGCGCGCGCCGTCCATCCGCAACGCATCGACCGCGATCCCTTCGACGAACGCGACGTTCGGCAACCGGCGGCAGTGCGCGCGCACGATCGACTCGGTCAGCGGCCGGCTCGCGAAGAGCCAGGTGTAGCCGCTGGGCCTCGGCCGCACCCAGCCCGCTCGCAGCAGGCGGACGAAGTCGCCGTCGAGATCGATCTCGAGCGCCCCCGCGTCGGCCATCGCGCGCCCGAAGCCCGGGAAGAGCCGCTCGAGCTCCGCGCAGCCGCGCGACAGTAGCGCGTGGAGGTGCCGGCCCTGCGGAACACCGGCACGACCGACGGGCTCCGTCGGATACTGGTCGCGGTCGACGACGGTGACTCGATCCACCGCGCCGGCGAGCACCCGCGCGGCGCACAGCCCGGCGAGGCTCCCTCCGACGACGATCGCGTGCGTGCCCGACATCCGACCTCCTACTGATAGTCTTGTCAGTTATTGACTCGCGCTTGCCGTGTATGTCAAGACGAGAGCGCCTTCGTTACTGAGTGTTCTATCGATAAGGAGGCCCGTCGGACATGGGGATCTGGCTCTCGCCGGCGCAACGCGCACGGACCGCACCGGCGGAGACGGCCGCGTGCCCGTCCCCCGTCCCGACGCAGGTGGTGTCGAACGGCGAGTACGTCCCGCTGCCGCAGACGCGCGACCAGCGACGCGTCGAGGCGCACGTCCTCGATCTGGCCGACACGCTCGGCCGCCGACGCGGGCTCGACCGGCGCGCGTTCCTGCGCTCGGCGTCCGGCATGGCCGCGTCGTTCCTCGCGATGAACCGGGTGTTCGGCGCGTGCTTCGACGTGAGCGACGCCGAGGCGGCCGACGGCGCCGCCGCGGCCGAGCGACGGCGTGCGACGGCGCGGCAGCTCGTCGTCGACGTCCAGCTGCACTTCGTCCGCGACGACTTCCGCTGGGACGGCCTCCTCGCGCTCGGCGAGTACGCGAAGCGCTGGAACCCCGTCCTGCGCGAGGAAGGCGTCACGATGACGCGCTACCGCTTCGAGAACTTCCTGAAGGAGGTCTACCTCGACAGCGACACCCAGGTCGGGCTCGTCAGCGCCGCGCCGTCGGACACGCCCGACAACTGGCTCCTCGACAACGATCAGCTCGCGCGGGCGCGCGCGATCGTCAACGGGCTCGCCGGCTCGCGCCGGCTGCTCTGCCACGCCGTCATCACGCCCGGCCAGCGCGGCTGGCTCGACGAGATCGACCGCTGCATCGACGTCGTGAAGCCCGACGGCTGGAAGGGCTACACGACGGGCGATCCGCTGGCGCCGTCGCAGTGGCCGTGGCGCCTCGACGACGAGCAGCTCATGTATCCGGCGTACGAGCGCATGCAGCGCGCGGGCATCAAACGCATCTGCATCCACAAGGGCCTGCTGCCCGCGGACTACGAGTCGGCGTTCGCGCGGACGTGGCCGTTCGCGCGCGTCGACGACGTCGGCAAGGCGGCGAAGGACTGGCCCGACCTCGACTTCATCATCTACCATTCCGCGCTGAAGCCGTTCCTGCAGCCACCCGACGCGTCGCTCGCGGAGTTCGAGCGCACGGGCCGCATGGACTGGGTCACCGACCTCGCCGAGATCCCGGCGAAGTACGGCGTGCGCAACGTGTGGGCCGAGCTCGGCACGTCGTTCGCCAGCTCCGTCGTGACGCATCCGCGCCACGCGGCGGCGCTGCTCGGGACGCTCATCGAGGGCTGCGGCGCCGATCGCGTCCTCTGGGGCACCGACTCCGTCTGGTACGGCTCGCCGCAGTGGCAGATCGAGGCGTTCCGCCGCCTCGAGATTCCCGCCGACATGCAGGAGCGCCACGGCTTCGCGCCGCTGGGTGCAGCCGGCGGTCCGGTGCGCTCGGCGATCCTCGCCGGCAACGCGGTCCGGCTGTACGGCCTCCCGGCGTCGATGGCGCGCGACCAGCTCTCGCAGGTCCGTGACGACTATGCGATCTCGGGCGCGACGCCGAGCCGTCTCGCATACGGCTTCGTCGGGAGGTCCGCATGAGCAGCGTGCTCGATGGGAAGATCTGCCTCGTCACCGGCGCCGCGACGGGCATCGGACATGCCACGGCCCTCGCGTTCGTCGACGCGGGTGCGCGCGTCGTCGTCGCCGACGTCGTCGACGCGACGATCACCGGCTGTACGTTCGTCCGCACCGACGTGACGCGTGCCGACGAGGTCCGCGCACTGATCGACACGGTCGTGTCGCTGCACGGCCGCCTCGACTGCGCGTTCAACAACGCCGGCATCGAGGGCGTCATGGCGCGCCTCGCCGACTACCCGGACGACGTGTTCGATCGCGTCGTCGACGTGAACCTCAAAGGGGTGTGGCACTGCCTGCGCGCGGAGCTGCGCCAGATGCGCGCGCAGGGCGGCGGCGCGATCGTCAACATGGCGTCCGCGGCGGGCCTCGTCGGCGCCGGCACGTTCGCGGCCTACGTCGGCAGCAAGCACGCGGTCGTCGGGCTGACGAAGACGGCCGCCATCGACCACGGCCGCGACGGCATCCGCGTGAACGCGGTGTGCCCGGGGCCGATCGACACGCCGATGCTGTCGCGGATCGGCGCCGCCAACCGCGGCGCGCACGACGCGCTGATCGCGCAGGATCCGCTCGGCCGCGTCGGCACACCCGAAGAGGTGGCGCGCGCCGTCGTCTGGCTCTGCTCGGACGCGGCGTCGTTCGTCACCGGCCACGCGCTCGCCGTCGACGGCGGCTTCGTGGCGCACTGACGGAGGAACCCATGGCGAAGAGCAACGAACAAGTGGTGCGCGACTTCTGCGGCGCGTGGCTACGACGCGATCTCGACGAGCTCATGTCGTACTTCACGCCCGACGCCGTGTACCACAACGTTCCGACCGACCCGAAGGTCGGCACCGCCGAGATCCGCGGCATCTTCGGCGCCTTCCTCGAGCTGATGGAGCTGATCGATCTCGAGGTGGTCAACGCCGCGCAGAGCGGCGACGTCGTCTTCACCGAGCGCCGCGATCACTTCCGCCAGGCCGGCAAGGAGCGCTTCATGCTGCCGGTGAACGGCGTCTTCGAGCTGCGCGACGGGAAGATCGCGAAGTTCCGCGACTACTTCGACCTCGCCACCTGGGTGCGCGGCAGCGGCATGCCCCTCTGATCCGCTTGAGACCTCGCCGTCACGGCGCTACCACCGGTGACGGAGGTGGCGATGGTGCGGGGATGGCTCGGAGGCGCTGCGGCGCTGCTCGTCTCGATCGGTGTCGCGTCGGCCGCGCCCGTCACCTGGGAGTCGCTCGGCGGCACGATCGACCTGGACGGCGGCGGCAACACCCGCTGGACCGTCGTCAACTCGTTCGGCACGTCGGACGGCACGATCGACGGCACGTGCAACACGACGGGCGGCGGCCTCGCGGTGGCCAACGCCGTCTTCGACGTCGGCGGCGCGAACAAGGGCGACACGTTCGACGCCGGGCTCACGGTGTGGATCGACGGCGCGATCTTCACGTCGCCGCCCACGATCGACGTCACCGGCACGACGCTCACCGCAGGCCCGACGACGATGTCCGGGCTGGACGTGACGGTGCAGCATGCCGCTCTGTCGACCGTACCCGCCCTGCGCACGCTGATCACGCTACGGAACCCGAGCACCGTGCGGATCGAGACCAACCTGCGCATCCTCTCGAACCTCGCCTCCGACGGCGACACCGTACTGCTGGAGCCGGACCTCGAGGACGCGTCCGTCGTCGTGACGAGCGACGACGCGATGACGCCGACGGGTGCGCCGATCGTCTCCGCGTTCGGCGGCTGGTTCGGTCCGCACGGCTTCGCGTTCACGAACGCCGGCTTCGACGGGGAGCAGGAAGTGTTCCCCTGCACCGGCACCGAGGGCTTGCACCTCGCGGACAACATGGGCGTCCCGCCCGGCGAGACGGTGCACATCCTGCTCTTCACCCAGCTCGCGGGAACGAACGCGCAGGCGCTCGACGCCGCGGTGGACACGTATGGTGGCGCGCTCGCCGATGCGTTGCTCGCCGGCCTCGACGAGCCCACTCTGCAACGCGTCCTTAACTTCAACTTCCTCGGCGAGATCGAGCTCGTCGGCGGCGGCACGGGCAGCGGCACGCGCTGGTACGTCGGCAATCAGACGCTGCCGGACAACGGCGCGCCGACGGGCGGCAACTGCGCGGCCGGCATCGCCTTGTCGATCGGCGACGCCGTACTCGATCCCGACGGCGAGAACGACCGCGATCCCTTCGACTACGGGATGATGCTCTTCGTCGGCGAGCAGGCGTTCGGCGCCTCGCTGCATCCGACCGTGACGTCGTCCTCGTTCGCCGACGGGCCGTTCCCGACGGGCGGGCTGGACACGAGCGTCAGCTACACGGCGTTCGCCGACGCGCCGACCCTCCGAACGTTCGCGACCTTCACCAACCCGGGCGCGACGACGGTGGATGCCGTCGTGACGATGGTGACGAACGTCGGGTCGGACTCGAACACGACGGTGCGCGCGTCCAGCAGCGGCGATCTCGCGCTCGACGGCGCCGACCGCTGGGTGGTCACGAGCGACAACGGCATGCCGGAGATCGGCGACGCGGTCGTGACGCACGTGCTGGGCGGCCCGGGAGCGATCCCGGTTCCCCCGGCGCTCGTGTCGTCGGAGGCGTTCGACTGTGCGGGCACCGAGGGCGTGCGCGTCGAGTTTCCGATCACCGTGCCGCCGGGCGAGACACGCGCCTTGATGTTCTTCAACGACCTGCACGCGACCGTCGAAGAGGCGACCGCGTCGGCGCCCGGATACGACGTGTTCCCGCCGACCGCGCTGCTCGGCGGCATCGACGACACGCGGCTCGTCGAGATCGTCAACTGGCCCTTCTGCGTGAACGACGCCGCGCGCTGCGACGACGGCGACGCGTGCACGGTCGACGCGTGCGGTGCAACGGGTGGTTGCAGCCGTTCCGCGCTGCCGGCGAGCGCGGATTTCCTGTCCGTCGGCTGCCGCCTGTCCGACCTGGTGACCCGCGTCGGCGCGCTACCCGCGGGCAAGGTGCGGGACGGGCTCGCCGCGAAGGTGGCCGCCGCGCAGACGGCGAGCACGGCGGCGTCCGGCCTCGTCGGACAGCAGAAGCCGTACAAGAAGCAGCTGCGTAGGGCGGGCAAGGCGCTGAAGGCGTTCGAGAAGCGGCTCAAGGCGAAGGCCACGAAGAAGGCGATCGCGCAGGCGACGCGCGACGAGCTGAACGCGATCTCGGGCACGCTGCGGGGGCATCTGAAGACGCTCGCCGCGGCGGTGTAACGTGTGCAACGTGCTTGCAACTTGTAGCCCGGACGATCGACGGAACACGCGCTAGTCCACCGCGGGGCGGCGTTGGCATCGTGGTTGCTCCCTGTGCGCCGCATCATGTGGACATACAGGCGCACACACACCGCGTGGCCCGCCGGGATCGCCGCCGCTCTGCTGATCGGCGCGACGTCGCCCGCCTGCGCCCAGACGACCACCACCACGTCGACGACGCTGCCGCCGGGGGCATGCATCGCCGACGCCTCGTTCACGTCGCTCGACTGCCGGGCGGCCGAGCTGGGCGCGCGGCTCGACGCCGCGACCGACCTCGGTAAGACCGCCGGCACGCTGAAGCGGCAGGCGGGGAAGTTCGACCGCCTGCTCGCCGAGGCCGACGCCTTCGCGACGCTCGGCGAGACGAAGAAGGCCAGCACGAAGCTGAAGCGCGCGGGACGGGTGCTCAAGTCGATGGGCTTCCGCATCCGTTCGCTGAACGGCCGCCGCAACATCCCGGACGCGACGCGCGCCGAGCTGCAGGACACGGTCACGGCGCTCGACGCCGACGTCAAGGCGCTGCGGGGTACGATGGCTCGAGCCGAGACTTCGTCTCGACTCGGGTCCTGACACGGTTGGTGTAGCGGTCGGAGTCCGCGCGACCAGCATGCCGCGGCAAGCGACGCTTGCGCGGCACAGGGAGCACGCATGATGGTCGCGCGGACGCTACACTCCGATCAGAGCAGGTAGCCGAGTGCGAGCTCGCGGTACGCGTCGACCTGCGCGCGTTGCCACGCGGCGTCGCGGCCCAGCTCGGCGGCCATCAGCCGCGCGACGTCCGGGGCCGCTGCCATCGACGCACGCGCGTCGAGCAGGAGGCAGCGCGTGCGGCGCGCGAGCACGTCCTCGACGGTGCGCGCCATCTCGTGTCGCACCGCCCACAGGACGGCACCGCGCGGATACGGCAGACCGGGGTGCAGCGGCGCCGCGAGCGCGCCGTCGGCGCCGAGCGCCTGCACCGCCGCGAGGTCCGTGCCGTAGACGGCCAGGTGGCTCGCCAGCGACGACGTGTCGCCGCCGGCACCGTGGATGGGCAGCGACTCCGTCACGCACGGCTTGTCCGCCAGCCCTCCGACCGAGATCACGTGGTCGATCGTGTCCGCGGCCATGTGCCGGTACGTCGTCCACTTGCCGCCGACGATCGTCACGAGCCCCGCGTCCGAGACCAGGACGAGGTGGCTGCGCGACAGCTCCTTCGTCGTCTTGGCGCCCGGCTCCTGCACCAGCGGACGCTGCCCGGCGAACACCGAAAGAACGTCGGCCTCCGTCGGATCGTGCGTCAGGTAGCGCGCGGCGTTGCGCAGGATGAACTGCACCTCCTCCGCCAGCGGTCGCGGCTCCAGCTGCGCGGCGGGCATCGGCGTGTCCGTCGTCCCGATGACCGCGCGCCCGTGCCACGGGATCACGAAGAGCACGCGGCCGTCGTCGGTGTGCGGCACCATGATCGCCGCGTCGCCGGCCAGGAAGCTCCGGTCGACCACGAGGTGCACGCCCTGGCTCGGCTGGACGATGCGGTCCGCGGCCGGATCGTCGAGATGGCGCACCTCGTCGGCGAAGATGCCCGTCGCGTTGACGACCGCACGCGCCGACACCGCGAAGGTCGCGCCGGTCTCGCGGTCGGCGGCCTCGACGCCGGCGATCATGCCGTCGCGCTTCACGAGGCCGGTGACGCGGAGATGATTCAGGACGCACGCGCCGTGATCGACCGCCGTCTGTGCGAGCGAGATCGCGAGGCGCGCGTCGTCGAACTGGCCGTCGTGGTAGAGGACACCGCCGAGGAGGTTCTCGCGCTCGAGGTTCGGGATGCGCGCGATCGTGGCGTCGTAGTCGAGCAGCCGCGAGCGGGCGAGGTTCAGACGGCCGGCCAGGAGATCGTAGAGCTTGAGCCCGATGCCGAAGAACGGCCCCTCCCACCACTTGTAGCGCGGCACGACGAACTGGAGGTTGCGGACGAGGTGCGGCGCGTTCCGGTGCAGCAGGCCCCGCTCCCGCAGCGCCTCCATGACGAGCGGGATATTGCCCTGCTCGAGGTAGCGGACGCCGCCGTGGACCAGCTTCGTGCTGCGGCTCGACGTCCCCTTCGCGAAGTCGTCCTGCTCCAGCAGGAGCGTGCGAAATCCGCGCGTGGCCGCGTCGACCGCGCAGCCGAGCCCGCTCGCGCCGCCGCCGACGATGACGACGTCCCACGGCTCGGGATCGCCGAGGCGCGCCAGCATGTCCTCGCGTCGCATGCCTGCGCCTATCCCGCCCCGCCGGTCGGGTCCACTCTCTTGCGCCCCGGGCCGAGCACAGACAGACAGGAGCGAATACGACGACTGATCCCGTTGGCCCTCGTGCTGGCCGCCGCCTGTGGCGGCGCCACCCGTTCTCCCAAGACGACACCGCAGCCGGATCCCACCGGCGCCATCCAGGCGGCGGTGGCGAACCCGCAACGCCCCGAGGCGAATCGCGCGCGCGACTCGCAACGCCATCCCACCGAGACGCTCGCGTTCTTCGGCCTGAAGCCCGAAATGACGGTCGTCGAGCTGTGGCCGGGCACCGGCTGGTACACGGAGATCCTGGCGTCGGTCGTCCGCGGCAAGGGGAAGCTCATCGTCGCCACGCCCGATCCGAAGAGCAAGAACGAGTACCGCGCGAAGGGCGCCACCGCGTTCCGCACGCGGATCGCGACCGAGGTCGCGTGGTTCGGCGAGGTCGACGTGGCGACGCTCGAGCCCGGCACGCCGATCACGCTCGCGCCGCCGAATTCCGTCGACCTCGTCGTGACGTTCCGCAACACGCACGGCTGGATCAACGACGGCGTCGCGGCCGACGTCTACGCGGCGGCGTTCCGCGCGCTCAAGCCGGGCGGCGTCCTCGGCGTCGAGCAGCATCGCGGCGACGCCGGCGCCGACGTGAAGAAGGCGTCGAAGACCGGCTACGTGCCGGAGGCCGAGGTGATCCGCATCGCCGAGGCGGCGGGCTTCAGGCTCGACGCGAAGTCCGAGGTGAACGCCAACCCGCGCGACGACCACGACCATCCCGACGGCGTGTGGTCGCTGCCGCCGACGCTGCGCGGCGGCGACGAGAACCGCGACGCCTTCGTCGCGATCGGCGAGAGCGATCGGATGACGCTGCGGTTCGTCAAGCCGGCCGCATGATCGAGCCGGCCCATCTGGGGGCGCTGCGCGAGACCCTCCGGCGCTTCGTCGAGCGCGAGATGCCGCGCGAGGCGGTGCGCCGCTGGGACCGCGAGCGGACGTTCCCGATGGAGACGTTCCGGCGCCTGGCCGCGCTGGGCGTCTGCGGCCTCACCGTCCCCGAAGAGTACGGCGGCGCCGGTCGCGACCTCGTCGCGGCCGTCGCCGTCATCGACGAGCTCGCGCGGCGCGGCGGCGCCATGGCGGGTCCGTACATCCACTGCGCGTTCTACGGCGGGCTGAACGTCGGCGAGAACGGCTCCGACGCCCAGAAGCGCGACCTCCTGCCGCGCATCGCGCGCGGCGAGGTGCTCTTCGCCTACGGCCTGTCCGAGCCCGACGTCGGCGGCGATCTCGCCAGCGTCGGCATGACGGCGCGCCGCTCGGCCGACGGGCGCACCGTCACGCTGAACGGCACGAAACGCTGGTGCACCGCCGCGCGCGTCGCCGACTGGATCATCTGTCTGGTGCGCTCCGACGCGGACGCACCGCGCTATCGCAACCTGTCGATCGTCCTCGTGCCGCCGACCGCGCCGGGCGTCACGATCGTCGACATCGACCACCTGGGCCTGCGCTACGCGGCGACCACCGACGTGATCTTCGAGGACGTGGTGATTCCGATCGACGACGTGCTCGGCGGGCCCGACGGCTGGAATCAGGGCTGGCGCATGCTGGCGGGCCCGGCGCTCGACGTCGAGAAGCTCGAGATCACCGCGTGCGCCTACGGCATCGCCGCGGCGGCGGTCGACGACGCATGGGCCTACGCGCAGGAGCGGCGGCAGTTCGGCAAGCCGATCAGCGGACACCAGGCCGTACGCCACGCGCTCGTCGACGCGCGTACCAAGCTGGCCGCGTGCCGTCACATGCTCTACCACGCCGCCGCGCTCGCCGGCGCCGGCCAGCCCTGCTCGGTCGAGACGTCGATGGCGAAGCTCTTCGTCGGCGACACCGCCGTCGAGATCGTGCTCGCGTGCCAGCGCGTCATGGGCGCATACGGGTGCGCCGACGGCTACGACATGGAGCGCTACGTGCGCGACGTGTGCGTGATGCCGATCGTCGGCGGCTCGTCGAACATGCAGAAGAACAACATCGCCGCCCGGCTGAAGCTGGCGGAGTGAGGGGATCGTCATGTCCGACATCGCGCTCTTCGAGGCCATGCGCACGACGCGCACCGTCCGCCGCCTGCGGCCCGATCCCATTCCCGACGATCTGCTGCGCCAGGTGCTGACCGCGGCGACGCACGCGCCGAGCGGCGGCAACCGGCAGCCGTGGCGCTTCCTCGTCGTGCGCGACGCGGACACGAAGCGGAAGCTCGCCGATCTCTACCGGCCGCTCTGGCAGACGTTCTCGCAGGCGTACGTGGCGCAGCTCGCGTCGTTGCCCGCCGACAAGCGCGGCAGCCACGACCGCATGCTGGCCTCCGCGAACCACCTCGCCGATCGGTTCCACGAGGCGCCGGTCATCCTGATCGTCTGCGTGCACATGCCCGAGCTGGCGATCACCGATCTCGGGCTCGAGCGTCCGCCCATCGTCGGCGGCGCGTCGATCTACCCGGCGGTGCAGAACCTCATCCTGGCGTGCCGCGCGGTCGGCCTCGGCGCCGCGCTGACGACGCTGCTCTGCCGCGAGGAGCCCGCGGTCCGGGCACTGCTCGGCATTCCCGACGGCTGGGCGACGGCGGCACATCTCGCGATCGGCTTCCCGTCGGGCACGGGCCACGGCCCCGTGAAGCGGAAGCCCGTCGAGCGCGTCGCCTACCTCGACCGCTGGGATCAGCCGCTCTTCAAATAGGTCGCGAGGTGCTCGGCCAGCGAGGCCGGATCGGCGGGCTGGCTGCGCCACCCGACGTAGCCGTCGGGCCGCACCAGATACGCCGTCGGCCCGTGCGCGCCGAGCCGCGCGTGCAGCACGCCCGCGCGGTCGCGCCAGATCGGGCCGTCCCACGCCGGCAGCGCGTCGCCGGCGACGATCAGATGCGACGCGACGAGGCTCGGGTCGACCGCCGCCGCGACCGGCGCCAGCGCGCCAGGATCGTCCTTGCCGGCGAGCAGCAGCAGGACGTGCCGCGTCCCGCGCAGGACGTCGAACACGGTCGCGGGCGCGCCCGTCCGTGCGTCCGCCAGCTCGGCGTCGGGCATGCGATCGCCCGGCGAGACGCCGCCGCCGATCAGCCACGCCGCCGCGTGGAGCCCGCGGGACTCCGCCGAGAGCGCGCTGTCGCGGTAGCTGACGGCTAGCTCCGAGAGCGTCTCGCCCATGCGATGCCGCACCACCTCGAGCGAGCCGAGCGCCGAGTAGAGCCGATTGCGGAACCGCTGCGCGAGCGGATTGCGCAGCGTCGCCGCGCGCGTCAGCAGGCCCGCCTGGCGCAGCACCATCTCGCCGACGCCGCTGCGCTCGTCGCTGTAGGTGTCGAGCAGCGCATCCCGGGCGCGACCCTTGTCGACGAGGGCGAGCTTCCAGCCGAGGTTGTACGCGTCCTGCATGCCCGTGTTCATGCCCTGGCCGCCGGCGGGGCTGTGGATGTGCGCGGCGTCGCCCGCCAGCATCACGCGTCCGTGACGATAGCGCGCGACCTTACGCTCGTTGATGCGAAAGCTGGCGAGCCAGATCGGATCGTGGACCGTGAGCCCGCCGGGTCCGCGGTGGGCCACCATGCGCTGCACCTCGTCCAGCGTCGGATCCGCGGGCTTGGCGTCGCTGGTGCTCGGCCCGAGGTCGGCGATGATGCGCATGCGCTCGCGGTCGATGGGGAAGAACACGAGCACGCCGTCGGCGTGGAAGAAGAGGCTCAGCTCGTCGTGCGGGATGCCGCCCATCACGTGGACGTCCGCGAGCATCCAATCGCTCGGCAGCGCCGCGCCGGAGAACTCGAGGCCCAGCCCGTGCCGCACGGTGCTGTGCGCGCCGTCGCAGCCGACGAGCCAGCGCGGGCGGATCGTCTCCTGCGAGCCGTCGGGCCGGCGCAGCGTCGCGGCGACGTCGCGGTCGCTCGGCGCGAACGTCAGCAGCTGCGTCGACCGCTCGACCTGCACGCCGACGCTGGCGAGGTGCACGGTCAGCAGCCGTTCGGTCTCCGACTGCGGGATCATGAGCGCGTAGTCGAACGGGCTCTCGATCTCGAGGGTGAGATGCAGCAGCCGCTCGCCGTGACCGTAGAAGCCGACGTGCCGCACGCGCAGGCCGGCGGCGACGAACGGCGCCACGGCCCCCATGTCGTCGAGCAGCTCGAGGCTGCGGCTCCACAATACGAGCGCCTTCGACTTGTCCGTCGGAAGCGGACTGGCGTCGACGATCCGGCACGACAGCCCGTGCCGCACGAGCTCCGCCGTCGCCGTCAGCCCGACCGGCCCCGCCCCCACCACCAGCACATCCGGATTCGACATCGCTGCGATGCAGCTTCGGCAGAACGGGCCCGGATCTCAAGCACCGCGACGAACCGCCGCGGGTCGTCACGCCCCGAGCGTGCGTAGGATGCCGCGCAGCGGGATCTGCACCCATTCCGGCCGGTTGTTCAGCTCGTAGCCGAGCTCGTAGACGATCTTCTCGAGCAGCAGCACGTCGAGCAGACGGGTGAGCTGCTCGCGCGGCCGCGGCAGCAGCGGGCTACCCTCCATCTGCTGGAGGTACGCGCGCAGGAACGCCGAGCTCGTCCAGAGCGTCCAGAAGCGCGACCACGGCTCGAGCGCGCGCCGGTCCTGCGGCCGTACCGCACCGCCACGCAGCGCCGTCTGCGCCGCGTAGTCGAACGAGCGCAGCATGCCGGCGACGTCGCGCAGCGCGGACCGTTTCGTCCGGCGCTCGCTCAGCGGACGCGCGGGCTCGCCCTCGAAGTCGATGATCACGAAGTCCTTGCCCGTCCACAGCACCTGGCCGAGGTGGTAGTCGCCGTGGCCGCGGATGCGCATGGCGGGAATCGTCTGCCCGAGCATCGCGTGGAAGCGGTTGAGTATCTGCTTCTCCATGCCGGCCAGCCGCTTCGCGTCGTCCCGCACGTCGGCCGGCAGCGCCGACAAGCGGTCGTTCAGCACGCGCAGCACGCTCGCCGTCAGGTTCCGCCACGACTGGTACAGGCCGCGCTGGTACAGCGTCGTGAACGGCTCGGGCGCGAAGGCCGGGTCGTCCGCGTGGGACGCGAGCGCCTGATGCAGCTCGGCGGTGCGCAACCCGAGGAGCCGCGCGAACTCGATGTACGCGCCGAGCGTCTCCGCGACGAGCGCCGGCGGGTCCTCGGTGGTCAGGTCGAGCAGCGAGCGGTCGGGAACGACGACGCGCAGCTCGCCGCGCTTCGCCAGCGCGCGGTCGTAGTAGTGCCGGATCTGGTCCTGCGTGTACTCCCACGCGTCCGTGGCGTTGGCGACGTAGCCCTGCAGCAGCGCGACGGTCACCGGCTCTCCCCGCCGCCGGCGCAGCTCCAGGGCGCCCGCCAGCGGCGCGATGTGCGTGAAGCGCGTGCGCTCGGTGAGGAAGCGGCCCACCTCCATGTCGGGGTTGACGCCCTCCGCGAGCCGACGGAACAGCTTCAGGATCAGCCGGTCGCCGTAGGCCACCGACGTGTTGCTCTGCTCGGCGCGGAGCACGGTGGCCGCCAGCTCGACGTCGGGATCGCCCCGAAGACCGCGGAACGCACGCGTCGTCACGCCCGCCAGCGTGCCCGTCGCGCCCTTGAGCTGCCGTCGGCGCCCGATCATGTCGAGCAGCACCGCGCCGACCGATGGGTCCTCCATCGCGCCGTGCACGATGCCCTCCACGGCCACTCCCGAGCGGTCGCGCACCGTCAGCTCGGCGACGATCGACTTCGGCGCATTCGCGCGCAGCGCGATCGCGGCGTCGCCGCTCGAGAACGCGAGCGGCCAGAGGTACGTCTGCGACTCCGCCTGCACGTAGTCCACGCGAATCATCGCCAGGACGAACGTGCGGTCCTCGTGCTCGATCGGGATCACGTCGGCGACGGTGGTGCCCTTGATCGTCAGCGCCTTGCCGCCGAACCAGCGCCGCGTGCGCAGCAGCGCCGGGAGCGCCGCCGCGAACTCCGCATCCTGCAGCACGTCGTCCCACGTGCCGCGCACCTCGAGCCGCGCCGGCCGCGCCTCCTCGACCGCCGCCGTCGTCGTCACCTCGCCGCGCGGCTCGAGCTCGAACCAGTAGAACGCGTGCGGGCCGAGCGTCAGGAGGTACGGCAGGTCGCCGATCGGCGGGAACGGCGTCCGGCCGAACAGCTCGACGGCCACCTGCCCCTTCCACCGCGCGAGGTCCAGCTCGACGTACTGCACGAAGCGCGACAGGTTCGCGACGACGAGGATCGTGTCGCCCTCGTAGTGGCGCGTGAACGCCAGCACCTTCGGGTTGCTCGGGTAGAGGAACGCGATGCTGCCGCGCCCGAACGCCGGATGCCGCTTTCGGAGCGCGATCAGCCGCTTCATCCACCAGAGCAGCGAGTGCTGGTTCGTCTGCTGCGCTTCGACGTTGCGGCTCTCGTAGTGGTACTCGGGGTCGACGATCACCGGCAGGTAGAGCCGCTGCGGGTTGGAGCGCGAGAAGCCCGCGTTGCGGTCGCCGCTCCACTGCATCGGCGTCCGCACGCCGTTGCGGTCGCCGAGGTAGAAGTTGTCGCCCATGCCGATCTCGTCGCCGTAGTAGACGACGGGCGTCCCCGGCAGCGAGAACAGCAGCGCGTTCATCAGCTCGATGCGCCGCCGGTCGTTGCCGACGAGCGGCGCCAGCCGGCGACGAATGCCGAGATTGATGCGCGCCTGCGCGTCGTGGGCGTAGACGCGGTACATGTAGTCGCGCTCCTCGTCGGTCACCATCTCGAGCGTCAGCTCGTCGTGGTTGCGGAGGAACATCGCCCACTGCGTGGTCTGCGGGATGTCCGGCGTCTGCGCGAGGATGTCGACGATCGGGAAGCGGTCTTCCATGTGCAGCGCCATGAAGAGGCGCGGCATCACGGGGAAGTGGAACGCCATGTGGCATTCGTCGCCGTTGCCGAAGTACGTGACCGCGTCCTCGGGCCACTGGTTCGCCTCCGCGAGCAGCATGCGGTCCTGGTGGCGCTCGTCGACGTGCTTGCGCAGCTTCTTCAGGAACGCGTGCGTCTCGGGCAGGTTCTCGCAGTTCGTCCCGTCGCGCTCGTAGAGGTACGGGATGGCGTCGAGCCTGAGCCCGTCGACGCCCATGCCGAACCAGAAATCCATCGCCGCGAAGACGGCTTTCTGCACCGCCGGGTTGTCGAAGTTCAGGTCGGGCTGGTGCGAGAAGAAGCGATGCCAGTAGTAGGCCTTCGCGACCGGGTCCCACGACCAGTTCGACGGCTCGAAGTCCTTGAAGATGATGCGCGCCTCGGGCCAGCGCTCGGGCGTGTCGCTCCACACGTAGTAGTCGCGATATTTGCTGCCCGGCGGCGAGCGGCGCGCGCGCTGGAACCACGGGTGCTGGTCCGACGTGTGGTTGATGACGAGCTCGGTGACGACGCGCAGCTCGCGCTTGTGCGCCTCGCGCAGGAACTCGCGGAAGTCGTCGAGCGTGCCGAGCTGCGGGTGGATGTCGGTGTAGTCGGCGATGTCGTAGCCGTCGTCGCGTCCGGGCGACGGGTAGAACGGCAGGAGCCAGAGCGTCGTGACGCCGAGGTCGCGCAGGTAGTCGAGCCGCTCGGTGAGGCCGCGGAAATCGCCGACGCCGTCGCCGTCGCTGTCGCTGAAGGCGCCGACGCGCAGCTCGTAGAAGACGGCGTCGCGGTACCAGAGCGGATCGCGATCGGGGACGTCGCTCGGGACCGGCGCCGATCGGGCGCGGCGGCCTTTCGGTGGTGGCGCGCTCATAGGTAGTAGTCGAAGTCGCGCTCCGTCCGCAGACGGCGACGGATGCGGAAGACGTGCGCCGGCATGGCAGTCGGGTCGAGGGAGACGAAGCTGCGTGGGCCCGTCCAGAGGAAGCGGGCGTCGCCCAGCAGGTCGTGCACCTGGAACGACTGCTGCGCGTCGAGCCCGAGCGCGTCGAGCGGCACGTCCACCCAGCCGGTCTGCCGGTGGTGCGGATCGAGGCTCACGACGACGAGCACCTGGTTTGCCTGGTCGGCCGTGGTCTTCAGGTAGGCCACGATGCGATCGTTGTCGACCGGAACGAAGCGCAGCCGGTCGTTGGCGTGCAGCGCGGGGTTCTCGCGGCGGATGCGGTTCAGCCGCGCCAGCAACGGGCGCAGGCTCTGCGGGCTCGCGACGTCCCAGTGCCGCAGCTGGTACTTCTCGCCGTCGAGGTACTCCTCGCTGTTGCCGACGGCCGCCGTCTGGACCAGCTCGAACGTCGGCCCGTAGACGCCCCAGGTGGCGCCGAGCGTGGCGGCGAGCACGCAGCGGATCTCGGACGCCGGACGGCCGCCGACTTGAAGATACTCGTGCAGGATGTCGGGCGTGTTCACGAAGAGGTTGGGCCGCATGTAGTCGGACACGGGCGGCCGCACCAGGTCCTCCATCCACGTCGTCAGCTCCGGCTTCGTGTTGCGCCAGGTGAAGTACGTGTACGACTGCGAGAAGCCGAGCTTGGCGAGACGCTGCATCACCGCGGGACGCGTGAACGCCTCCGCCAGGAAGATCGCCTCGGGGTGCGCGGCGCGGACCTCGGCGATCATCCACTCCCAGAACGCGAACGGCTTCGTGTGCGGGTTGTCGACGCGGAAGATCGTCACGCCGTGGCCGATCCAGAAGAGCACGACGTCGCGCAGCGCCTCCCACAGCGCGCGCCAGTCGTCGCTCTCGAAGTACAGCGGGTAGATGTCCTGGTACTTCTTCGGCGGGTTCTCGGCGTACTGGATCGTGCCGTCGGGACGATGGCGGAACCACTGCGGGTGCTCCGTCACCCACGGGTGGTCGGGCGAGCACTGGAACGCCATGTCGAGCGCGATCGCGATGCCGCGCTCGCGCGCGGCGGCGACCAGGCGGTCGAAGTCCGCGAGCGTCCCGAGCTCGGGGTGCACCGCGGTGTGTCCGCCCTCCACGCCGCCGATGCCCCACGGGCTCCCCACGTCGTCGGGCCCGGCCACCGGCAGGTTGTTGCGCCCCTTGCGATGCGTGCGGCCGATGGGATGGATCGGCGGCAGGTAGAGAACGTCGAAGCCCATGCCGGCGACGTAGTCGAGCCGGCGCTCGACGTCGGCGAACGTGCCGTGCCGTCCCGGCTGCTCCGACGCGGAGCGCGGGAACATCTCGTACCAGGCGCCGTACAC
Organism: uncultured Binatia bacterium (SeqCode); assembly: GCA_964432595.1. GTDB lineage: Bacteria > Desulfobacterota > Binatia > DP-6 > DP-6 > DASYLJ01. Next base: position 533,755 of record CAYSOF010000001.1, on the reverse strand, counting down.
CGCACGAATCGGATCGACGACGAGGCGCAGCGTGCGCTCGAAGCGCGTGGCCCGCGAACGGTCGGGATGCTCGTCGGCCGTCGCACGCAGCGCCGGCGACAGCGCCGCGGCCACGCGCGTCGCCTGCTCGTCGCGGCCGCCGATGCGCTCCGCCTGCTCCTCGAGCCACGCGCGCGACGCGCCGCCGGCCCGGCCGGCGGCGTCGCGCAGCAACGCGGCGCCCTCCAGCAGCTCGCTCGCCACGTCCTGCCCCGCCTCGTGCTTCGCCGCGAGGCCCGCGCTCCACGTCGCGAGCTCGTCGACCCAGGCCTCGACCTCGTACTCCCACCTGCCCAGGCGGTCGACGACGAACGACGCTTCGAAGCGATCGTTCGGGCACGCACGCATGCGCACCTCGCGCGACGTCTCGTCACCCGGCCCGCGCCAGCGCAGCACCGCCGCGAGACGATCGTGCCCTTCCGTGAATACGTTCGCCGCGACGACGACGGTGTCACCCAGCGCACGCTTCGCGGGAAAGCGCCCGGCGTCGACCTCCGGAGTCACGTGCTCGATCACCACCCGCGGTGGGCTCGATGTGTGCGTGGCGTCGCTCATGTCGTTCGGGATGCGGCACGCCAGCCGCCGGACGCGTCCGACACTGCCACCGGTCGGGAAGCCTGTCGATGCCCCTTTTCAGCCGAGGCCGGCGAGCAGCTGCTCGTCGCGCACGCCACGCGCCCGGAGCGCCATGGCGACCGCCCGGGGCAGGTCCAGGGCGACGCCCTTCGCCCAGTCGGGTGGCACCCGCAGCGTCCAGTTGTGCGGCCCGAACGTGCCGGGGACGTTGTACGACGCCCGGAGCCCGAAGAGGTCGGGAAAGAAGATCATCACGTGCCGGGCGGGACACGCCAGCAGGTCCGCGAACAGCGCGTGCACGAGCGTGCCCGGGTCCTCCACCATCGCTTGCGCCATCGGCTCGCGGTCGCGCTCACCGGGCGCGAGCCGCGAGGCCAGGTACGCCGCCCGCGCGACGAGCTGGCCGCTGCTGCGCCAGCCGTCGACGACCGTCCAGATCGACGGCGTGTCGTGCGTGCCCACCATCACCCAATCCTCCGGGCGTGCGTTCTCCGTCCGGTAGACGTCGTGCGGATCGTCGAGGCGCGCCTTCTGCGTCACGCGGAAGCGGCCGAGACCGTGCCGTTCCATCACGCGCGCGAGCGGCAGCGGCAGCGTCGACAGGACCTCGCACGCGATCGCGCCGACGCCGTGCCCGTGGCGTCGCGCCGCGGCCAGCACGGCGTCGATCAGGATGGCGTAGGCGTCCTCCTGTGCCGGGGTGAGCCGCGTGACCCAGCCGTCCGCATGACGCGGTTCGGACGCCGCCAGCTGCTCCTCGCCGACGATCGCGAAAGCGGCCAGGTCCGGACGATCCGGCGACTCGAAGAGCCGTCCGCCCGCCTGTACCGCCCGTGCCGGGTCGGGATCGTGCGCGTCGTACACCCATGGGCAGACGAGCCCGTGCGGGTGGTCGATGCGCAGGCCGTCGGCGCCGGCGAACACGCGATCCAGGCGATCGTCGAGGAAGCGCAGCACCGGGCCGCGATATCTGCGCGGATCGAACACCGGATAGTCCCACGCCTGCCCGTCGGGGTTCGTCCGGCTGGGCGGCGCACCCATGCGCCAGTCGTCGAGGAAGAGCCCGCGGTGGCACCAGACGTCCTCGGGCGCGAGACCGATCGGCAGGTCGGCGAACAGGCGCAGGCCGATCTCGCGCGCATCGGACGCGAAGCGGCGGCGTTGCGCGTCGGCGACGAACTGCGCGAAGCGGAAGAAGGCGATGCCCGGCGCGTGCGCCGACCGCAGCGCGTTGCGCCGCGGCTCGTTGCCGTCGCACCAGAGGTCGCGATCGCCGGCGGGCCACCGGCGCGGATCGCGCGTGCCGTGTTGCGTGGCCAGCGGCTCGAACAGCTCGTAGCGATCCAGCCACGACGCGTGCTCGCGTTCGAATCGCTGCGCCGCTCCGCGGAGCGCAGCCATCGCGTGCGACGTCCCGGTCCTGAACGTCTTGAACGCCGCGCGCAGCGCCGTCTCGTGCGCCGCGCGCGCCGCCGCATACGCCACGTGCTCGCGTGCGCCCGGCGGGCGTGCGCGCACCGCCGTGCGCAGCGCCTCCGCCGACAGGACCCCGCCCCACGCGGCGTCCTCCGCGAGCGGCGCCAACGCGATCGACAGCGAGTTCTTCGGCAGCGCGGCGCTACGGTACGGCGACGGATCGTCGGGCGGCGTCTGGCCGTCGGGCCCGAGCTGGACGCCGGTGAAGCCCAGCTCGCGCACGAAGCGCAGGAAGCGCAGCGCGCCTCGCGTCCCGGGCGCGCCGCGGCCGACGTCCTCGTCCTCCTCCGCGGGAAAGCTCGCGTCGTGGACGACGAGCGTCAGCTCGCGCACGTCGAGCGCGCGCAGCCCATCGGCGACGACGGCGGACGCGCGCGCGCGGTCCGCCCCGGCCCTCACGCGGCCGCCAGCGTGCTCGCCGACAGGACGACGAGCGCGATCCACATGAGGTCGGCGAGCAGCAGATGCACCAGCTGCAGCGGCACCGGTGCCAACAGCCACATGTTGACGAGCCCGACGGCCAGCTGCACCACGACCAGCACGACGAGTGCCATGCCCGCACGCCGCACCGCGGGCGCCTGCCGGTGCACGACGGCGTGCACCGAGGCGCCCGCGAGCAGCACGGCGGCGATCACCGCCAGCACCGGATGCCACATGCGGAGCCGCACGAAGAGGTGCGCCGACTCGGAGAACGTCTGCGCCTTTCCCTCGGCGAAGCTGGCGGCCGGGAAGAGCGTGTCGCCGAGCGCGGTGATCGCACCGCTCACCCCGACGAGGAGCATGCCGAGCAGCGCGGCGGCCAGCGTGACGACGACCGCGCCCTGCACGCGGGGGCGCTCGCCGCTGGTCGCCCACCAGGCGGTCAGGGTCAGCGCGCCGACGAGCAGGAACGTGTTCAGCAGGTGTCCCGCCATCCACCACGCGCGCGCGGTCGAGACGTCGCCGGCGACCAGCTCGAGCAACACGAGCCCCGCGCCGATCAGCGCCTCGAGAACGATCAGCACGCCCGACGCGACGGCCGCGCGCCGCACGACGTGCCCTGGGGGAAAGCGCCGCCAGGCGCCCACGACGAGCGCCACGACCAGCAGCAGCGCGACGCCGCTGGTCAGCCGATGCCCCAGCTCGATCAGCGTCTCCATGCTGGGCGAGCGCGGCACGACCTCGCCGTTGCAGAGCGGCCAGTGGCTGCCGCAGCCGGCGCCCGAGCCGGTGGCGCGCACGAACGCGCCCCACAGGATCACGCCGAGATTCGCGGCGAGCGTGGCCCACGCGAAGGTCGCGTAGCGCCGGGTGCGGGGCGCGACGGTGCCGATCGTCGTGGCGCCGATGCTGCCGACCGCCGTGTCCACCGGCGGAGGGTACCCGCTTCGGGCGTCGATTCCAACGCGCGGTCCGGCGCGGTAGGGGACGCCCATGCCCGTCCCGCCGTTCCACCGCGAGGTCTACCGCCTAGTGCGGCAGGTCCCGCGCGGGCGCGTCGTCACCTACGGGCAGGTGGCCGCGCTGATCGGCCACCCGCGCGCCGCCCGCGCCGTCGGTACGGCGCTCGGCGCGCTGCGGGGCGCGCTACTCGACGGCGTGCCGTGGCAGCGCGTGCTGGCGGCGAGCGGCCGCTGCAGCCATCGCGACGGCTTCTCGGCCGCCGAGCAGCGCGCGCTGCTCGAACGCGAGGGAGTCCGCTTCTCGCGCGGCGGCCGCGTCGATCTCGAGCGCGTGCGCTGGGTCGGCCCTACCAGCGCACGGTCCCGGGCCCGCCGCCGCTGACGGTCCCGTGCGCGGTCTCGAGCGTGACCGGGCCGGCCGCGCGCAGCCGGCCGTGCCCCTCGCGCTCGAGGCGGAACGTCGCGCTGCGGAACCGGCCGCCGTCGCCGACGGCGAGCGTGCCGCGCGGCGTGGGCTCGACGCCGAGGAGCCTCAGATACGCGAGCAGCGGCTGCGCGTGGCTGTGGAGGTTGTTCACGGGGAACGCCTGCATCGCGAATCCCGGGGCCGCCCACGTGCGGCCGGCGCGCGAGAACTCGGGCGCGTTCCACGCGTCGGGCCCCGACAGCGTGCCCTCCCAGATCGCCGGGTAGCTCTCCGTGTGGGCGTGCAGCGTCATGCGACGCCACGCGTCCCACGCGAGCGCGCGGTCGACGTGCGCCGCCGCCCACACGAGCGTCATGTCGATCGCGAACCAGATGCCACCCGTCGTCCCGGTGCCCCAGGTCCCGTTGGCGACGGCGTCGGGCAGCGCCGGCCAGCGCAGCCGGCTCCCGAGCGGCGAGCCCGCGCGGTGACCCTGGTCGATCACGTCGAGCAGCGCGCGCGCCTGCGTCGCGTCGGCCGCGCCGCAGAGCAGCGCCCACGGCTGCACCTCGAGCCAGCAGTCGTCGTCGCCGACGGGGTGGCCGCCGGGCGCGTACGCGCGATGGAACCAGCGCCCGTTCCACGCCGACGCGACGAGCCCGCGCAGCTCGTCCGACTGCGCGCGCGCCTCCGCGGCGACGGCCGTCTCGCCGAGACGATCGGCCAGACCCGCGAAGACGCCCAGCACCCACGACGCCATCGCCGAGTTGAGCACCGAGCTGCCGCGCTCGATCATCAGCTCGCGCTCGACGCCGGAATCGTCGATGGCGAGGTCGTTCCAGTCGGCGTTCAGGATGCGCACGTGGCCGCCTTCGCCGCGGCCGACGCCTTCGGTGAAGAAACGATGCTGGCGGCGCAGGTGCTCGCGCAGCGGCACGGCGTCGGTCGCGCGCGCCGGGTGATACGCGAGCGGCGCGTCGAACGCGGCGAGGTCGCCGGTGGCGGCGGCGTACTCGGCCGCGAGCCACAGCGCCCACAGGTTCTGATCCGACGGCCGGAAGACGAGGTTGGCGGGCCGCTTCGCGCCGTCGAGCGAGTACGGCAGGTCGCCGTCGGGCGTGGCCCACGCGCACGTGTTGCGCAGCACCGACAGCGCGAGCGCGGGCTCGGTGTAGACCAGCGGCAGCGCGTGCTGCAGGGGATCGCGGGCCGCGCCGTTGAAGCCCATCGAGAAGGAGTACGCCGACGCCTGGTCGAGCGTGTGGCCACCGATGACGTCGTCGACGGACGCGCCGCCCGTGAGCAGTGCCGCATGCCACGGAATCTCGCGTTCCGCCGCGGGCGCCTCCGACGCCGACGCGCGTGGCAGGCGTGCGGCGAGCGCGCGCAGCGAGCGGTCGAACAGCCGGCGCGGGTGCGGCACCGCGTCGCCGGCGTCGCGTCCGAAGCGGAACCACAGCTCCTGCCGGTCGCCGGGGCGCAGCGCGACCGACGTCTCGATCTCGAGCAGCGGATGCGGCGCGCTTCCCGCGCGCGCCGTCCCGGCCGTGTCGCCGAGGCGTTCGAGCACCAGCGTCGCGGGCGGACCGATCGGGAACGGCGAACCCGGCGCGAACTGCTCGACCGCCCGCAACCCGCGCGACGTCGACTGCACGACGTACGAGCACGACGCCGCGCGCGTGCGCCGCTGCGCCGCCGTCTCGAACAGGTTCAGGAAGCGCGGCGCGAGCTGCCACTGCTCGACGTGGCGGATCGTCCGCGGGCCGGCGGCGCCGCGCGCGAGCGCCAGGCGCACCCGCACCAGCACCCACGGCGTGTCGCCCTCCGGGCAGAGGATGGTCCGCTCGAGCGTCAGGCCGTCGAGCGCGTCCTCGACCTCGAACCACGTCGGCCCGAACGTGCGGCGCGACGGTGCGCCGCCGGCGCGCTGCGCGAACGCGCTGCCCCAGGTACGCGCGCCGTCGTGGAGGATCGACACGCCGGTGCCCGCGGGATCGGCGGCGACGAGCCAGCGCAGTCCCGCGCGCTCGTCGAACAGCGCGACGGTGCCGTCGTTCGCCGCCTGCAGCTGGATGGCGCGGTTGCCGAGCATGGTCCAGTGGCGGCGCGTCCGCGGCTCCACGATCGGATTCCACTCGGCCTCGGGCAGCGTGTCCTGGTCGGCGTCGTACGCGAACGCCGGCAGCCCATGGCGGCGCACCCAGCGGCCGAAGCGGCTGGCGCGCGATTCCACGCGCGCGGCGTCGGCGGAGGTCACGCGTCCGATCGTCGTCGCCATCGTGCCTCCCAGCACCATCAGCTCGAGGAAGGTTCGCCGGCGCATGGTCAGGGCTCGGCGGTCAGGTCGACCCCGTCGATCTGCTGCGTGATGGCCTTCCCGGCGGCGCGGCCGTCCTTCAAATAGCGCATGAAGAACGGCACCGCGTAGCGCAGGATGATCCGGTGCGACTCCTCCTGCGGGATGTCGGTCGGCAGGCAGCCGCACGTGTCGAAGAAGCTCAGGTGGCTCGTCGACAGCACCTCGACCAGGTAGCGCGGGCCCGCGAGCTTCCCGAACAGCCGGCGCGACTCGGTCTCGAACGGCACGACCTGGTCGTCCTCCGCGCCGGCGATCATCGCGGGGATGGTCAGGTTCGGTCGCGGCGAGATCGCGTCGTACCCGCCGGGCACGTTGGCGAGCGCGGCCGTGAAGCGCGGCTCCTCCTGCGCGGTGAAGAGCGTGGTGAAGCCGCCGAACGAGCCGCCGCTCATGCCGATCCCCGTCGGCCGGATGCGCTTGGCGAACGGCGACGACGGGTTCGCCGCTTCCGCGAGCACGTGGTCGAGGACGAAGTGGATGTCCGGAGGCCGGTTGAGCGCCGAGTCGACGAAGTTCGCGAGACACGCGGGGCCGTCGTTCGCGGTGTTCCCGGGATGCGGCGGCGCGGCGACGACGAAGCCCCAGCTGGCGAGCGTCATCGTGAGGTAGGTGGCCTCGGCCGGCGTGCCGCAATTGCCGTGCGAATAGATGATCAGCGGGAAGCGGCCCTTCTTCACCTTGGCGTCGCGCCGCCCGAGCGTCTCGGGCGTGCCGGAGCGCTTCACGGTCGGGTACCAGATGGTCGTCTCCATCACGCGCGGCTCGCCCGTCGTGACGGACGTCTTCGTCCAGCTGAGCGTGCGCACGCCCACCGCGTGCGGGCCGCGCGCAGACCAGTCGCGCGCCGCGGCGGGGAGTGCGCCGAGCAGGAGGACGAGGAGCGGCGTCACGAAGCGGGCGGCCATGCCCCAAGTCCTGACACTCCCCGGCACGGCGCGCCAGGGAAAAACGACCCAGATGCCCCGAGGTCCGGCCGAACGGCCCGGTTACTCCGTCGCGGTGAGCCCCTGGAGGTGCTCGACGGCCGACAGGTACTCCTCGACGAGGCCGTAGACGACGTCACGCACCGGCCGCACGGTGTTCATCTGTCCGACGATCTGGCCGACCGGGTTGAACATCACCTTGCGCGCCTTGTCGGCGTAGCGATGGCCGCGGGCGACGGCGTCGGCCGTCACCATGAACTGCAGCGGCATGCCGAGCGGCTTCGGGCCGTCGGGCGTGTCCCACGCGTCGGTCCAGTCGTTGCGCAGCATGCGGCACGGCTTGCCGGTGAACGACCGCGAGCGCACCGTGTCGCGGCTGCCGGCGGCGAGGTACGCCTCGCGCTGCGGCAGCGGCGCCTCGGCCTCGGCGACGGTCAGCCAGATCGACCCCGTCCACACGCCCTGCGCGCCCATCGCGAGCGCCGCGGCGATCTGCCGCCCGGTGCCGATGCCCCCCGCCGCCAGCACCGGAACCGGCGCCACGGCGTCGATGACCTCGGGCCAGAGCACGACGCTGCCGATCTCGCCGGTGTGGCCGCCGCCCTCGGTACCCTGCGCGATGATGATGTCGACGCCGCCGCGCTTGTGCGACAGCGCCTGATAGGCCGAGCCGCAGAGCGCGGCCACGAGGCGTCCCGACGCGTGCACCTTGTCCATGACGTCGGCGGGCGGCGTGCCGAGCGCGTTCGCGATGAGCCGAACCTTCGGATGGCGGAGCGCGACGTCGACCTGCGGCGTCGCGGTCGCGGCGGTCCAGCCGAGCAGCTCGCCGATCGGCTTCTCGTCCGACGGCAGCTTCGGCACGCCGTGGTCGGAGAGCACCTTGTCGGCGTACTTCCGGTGCTCCTCGGGAATCGCTTCGAGCAGCATCGCCTCCAGCTTCGCCGGGTCGAGCTCGCCCATCCCCTCGTACTTGCCGGGGATCACGACGTCGACGCCGTACGGCTTGTCGCCCACGTGCTCGTCGATCCACTTGCACTCGATCTCGAGCTGCTCGGGCGTGAATCCGACGGCGCCGAGCACGCCGAAGCCGCCCGCACGGCTCACCTCGGCGACGACGTCGCGGCAGTGGCTGAACGCGAAAATCGGAAACTCGATGCCGAGGGTCTTGCAAAGCGGTGTGCGCACGGGGATGTCTCCTCTGCCGGTGAGCGTGTGGTGACTGGTCGTAAAATAGTAAGTGACAGGTTGTCAACTAAGGGGCGCCGGAAGGCCCGCGTCCGGGTGCGGCTCGCCCCGGGGGCCCGGCGGGACGCCCTGCTCCAGGTCGCCGCCCGGCTGATGACCGATCAGGGCGTCGACGCGGTCCAGTTCGCCGAGGTGGCGGCGGCGGCGGGCGTGACCCGTCAGCTCGTCTACAAGTTCTTCCCGAACCGGCAGTCGCTGCTGATGGCCGTCCTCGAGGACTTCGCGGACGAGCTGACGCGGCGGTTCGGCGCCAGCGCCGCGAAGAAGATCCCGAAGGACCTCGAAGACGCGACCCGCATCTTCGTCGAGGCGGTGTGCGACACGATCGAGGCCAAGGGCGCCGGTCCGTGGCATCTCCTCGACGCGAAGGGCCCGGACGCCGAGGTGGCGAAGCTCGGCCGCGCGATCGCCGACCGCCTGCTCGCGCCGTGGCTGCCGCGGATCGCGCACACGACGGGCGCATCGCCGCGCGAGGTGACGGCGCTGGCGCGGATGATCGTCGCCGCGGGACGCGCCGTGCTCGACCTCTGGTACGACGGCACGCTCACGCGCGAGGAGGCCACCCGCGACGCGGGCCGCGCCGTCGGCGCGATGCTCGTCGCGTTCACCCGCCGCCGGCGCTGAGCCAGCTGCGCAGCACCGTGTCGCCGGGCCGGCCGTAGACGAGCACGTGCAGCCCCGCGCAGTCGACGCGCTCGGCCGGCTCGCCGAACGTGGCGACGATCAGGTCCATGGGCAGGTTGTTCGCGATCACGAAGCCGTACCGCGGCGGCTGGCGCGTGGGACCGGCGGTCGACGCGAACCAATCGGGATTGGCGATCCAGTCGAACCGCGCGAGGCGCTGGTCGACCTGATTCACTTCGATGCGCTCGCGCGACAGCTCGCGAACGAGCTTGGCGCTCCAGTAGTCGCCGAGGCCCGACCGGCTGCCAATCCGGGTCGCGACGTCGTCGATGCAGCGCACCGACGCGGGATACGGGAACCGGAGGCTCTCGGGCGTCAGCGTCGTCGCCTCGCTCGCGGCGGCAGCCAGCACACACACCGCGGCGACGAGCGCGAACAGGCGTCCCCGTGCCGCATGCTCGACGCCGCCGCGCCACCAGAGCGCGCTGCTCATGAACAACCCGGGCAGCAGCATGGCGGGGAGGAACTGCCGCAGCAGGTAGAGATTCTCGTAGCGGCCGTTCAACAGCGTCGCGGCAATACTGGCGGGCACGCTGAGCGCGATCGTCAGCGACAGAAACCTCCATCGGCCCACCGTCGCCCGAGCGTCGTCGTCGTCGCCTGCGGCGTGCAGGGCCGCCCATCCGGTGAGCGCGAGCCACCCGACGCCGGCGACGACCGACCACGCCTCCTCCTGCACCAGGCGGGGGACGTCGCCGAGGAAACGACGCAGGCTCGGACCGATCGGTTCGACGAGTAGGTGCGGGATGCCCGCTGCGACCGACACGACATCGGTGCGGTCCAGGACCTGTCGGATCCCGATCGCGATCACGATACCGGCGACCGCAGGCAGGACGAGCGGCCGCAATCGGTCGCGCGGGATCCAGCGGCGCCATGCCGCGACGACCGCCGCGACGGCGAGCGGAACGAGAAAATGCGGCACGAGCAGCAGGTCCGACGGGACGCCGAGCCCGATGACGGCCGCCATTCCGACCGACACGACGGCGCGCGGCGGGCGTGCCGACACCGCATGCAGAACGCAGGCGGTCAGCAGCAGCCCCAGCAGCAACGCGCCACCGTGGTAGGCCGGGAAGAGCGCGTCGGTGGACACCCGGTACGGGAACGGCTCGTTCAGAAGGAGCCAGGCGACGACGGACATGCCGCCGGCGGCCCACGCGTCGTTCGCGCGGCTTCCCACGAGCCGCCCGATCCATACGAGGACGGCGAGCATCGCCGCGAGGTAGATCACTCCGTATGCCGCGAATGCCCACCCCGGATCGGGCAGCAGGCGGAAGAGCGCGAAGATGCCGATGACGTCGGGCACCAGATACAGGTGTGGAGGGAGAATCCATCCGACGACCTGGAAATCGCGCTCGAAGAGATCGCGGTACAGGCTCAGCGGCCACACCGTATCGCTCTCGACCGACACCCGCATGTGTCGCGCGCTGCACACGAGCGCCACGAGGACGAGAACCGCGAGCTGTCCGACGATACCGACCCAGGAGAGCGCTCCGGCGCGCGGCGTCGGCACGGCGACCCAGCGGTCGGTCGACTGCGCGTCGAGGCGCGGCCGGGCGTTCACCGGAATCGACGGCCGTTTCGCACCGAGGTACCCGTCGAGCGTGCGGTGGAAGTGCCGGATGCGGCGCTCCTGCGCGCTCAGCAGCAGGCCGGTGAACGCCCGCGACCGCATACCCGCCTGCACCCGCGGCAGGTTGTAGAGGTCCTGGTCGAGGACGACGCCGAGCGACGTGCCGCCCTCGACGTCCGTCCGATGCGGCGCGCGCTCGCGTGGGCCGAGGCTCGCCGGCCAGCGCAGGTAGTCCTGGAAGTCGAAGAGCATCTTGTTCGGATCGCTCGGATGCGGCCGATGCCGGAACAGCCAGAACCCGCGGCCGTGCACGTTCAGCGTGACGTTCGGAAAGATCGTGTAGTGGTAGTCGTCCAGCAGCTGCTCGTCGCGCAGCCCGGTGAGGTCCATGCCGATGCTCTCGGCGAGCCGGCGCCCGGCCGCGATGGCCGCGGGCTTCACGTCGGCGGGTCCGCCATCGAACGTCTCCGGGTCGATGCCGCTGCCGCGCAGCACGATGTCGCCGAGCCAGCGCGGCACGCGCGAGAGCTTGCCCAGCCGCGGGCTGGGCACGCCGACGGGGAAGATGAAGCGGCTGTGCCGGCCGTAGAGGTCGATCTGCACGTTCACGTCGTCGGAGTACTCCAGCAGCTCCGGGTGCGTGCCCTGCACGTGGTACGCCTCGTTGAAGGCGTCGACGCAGGTCTTCCAGTTGCAGTCGATGGCGAGCGTGACGTCGTCGACGAGGACGTGCTCGTCGAAACGATACGGCGCGAGGTGCTCGGGGATCACGCCGAGATAGTCGGCGAGCGACTCGGTGTCCGGCGACATGGTCACCCATACCCATCCGCCCCACGTGTCCACGCGCAGCGCGCCGAGCCGCAGGCCCGCGGGCAGCCCCTGCGTGAAGTCCTTCGCGTCGGTCGCGTGACGGAGCGTGCCGTCGAGGTTCCACTCCCACGCGTGATAGCGGCAGCTGAACGTCGGGCTGTTGCCCATGCCCGGCTCGCAGAGCCGGTTCCCGCGATGCAGGCAGACGTTGTAGTGCGCATGCAGCACGCCGGCGCGGTCGCGCGCGACGATGATCGACTCGGGGCCGATGTCGAACGTGAACCAGTCGCCCGGCTTCGCCACGTCGCCCTCGCGGCCGGCGAGGAGCCAGACGCGCGTCCACATGCGGTCCCATTCGCGCTGCGCGAAGTCGCGCTCGGTGTAGCGCTCCTTCGCGATGACGTCGGTACCGAGATCCGGCTCGGCGGACTTCTCGAGAGGCGTCGGCCGCATTGACGGCCGATACCAGTACGCGCTGCCGCGTGCTACGGCCGGCGGCATGACGACGCACGGACGCTGTCTCTGCGGAGCGGTCGCCTGGGAGCACGCCGGCCCGCTCGGTCCGATCATGCACTGCCACTGCGGCCGTTGCCGGAAGGTGCACGGCACCGCGTTCGGCACGTACGCCGCGACACCGACGGACGGCATCCGCATCACGACGGGCGCCGACGTCATCCGCCGCTTCGCGTCGTCGCCGGTCTACGATCGCGCGTTCTGCGGCCGCTGCGGCTCGCTGGTCGCGGAGCCGGCGAAAGGCCCGCAGTCGTTCGTGCCGCTCGGCAACGTCGACGAGGATCCCGGCACGCGGCCGTCGGGGCACATCTTCGTCGGCTCGAAGGCGCCCTGGTACACGATCGCCGACGACCAGCCGCGCCACGACGCCTACCCGGACGGCTCGACGGGCATGGACCCGTTGCCGGTCGCCGAGCCGACGCCGGGCACGCTGCGCGGCAGCTGCCTCTGCGGCGCCGTGCGCTTCCTCGTCGACGACGGCTCGCTCATGGTCCGCTACTGCCACTGCGGCCGCTGCCGGAAGGCGCGCTCCGCCGCGCACGCGACGAACCTCTTCTGCCCCGCCGACGCGATGCGCATCACGCAGGGCGAGGACCGGCTGCGCAGCTGGAAGGTGCCGGAGGCGCGCTTCTTCATGCAGGTCTTCTGCGACGGCTGCGGCGCGCCGATGCCGCGCGTCGATCGCGATCGCGGCTTCGCCGTCGTCCCGATGGGCGCGCTCGACGACGACCCGAAGATCCCGGTGCAGTGTCAGATCTTCGTCGGCTCGAAGGCGCCGTGGATGCCGATCGATCCGGCGATCCCACAGTACGACGAAGCGCCGCCGGCGTGAGTCACGCCGGCGACAGGATCATCAGCGGGATGTCGCGCGTCGTGCGCGCCTGGTAGTCGGCGTAGTCCGGGTAGATCGCGCACGCCTTCGGCCAGAGGCGCGTCTTCTCGGCCGCGCTCGCCTGGCGCGCGATCATCGCGCGCTTGCCGTCGGGCATCTCCACCTCGACGCGCGGGTGCGCGATCATGTTGTGGTACCAGAGCGGGTGGTGCGACATGCCGCCCTTCGACGCGACCACCACGATGTCGTCGCCGTCGGCGACGTAGATCAGCGGCACGGTGAACGGCTGGCGGCTGCGCCGTCCGATGACCGTCACGAGACACACGGGCGCGCCCCGCAGGAACTTGCTGCCGAGCCGGCCGCCGGTCAGCCGGAAGATCCAGACGTTCACCGCCGACATGAGCTTGACGACGATGCTCCCGAACCGCTCTTGCTGCGGCGTCCAGGGCTGCGGCGCGGCGGCGGCCATCGCTACGGCGTCACCGCGTAGCCGCGGCCGGTGAGACACGTCGCGTAGGCCTTGTCGTACTGCTCCATCTGCGACGACGTCTGCTCGTTCGCCGATTGCTGCTGCTTCAGCTGGCGGCGCGCGCGCACCATGGCGATCAGCCGTCCCATGCCCGCGCCGCGCATCGCGCCGGCGCCGGCGTCGCCGTCCATCGCGCCACGCATCGCGCCGATGCCGGCGCCGCGCGCGGCGCTGCCTTCGGTGCCTCCACCCTGCCCCTGCTGCTGTTGCTGCTGCTCGGCGAGCGCGACGGGATCGACGCCCGTCTCCTTCTGCGCCCACTCGTGGCACGCGAGCTCGTCCTTGCTGCGCTGTGCGTCGCTCTGCCCTTTCGACGGGTAGACGACGGGCTCCGCGAACGCCGTGCCGGCGAGGAGGAGGACGAGAAGGACGCTCTTCATCCGCACGGTTCTAGCCGAGCGCGCCGGCGCCGGCCAAGAGCGCCTCCAAGGGTGTGACCAGCGCGGGCGCGCCGGCGATCACCATCGGCGTCGGCCCGCCCGGCACGTCGATGCGCCGCACGGCCGCCCCGGCCTCTTCGGCGATCAGCATGCCGGCGGCGAGGTCCCACTCGGCGAGACCGGCCTCGTAGTAGAGATCGAGCCGCCCGTCGGCGACCCAGCACAGGTCGAGCGCGGCCGAGCCGCCGCGACGCACGTCGCGCACCGACGGCAGGATCGTCGCCAGCACCGTCGCCTGCTTCGTGCGCACGTCGGGGCGGTACTGGAAGCCGGTGGCGAGCAGCGCCGTCGCGAGCTCGTCGCCGCGGCTCGCCGCGATCGGCGCGCCGTTGCACGTGGCACCCGAGCCGCGGACCGCGACGTAGACCCGGTCGTGCACCGAGTCGTGCACGACGCCGGCGCTCACGACGCCGTCCACCTCGACGCCGATCGACACGGAGTACGCCGGGTAGCGGTAGACGTAGTTGGTGGTGCCGTCGAGCGGATCGATGATCCAGCGCACGCCCGACGTGCCCGCGTGCGCGCCGCCCTCCTCGCCGAGAATCGCATCGTCCGGCCGCAGGGCACGGATGCCGTCGACGACGACACGCTCGGCCTCGCGGTCGACCTCGCTCACGAGGTCGGTGCGCGACGCCTTCGTCTCGACCCGCAGCTCGCGCTCGCGTCCGGCGCGATGCACCCCGGCGGCCTGGGCGGCGAGCCGCACCGCGAGCCCGCCCAGCGCGTGCACGTCCATCGCGCGGAGGTAGCAGGCGGCTCGCGAGGGGGCTAGTGGCGCGGCGGGACGCGGTGTAGCTCGACCGCATGATCCGACGCCTCCTCGCCTCGATGCTGCTCGCGGTCGCGACCGCACACGCCGATCCACCGGCGTTGCCTCCGTCCGAGGAGACCGCCAAGGCGCGCCTCGAGGCGTCCCCGCGGCACGGCGAGATGGCGTCGGTCGACGTCGGCGGCGCACCGGTGCGCACCTGGATCGTGTACCCCGAACGCAAGGAGCGGGCACCGGTCGTCGTCGTCATCCACGAGATCTTCGGCCTCACCGACTGGATCCGCGCCGTCGCCGATCAGCTCGCCGCCGAGGGGTTCATCGCCGTCGCGCCGGACCTCCTGTCCGGCAAGGGCGCCGGCGGCGGCGGCAGCGAGACGTTCCCGAGTCGCGACGACGCGATGAAGGCGGTGTCGGCCCTCCCGCACGACGAGGTGATGACGCGGCTCGATGCCGTGCGCGCGTGGGCGCTCGCGCTGCCGGCCGCGAGCGACAAGTCGATGTCGATCGGGTTCTGCTGGGGCGGCGGCAAGAGCTTCGCGTACGCGCTTCACCAGGCCGACCTGAACGGCGCAGTCGTCTACTACGGGCCGAGCCCCGACCCCGCGTCGGGCGGCAAGGCGCCCATCATCGGGCTCTACGGCGGCGACGACGCGCGCGTGAACGGCACGATCGAGCCCGCGAAGAAGGCGCTCGGCACGGGACGCTTCGAGGCCCACCTGTTCGAGGGCGCCGGCCACGGCTTCCTGCGCCAACAGAGCGGTCAGAACGGCGCGAACCTGCGCGCGACCGAGCAGGCGTGGCCGCTCACGGTCGCCTTCCTGCGGACGCACTCTCTCTAGCGGACCGCCACGAAGATCGCCGTCGGATACGCGGCGCGGAGCTCGTCGCCCACGCGGTGCGTGCCCAGCCCGAGCGTGTCGCCGTCGACGGACGCCGCGTACGTCGCGCGAATGACCGGCAGATCGTCCGGCCGGGGAAACGACCGTCCGAGCACCTCGTCGACCACGAAGGGCAGCGTGCCGTCCGCGATCGCCGGCGCCGGGAGTCCGACCGCCGGGAACAGCGCGGCCAGCGCGCCACGGGTGAGCGCGCGGACGTGCGACGGGTCGCGCAGCATCTCGAGGCGGTGGAACGCGTCGGCCTTCGCCGGGTCGTCGGAGGAGAGCAGATCGTAGACGACGACGCGTCCGCCGGGACGGCACACGCGACGCATCTGGGCCAGCACCGCCTCCGGGCGCTCGAAGTGGTGGAAGGCGAAACGCGAGACGACGATCGAGAACGCCGCGTCGTCGAACGGCAGCGGCAGGACCTCGCCCTGCCGCCAGGTCACGTTGGCGACGCCGCGCTCGGCGGCGAGCGCCCGGGCGCGGTCGAGCATGGCCGGCGTGACATCGATGCCGGTCGCGTGCCGCACCACGGGCGCGAACGCGCACACCACGAGGCCGGGTCCGCAGGCGACGTCGAGCACCAGGTCGTCCGCCCTCGCCCCACTGACCTCGACGAGCCGTTGCAGCGCCGCCGCGTCGCGGATGCCGGGCGCGGTCGAGAACGGCGCCGCCTGGCGGGTGAACTGGTCCAGGATGCGATCCCGATGCGTCGCCACGGGCGTTTCCATCCGCTGCGCCAGCCAGCGGTTCAAGACCACGGGGCGAATGCCGATATTCGATATCGACTTCAAAAGGTCCCCGCCAGCCATGACCCGCATGCTCCGACCCGTCGTCGTGTCCCTGAGTGTCTTCGCGGGCTCGGCGCTGGGCATGCTGGTGCCATGGGAGGACGTCCTGCGCCGGCCGCTCGGCGCGGGCGTCGCCATCGCCATCGCCGGAACGGCCGGCTTGGCGGTGCTGCTGGCACGACGCCGCGGCGCCACCCGGCTCGAGCAGGACCGGGCGGAGGCGGCGGTGCGGCGCCACACGCAGCGCATCCGCTCCCTGTACGAGGTGGCCGCCGACGCCGAGCGCTCGCTCGACGATCAGATCGTCGCGGCGCTCCGCCTCGGGTGCGGCTGGTTCGGCACCGAGATCGGCATCGTCTCGCGCGTCGAGGGCGACGACACGGTCGTCGAGCACGTGCACACGCCGGCCGACGTCCTGATGCCCGGCCAGCGCTTCGCGCTCGCCGACACCTACACGGAGATCACGCTGGCGGCCGGCGGCCCCGTGTCGTTCGCGGACGTGGCGTCGTCGCCGTACCGCGATCACCCGGCCCGACGGGTCATGCGGATGGCAGCGTTCATCGGCGCGCCGCTCGTGGTGCACGGCCGCGTATTCGGCACGCTCGGCTTCGCCGCCGCCAAGCCGTCGCCGCAGCCGTTCGACGTCCACGATCACGACGTGCTGCAGCTGCTCGCGCGCTGGGTCGGCTCGGTCATCGAGCGGCGGCAGACGGCGATCGAGCTCGAGGAGACGCGGGACGCCGCGCTCGAAGCCGTGCGGCTCAAATCGGAGTTCGTCGCGACGATGTCGCACGAGCTGCGCACGCCGCTGAACGTCATCATCGGCTACGCCGACATGCTGGCCGATCCCGCGATGGGGCCGCTCGAGCCGGCGCAGCGCGACCTCGTCGAGCGCGTGATGGCGACGTCACGTGCGTTGCACGAGCTCATCACCGCGACGCTCGACCTCGGGCGGCTCGAGGCGGGACGCGAGGAGGTCGTGCTCGAGCCCGTCGACCTGCCGCTCGCGTGTTGCGACCTCGACGCCGAGCTCGCGGCGCTGGTGCACCCTGGCGTGCGGCTCCGCTGGCGGCACGCGCCCGGTCTGCCGCCGATCCTCGGCGATCGCGTCAAGCTCAAGACGATCCTGAAGAACGTGGTCGGCAATGCGCTCAAGTTCACGGACGCCGGCACCGTCGAGGTGGAGACGGGGCTGCACGACGGCCGTCTGACGGTGCACGTGCGCGACACGGGCATCGGCATGACCGCGGCCGAGCTCGGCGTCGTCTTCGAGATGTTCCGCCAGGCCGACGCGTCGTCGACGCGTCGCCACGGCGGCGTCGGGCTCGGCCTGCACGTCGCGAAGCGGCTGACCGCGCTCCTCGGCGGCACGCTGGACGCGGAGAGCCGACCGGGTGTCGGCTCGACGTTCACGCTGACGGTACCGGCGCGGCCCGTCGTCGGCTACCGCGCGACCGGGTGACCGGGGACCGGCGCGGGGTTCCGCTCCTCGAACACGCGCTGGTGCCAGTACGGATAGGGCAGCGTCGTCGCGCTCGCGGCGTCGAGCGTGGCGATCTGCTCCGGCGTGAGCTTCCACCCGACGGCGCCGAGGTTCTGTCGCAGCTGTTCCTCGTTGCGCGCACCGATGACGAGCGTGGCCACCGACGGGCGGCGCAGCAGCCAGTTGAGCGCCACCTGCGGCACCGACCTGCCCGTCTCCTTCGCCACGGCGTCGAGCGCGTCGACGACGCCATACACGTACTCGTCGTCGACCGGCGGGCCCGAGTCGGTGACGAGCTTGCTGCGCAGCCGGCTCGTCTCGGGCGGCGGCTGCCCGCGCCGGATCTTGCCGGTGAGCCGTCCCCACCCGAGCGGGCTCCAGACGACGGCCGAGACGCGCTGGTCGAGCGCCAGCGGCATCAGCTCCCACTCGTAGTCGCGGCCGATCAGCGAGTAGTACGCCTGGTGCGCGACGTAGCGCGGCAGGCCGTAGCGATCGGCGATCGCCAGCGACTTCATCAGGTGCCAGCCCGAGAAGTTCGAGCAGCCGACGTAGCGGATCTTGCCCGCGCGGACGAGGTCGTCGAGCGCGTGCAGCGTCTCCTCGATCGGCGTCATCGCGTCGAACGCATGCAGCTGGAAGAGATCGATGACGTCGGTGCCGAGCCGGCGCAGGCTGCCCTCGACGGCGCGGATCAGATGGAAGCGCGACGAGCCGACGTCGTTCGGCCCCGGTCCCACGCGGAAGGTCGCCTTCGTGGAGATGATGACGTCGTTGCGCCGGCCCTTGATGGCGCGGCCCAGGATCTCCTCGGCGGCGCCGTCGGAGTAGCCGTCGGCCGAGTCGAACATGGTGAGGCCGGCGTCGAGGCAGACGTCGACGAGACGCGTCGCCTCGGCCACGTCGCTGGTGCCCCAGTGCTTGAAGAACTCGTTGGTGCCGCCGAAGGTGCCCGTACCGAGGCAGAGCTCGGGCACCATGAAGCCCGAGTCGCCGAGTCGACGTTGATCCATGCGTCCTCCCGTCCGTCCCACGCTTGGCGTGCGGAGAGGCTACGTCAACGCGTGTTCGTCACGACAGCCGGCAGGACGCGGCCTGATCGAGCACCGCGAGCGCGCCGCGCAGGCCGTCGGCGCAGCCCGCCGACACCTTGCCCCTCGCCGCCTGCTTGTCGAGCGCCTTCCGTCCCTTGAGCAGGCGCCTGCGCGCGGCGAGCAGCTTCTTGCGCGCCTTCTTCTCGGGCGCGCCCGCGGCGGAGAGCGCCAGACGCCGCGCCGAGCGATAGGCGGCCACCGCCGGCTTCGGCGCCTTCTCGCCGCCGCACGACGCCTCCGCCGGCAGCGCCGCGACGTCGACGCACGGCACGCCCGCGATCGCGGCGAGTGCGTCGAGGCGGCCCGCGCCGGCGCGACGATCGAAGCCCGGCGGACCGATGTCGACCGCCGTCGCCTTCATGATCTGGCCGATCTGTCCGGGAGACAGCGACGGGTTCTTGCTCAGCATCAGCGCCGCGACCGCGCCGGTGTGCGGCGCCGCGGCCGACGTTCCGAAGAACGGGTTCGGGAACAGCCCCGCCTGCCCGACCGCCGTCTCGACGCCGTCGAACGACGCGAGATCGGGCTTCTCGCGCGTCTCGGGCGACGGGAAGAGGATCGTCGCCGGACCCGGCGAGCTCTCGGCACTCACCGTGTCGAGGCCCTCCTCGCCCATGTTGATCGCCGAGACCGCGATCACCTCGGCGACCGCCTGCTGCCCGTAGATCGCGCCTTCCGCCGAGACGTGCTCCATCGCGATGGAGCGGAAACACATCATGCGGAAGCGGCGATTCGGGTCGCCGCTGAAGAGCTGCACGACCAGCGAGACCACCTGATCGGTATCCGTCGGGTTGTTGATCTGCACCAGCTCGACGGGATCCTGCGTGCCGTCCTGGGGGTTGTCGCTCTTGGCGATGACGTTGTTCGGAGAGCCCTGGATGGCGAGCAGGTCGAGGTCGGTCGCCGCGGCGCCGAACGGCTCGTCCCACTGGATCACGCAGGTGGCGCCGCCGCCCGCGCCCACGGTCACCTCGTTGCCGGGATCGCCGATGCCCGCCGGATCGAAGTTGTGGATCGTGCCGAGCGGCGGTCCGTACAACGCGGGCGAGAGCGGCACCTCCAGGAACTCGCGGCCGCGGTTGCCCGCCGACGTGTGGTACGAGACGCCGCGCTGCACCACCTCGCGCGCCGCGATCGCGAGCGGACCGTCCTGGAAGAACGGCTCGTCGCCGAACGTCACGTCGTCGACGATGACGCGCGCGCCGGCGTCGGCGAGACAGCGGACGGCGTCGGCCATGAAGGCGCCGCTCTGCCCGAAGGACGCGAAGAAGAGCGGGCCGGCGCCGGGCGCGACGTCGTGGACGATCTCGAGCATCGCCGTGCCCTCGTCGCCCTCGAAGCTCGAGCAGCGCGGGTCGGGCGGTACGGTGACGGCGGGCAGCTCGCCGGCGGCGCGGAACTGCTCCGCCGACGTGATGCCGTCGGAGATCAGACCGAGCGGCACGCCGGCGCCCGTGTAGCCGGCGGCGCGAACCGCGTCCGCGCGCAGCGCGGCGTCGCCCGCCGTCACCACTGCGCCCGCCTGCGTGATCGCGGGCGCGACGGGCCGGATCATGGTGACCGCCGCGAGCTCGGCGATCGACGGCAGCGCCGACGCGTCGGCCCACCCGTCGACGAGCCCGCCGAACGCGTCGCTCACGACGACGATCTCGAGGCCGCGCGCACGCAGCGCCTGCAGCGTCTCGGCGGCGGTGTTCGTCACGCGGACGTACACGTGCACGCGCGACCCGGCGCGCCACGGCTCGGCACCGGTCGGACCGGCCGACGATCGCGCCGCGCGAGGCGCGTGGCGCAGTGAGCCGGCGAGCTTGCGGCTCACCGCGTCCGGACCGTGCGCCGCGAGCGCGTCGCAGGTCGCGGTCATCGCACCGAGCAACGCCAGGACGCACAGGAGCGGCCGCATACGGGCGCTGGTCGTTACCACGAGGCCGTCACGCGTTGAAGTGCATCCCCGACGGCAGATGCGCTACTACGTCGTTCGACGTATGCGCGCACGCCTCGGAGTCGCTCTGCTGCTCGTCTGCGGACTGGCAGTCGCCGTCGACGGACGTCCGCCACCGCCACGCCGGCCGCCGCCGCTCACGATCTCGACGGTCGAGCGCGACGTGATCACGCTCGTCAACCGGCATCGTCGCGCGCGCCGCCTGCCGCCGCTGCTGCTCGACCCGCGCATCACGCGTCAGGCGCGTCTCCACAGCCGCGCGATGGCGACCCGCGCGCGCGCGTTCGGACACGACGACTTCCTCGCGCGCGCGGACGCGCTGCGTGCGGTCATGGCGTGCCGGCATGCCGGCGAGAACGTCGCCCTGCAGGGCGGCTATCGCGACGCCGCGCAGACCGCGCTCGACGGCTGGCTCGACAGCCCGGGACACCGGCGGAACATCGAAGGCCGGTTCGTGATGACCGGCGTCGGCGCGGTGACCGACGGCGCGGGCATCCTCTACGTGACCCAGTTGTTCTGCGGCGGCTGAGCGCGCGCCGGCGTCAGCCGGGGCCGAGGCGCGCCACCATCCCGACGAGCTCCGCGAGCGAGCGGGCGCGCATCTTCTGCATGATCTGCGCGCGATGGAACTCGATGGCGCGCTCCGTCGTCTCGAGCTCGAAGGCGATCTGCTTGTTCAACATCCCGGCCACGATGTGGGTCATCACCTCGCGCTCGCGGGGGTTCAGCGCCTCGTACCGCGCCCGGAGGTCCGTGGCCTCCGAGCGCTGGCGGCGGGCGATCGTGTCGCGCTCGATGGCGGTGCGGACGGCGGCGAGCAGGTGGTTTCGCCGGTAGGGCTTCGCCAGGAACTCGACGGCGCCCGCCTTCATCGCCCGCTCGGTCATCGGGACGTCGCCCTGGCCCGTGACGAAGACGATCGGCATCGTGACGCCCGACCCGACGAGCTCCTGCTGCAGGTCGAGACCGCCCTGTGCGGGGAGCTGCACGTCGAGCACCAGGCAGGCCGGACGATCCGGGCGTGCCGCCTCCATCAGCTCGGCGGCCGAGTCGAAGGTCTCGACGTCGAAGCCGACGGAGCGCAGCAGGCGCTCCGTGATCGCGCGCCCGAACGGGTCGTCGTCGACGACGAAGACGATCGGCGCCTGGCCGTTCACGGCCGGCCGCCCTCGCCCGCGATCTCCGTGACCATGTCTCGGACCATGTCGTGCGGTTTCATCGTGTGAAGCGCTCCGACCGTCGCGCCCTTCAGAGCGTCCATGCCGTTCACGGCGACGTCGGGCAATACCCGTCCGCTCGGCCGGCCACGTGCGCCGTGCTGCCGCCATCGGCAGCACGGTGAGCAGCATGCGAGCAATCCGGACGTCGCCCGTCGATTTTCGTGGGTCTGCCGCACGATACCTCGGCATACGCATTGCTCCCGGCTCCGCCGAGCACGGGAACCATCCACACGAACGCTTCGATGGAGGGAGCAATGTCGACACTGAACGGCCGGGCGGATGCGCCGGGCACACGCGGCACGACCGTCACGACGGTCGTGCGACACCTGATGCTGATGGCGGCGGCCATGCTGGTCGCGAGGGCCACGCCGGCCGTCGCCGAGATCCTCGACCTCGAGGCCCTCGACGGGCCGACCGCGATCAAGATGATGGAGGACGGCACGCTGACGTCGGTGAAGCTGACGAAGGCCTACATCAAGCGCATCGAGGCGCTGAACAAGCGCGGCCCCGGCCTGAACGCGGTCACACAGCTGAACGCGGACGCGCTCAAAGAAGCCGCGCAGATGGACAAGGAGCGCAAGGCCGGCATCGTCCGCGGCCCCGCGCACGGCCTTCCCGCGCTGCTGAAGGACCTGATCGACGTGAAGGGCATGTACACGTCGAACGGCAACTACTCGCTGCGGAACTCCTTCCCCGAGGACGATTCGGGCATCGTGAAGAAGCTGCGCGCGAGCGGCGTCGTCATCCTCGGGAAGCTCGGGCTCTCGGAGTACGCCAACAGCTTCGGCAACCAGCCGTCGGGCTTCTCGAATCTCACCGGCCAGGTGGTGCACGGCCTCGACGCCGACCAGAATCCGAGCGGCTCGTCGTCCGGATCCGGCACGGCCGGCGCCGCCGCGCTGTCGATGCTCACGGTCGGCACGGAGACGTCCGGCTCGATCATCAGCCCGTCGACCGCGCAGAGCCTCGTCGGCATCCGGCCGACGGTCGGCCTCGTGCCGGCGTACGGCATCGGCCCGATCTCGTCGTCGCAGGACACCGCGGGCCCGATGGATCGCACCGTCGCGAACGCCGCGATGCACCTGCAGTCCATGGCGGGACGCGATCCGAAGAACGAGGCGGGATACGCCGAGGTCTTCGGCCCGAATTGGGAGCAGTCGGTCACGCGCGCGCCCGATCCGATTCCGGACTACATGTCGGCGCTCGACATCGACTTCGTCCAGGGGAAGCGCATCGGCTACAACGGCACCTTCGATGACGGGTCGCCGGCGAAGCTCGCGTTCGATGCGCTCGTCGCCGCGGGCGCGATCATGGTCGAGCGGCCGTCGATCGCGGTCGGCGACGTCCCGTCGCTGCCGTCGGGCTATCAGCAGCACAACGCGATCAACCTCTACTACCGCAATCTCGGGCCGCTCGCGCCGATCAAGAGCCTGCTCGAGGAGATCGCCGACAACCAGGCGAACGAGCACGAGGCGCTCAAGTTCGGCAACAACTCGCACCTGAACGCGTCGCAGGCCGACGTCACGCCGGGCGGCGCCAATCAGCTGGCCTATCAGGCCGCCATGCCGATCCGGCGCGCCGCGCAGTGGGCGGCGATCGACAAGATGATGAACAACGAGACGCCGGACGACCCGAGCGACGACTTCATCGCGATCCTCGGCAGCGTCCCGAGCGGCGCCGCCGCCGGGACGCCGCAGATCACGATCCCGATGGGCTACAGCGCGACGCATCGCCGCGCGGTCGGCGTGTCGATCCACGGCAACCAGCTCAGCGAGCGGAACCTGATCGGCGTCGCCTACGTCATCGAGCAGATGACGAAGCTGCGGCAGCCGGCGTCGGCGCTCAACCCGAGCATGTACCGCTGCGCGAAGACGGAACCGCGGCCCCCGTACTGGAAGCGCGGCGACTGCAACCCGACGTACGACATGCTCGACGGTCCGGCGAAGAACGCGAAGCCGATGCCGTTCGCGCTCGAGCTCGAGTCGATTGCGGGTCTCCAGTCGCGCATGACGGCCGGCACGCTGACGTCGTACGATCTCACGAAGGCGTACCTCGCGCGCATCGCGATGACGAACGCCGAAGGCCCGGCGATCCAGGCGATTCGCGCCGTCGAGGCGAACGCGGCGCTCTCCGCCGCGAACAAGCTCGACAACCAGCGCAGGCGCGGGCTCGTCCGTGGACCGCTGCACGGCATCCCGGTCGCGCTCTCCGACGTCATCGACGTGAAGGGCATGCCGACGACGGGCGGCTCGGTCGCGCTGCAGAATGCGGTGGCCACGAAGAACGCGGCCCTCGTCGAGAAGCTCGAAGCGGCCGGCGCAGTCGTCATCGGCAAGACGAACGTCACCGAGCTGAACGGCATCTTCGACGCGAACCTGCCCGAGGGCTACTCCTCGCTCGGCGGCCAGGTGATGCTGCCGTCGGACACCGACAAGACGACGGCGGGCTCGTCCGCCGGCTCGGCGGCCGCCACGGCCGCGGGGCTCGCGGGGTTCGCCATGGGCCTCGAGACGTCGACCGACTCGGCGCAGCTCATCGCGCCGTCCGGCGTGGCCGGCGTCGTCGGGCTCAAGCCGACGGTCGGCCTCGTGAGCCGCACCGGCGTGCTGCCGGCGGCGAAGACACAGGACTCGCCGGGCCCGATCACACGCACCGTCTATGACGCCGCCACCGTGCTCGAGGTCATCGCCGGTCCCGATCCGGCCGACGAGGCGACGGAGGGCGCGCCGACACTCCCCGACTACCGCTCGGGGCTCGTGCCGACGGCGCTCGCCGGCAAGACCGTCGCGGTGATCAGCTCGACCACCGCGCCGTACCCGAACGTCGTCGCCAAGCTGCAGGAGCTCGGCGCGACGACCACCGTCGTCAGCATCAGCGTGCCCGACCCGTTCCCGCCGAGCATCGTGCTCACCGAGTTCGGGCGTGACCTCGACGCCTACCTCCCGACCCTGCGCATCGCGAAGAGCCAGCCGTCGTCGTTGGCGGACATCGTCGCCTACAACGACGCGAATCCGGTCGAAGGCCTCAAGTACCAGCAGCGCGAGCTGCTCGACGCGCTGGCGATCGACCTCTCGGATCCGGAGACGGCGAGCGCCTACGAAGACGCCAAGGCCGCCGGCCTCACGGCCAGCAAGGCACTGATCGACGCGATCCTCGCCACCGCGGACGTGATCGTGGTGCCGAACAACAACGCGTTGATCGGCCTCGCGGACCGCGCCGGCTATCCGATCCTCACCGTGCCGGCCGGCTACGGCACCGGCAACGCGGGCCGCAACCCGATCGGCGTCTCCTTCGTCGCGGGCGCGTTCGAAGAGGCGACGCTCCTCGCCGCCGGCTACGCCTTCGAGCAGGCGACGAACGTGCGGCTCGCCCCGAGCTTCACGAACCCGAGCATGTTCCGCTGCGTCCCGGGCAGCGACTTCTTCTCGCCGCACCACTGCCACCCGGGCGATCTGCTCTACGCAGTGTCGACGACCGACTGAGAGCACCTGGAAGAGGGCCACGGGGGCGCGTCCCCGTGGCCCTCTTCGCGTGTCACGAACGGAGCAGACGGCGACGTCGCGCGCGAAGTCGTCGCATCCGCCGCCGAGGTAGGTCGAGTATGCCACCGACCCGTCGGGACGGAGCTTGGTGACGAAGACGTCCGCGTTCCCGTCGAGCGTTCGATCGGCGCCGGGCGTCGTCGAAAAGTCGGTCGAGCGCGTCGTGCCGGTCGGATAGCGGTTGCCGGCGGCGTGGCGCGCCAGGCCGACGGCGCCGCCGAACCACACCTCCGCCTCGTCGCCGGTGCCGCCGAGGACCGAGGGTTACGGCTCGACGATGACGGGGGTCCCGACCTTCACGCGGGCGAAGACGCGCAGGACGTCGGCGTTCCGCATACGGACACACCCCCCGCTGACCGCCTTCCCGAGGAGCTCCGGCTGCGGCGTCCCATGGATGCCGGTCACGCCCGCGTCGTCGCGCATGAAGCCGATCCAGCGTTCGCCGAGGGGATTCGTCGGCCCCGGCGGGATCGTCCTGAGCAGCTTCGTGCGGTCTTTTTTGTCGATCACCTGGAAGTCCGGATGCTCGATCATCTCGAACACTTCGAAGCGCCCGATCGGCGTCTCGTGGCCCGGACGGCCCACCGCGATCGTGTACGACTCGATCGGCGTCTGCGGATCGTGATCCATGACGTAGAGCCGTCGCTCGCCGACCTTCAGCAGCAGGTACGTGGTGGTGGCCGGGTCCGGCGCCTTCGCGGCCAGCGGCGGCGCGGTCGGAGCCGGCGAGGGCGTCCGGCGCGCGCACCCGATCGGTCCCACGAGGGCCAGGAGCGCGACGGCGGCGGCGACGGATCTCATCGAAGGACGCTGATACGGGGCATCGCCCACTTCGGCAAGCGACTGGCGTGGACGTGCGGGGCCAGCAAGAAGCACGGACGATGCCGTACCTGATGGCGCGCACGAACGACCTGACGGACGGCGGCTGAACGTCACCCCCGCTCCAGGCACTGCCGCTCGCCGACGAAGCACGGCACCTCGCCGAAGTGGTCGTAGTGCTCGGTGTGCGACACGAGCCCGAGCCGGTCGGGCTCCAGCTCCATGTAGGCGAGCGCGTCGCGCGTGAAGAGCGCGTAGTCGGCGTCGCGGGGCACGCCGTTCTTCAGCAGGCGATGGGCGAGGATGACGTCGCGCCCGGCCGTCTGTGCGTGGCCGCCGATCGTCTGGACGAGGAACGTGCCGTAGTGGCCGATCGTCTTCAGCCGGAGCCGCGCGACGCTGCGGCACGCGCCGCAGTCGCAGCTGTCGTCGGCCTCGAGCTCGCGCTGCTTCGCGTGGAAGCCGACGAACGCCTGATGCAGGACGTCGAGCAGCTTGGCCCGCGGCAGCACGGTGCCGTCCTCGGCGAGCGCGTACACCGCATCGCCGGCGACGCTTTCGATCTCGAGCGGCGGCGAGATGCGCCGGATCACCTCCTCGAGCAGGGCCGCGATGAGGGGTGGACCGTGCTCGAGCTCGGTCGCCGTGACGAATTCCGTGAACCCCGAGATGTCGGCCAGGATCAGGAGCCCGTGCATGGTCGCCATGACGATCGATCCTCCTGCGGGAGCATATACGATGGATCATGCCCGACGCGGTGGAACCAGGCTTTGCGAAAATTGCGGCCGGCGGGGTCCCGTGCCAGTAATGCGCCCGCGTGACGTTCATCCACGACCTTCCCGCACCGGTCTTCGCCGTCCTCACGATCGCCGTGTTCGTGGCGGCTGCCCTGGCCGGCCTCGTCGTCACGCGCAGCTGGGTGCGGCGGCGGGGCCTGCATGCCCTGGTCGACAACGGCGTCGTCGGCTGGATGTTCTCGGGCATCCTCGTCATCTATGCGATCGCGATCGGACTCATCTCGGTCGCCACGTGGGGCAACGCCGCGCGCGCGTCGGACGCCGCCTCGGACGAGGCCGCACGCATCGCCGCCCTCTATCGCGACTTCTCGGGCCATCCGGAGCCGATGCGCACGCGGCTCCGCGGGATGCTGGTGCGCTACACGCGGTTCGTCATCGACGCCGAGTGGCCGCGGCAACGGCGCGGCGAGCTCCCGCATCGCGGCACCGACGCGCTGACCGAGCTGCAGGACGTGTTCTACGCGTTCGAGCCCACGACCGACGGCCAGCGCATCGTGCACGCGGAGGCGATGGGCACGTACAACGAGCTCGTCGAGAAGCGGCGCGCGCGGATCGAGGCGGTGGAGTACGGCGTGCCGGGGACACTGTGGGCGGTCGTCCTCGTCGGCGCCGTGATCTCGCTGACGGGGTCGTACGTCTTCAGCATGGAGAGCCTCGCGTTCCACGCCTGGATGACGAGCCTGCTCGCCGCGATGATCGGGCTGCTGATCTTCTTCATCGCGTCGACCGACCGTCCGTATCTCGGCACCACCGGCGTGCCGCCCGTCGCGTACGAGCTCGTCCTCCACGACGTCATGCGGCACGACGTGCCGCGCTGACGGCTACAGCGCCAGCGTCGTCGTGAACGGGATCGCGGCGCGGGCGATGATCTTCGCCTTGGTGCGCATCACCAGCTCGCGCGGCGCGCGGGCGATCGTGGCGGCGACGTCGAGCGCCCGCTCGCGGAGCGCGTCGGGCGCGACGACCTCCGAGACCAGGCCGAGCCGCAGCGCTTCGGCGGCGTCGATCCGGCGGCCGGTGAGGCACAGCTCGCGCGCCGCCGCGCCGCCGATCAGGTCGTGCAGCGGCGCGTAGACGACGTCGCCGAAGCTCGCTTCCGGATGCCCGAAGCTGGCGCGCGTGCTGGCGATGCGAACGTCGCACAGCACCGCCGTGTCCATGCCGCCGCCGAGCGCGATCCCGTCGACGGCGGCGACCAGCGGGAGCGGAAAGCGCAGCAGCCGCTCGTGGTAGGGATCGCCGGAGGCCCAGATGCGGTCATAGAGCCCCGGCTCCTGCAGCGCGCGGCCGAACTCGTCGAGGTCGAACCCCGCCGAGAACGCGCCGCCCGCGCCCGTCA
This sequence comes from uncultured Binatia bacterium (SeqCode), assembly GCA_964432595.1. Taxonomy (GTDB): domain Bacteria; phylum Desulfobacterota; class Binatia; order DP-6; family DP-6; genus DASYLJ01. Next base: position 505,288 of record CAYSOF010000001.1, on the reverse strand, counting down.
GCACGACGACGCTCACGGCGTCGTCGGCCGCGAGCCGTTCGAGTGCCCCCGTCACCTGGTCGCGCAGCGCGATCGACAGCGCGTTCTTCTTCTCCGGTCGGTTCAGCGTGAGGCACGCGACCGCGTCGCGGGGCCGCTCGACCAGGACCAGGTCTTCCATACCGGCCGGTATTGAAAGGCCTCACCGGTGGAGTCAATGCGCGCGGCGGCGCTCGCGCACCGGGAGGCGGCGTACACCCGGATGGCGCCGACTTGGCCCCGTTGCACCCTGGTGGCCCGGCCGACGTCGGCGCTATACCGGTCGCATGATCTTCGAAGAGGTCCGCAGCGGCGGGTGCTGCTCCTACGTGGTCGCCTGCGGCGACACCTGCGCCGGCGTGATCATCGATCCGGAGCTCTCGCAGATCGACCGCATGCTCGCCCTCGTCGCCAAGGCGGGCGTGCGCATCCACTACCTGATCGACACCCACACCCACGCCGACCACTTCTCGGCGTCGCTCGAGCTCGCGCGACGGCTCGGGGTTCCGCGCGTCATGCACCGCGCGAGCGTGGCGCCCGACGTCGACGTGCGCATCGACGACGGCGAGACGCTGATCGCAGGCAAGCTGCGCATTCGCGCCGTCGCCACCCCCGGCCACACCGACGATTCCGTCTCGCTGGTCCTGGCCGACCGCGTCTTCACCGGCGACACGCTGCTGCGCGGCGCCACCGGACGCACCGACCTCCCGACGGGCGATCCCGACGCGCTCTACGACAGCCTCTTCGGCACGCTGCTGCGGCTCGACGAGGCGCTCGCCGTGTATCCGGGCCACAACTACAAGAACGCACCGGTGTCGACGATCGGCCAGGAGAAGGCGACGAACCCGCGCCTCCAGAAGGGCGAGCGCGCCGCGTTCGTCGAGCAGATGCGTGCGCTGAACCTCGGCATGCCGGATCATCTCACCGAAGCGCTGCGCACCAACCGGACGGGCGGCAAGACCGTCGCGCAGCTGCTCGACGAAGCGGCGCAACGCATCGCCTTCATGTCCATGGATGAGCTGCGCGACCGCGTGGCGGGCCAGGCGGGTCTCGTCGTGCTCGACATCCGCGAGCGTGACGCCTACGACGCGGGCCACATCCCGGGCGCGCGCCACGTGCCGCGCGGCCAGCTCGAGCTGCGCATCGACCAGGTCATGCCCGACCCCACCGTGCGCGTCGTCACCTGCTGCGAGTTCGGGAAGATCTCGACGCTCGCGGCCGACACGCTGCGCACGATGGGCTACGTGCGCGCCGTCGCCCTCGACGGCGGGATGAAGGGCTGGCGCGAGGCGGGCCATCCGCTCGAGCCGGCCGCGCCATGCTGACGGCCGACGACGTCGGCGCCGTTCCGTTGTTCTCGGGGCTGCCGCGCGCGGAGCTCGAGCGGCTCGCGCGCAACGCCGCCGATCTCCGGCTCGAGCCCGGCGAGTGGGCCGTGCCGGAGGGCGGCGAGCGCGCGCTGTTCGCCGTCCTCTCGGGAAAGATCGAGGTGGTGAAGACGATCGACGGCGTCGAGCGCCGCCTCGGCTTCCGCCTCCCGGGCACGATCTTCGGCGAGGTGCCGATGGCGCTCGGCACGCCGTTCCCCGGCGGCTACCGCGCGCTCGAGCCGACGCGCGTCATGCGGATCGAGCCGCAGCACTACTACGCGGTCGCCGCCGTCTCGCAGGACGTCTCGCTCACGGTGAGCGCGCTGGCGCGCGAGCGCATCGGCGGACTGCAGAGCATCACGGCGGAGGTACCGGCGCCGCGCGTCACGGTGGTCGGTCATCGCTGGGACACCGTCTGCGGCGACGTCCGTCGCTTCCTCGCGCGCAATCAGATCTCGCTCGCCTGGGTGACGCCCGACGCGCCGGACCTCGCGACGGCGTGGCCCGCGCCCCTGCCTGCCGACGGCGACTTGCCCGCACTCCGTCTCGCGGACGGCCAGGTGCTCGTGCGGCCCGGCGTGCGGGAGCTGGCGGATCGGCTCGGACTGCAGACGCGCCCGACCGGAGACGAGTACGACGTCGCGATCATCGGCGGCGGACCGGCCGGGCTGGCCGCCGCGGTGTACGGCGCCTCGGAGGGGCTGCGCACGATCGTGATCGAGCGTGAGGCGCCCGGCGGACAGGCCGGGACGTCGGCGCGCATCGAGAACTACCTCGGGTTCCCCAACGGCGTCTCGGGCGACGAGCTGGCGAGCCGGGCGCTGCACCAGGCGCGCCGCCTGGGCGCGGAGATGCTGGTCACCCGATGCGTCTCCCGCATCGACCCGACGACGCGCGAGGTGTTCCTCGACGGGGACGACGTCGTGCGCGCGCGGACGCTGATCCTCGCGACGGGCGTCTCGTGGCGGCGGCTCGCCGTCGACGGGCTCGATCGGCTGATCGGAAAAGGCGTGTCGTACGGCGCCGCGCGCAGCGAGGTCGCCGCCACCCACGGGCTCGACGTCCATCTCGTCGGCGCGGGCAACTCGGCGGGTCAGGCGGCGATCAATTGCGCGAACCATGCCCGCCGGGTCACGCTGCTCGTCCGCGGCGAGGCGCTCGACGCGACGATGTCGCACTACCTGATCGAGAAGCTCGCGGACAAAGCGAACGTCGAGGTGCGCGTGCGCGCCGAGGTGCACGCGGTGCACGGCGCGACCAACCTGACGGCCGTCGACGTCCGCGACACCCGCACGGGCGCGGTGAGCCGGCACGACTGCGGCGGCCTCTTCATCTTCATCGGCGCCGACGCGGAGACGGCGTGGCTGCCGCCCGACATCGCGCGCGACGGGCGCGGCTACGTGCTCACCGGCGAGGACGTGAAGCGGGCCGGCCGTTGGTCGCACGGGCGCGATCCGTATCTGCTCGAGACGAGCGTGCCCGGCGTGTTCGCCTGCGGCGACGTGCGGCTCAGCCCGGTGAAGCGCGTGGCGGCGGCGGTCGGCGAGGGCAGCATGGCGATCGCCCTCGTCCTGCAGTTCCTGGCCAACGCGAACGACGCGGCGACGCCGTCCTAGCGCGCCAGCTCGTACGTGGCTCCGTCCGACCCGTGGAGCGAGCCCGAGCCCGAGCCCGAGTAGCCGACTACTTGCAGGCGCCGGCCGTCCACGTGCACGGCGACGGCAGCTTGCCGTCGCGCAGGCCCGCGCACTGCGCCGTGCAGTCGAACCCGGTCATGTCGCCCTTGCAGATCGGCTTGTCCTTCGGCGGGAAGCAGCAGCAGCCGGTGGGCGCGCCGCGCGGCTCGCCCGTCTCGGGGTTGACCAGGTCGGCGCACGGCTCGGCGATCCAGCCGCCGCTCAGCTTCTGCGACTCCGCCTTCTCGTCGGCGGCGAGGTACTCGTTCCACGCGGTCTTCCAGTCGGTCATCTTCTGGAACGTCGGCGCCTTCGGCTGCAGCTTGAGACACGCGCCCTGCGTGTTGTTCGAGCAGTTGAATGCGGCGCCCTTGGAGACGCAGCAGCATCCCGGTGCGTCCATCGACGGCTGCGCCCATGCCGTGCCCAGCATGAGACAGAGTCCGAGGATCGCCAGCGCACCCTTCGTCCAGTTCGACATGACCACGTCCCCCCGGCCGCTCCTCTAGCAGCAACCGCGGCGGCGAGGCCAGCAGTCCTTGCTTTTCCGCGCCGCACGGCTCACGACCGTCGCGATGTCCGCCGCCGTCCCCGTGCTCGTCGTGGGCGCAGGCCCCACCGGACTGCTGCTCGCGGCGGAGCTGCAGCGTCGCGGCGTCGCCTGCCGGCTGATCGACGCGCACGCCGCGCCGCTGCACTGGGACCGCGCGACGGTGGTGCACCCGCGCTCGCTCGAGGTGTTCGAGGCGCTCGGCCTCGGCGAGCGGTTCCTCGCCGCCGGCGTGAAGCAGAAGTTCGCGCGGCTCCACTCCGACGGCGCCGTGCTCGGCGAGATCGACCTCTCGATCTGCGGCAGCCGCTACGGCTTCAACGTGGGCATCTCCGAGGAGACGACCGAGCAGATCCTCGGCGAGTATCTCCGCCGCCAGGGCGGCAACGTCGTACGCGCGGCGCGCCTCGTCGCGCTGCGCCCGGGCGAGGACGACGTCACGGCGACGATCGAGCGCGACGGCACGCCCGAGACGGTCGCGGCGCAGTGGGTCGTCGGCTGCGACGGCATCCACAGCACGACGCGTGAGACATGCGGGATCCCGCTGGCGGGCCACGACATTCCCGAGCCGTGGGCCGTCGTCGACGTCACGCTGACCGGATGGGATCAACCGTACGAAGCGATCTACGCGTACCTCGACGACCCGCCCGTCATCCTGACCGCCCTGCCCGGCCGGCGCTGGCGCGCCTACCTGCGGCCCGCCTCGGACGAATCGGACCTGCTCGCCGACGCGAAAGCGACCGTCCTCCGCTACTACCCGCACGTCCGCTTCGACGACGTCGCGAACCCGACGCGCTTCCATTGCCATACGAAGGTGGCGGCGCGGTTCCGCGCAGGCCGCGTGCTGATCGCCGGCGACGCGGCGCACGTCTGCTCGCCCTTCCAGGGGCACGGCATGAACACCGGGCTGCAGGACGCCTACAACCTCGCCTGGAAGCTGGCGCTGGTGTGCCAGGGGCGCTCGTCCGCGACGATCCTCGACAGCTACGAGATCGAGCGCCGCCCGGTGGCGGAGCGGATCGCGGCGTCCGGCGACGAGACCGAGCACGCGCAGACGATGACCGATCCGGCCGAGCGGCGCGCGCGCGATCGCCAACTGCGTGCGACGTTCGCCGATCCCACGACGCGGCATCACGAGGTCATCGCCGAGGCCGAGCTCGACATCGACTACGGCGGCTCGCCGATCGTGGTGGGCGACGCCAACCCGACGCTCGGCCCCGGCCAGCGCCTGCCCGACACGATCGCGGTGCAGCTCGACGGCCAACGCCGCTGGCTCCACGAGCTCGCGCACCGTGCCGGCCATACGGCGGTGCTCGTCGGGACCGGCGGCGATCTCGCACGCATCGGGGACGCGGTCCGCGCGGCCAGCGACGTGGCGTTCGTCGACGCCACGATCGTGCTCGGCGCCGAGGCCGCCGCGCAGCTCGGCGCCGGCGACGCCACGCTCCTCGTCGTGCGGCCCGACGGGCACGTCGGGCTGCGCGCCGACCGCGACCACGCGACGGCGCTCGCGGCCTATCAGGCGCGGCTGTCAGGCGGCTGACACCCCCTTTCAGTATCGTCGGGTATCGGCCGATATGCTGCCCGATGATCCTCTTCCGTGTCCTGATCGCCCTGTGCCTCGCGCTCTCGCTGCCCGGCCTCGCCGACGCCCGCAAGAAGCCGAACATCCTCTTCATCATCATGGACGACGTCGGCATCGATCAGATGCGGACGTTCGGGTACACGGCGGACAACCAGCCGCGGATGCCGAACATCGACGCCGTCGCCGAGGGGGGCGTGCGCTTCCGCAACGCCTGGGCGATGCCCGAGTGCTCCCCGAGCCGCGTGTCCTTCTTCACCGGACGCTATCCCCTCCGCACCGGGGTGATGACCGCTTTCATCAACACCGACCTCGCGAACTCGCAGATGTCGCCCTTCGAGACGGCGCTGCCGAAGGTGCTCGCCAAGGCCGGGTATCAGAGCGCGCTCATCGGCAAGTATCATCTCGCCGGTCCGTACAACTATCCGTCCGGCAACCTCGCGCCGCGCGACGCCGGGTTCGACTACTTCTACGGCAACCTCGACGGCGCGCCGCGATCGGTCGACACGACGGCCGGCGGCGTGGCCGACGACGGCACGTACTCGTGCGGCTACGTGAACGACGCCCGGTACGGCGCGTGCCGCTTTGCCGACGGCTCGTGCACGCAGATCGGCACGCCGCTCGACCTCCCCGGGCCCGACCCGGGCCGCGGATGCCTCGAGCAGGGCGGCATCCTCGTGCCCGAGAAGACGTGCGAGGACACGGACGGCCCGACGCCGGACTTCACCCTCTACAACGGCTACTACGTCGCGCCCCTGAACATCATCGAGAACGGCGTGCTCACGGAGGTGCCGTCGACCGACCCGCGGGCGCGGAGCTACCTGACGATCGACCAGACGGACGCCGCCATCGACTGGATCACGAGCGCGCAGGCCAGCGGCAAACCGTGGATGGCGACCGTCAGCTACTCCGCGTCCCACCTGCCCGTGCAGCAGGTGCCGGCGTCGATCACGCCCGCGCAGCCCCCGGGTACGGGCGAGCTCGACTGCACCACGACGCTGGCGACGCGCGTCCTGCAGAACCAGATGACCGAGGGCCTCGACACCGAGGTGGGCCGCCTCCTGACGACGCTCGGCCTGGCGACGCGCGCCGACGACGGCAGCCTCGTCTACGACGCCGCGGCGACCGACACGATGATCGTCATCATCGGCGACAACGGCACGTACGGGCTCAGCGTGAAGGCGCCGTTCGATCCGACGCGCGCGAAGGGCTACGCCTACCAGACCGGCGTGTGGGTTCCGCTCATCGCGTCGGGGCCGCTCGTGAACGCGAAGAACGTCGGCACCGAGGAGGGCGCCATGGTGAACGGCGTCGACCTCTATCGCCTGTTCGCCGAGGTCGCGGGCGTGAAGCTCGATCAGGTGGTGCCGAAGACGCACACGATCGACGCGCAGCCGATGCTGCCGTACCTCAAGAAGACCAAGAAGTCGGAGATCCGCGACACGAATTTCACGCAGGTGGGCCAGAACATCCACGCGTCCGGCACGACGCTGTGGCCGTGCGTCATCGAGTCGGTGAACATCTGCGTGCAGCTCTTCACGTTCGAAGGGCTGTGCAACGACGAGGGCGGCACCTGGTACGGTCCCGACGGCGCGGCCGGCGCGGACGGCCTCGCCAACTGCTGCGACGTGAACGCGACCACCGGCGAGAACTACTCGCTCTTCCCGAGCTCGCAGTGGGCGATCCGCGACGACGACTACAAGATCGTCCTGACCGAGCAGCAGAACTGTGCGACGAGCCAGCTCGATCTGGCCTACGAGTTCTACGCCATCGACGACGCGGCACCGAACCCGGAGCTCGATCGTGCCGACGCGAACCTCCTGACGTCGCCGGACCTCCCGCCGCAAGGGCTCGACTCCACGCAGCTGAAGGCGTTCAACGCGCTGTCGAAGAAGCTCGACAAGATGCTCGAGTCGCAGCCGCCGTGCTCGGGCGACGGCAACCTCGATGCCCGCGTCGACCAGAAGGACCTGAACGACTGGGCGAACTTCGCCGGCCTCGGATCGAGCCGCTACGACCTCAACTTCGACGGGCAGACCGACGACGCCGACACGATGCTGATCCGCGGCAACTTCGGCGCGCGCTGCGCGGTGAAGCGCAGTCCGCAGTAACGCGCGCGCCGACCGCGTACGTAACTAGACGTACGTTGCCCGGGCAGACTAGACTGCCTTGGCGATGTGGCGAAGGGATCGTCGCACCGGCGGCGTCGCCTCGGCGTGCGTGTACGCTGCATGGCTGCTGGCGGTGGTGATCGGCTGTGCCTGGGTGGCCCATCGCGCGCACCTGCCAAGCCCTCGCCGCCACGCGCGTCGTGCACCGTCGGCGCCGGAGACGGGACTCGACGACACGACGATGCGTCGGGTCGGCTGGGCGCCTCGCACCGAACGGCGCACGAGCTCCTTCGGACGGTTCGCCGAGACTCCGCCGCCAGGCACGCTGCGGGTCGGTTGCTACGGCGACTCGTTCACCTTCGGCGCCGAAGTGGCGGACGGCTCGGACTATCCAGCGCTTCTCGCCGCGGAGCTCGCGCGCCGCGGGAGGACGTCCACCGAGGTTCTGAACTTCGGTGTGCCCGGCTACGGGATGCACCAGACCGCGATGCTGCACGAGGCCACGGCATCGCGCTGGCACGTCGATCGCACGATTCTGCTCGGGATGTGGTTCTGGCCGGAGCGCGACGGCGGGTTCGTGTCCATGTGGGCGCCGGCGGGCACGCCTCGGGCGCGATACATCGTCGACGGGGACCGCATCCGCCTCGTCGACGCCGTCGGGGACACGGACGCGGAGCGGTTCGCGGCGTACCATCGGTTCCTCACGCCGCTGCGCTACCTGCGTTTCGATCGCCACCCACCGGCGTTCGTCCGCGGTCTGCTACCGGCGGGGCGCACCATCCCGAATCCCTTCTACTACCGCTCGGACGGGTTGGAGTCGGAGGCCCGCGAGATCTATCCGCGGCTCCTCCGACAGATGGCGACGGAACGCCCACTCGACGTCGTGCACTCGGGCGGCGTGTTCCAGTCGCTGGGGACGCCGGGGGCACGCATACGCTTCACGGCGGTCACGCTGCCTGCGACCTTTCCCTACCTCGCCCCCCGCGGACACCTGAGCCCCTGGGGGAATCGTTGGCTGGCGTCCCGCATCGCGGACGCGCTGCTCGGCGACGCGCCGTCGCCACCGCCGCTGATCCTCACCGCACCAGCCGGCCACCCGCCCGGCGCCGAGGATCCGCTCCCCGTGGGCTCGCTCACCGACCTGCGCGTCTTGCTCGGCGAGCTACCGGCGGGCGGCTTCGCGTCGCGCGAGCCGGGTGACCGTCCGCGCAGGATCGATCACCTCTCGCGCATGACGCATTGGCTCGTTGCGCTGTCGACCGATGCGGCGATGCCATTGCCCGACGCGGTGTTCGTGCCCATCGACGGTGCTCATCTGCCACCCGCGTCGCTTCGTCACGACGGCCGGCGCGACGAGCTGCCCGGGCCGGTCGCGATCGGGCAGACCGTCGCCCTTGCACGCCTCGACCTGTGCACAGCCGCGCTCCGGGCGGCCCTGCAGATGGCACCCGACACGCCCTGCTCGATGACCACACCGCGCCGCGCGCGGTGGGCGCCGCGCGCCACGATTGCGCTTGGCGAGGACACGACGGTCGACGTCGGTGTCACCGATGACCTCGCGATCGTGCTGCGTCCTGCGCGCGCGCATCTGCTCGTGAGGGCGTACGGCGACGCCGTTCCGACGGAGCAGCCGGCGGGGCACGGCGCCGTCTGGCTCGCGGGGCGCGACGAGCGCGGTGACGAACGCCGCGAGCGGCTCGCCGGGTGGCAGTCGGCCGCCCCCGCGACGCCGTAGCTCACGGCGCGGCCGCCAGCGCGAGGCGGTCGCTGCCGTTGCACGACAGGATGACCTCGTTGCCGCGACCCCAGATCACGTGGCCGGGCGCGTCGCATCCCGTCGGCGCCGGGAACTCCTGATTCGACACGGTGCCGCCGTTCGGCGCGAGCACCGTGAGCGACCAGCTGTCGTCGTTGAACCCGGTGCTCAGCACCTCGACGTTGCCGTCGAGCCGCGTGCGCAGGTCGATGCCGACGGGACCGTCGCCGACCGGCACCGTGCCCACGATCGCCACGACGTCCTGTGCGCTCCAGATGAGGATCGTCAGCGTGTCCGAGCCGAAGTTGCTGACGGCGCAGACGCCGCCGGCGCAGCGAACGCGTCGCGGCGAGTTGCCCGACGCGCCGAGCTCCTGCGGCGTCTCGGTGAGCGCTCCCGTCGCCGGATGCTTCCATATCTTGCCGGGCGTGCCGTCGGTGATCGCTACGATCGGCCCGTCCGCCTGCCGCCGGAATCCGCTCAGGACGAAACCCTCGGTCGCCGGAAACTGCGAGTACGCCTTTCCCCCGTTGAAGAATCCCATCTGGGGCTCCCGCGTGGTGAGCTGGCGCCCGCACGGCAGCACGATGCCGCCCGACAAGTGGTCGCCGCCGTACGGCGCCGCATCGAAGCACGCCGGGCTTCCCGGGCTGATCTGCGTGAAGCCGAAGTCGCCGAAGTCCAGGTCGTAGTGCGTGATCGCCGGCCCGCCGGGCCCGGCCTGCACCACCGCCTGGACGTCGAACCCCGCGCCGGGGCCGCTCGAGCCGCCGAGCGCGCTCGCGGCGAACCTGGCGAACGCCGGTGACGAGAACGGCGCCAGATAGTCGCCGACCACGATCTCGCCGGTGACGTAGTCGACGATCGCCCAGCCGTTCCCGGCCGCGACCGTGACGAGGTTGCCCTCGCGCACGCGCGCGCCGTCGTTCTCGTCGCCCCCCTCGTCGTCGTCGAAGAGGTCGTCGTCGACCCGCCCGATACTCTCCGGATCGATGAGCGAAATCTGCGGCTGCTTGATCGTCGTCGACGTGCTGCTCGTCGTCGTGCTCGACGTGGTCGTGCTCAGGCTCGCGCAATCGCCGGTGTCGGTGCAGACGGCGTTCGTCACGAAGACGCAGCCGAACTCCACGCAGTCGCCGGGCTGCACGGTCGGCCCGCTGGCGCAGCCCCGCGGCTGCGGGCAGTCGCAGCAGTTGATCGTCGGCAGCGTGCTCGTGGTGGTCGTCGTGGTGCTCGACGACGTCGTCGTGACCATGAGGCTCGTGGTCGTCGTGGTGCTGGTCGTGGTCGACGTGACGGTGGTCGTGCTGGTCGACGACGTCGTAGTGGTCGAGGTCGACGTGGTGGTGGTGGTGGTCGTCGTCGTGGTCACGCGGGTGGTGGACGTGGTGCTCGCGACGCACCGGATGACGATCTGCGCGTCGAGCGGCTCGAACTCGTCGATCCGGATGCGGCCGACATACGGGCCGGCGCCGGGCGTGGGGCCGCACCGGTACGGCACCCGCCCCCGCACCGTGGTCTGGTTCTGCCGGAGCGCGCCGATGGTCACGTCGGACGTCGTGCCGGCGTAGATGATCACGCCCGGCGGCGTCTGGTCGGTGTGGACGATGGCGAGCGGCGGGTCCTGCACCACGCCCGCGTCACCGAGGAGGCGCGCGCTGACCTCGATCTCGAACGGCTGGTTGACGCCGATGGTCGTGCCGGGGATGGCGACCGCGTTGACGTTCGCGCGCAGCCCAAAGCCGGACGCGATGATGGTGAAGTGCGTGAGCGTGCCCGTCGCGACGGCGCCGGTCTCGTCGATGCTGAGACGCTGATCGGCCAATGGCTCGGGCGGCGACCCGTCCGAGCTCGCGATGACGAGGCCGCCCAGCGTCGCGGCGAGCGCGTCGTCGTAGCGCCAGCTCGCCGTCACCGGCAGCTGGAACTGCAGACCGTCGGGACCGAGGTCGTAGGCCGCGCCGACGCCGGCGAGCAACGCCGGCAGCTCGTCGGGATCGGCGGGACGTATGGAGATCACGGTGTCGGCCGCGAGCGCGCCGGGCGGGACGTCGAGCGTCACCCGACCGTCCGTCGAGACGATACGACCGCCGAGTGGGCCGATCGTCACGGTGACGGGCCGGCCGCATGCGTCGTCACACCCGCCAACCGCCGGCGGATCGCAGCGCTCGCCGCCGCCGTCGTCGACGATCCCGTCGCCGCAGCGCGAGCGCGTGCCCTGCACCTTGCCCTTGAAGCGCTTCGCCTGGAGCGTGCCGCGCAGCGTGTCGCAGCCGTCGACGATCGCACCGGTGAACGTCACCTTGCCCGTCAGGCCGGCGCACGAGTCCCAGCGCGCCTTCACCTTCGTGCCCCGCCGCGTCGGCTTGAACCGCTTGGGCGCGACGGCGGCGCACGCTGCGCCGATGGCGATTCGCGTCGCCCCGACCTCGACCGCGTCCGTGACGGGTGCGCCCTGTCCCCGGATGAGAGGCGCCCCGGTCAGCAGGAAGCGGCCCGCGGTACACGCCGTCGGAGGCGGGCGCTTCGCGGCATCGATGGGAGCGGCCACCACGAGGGCGAGCAACACGATGATCGCGGTCACGAGGGCTCCTCCTCGTCGCGGAGCACGCGCGCCATGAAGGCGAGGCACTCGGCGGACGACGTGAACCGGGCGCTTTGGGCCGAGACGAAGTGGGAGACACGGCCGACGAACGTGCCGCTCCGCCCGTCGCTGGCGGGGCTCAGCTGGACCACGAACGCCAGCCGCTGCGGCAGCTCGGTCGCGGACGCCGTCTGGGGCTTCATGCGGCGCCGACGGTACCCGGGCGCCGGCGGCCGATCCCGGAAGGAATTCCGAAATTTCACCGACGGGATGGGCGGTGACACCGCGAGGCGACCTGGGTTAGGAGGAGCACGGAGCCCATCCCGGTGCAGCCGGTCATCGTCTTTCCGCCCTTCCGCCTGGACGTCGCGGACGAGCGCCTCTGGCGGCACACCGAGGCCGTGCGGCTCAGGCGAAAGACGTTCGCCGTGCTCCGCGTGCTCGCGGAGCAGCCCGGCCGGCTGGTCACCAAGGAGGAGCTGTTCGCCGCCGTCTGGCCGGGGACGGTCGTGACCGAGGACACGCTCACCAAATCGATCGGCGAGCTGCGCGACGCGCTCGGGGACGACGCGCGCGCCCCGCGCTTCATCGCGACGGTGCACGGCCGCGGCTTCCGCTGGGTGGCCTCGCCGCCGGCGGACCCGGCGGACGGCGCCTTCGTCGGTCGCGACGTCGAGCTGCAACGGCTCGACGGATGCTTCCGCGCCGCGGCGGCCGGGCGGCGACAGCTCGTGTTCGTCAGCGGCGAGGCGGGCATCGGCAAGACGGCGCTCGTCGACGCGTTCGTGCGGCGGCTCGGCGGCGGCACGCTCGTCGCGCGCGGGCAGTGCATCGACCACCACGGCGCCGGCGAGCCGTACATGCCGCTGCTCGATGCGCTCGCGCAGGCCGCCGCGGGGGCGACCGGCGGGCGCGTCGCGGACGCGCTGCGCCGCCACGCGCCCGCGTGGCTCGGCGAGCTGGCGTCGATCGTCGGCGACGCCGGTGCGACGGAGCGCGCCGGCACGCCGGCGCGCATGCTGCGCGAGCTCGGCATGGCGCTGGCCGCGCTGGCGGCGGACGAGCCGCTCGTGCTCGTCCTCGAGGACCTCCATTGGAGCGATCACGGCACGGTGGACGCGCTGGCGCTGCTCGCGCGGCGCAGCGAGCCGGCGCGCCTGCTCGTCGTGGCGACGGTGCGCCAGGTCGACCTGCTCGTGCGCGACCACCCGCTCGCCGGCGTGAAGTCCGAGCTCGTGCGGCACGGGCTGGCCACCGAGGTGCTGCTCGAGCTGCTGTCGCCCGACGAGGTCGCCACGCTGCTCGCCGTACGGCTTCCCGGGCACGCGCTGCCCGACGACTTCGCGCGCCTCCTGCACGCCCGCACCGAGGGGAGCCCGTTTCTCGTCGTGGCGGCGCTCGACCATCTCGTCCGCGACGGCGCGCTCGTCGACGACGGCGGACGTTGGACCGTCGCGCGCGACTTCGCGGGAATCGACGCCACGGTGCCCGACAGCGTGCGCGACATGATCGAGCGCCAGCTCGACGGCATCGCCGCCGACGATCGGTCGGTGATCGAGGCCGCGGCGGTCGCAGGGACGGAGTTCGCCGTGCCGGCCGTCGCCGCCGGGCTCGATCGTGCGCCCGACGAGGTGGAAGCGCGTTGCGGCACCCTCGCGCGGCGCGCGCAACTGATCGAGACGGCCGCGGCCGCGCGGTGGCCCGACGGTACCCTCGCGGTGCGCTTTCGCTTCCGGCACGCGCTCCACCAGACCGTCGTCTACGAACGGGTGTCGCCCGGCCGCCGCGAGCGGCTGCATCGGCGGATCGCCGAGCGCATCGCGACGGCCTTCCGCGGGCGGACCACGGACGTCGCGTCGGAGCTGGCCGCGCACTTCGAGCAGGCGGGCGAGGCGCGGCGCGCGGCGAAATACCTGGGCAAGGCCGCCGCGCGCGCGCTGCGTCTTTCGGCGCCCGGCGAGGCGGCGCGCGGCTTCGAGCGCGCCCTCGCGCTGACGGAGCGCCTGCCCGACCCCGACGTCGCCGTGGAGCGGTTGACGCTGGCGCTGGAGGTCGCGAACGCCCGCCAGCTCGCGAGCGGCTACGGCAGCGCGGCGGCGGCCGACGCGTTCGAGCGTGCCCGCCGTCTCGCGGTCGAGCTCGACGCCGAGCCGGCGCAGATGATGGCGCTCGCTGGGCTCTTCGCGCACGACCTGACGCGCTGCCGTCTCGTCGCGGCCCGCGACGACGCCGCACATCTCCAGGCCCTGGCCGTGCGCGTGCCGGTGCCCGGCCTGCCGCTCATGGCCGACACGTTCGCCGGGATGACGCGCTATCTCGCGGGCGAGCTCGGCGAGGCGCGCACGCTGCTCGAGCGGGCGATCGCGCAGCCCGCGGAGCAGCTTCCCGGCGTCCAGACCGATTTCGCGGTGATGTGCCTGAGCCACCTGGGCTGCGTGCTCGCCCTCCTCGGCTTTCCCGAGCAGGCGCAGCGGATCGACGCCCGCGCGCGTGCCCGCGCGCGCGAAGCCGGCCGCTACGACGAAGCCGTCGCCGCGTTCTGCTCGGCGGCGCTGGCCGCCATGCTGCGCATGCCCGAGCGCGCCGAGGCGGCCGCGGCGAACGGCATCGCGATCACCGAAACGCACGGCTTTCCGATGTGGCTGCCGTCCTCGCGCGTCGTGCACGGGTGGGCGGTCGCGGTCGGCCGTCGCGACGCGGCGGGCCTCGACGAGGCGCGCGCGGGTCTCGCCGGTCTCGACGAGGTGGGCTTCGAGCGCGACCGCACGTTCCTTCTGATGCTGTTCGCGGACGCCGCGATGGCGATCGGCCGGCAACAGATGGCGCGCGACGCCGTCGACACGGCCATCGAGCGTGCCGGCCGGACCGGCGAGCACTGCTGCACGGCGGAGCTGTGGCGTCTCCGCGGCGAGCTCATGCGGCGTGCGACGGCGGCGGAGCCGATGCTCCGGCACGCCGTCGACGTGGCCCGCCGTCAGGGCGCACGCTGGTGGGAGCTGCGCGCGACGACGAGCCTGGCCGCGCGGTGTCCGAGCGACGAGACGGCGCGTGCGCTCGCCGAGACGCTGGCATGGTTCGGCGAGGGCGCGGAGACCGCCGACCTGCGCGCCGCATCACACGCGCTGCAGCGACCGCGGGGCTAGACTAAATCCGCTGGGCGTGATGCTCCGTGCGTCTGGAGGACGGGAGATGACTGGACGATGTCACTGCGGCGCCATCCGCTACGAAGCCGAGGGGCCACCGGCCACGCGCGCGCTCTGCCACTGCAGCGACTGCCGTCGCCATTCCGGCGCACCGATGGTGGGCTGGGCGATGTTCCCGGAGGCCGCGTTCCGCGTGACGGCCGGACAGCCGCGCATCTATCGCTCCTCCGAGGACGGGCGCCGGCACTTCTGTGCGGACTGCGGGACGGGGCTGTTCTACACGAACGCCACCAACCTGCCCGGTATCGTCGACGTCCAGATCGGCACGCTCGACGATCCGGGATCGGTGGCGCCCGACGTGCACGTGCAGACGGCCGAGCGCCTGCCGTGGATGGAGCGCGCGCACCAGCTGCCGGCGTTCGAGCGGTATCCGCCGCTACCGGGCGGGTGATCGCGCCGCCGCCTCGCGCGCCGCGCGCACCGACGCGTTCGTCTGGTTGAACAGGATCGCCTTCCGGCGCTGCTGCTCCTCGTCGCTGAGCTGGCGCTCGCCCCAGTCCTTGTGGTGCTCGCGACCACGCTGGACGGCCGGCCGCGCGGCCACCGCGTCGACCCAGCGCTTCAGGCTCGCGAACGACGTCCACACCTCCTCGTCGATCAGGCGTGCGAGCAGGCAGGCCCACGGCCACGTGACGATGTCGGCGATGGAGTAGTCGTCGCCCGCGAGCCAGCGACGCGCGGACAGCTGCGCGTCCATCACGCCGCAGAGTCGGTCCACCTCGCCGGTGAAGCGACGGATGCCGTACGCGAGCTGCGCCGGGTCGTCGACCAGGTGCTTCGCGTAGTTCTTGAAGTGGTTCGCGTTGCCCATCATCGGGCCGAGGTTCGCCATCTGCCAGTGCACCCACTGCAGGACGGCGTACCGGGCGCCGCCCTCGCGTGGCAGGAAGCGGCCCGTCTTGTCGGCGAGGTACTCGAGGATGGCGCCCGACTCGAAGAGCGCCAGCGGTGCGCCGCCGCCGAGCGGTGCGTGATCGACGATCGCGGGCATGCGGTTGTTCGGGCTGATGCGCAGGAACTCGGGCTTGAACTGATCGCCGCCGCCGATGTCGACGGGAATCGTGCGATACGGCAACTCGCACTCCTCGAGCATGATGCTCACCTTCCAGCCGTTCGGCGTGGGCCAGTAGTACAGATCGATCATCGTTCGCTCCTTCCGTGACGCAGGAGCCGCCCCGAATGGGTGCCCGTCTCCCGGTCCTCCTCGATCGTGACCTCGCCGTTGACCAGAACGAAGCGGTACCCGCGCGCGCGCTGGACCCGGCGCCATTCGCCGCCGGGGAAGTCGTGCGCCACCTCCATCGGCAGGCACTCGAGCTTCTCCAGGTCGTAGACGACGACGTCCGCCGGCGCGCCCTCCGTGATCGTGCCGCGGTCCTGGAAGCCCGCGCAGTGCGCGGGCAGCGCCGACAGCCGCCAGTGGGCGTGCTCGAGCGAGCACATCGCCTCCTCGCGCACGATGCGGCTCAGGAACTCGGTCGGGTAGCGGCCGCCGGTGAAGAACTTCGTGTGCGCGCCGCCGTCGGAGACGCCCGGCACGATCCACTCGTAGTCGATGATGTCGCGCATCGCGGCGCGGTCGACGTTCGCCGGCTCCGCGTAGAACACGGTGCGGAGATCGTCGGCCACCGCGACGTCGAGCATCGCATCCACGGGGTGCGTGCCGGTGCGGGCGGCGACTTCGGCGAGCGTCAGGTTCTCGAACGGCTTCGTCGCCGGCGTGAAGGCCTCGAGGACCGTGATGGCGGGGATCGGGACCGTGACGATGCCCGACGGATAGTCGCGCAGGGACGGCCGGCGCGCCGGATCGGCGAGCTTCTGCTTGCGCTCGGCCGGCGTGCCCATGGTGGCGTCGAGCCACGCCGGATCGTCGTCGAACAGGTTCCAGTCCTCGAACGTGAACGTGAAGCCCGCCGCCGTCGTGACACCCTGGCCGTAGACGCGCACGCCGCGCTGCCGGCACGAGTCGAGCCACGCGATCAGCGCGCGGTGCGCCTCGGGATGGCGCACGAACGACTGCACGACGTTGTAGAGGATGGGGCGGCCGCTCACCTCGGCGAGCTGCTCGATGTGAAGGAAGTCGTGCGCGCCGTCGGCCGTGGCGAGCGCCATCTGCATGAAGCCGTGGTTCCGCTCGGCGAGCACCTGCGCGAAGTGGAGCGCGGTCTCGTCGTGCATGACGTCCGTCACCATCGGGCCACCGTCGTAGTCACGCTGCACGGCGCCGGGGCCGTCCGGATGCAGCCGCTGCGCGGACCAGCCGCAGCCGCCGGCGTCCATCGCCTCGCCGAGGAGGCGACGCAGCTCGGCATGCTCGGCGTCGGTCGGCAGCACGCCGGCCTTCGCGCGCTCGAAGCCGAGCACCCAGACGAGCAGCGGCGCGACCGGCACGTAGGGCAGCACGTTGACGGCCTTCGGTCGGCGGTCGACGCTGTCGAGGAACTCGGGATACGTCGTCCAGTCCCACGGCAGCCCCTGGCGCATCGACTCGTACGGGATCGCCTCGACGCGCGTCATGGTGAGCATGGAGCGCTCGCGCATCTCGGGCCGCATGGGCGCGAAACCGAAGCCGCAGTTGCCGATGACGGCCGACGTGACACCGTGCCAGCCCGACAGCGTCAGGTACGGGTCCCAGAAGAGCTGGGCGTCGTAGTGGGTGTGGAGGTCGATGAAGCCGGGCGCGACGATCATGCCGCTCGCGTCGAGCACGCGGCGGCCGCTCGACGCGCCGAGCCGACCGAGCTTCGCGATCCGCCCGTCGCGGATACCGACGTCGGCGCGATAGCGCTGCGAGCGGGTTCCATCGACGACGATGCCGTCCCGGATGACGATGTCGAACTCGGCCATGGCATCCCTCCTCGGACGCCCTGATAGCCGAATGGCGGCCCGCGCGTCAGCTCCCGGCGCCGCATTGCGCGATGCCGATCCGCCGGGTAGCCCGGAGGCATGAGCAAGGCGTTCACGAAGGAATCCGACGGCGAGGACGACGACGATCTCGACCTCGGCGAGGATGCCCTTCCCGGCGGGTTCACGAACTACATCACCCCCGCGGGACGCCAGCGCCTGAACGACGAGCTCGACCGGCTGTGGCGGATCGACCGTCCGAAGCTGGTCGACACGATCGCGTGGGCCGCCAGCAACGGCGACCGCTCCGAGAACGGCGACTACATCTACGGCAAGCGGAAGCTGCGCGAGATCGACCGCCGCATCCGGTTCCTCGGGAAGCGCCTCGACAGCGCCGTCGTCGTCGACAACGCCGGCAAGGAGCACGACCGCGTCTATTTCGGCGCGACGGTCACCGTGCTCGACGAGTCCGGCGCCGAGCGGACCGTCAGCATCGTCGGCGTCGACGAATTCGATCCCGCGCGCGGACGCGTGTCCTGGATCTCCCCGATCGCGACCGCACTCATGAAGGCGTCCGTCGGCGACGTCGTCACGCTGCGCACGCCGCGCGGCCCGGAGGAGCTCGAGGTCGTGGCGATCCGCTACGACCCGCTGCCGTAGCTACGCCGCGCTACGCGCGGTCGCCGGCGCCGCGGAGCCGAGCGCGTCGGCCACCTCGTGCGCCGCGCCGTAGCCGGGCAGGAACGTCACGCCGGGACCGGGGTGGCACGAGGCGCCGCACAGGTAGAGGTTCGCGATCGGAGTCGCGTGCGCCGAGCCGGGCACGAGGAGGCGACCGCCGATCATCTGCTCGGGATGGATCAGGCCGTGCGTGAAGTCGCCGTTCGTCGCGCCCTGCATGGCCGCGAAGTGGTCCGACGAGAACACCGCGCGCTCGACGATACAGTCGCGGAGATCGGGCAGGAACTCGGACAGCCGGTCGATGATGCGCTCGGCCATCTCGTCGCGCCGGTTGCCACGCTCCTCGCGCGGCGCCTCGCACGGAAAGAAGAAGCCGTAGGTGGTCGCGATGTGGAAGCCCTCGGGCGCCAGGCTCGGGTCCATCACGGTGGGAATCTGCATGCCGATGGCGGGATGCTCGGGCACCGCACCGCGACGGCACGCCTCGTAGCTCGCCTGCTGCAGCTCCGGGTCCGGCACGATCGTCGTGTTGAAGCGCGTCCGCGGATCGGCGTTCAGGTGCTCGAACGGCGGACCGTAGCTGGGAAGCCGGCGGAGCTTGAACAGCAGGTGCATGTAGGCACCGCGCTGCTCGATCGATTCGATGCGTGCGATCGTCGAGGCGTCGAGATGCTGGCGCCCGACGAGGCCGAAGAACGTCGCCGGCTTGTCGAGGTTCGACACGACGACGCGCGCGGTGAGCCGCGTGCCGTCACGCAGCTCGACGCCCGCCGCGCGTCCCTGCTCGACGAGGATCGATCGCACCGGAGCCTTCGTTCGCACCTCGCCGCCTTTGTCGGCGATGGAGCGACACAACGCCTCCGACAGCATGCCCATGCCGCCCTTCACCCGCCGCATCAGGCCGCCGGCGTCGTTCTGCGCGAACGTGTAGACGAGGCACAGGGCGCTGCCAGGATCGAACGGGCCCTTGTACGTCGACTGGACCGCGGCGAAGGCGACGAGCGCGCGCAGGGTGCGATGCTTCTCGCGGTCGGGGAGGAAGCGGTCGACGAGGTCCATCGCGCTGCCCGTGAAGGCCAGCTCGATCTGCCGACGCTTGCGCGCCGACGGCGCCTTGGCGAGCAGCTCGTTCAGCGTCGGCGGGACGCTGCGCGGCGTGAAGCGGTCCATCAGGCTCGCCGGGTAGCTGCAGAACGCCATCAGCCGGACGAAGCCGATCATCGCGCGCACGCCGAAGTGCCGGAGGACGTAGCGCGCCATGCGCAGCGGGTTGGCGTAGAAGATGGCCGGCGGCGACGTCGTCGAGTTGAGGTTCGACGCCATGATCGGCAGGTCGATGAGCTCGACGCCGTAGCGCCCCAGCTCGAGCTCCTCGGCGAGGCCCTTCGCGAGGGGAAAGAGCAGGCTCGCGCCGACGTCGTTCCGGCATCCCGACAGAATCTCGCGCGTGCCCGCCATGCCGCCGACGTACGCGTTCTTCTCGAGGCAGAGCACCCGCAGCCCGCGCTTCGCGAGCAGCGCGGTGGCGGCGAGGCCGTTGTGACCGGCGCCCACCACGATGACGTCGTAGTCGGGCGGGCGACTCATGCCGCGACGCTACACACCCGTCGTCGCGATCGTCAAACCCTTTGCGCGGCGAGCCAACGGACCTGACGCTCCTGCGCGGCGAGATAGAACCCCATGGCGAAGCCGAAGCTCGTGAAGAGGCTCATCGTGAAATAGATCCACGTTCCCTTGAGGCCGCGGCGCGGGCCGTCGATCACCGTCCAGAAGAGGAACATGACGCCGTTCGTCACGATCATGTCCTGGCCGATGGAGCCGCAGGCCGGAGCGGACGCGAAGAGCTGGGCGGTGAAGTGCTGCCAGCTCGCCTCGTCGGGGTACGTCGTCACGTACTGGACGTTGTAGTACCACCCGACGCACACCGAGCCGACGGCGAGGACGTAGTATAGACCCTCGAGCCAGGTCACGTCCGATCCCCGCCAGTCGCGCCGATAGAGGTAGCGGTTCACCTGGAAGAAGACGGCCACGGTGAGCAGGCCGAGCGCCGCATGGATGACGAGGGACAGCATGTGGCGCCTCTAACACGTCCCCGCTGCGCCCCGGCAACGGAGGCGAGCGCGTCCACGCGCCCGGAAGTCGCTCGGCGAGCACCCCGCCCATCGGCGGAAGGCCTTCGAGAACGTAGCGACGTCGGTGAAGCCGACGCTGGCGGCGATCTCCTTCACGGCGAGGATCGAGCCGCGCAGCTCGGCTTCCGCAATCTCGCGCAGCACGCCGTCGCGCACGGCGCTGAACGTGAGATCGCCTTCGTCGAGCCGGCGCTGCAGGGTCCGTCGGCTCATGTGCAGGCGTCGTGCGACGATCGCCACGTCCGGCCGGCGCCCGCCGGCGAGCCCCGCCCGGACCGCGGCCTCGACACGCGCGCGCAGGTCGCTCGTCGGCGAGCCGCTCGTCAGGCTCGTGACCGACCGCTCGAGCTGCTCGCCGATGAGCGGGTTCGACATCCGCGAGCGCGCATCGAGGATGCCGCTCGGGAACGAGACGCGATACTCCGGCTGGCCGAAGCGCACGGGACAGCCGAACGCCCGCGCCGCCTCCGCCGCGGCGCCGGCGGCCGCGTGACGGGTCCGTACGTCGAGCAGGCGAAACTCCGGCGCCGCGCGCCGCAGCGTCCGCACCGTGCCCATCATGATGTAGTCCATCAGGTGACGGTTCTCGCGCGGCGTGCCGACGTCGAGGTCGAAGCGGATGCCGGCGATCCCGCCCCGCTCTTCGAGCACCATCCGCTGCCGGTCCACCGCCACCGTGCTGAGCCGTGTGTAGAGCTCGAGCCCGCGTCGGAGCTTCGGGCACGACATGAGCAGGTAGCCCAGCGGGCCGCGGAACTCGACGCGCTCCGCCGCATGGAGTCCGGCCAGGTGGTCGCCCGTACGCCGCTCGGTGACGGCGAACAGACGGCGCACGTCCGCCACCGGCACGCGCACGCCGCTCTCGAGCGTCGCCCCGTCGATACCGACGACGTCGTACAAGAGCGCCTGCGGAACACCGAGGTCACTCAGGGCCTCGATCCCCTGGACCACCTGCAGCCCCCCGACCGTCGCATCCGGATCGTCCCTGCGTCTCGCTCGCATCGCGCCTTTGGCACGATTCGACAACACTCTGGCGCGGGAGCGCAAGGCGTCGCGGTGTGTCCGAGTGCTACAGCATCGGGGTGATCGCACGCAGAGCGCCGAGCCTCAGGACGCTGCTCCTCGCCGTCGCCGCGACGACCGTCGCCGCCGGCGAGATCGGCCACTTCAATCCCGGCGTGGTGAACGTCCGCGACTACGTCATGCCGGCGCCGGGCTTCTACGGCGCGCTCTACAACTACGTCTACACGAGCGACGAGCTCACCGACGGTGACGGCGACGCACGCGACACGGTCACGCTCCCGGCGAATCGCCCGCGCGGGCGGTCCGGGCGCACGCTGCGGCTCGACGTCGACCTCGACCTCTATGCGATGGCGCCGACGTTGATGTGGGTCGCCGACTGGACGCTCCTCGGCGTCCGATACGGCGCGTACATCGCGCCCACGTTCGCCAACACGAGCCTCGGCGCGGCGCTGGCGACGGAGACGGGGCGCGGCGTGAATCCGTCGACGTCCACCTTCGACGTCGGCGACGTCTACATGCAGCCGCTCTGGCTCGACTGGGCGCAGGAGCACGTCGACGTCGCGGTGGGCATGGGCTTCTACGCGCCGAGCGGGAAGTACGACGTCGAGACCCTCCGCGTGCCGGTGGGCCGCTCGCGGTCGCTGCCGACGACGGTCGAGGCGGTCGACAACGTCGGGTTCGGCTTCTGGACGCTCCAGACCCAGCTCGCGGGCGCCTGGTACCCGTGGGCGCACAAGGCCACCGCCGTCGTGCTGGCACTGACCCCCGGGCTCCACGGCGAGAAGCGGGACTTCGACCTCACCCCGGGCCAGGACCTCACGTTCAACTGGGGCGTCAGCCAGTACGTCCCGCTCGACGCCGGCGCCACCTGGCTGCTCGAGCTCGGCGTGGCCGGCGACGACGGGTGGCAGGTGTCGCACGACTCCGGCCGCGACGCCGCGCAGCCCAACGTGCTGGATCAGGTCCACGCCGCGGGCGGCCAGATCGGCGTGACGCAGGTGCCCTGGGCGCTCCTCGTGAACGTCCACGCCTTCCAGGAATTCGCCGCCGACGACCGCTTCCAGGGCGTCGTCGTCGGGCTCAACGTCGCCAAGAAGTTCTGAGGAGCCACGACATGCAGTTGCTCGTCTCGATCTGGGTGCTCGCCGCCGTTGCATGCGGCGTCGTCGCCGACGCCGTCGCGGCGGACGCGCCGAACATCGTCTACGTCGTCGCCGACGATCTCGGCTGGAAGGACGTCGGCTTCCACGGCTCGGACATCCGTACGCCGAGCCTCGACCAGCTCGCCGCCGGCGGCACGCGGCTCGAGGAGTTCATCGTCCAACCGATGTGCACGCCGACGCGTGCCGCGCTGCTGACGGGCCGCTATCCGCTGCGCTACGGGCTGCAGACGGTCGTCATCCCATCGGCGGGACTGTACGGCCTGCCCACCGACGAGTGGCTGCTGCCGCAGGCGCTGAAGGCGGCCGGCTACCGGACCGCGATCGTCGGCAAGTGGCATCTCGGGCACGCCGACCGCAAGTTCTGGCCGCGCCAGCGCGGCTTCGACTACCAGTACGGGCCGCTGCTGGGCGAGATCGACTACTTCACCAAGGAGGCGCACGGCCGGCGCGACTGGTTCCGCGACGACGTGCCCGTCGCCGACGAGGGCTACGTCACGTCGCTCCTCGGCGCCGACGCCGTCCGCCTGATCGAGACGCACGATCCGAAGACGCCGCTCTTCCTCTACCTGGCCTTCACGGCGCCGCACGCGCCCTACCAGGCCCCCGAGACGGACCTCGAGTCGTACGCGACGATCCGGGATCCCGCCCGTCGCGCGTACGCGGCGATGATCACCGCGATGGACCGCGAGATCGGCCGCGTGGTCGACGCGCTCGATCGCCGTGGCATGCGCGGCAACACCCTCATCGTCTTCCACAGCGACAACGGCGGGCCACGGTCGGCGCGGATGACCGGCGAGGTCGACACGAGCGGCTCGCCCATTCCGTGCGACAACGGCCCCTACCGCGACGGCAAGGGCAGCCTCTACGAAGGCGGCACGCGCGTCGTCGCGATCGCGAACTGGCCGGGCCACGTCCCGGCGGGCGTGGTCGTCGACGAGGCGATCCACGTCGTCGACATGTACCCGACGCTGGTCGGGCTCGCCGGCGGTACGACGAAACGCGCCAAGCCGCTCGACGGCGTCGACGTCTGGACGACGATCGCCGACGGCCGTCCGTCGCCGCGCACCGAGATCGTCTACAACGTCGAGCCGATGCGCGCGGCCATCCAGCAGGACGGCTGGAAGCTCGTCTGGCGTGCGACGCTGCCGGCGCGGACCGAGCTCTTCGACATGACGGCCGATCCGGGCGAGCAGCGGAACCTCGCCGCCGTGCATCCCGATCGTGTCGCCGCGCTGCAGCAGCGCGCGCAGCAGCTCGCGGCCGACAGCGTGCCGCCGCTCTTCATGGAGGAGGCGCTCGGCGCGGCCACGCGCGTATTGATGGGCAGCACATCGCTGCCGACGGCCGAGGACGAGAAGGCGCTCGAGCTGCAGCCCTGAGCGCGCACCTTGCGCCGCATCGGGGGCGGACGTATCGGAGCGCCATGGCCGACGACGGACGCATGCACTTCCGCCGCATGGACGAGGGCACCGATGCCGACTACGCCGTGCTCGCCCGCGTGCACGAGGAGAACATCGGCAAGCTGCCCGACCTCCTGATGGGCCTCCTGACGAACCTGAAGGCCGACGCCGCGTATCCCGTCGATCGGCTCGCCCACAGCCTGCAGGCGGCGACCCGCGCGCTGCGCGACGGGCGCGACGAGGAGTACGTCGTCTGCGCGCTGCTGCACGACATCGGCGAGTCGCTCGGCCCGTTCAACCACGGCGAAGTGGTCGCGGCCGTTCTGCGGCCGTTCGTCTCCGAGGCCAACCACTGGACGCTCGAGCACCATCCCGTGTTCCAGGTGTACTTCTACGGCAGCCACCTCGGCATCGACCCGAACGCGCGCGACCAGTACCGCAGCAGCCCGCACTTCGATCGCACGGCGGAGTTCTGCGCGCGCTACGACGAGGTCTCGTTCGACCCCGACTACGTCAGCGAGCCCATGGCGACCTTCGAGCCGATGGTGCGCCGCGTGCTGCACCGCGACTGGACGCCGCCGAAGTGACGCGTCAGTCGAGCGCGGCCTGCCGGCGCCACGCGGCGGGCGGTTGGCCGACCACGCGGCGGAACGCGCGGTTGAACGCGGCCTCCGACGCATAGCCGACCTGCGATCCGATGCTCGCCACGCTGGCGTGCGTGTCGCGCAGGAGCTGCGTCGCGAGCTGGATGCGCCAGTTGGTCAGGTACGTCATGGGCGGCTGGCCGATGAGCGTCTTGAAGCGATCGACGAGCGCCGAGCGCGACAGGCCGACCGCGCGGCCGAGCTCGTCGACGGTCCAGTCGCGGTCGGGCGCCGCGTGCAGCCGCTGCAGCGCGCGCCCCACGTAGGGATCGCGCAGGCCGGCGAACCATCCCGTCTGCTCGTCCGGCAGCGACTCCATGAAGTTGCGCAGCACCTCGACGAACATCAGCTCCGTGAGCCGCGTCAATAGGGTCGTCGTGCCCGCGCGCGGCGACGCCGCCTCCGAGAGCGCGTTCTGGAGCAGGCCCGGCATGCCGCGCCCGCAGAGCACCGCCGGCAGCCCCGCGGCGAGCGGATTGAAGACCGCGTCGTCGCAGTGGACGAAGCCGCACACCAGCCGCGTGACGGTGCCGCCGCCGCCGTGCCGCACGATCGCCAACTCCGTCGGCGTGATCGCCGGCAGCACGCGATCGACCGGCGTCGGCACGACGATCTCGTCGCTCGCCAGGACGTGGCCGTCGCCGTGCGGGTACATGACGACGTCGCCCTCGTCGAGCATGTGGCTCTCGTTCAGCAACGACAGGCAGCGGCCCTTCGCCACCGCGTGAAAGGGGATGAGCCGCCGCGAGCCGAGCTGGAACATCTTCGTCATCGCCGTCGCCGGCGGCACGCTCAGGCCCCACGGCGCCGTGAGCTCCGTGTGGAACGTCACGAGGCCGGAGAGCCGGATCGCGCGCAGCACGTCGGAGACCACGTCCATGTCGCGGCTCTTCTACACGAAGACGCGCGGGCAAGTCGCGCGGCGGATCGGGCAAGCGACGGCGTCACGGGCAAGGCAAACGGCGGCGCGGAGCGTTGCCCGGCCCGTCGTCCGCGCGAGATCATCGTGCGCATGACGACGAGCATTCTCGGCGGGGTATCGATCGGCATCGGCGCCGGCCTGCTGTTCCTTCTCGAGGGGCGCATCGCGGGCGTGAGCGGGATGCTCGCCCACGGGCTCGCCCCGGCCGGCACGGAGCGCGGCTGGCGGCTGGCGTTCGTGGTCGCGCTGATCGCGGGCGGAGCGCTCGTCGAGGCGGCGCAGCCAGGCGCGCTGCCGCACGCCTACGCCGCGTCGACGTCCCGGCTCGTCGCGGCCGGCCTGCTCGTCGGGATCGGCGCGCGGCTCGCCAACGGCTGCACGAGCGGTCACGGCCTGTGCGGCGTGGCACGCGGCTCGCGACGGTCGCTGGCGGCGATCGCGACGTTCACGGCGTTCGGCATGCTGGCGGTTCGTGTGCTCGACGGGGCGTTCCGATGAGCCTGCGCGCAATCCTCGTGGCGCTCGGCAGCGGCCTCCTGTTCGGCATGGGGCTCGCCGCGTCGGGGCTGACGCACCCGCAGGTGGTCATCGGCTTCCTCGACGTCTCCGGCGCGTGGGACCCGACGCTCGCCGTCGTGATGCTGGTCGCCACGGCGACGAACGCGGCGTTCGTGGCGCTCGCGACGCGGCGGCGGCGTCCCGTGTGCGCCGAGACGTTCGCGCTGCCCGCGGCGGGCTCGATCGACGGGCGGCTGATCGCGGGCGCGGCGATCTTCGGCATCGGGTG
Organism: uncultured Binatia bacterium (SeqCode); assembly: GCA_964432595.1. Lineage (GTDB taxonomy): Bacteria > Desulfobacterota > Binatia > DP-6 > DP-6 > DASYLJ01. Next base: position 478,842 of record CAYSOF010000001.1, on the reverse strand, counting down.
GGGCCTCGCCGGGATATGCCCCGGTCCCGCGCTCACCAGCCTCGCCGCGGGCGAGGCGCCGGCGTTCATCTTCGTCGCAGCGATGACGTCGGGGCTCCTGGCGGTCGACGTCGTCACGAGGACGCGTGTCGAATTCCGTGCGACTCCATCGTCTATGGACCATGAGTCGGATGGACCGGCTCGCCCACTTTGCGACAGGAGCACGCGATGAAGAAGTTCATGGCCGTCTACATCGGGACGGCAGGCGCCGTAGAGCGCTCGAACTGGGAGCAGATGGACCCGGCGAAGCGCCAGGCCCTCGAGGCCGAGGGCATGGAGGCGTGGGGCGGCTGGATGGCTCGGCATGCGGCGATCGTCGTCGAGCAGGGTGGACCGCTCGGCAGGACGAAGCGCGTCTCGAAGCAGGGCATCGCCGACACGAGGAACGACCTGACCGGCTACGTCGTCGTGCAGGCGGAGTCCCATGAGGCCGCCGCCAAGCTGTTCGAGAACCACCCGCACTTCACGATCTTCCCGGGCGATTCGGTGGAGATCATGGAGTGCCTGCCGATCCCCGGGCAGGGCTGACCGCCCTACGCCTTTTCTCGTATGCGCGGCGGTGGACGCCGCGCGTGGACGGCGGGCACGATTGGGGCGTGAGAACCCGCGTGCTCGCCGTCGTGCTCTCGCTGCTGCTCGCCGGAACCGCGTTCGCCGTCGCCGTCGACCTCGCCGAGCTTCCCGACGGCGGCGGGCCGGTCGCGAACGACACGGTCCTCGCCGATCAGTGGCGCCCCATCGGCATCCTCTTCTCGGCGCGGACGGAGGGTGGCGACCCGATCGAGCCGATCGCCCACGACTTCGGGACGAGCGTGAAGCACCTGTTCTTCACCCCGGACCTCTTCGGTGCGATCGCAGTGTTCGACTTCGTCGAGCCCGGCACCTCCACGCCTGCCGACGCGCAGCAGTTCCAGCTCGTCGTCTACTTCGACCCCGGCGAATCGGCGCAGCTGGTCGCGCTCGACGCCGAAGGCAACGTCGTGGACGAGGACGTCGTCGACGGCGCGCCCGGCGGCAACACGACCATGGCCGTCACGGGGACGTTCCGGCGCGCGGAGTGGCGCACCGAAGGCAACCCCGGGATCGCGGGAAAGCTGATCGAGTTCACGCTGGCGGAAGACCCGCCCGATCCGCCGGATCCACCCGATCCGCCCATCGCCACGCCGTGCGCGACCACGCCGGTCGCCGGCTGCCGGACCGCCGCGAAGGCCACCCTCGGGTGGACGGAGAAGCGCGCGGGCAACGAGAAGGCTGCGATCGCGCTTCGCGGATTCGACGCGTCCACCACGCAGGCGGACTTCGGCTCGCCCGTCGCGGGCGACACGCGGTACGCCGTCTGTCTGTACGGTGCCGGCGATCAGCGCGTCGCCGAGCTCGTCGTCGACCGGGCGGGCGCTTCGTGCGGTCCGAAGCAGAAGCCCTGCTGGAAGGCGAAGAAGACGACCGGATGGCGCTACGCGGATCCGGCTGCCGCATCGTCCGGCGTGACGGCGATCACCGCCGCCGGCGGTGCCGCCGGCAAGGGACAGCTCATCGTGAAGGCGGCCAACAAGGCGAAGAAGGGGCTCGCCGCGCTCCCGACCGGCGTCGGCGCCGCGCTGCAGGGCGCGGGGAGCGTGCGGGTGCAGGTCGTCGCGCGCGGTGCCGGCTGCTTCGAGGCGACGCTCCCGAGCGTCAAGAAGGCCGACGGAACGATCGTGAAGGCGAAGAAGCCGTAGGCGTGTCGACGCCGTCGGCTCTCAGTCGTGCAGCGAAGCGGCGAGCGCGCGTAGCAGCGCGGCGCCGTCGCCGCGCCAGGCGCTGCCGTGCATGCAGGCCAACGTCGCGGGATTCGTGACGGCGAGCCGTTCGAGCAGCGCGTCCGCGTTCTTCGAGTGCGAGAAGTAGTCCAGGCTCCTTCGAAACGCTTCGCTGGGGCCCAGGATGTCTTGCTCGGTGATCGGCGCGCTCCCGGGCCCCGGTTGCGTGAGCAGGTCTCCGCAGAGGAGCGTCCGCGTGCGTTCCTCGGTGAGGAAACCGCACTCCCACGCATGCGGCAGATGCGGCGTGTCGAACCAGCGCACCGCGTGCCGCCCGAGCGTCAGCACCTCACCATCCGCCAGCGCACGCGGGGGGCGATCGGCCAGGTCTTCGATCGACACCATCGCGGCGACGGCGCCGCACAACGGCAGCGCGCGCGGCGCGGCGCGCAGCCAGTCGTTCAGCGAGCCGCACTCGTCGGCCTCGACGTGCGAGAACGAGACCCACCGCAACGTGTCGACCGGCAGCACGCTCGCCACCGCCTCCGACACGAGCGGAAAGAGCTTCCGCGGCCCGGTGTGGAAGAGCAGCGGGTCGTCGTCGGCGATCAGATACTGGTTGAACGAGAACGCGCCGCCGGGGATCTCGACCGGCGTGTTGATGCGGTAGATGCCGTCCGCGATCTCGTGGACGTTCGTTCCCGACCCGCTGTTCGTGACGGCCATGCGCCTGCCATCCACGGACGCGGGTGATGCGTCAACCGCCGGCTATTTGCAGGACAGGCCCTTGCGACCGAGCTTGCAGCCGGCGGCCTCGAAGGTGTGCGTAGCGCACTGGCCGGCGCCGGCCGCCGACGATCCGGCGCTGGTGACCACGGTGACGCGGATCGGACCCTGCGGCTGCGGGATGGTCGCGTCGCGCACCATGGCGGTGAACTTGACGCCCTTGCCCTTGGCGCGCTTGTCGGCGAGCTGCAGCGTGCGGAGCCCGCGCGCGCTGCCGGGCGGACACGCCGGCGGGAGTAGCGCACCGCTCTGGTTCTTGTAGCGCGTGCCCTTCCAGCCGTCCTTGGCGGCGCAGCCGGTGCCACGCCCGCCCGGCGGGATGGGCGCGGTCGCCGACGTGAGGTCGAACAGCACCGTCGCGGCGCCGAGATCCTCGACGAGGAGCTGCGCGCCCAGCGCCGGCGGGTTGAACGGGTCGGGGACGCCCGGCGCGAAGTCGAGCACGCCGGACACGTCGAGCCCCTCGTCGCCCGACGGATCGGCCAGCTGCGTGATCCGCAGCTTCGCCTTCGAGATCGACGCGCCGCCGGTGCACCCGGTCGGGCCGAACGGGACGAGCGTGGTCGTCGTCGTGCCGCCGGCGGGCGGCACCGTCGAGGAGCTCGACGTCGGGATCGTCGTCGTGCTGGTCGTCGTCGTGCTGGTGGTGGTCGTCTCGGGCTCGATGGTGGACGTCGTGGTCGTCGTTCCCTCGCCGACCAGATTGCAGCCCGTACCGGTGATCGTGAGGTCGAACGGCCCCGACGGACCGGGCGGCGTCGCGCCCGTCGAGTAGCCGTCGACGACGATGAAGTAGTCGATGCCGGCCTGGGCGCTCAGCGTGACGGTCTCGGCCACGCCGCCGGTGCCCGTGTCGTCGACGCAGGCGCAGTCGGCCAGGTTGTTGGAGCAGGCCGCCTCGAACACGATGAGGCTCATGTCCTCGGCGCCGGTCGGGTCCAACGTGATCGTGAGGTCGCAGGGCGCGTCGGTGCGGATCTTGTACACGCGGTCGGGGCCCGTGCCCGTGCCGGTGTAGCTGGCGCCGCGCGGCAGCGAGCCCATCGGTCCGGCGCCCGTGCAGCTCGTGGCCGCGGTACAGGTCGGGGCCGTCACGTCCGACGGCAGGTCGATGTCGTCGGTCTGGCCTATGGTGGTGTCGCTGACGGGGCCGAAGGGCAACGCCGACACTTCGGCCGTCGCGCCGTCGCAGACGTCGGCCGGCAGCGGCGCGACGGCGCGGCGCGCCGCGAGCTCGGCCGCGAGGCGTGCGGTGTACGCGGCCAGCTCCTCGGGCGTCATGCTGTCGGCGATCGCCTGCTTCACATGCACGCCGGGCTCGGCATGCAGCGGCGCCGCGATACCCAACGAGAGGGAGGCAAACATTGCCCATCGACCCATCTTCCATCCACGCATGGGCGCAGGGTCGGCAGAATCGAGAGAAGACTTGAGTCAGCGCTCGAGGCGCGCTCGCCGTGCGGCGGCCACGTGCGTCGCACGCGTCGGATCGATCCGGGCGGCGCGCTCGTAGCTCGCCGCCGCCGCGCGGGTGTCACCCGTCGCCGCCAGCAGGTCGCCCTCGGCGATGGCGACGCCGCCGTGCCGTGGGTCGAGCGCCGCGGCGTGATCGAGGTGGGCCCGCGCGGCGTCCCAGCGGCCGCCGAGGATGGCGATCTGGCCGAGCACGAGCGCCGCATCGGCCTTGGGGCGGATGGCCTGCACCGCATGATAGGCCGCCTCCGCCTCGGCGAGCCGGTTCATCCGCAGGTACACCTCGCCGAGCAGGTAGAGCACGTTGCGATCGCGCGGATGCGCCACCGCGGCATCGGCGATGGACAGGAGCGCCTGCTCGGTCCGCCCGCGCGCGAGATGCCGGTTGGTCTCGACCAGACGGTCGACGATCCAGACGAGGTCCTTCGGATCGGGCTGCGTGCCCGTCGCGTCGGGCCCGGCGCCGGTGACGTAGCCGAGCGCCGCGAGGCGCCCCGCGACGTCGGGCTCGACGCGCGCGGCGCCTGCCGCGATGGTCGCGGCGTCGGGCTGACGCGCGAGGCGCGCGGCCATCTCGGCGCCCAAGGCATCGGGCGCGCCGTCGCCGTACCCGTTGACGCGCTCGTGCGGATCGCGGCGCAGGTCGTAGTACTCCGGACGCGGGGCGGCGATGAGCTTGTCGTGGCGGCGGCGCAGCGCGTACAGCGGCGCCCAGCCGTAGTCGAGATACGGCACCAGGCTCTCGATCCACACGGCGCGCGCGGGATCGCGCGGACCGGCGATGACGTCGCGCCCGTCCATCGGCGACGCGCCCGCGATGCCGAGCAACCCGAGCACCGTGGGCGCCACGTCGACGACGGAAACCACGGCGTCGTCGACCACGCCGGGCGCGAGCAGCCCCGGCGCCTCGACGAGGAACGGCACGCGCGCGACCGCGTCGTAGATGAAGATGGAATGCGTGCTCTCGCCGTGCTCCCCGAGGCTCTCGCCGTGGTCCGCGACGGCCACCACGATCGTGCGCTCGCGACGCCCCGTCGCCTCGAGCGCGGCGAGGAGGCGGCCGATCTGCGCGTCGATGACCGCGATCTCGCCGTCGTAGCCCGGCCGCGGCGCATCCGGCGGCGGCGCGTACGGGGCGTGGGCGTCGTAGTAGTGCACCCACCAGAAGAGCGGGCGGTCCGCCGGACGACCGCCGAGCCACGCGAGCGCCGCGTCGGTGACCGCGACGGCGTCACGCTCCGCCCCGTCGGAGGGGAACGGCCCCGGCGGCGCCGGCAGCTCGTCGTCGTAGTGCGCGAAGCCCTGGGCCACGCCGAAGCGGTCGTCGAGCACGAACGACGAGACGAACGCGGCCGTGTCGCGACCGCGCGCGGACAGGATCTCCGCGAGCGTGGTGTGCGAGTCCGCGAGCCGGGCCTCGCCGTTGTTGTGCACGCCGTGCGACGGCGGCTCGAGGCCGGTCAGGATCGACGCGTGCGCCGGCAGGGTGACGGGCGCCACCGTGACGGCCTCGGTGAAGCGCACGCCGCGAGCGGCGATGCCGTCCAGGACCGGCGTGTGCGCGTCGGCGGCGCCGTAGGCGCCGAGGCGATCCGCTCGCGTCGTGTCGAGCGTGATCAGGAGGACGTCGTAGTCCGCCGCCGGCGTCGCGCAGCCGCCCGCCACGGCGAGCGCTGCCACACCCATCCACCGCCTCCACATGCCGGCGACCACGATCGCACGGGCCGCCGCCAGTGACGAGCAGTCACGTCATCGACTCGATCATCGCCCGCATCTGCGCGTGGAGGAGGTTCACCGCCTTCAGCGGCCGCACCAACACCTTGAAGTCGACGATCCGGCCGTCGTCGTTCCACCGGATCAGGTCGATACCGTTCACCACGATGCCGTCGATCACGGCCTGGAACTCGAGCGCGGCGTCGCGCGGACCGACGATCTCGCGCAGGTAGGTGAAGGTATCGTTCGCGATCACCTGGAGCGCGGCCGTCAGGTACATGGTGGCCAGCGCCTTCCCGACCTGCGGCGTGTGCACGATCGGCGAGTGGAACACGACGTCGTCCGCGAGGAGCGCATCCAGAGCGTCCGCGCTGCGGCGTCGAACGAGGTCGTGCCAGGCGGCCATGGTGTCGATCATGGCCGACGGTGTAGCGGCGCGCGCTGCGCCGCGCTACTCCACCGCCCCGAGCACCAGGCACGCGTTCACGCCGCCGTAGCCGTAGCTCGTGACGAGCGCCGTCCCCGGATGCCACGGCCGCGCCGCGCCCACGACGTGCGCGAGCGTGCACTCCGGCGCGGGCTGCTCGAGGTTCGCCGTCGGCGGCAGCAGCGCCTCGTGCAGCGCGAGCGCGGCGGCGGCGACCTGGAACGCGCCCGACGCCCCGAGCGGATGGCCGAGCACGCCCTTGATGGAGCTCACGGGCAGCGTCGCGGCCCCTTCACCGAACGCGCGCGTCAGCACGACCGTCTCCTTGCGATCGAACGCCGGTGACGCGTTCGCATGCGCGCACACCCAGCCGACGTCCGCGGGCGTGCGACGGGCGCGACGGAGCGCCGCGTGCACCGCGCGCGCCGCCGCCGTTCCGTCGGGGTCGCTGCCGTAGAAGCCGCGCGCGTCACACGACTCGCCGCCGCCGAGCACGGTCGCCAGCGGACGCGCGCCGCGGGCGCGCGCGATGCCCAGCGGCTCGAGCACGAGGACGCACGCTCCTTCCGCGAGCACCATGCCCGCATGGGCCGCGTCGAAGGGGCGCGACACGCGCGCGGGATCGCCCGTCCCCGAGTGGAGCTCGTGCGTGCGGCCCATCCCGGCGATCACCACCTCGCAGAGCGGCCACTCGACGCCGCCGACGAGCGCCATGTCGACGTCGCCGGCCGCCACGACGGCCGCACCGGCGATGATCGCCTGCAGGCTCGCCGGACACCCGCTCGTGAACGTCACCTGCGGTCCTTCCGCGCCGATCTCCGTGGCGAGCGCCGCACCGGGCGCGTACGGCGGCGCGCCGTTCGCGAGGAAGGGGTTCACGCGCCGCGGGCCCCGCTCGTGCACGACGGCCATCTGCTCCTCCGCCGAACGCCAACCGCCCAGCGCCGTCCCGACGTGGACCGCGCGCCGCTCCGGCGCAACCGCATCGAGCGTGACGCCCGCATCCACGAGCGCGGCCGCGCCCGCGGCGACGAGCATCTGCGTCGCCATCGGCGCCGTGCGACGAAGCCGGAGGTCGAGTGCCCCCGCCCAACCGTCCGGCACCTGTCCGGCGACGCGCGACGGAAACGCCGCGGCGTCGAACCGCGTGAGCGGACCGAGCGCCGGCCGGCCGTCGCGGACCGCGGTCCAGAACGGGTCGCGGCCGACGCCCGTCGGCGCGATCAGGCCGATGCCGGTGACGACGACGGTCCGGCGGGCATCCATGCGTCAGAGCCGCAGGTACGCGGCGACCAGATCCTTCATCAGCTCCGACGCCCCGCCGCCGATGCTGAGCACGCGCGCGTCGCGATACGCGCGCGTCATCCAGTTGTCCTCGAGGAATCCCCACCCCCCCTGGAGCTGGAGGCAGCGCTCGATCACGCGCTGCACCATCTCGTAGGTGTGGAACTTGATCATGCAGATCTCTTTCGCCTCGACGTGGCCGTCGCGGTAGCGCTCGGCGACGGAGTGGACGAACCGCCGGCCGATCTCCACGTCGGCGGCCAGCTCGGCGACGCGGTGGCGCACGGCCTGGAGATCGGCGAGGCGCTGATCGAACGCGCATCGCTCGCGCAGGTACGCCATCGTCCCCTCCAGGACGAGGCCTGCCACCGCGACCGCCGACGCGCCGCCGACGAGGCGCTCCTCCAGGAGGTTCCGGACCGCATAGTGGTAGCCGAGGTGCGGCCGGCCGAGGGTCAGGCCTTTCGGGATGCGGCAGTGGTCGAGCTCGATCCATCCGGTCGGCGACGTGTGCATGCCGAGCTTGCGCAAGGTCTCCTTGATGCGGAAGCCCGGCGTGTCGGTCGGTACGATGAGCAGCGTGAGGCTCTGCGTCGACGGCTCGGGGCGCGTCCGCACGAGTGCGATCACGAAGTCGGCGATGGGGCTGTTCGTGATGAACTTCTTCTCGCCGGTGACCACCCAGAAGTCACCCTCGTCGATGGCCGTCGTCTGGATCGCGCGCACGACGTCCGAGCCGCCGCTCGGCTCGCTCCACGCGAAGGCGCCGATCTTCTCGCCACGGATCGCCGGCGCGAGGAAGTCGCGCTTCTGCGCCTCGGTGCCGAGCGTCGCGAGCAGCGGCGGGAAGATGTTCGTCTGCGCGATCACGCTGAGCGTGAGCCCCATCATGTGCGAGCGCGGCAGCTCCTCGGCCAGCGCGACGGTGTAGCCGAAATCGAGGGCGCGCCCGCCCCACTGCGTCTCGTGCCCGAGACCGAGCAAACCGGCCTCGCCGAGCTCGCGGAACACGCTGCGCGGGAATTCGCCCGCACGCTCCCATTCGTCCGCGTGCGGCGTGAGCCGCGACTCCACGAAGCCGCGCACGTCGCGCCGGAACGCGTCGTGCGCCGGCTCGAAGAGGCTCACGCGGCAGCTCGCGCGGCGAGGTCGTGGACGTAGTCGACGATCGGACCGAACTCGTTCAGCTCGACGATCTGGACGGCGTCGATCTCGATGCCGTACTCGTCCTCCAGCGATACCTGGAGCTCGACGAACGCGACGGACTCCATGCGGAGTTCCTCGTCGATGGACGCGCACTCGGTGACGTCGTCGAGGGGCACGCCCGTGATCTCGTGCAGCAGGACGCGCAGCCGCTCGCGAACGACCTCACGGGTCGGTGAAGCGGAACCGGACATATGACGATCCTTTCGAGTGAACCACTATCTTCTTGACAACGTCGCTGTGCTGAACATAAGCCGCGACGCGGTGTCAACCGAAATTGGCTCATCCGTCACGCCCGCGCCGTTCGTTCCTGCGATTCGACTCGGACGTATATGGCAGGTGCGACTCGGCGAGCGCCCGCGCACGTGGAGGATCGAGCCGGGCGGCGACGTCGATCGCGCGGACGCGCTCGCAAACCGGCGGCGCGTCCTCGAGGAACGCTACGGTCGAGCGTCGGTTCCGGAGGAAGATGCGCTCGACGCGCGGGCATTCATCGCCGTCGTACGACTGCCCGACGGCAAGCCGGTCGCTTCATTGCGTGCACTGGGGCCGGACGAGCGGCCGCTGGAGATCGAACAGAAGCTGCCGCTCGACGCGCTCATCCCGGCCGATTCGCGGCCGGGCGAGATGAATCGATTCTGCATCCTGCCCGAGTGCCGTCGGATGGGCACGGGCATCCACATGGCGCTCTTCCAGTGGGCGTTCGCGCTCGCACGCCGCCAGCGGTTCTCGCACTACCTCGTGATGGCACCCGCCGACGTGAAGCCCATCTACGATTTCCTGCTCTTCGACCCCGTGCCGGGCGTGACGTTCGAGCATCCCCGCGTCGCGAACGTCGTCTGCACGCCGATGCTCCTCGATCTCCGCGACGTCGCCGGGCGCTATCGCGACGCCCGCCACGCGTTCACGCGACTGCTCGAGGTGCAGGACGCACTCGCTCCCGAGCTCCGGGCGTCCTGACGGCACGTCGCTCGTCGCACGCCTCGCGCGCGCGATCGCGACGCATCCCGGGATCGTCCTCGCAGCGGCCGCCCTCGTCACGGCGCTCGCCGGCGTCGGCATCGGCCGGCTGAGCTTCGACAATTCCAGCGAACGGCTCCTCGTGCAGGACTCGCCCGATGCGGAGTTCCTCGCCGACGTGCGAAGCGCGTTCGGCGGCGACGAGATCCTCTTCGTGCTGTTGCGCGCGCCGGACGTGACGGCGCCTGCGCCGATGCGCGATCTCGCGCGCCTCACCGAGGCGATCCGCGAGATCGACGGCGTCGAGCGCGTCGTGAGCCTCGCCACGATGCGCTGGCCCTGGCCGAACGGCGACGACGTCGCCGTCGACCGGCTGTTCGGCGACGACGGCGCGCCGGCGCCGGGCGCGCCGCTGACTGCGGCGCTCGCCCATCCGATCGTGCGCGGGACGCTCGTCTCCGCCGACCGCACGCTCGCGGCGGTGCTCGCGTTCGTGCGGCCGCGCCCGGACGATCCCCGCTTCAAGGGCCGCCTCGTCGCCGCGGTCGAAGCGGCGGTCGCCGCGACGACACCGGACGCGGACGTCCTCCTCGGCGGCGCGCCGTACGGACAGGTGGCGATCGACACGCTCACCCGCCACGACCTCCGCCTCCTCGGCTCCATCGCGTTCGTCGCCATGGCCGTGTTCCTCGGCGTCACGTATCGCGGCGCGCTCGCGGTCGTGCTGCCGTTGGGGACGGTCGTGCTTTCCCTCGCGTGGACGCTCGGGGTGGCCGGCGCCTGCGGGGTCTCGATCTCCGTCGTCACGTCGACGCTCGTGCCGCTCATCCTGGCGATCGCGACGAGCTACTGCGTCCGCGTCCTCTCCGAGCACGCGCGACAGCACGACCTCGGCCTCGCCGGCACGCCGGCGGTCGCCGCCGCGCTCGAGGAGATCGGCCCAACGGTCGTTTGGTGCGGTGCCGCCACCGCGCTCGGCTTCCTGCCGATGTGCGGCAGCCACGTCGACGTGCTGCAGGACCTGGGCGTGCTCGCGGTGACGGCGAGCATCTGCAGCGCGATCGCGTCGCTCACGGTCGTGCCCGCGGTGCTGGCGCTCGGCGCCGGGCGCAGCGCGATCCCGGCAGAGCGCTCGCACGCGGGATTGCGCCCGCTCCTCGGCGCCGTTCACCGTCTCACCGATCGTCACGCCGGCGCCGTGCTCCTGGCCGGCGCCATGGTCGTCGGAACGGGTGCGTTCGGACTGGTCTGGCTCACGGTGGACCAGAGTCCGTGGGAATGGTTCCCCGACGACTCGCCCGTGGCGCGCTCGGCGCATCTGATCGACGGCCAGCTCGGCGGCGTCCTGCCGTTCAGCATCGTCCTCGAGAGCCCGAACGGCCCGTGGGACCCGGCGCTGCTGCGCGCGACCGACGCCGTCGCCACGGCACTGCGCAGCGATCGCGACGTGCAGACCGTGACGAGCGCCGGCGATCTGATGCGTCTCACCGCCGGCGCGTTCCAGGGCGACGGGGCGCCGCTGCCCGACCGCGCCGACCTGATCGCGCAGTACGCCCTGCTCTACAATCTCGGCGACGCGGAGACGCTCGCGCCGTACATCCACGAAGCGAGCGGTCGCCATCACGTGCTCGTGCGGATGGCGCACGCGTCGACGACGGCGGTGAACGCCTTCGTGACGCGCGTGCAGGCGCATCTCGCCGCGCTCGTCCCCGCGCCGCTCGAGGCGCGGCTCACGGGCACGGGACTGCTGCGCGCCGCGACGGCCTCCGCGTTCGCCACCGGCCTCGTGCGCGAGCTCGTCCTCGCGTCGCTCGCGATGACCGTGCTCCTCGCCGTGGCGCTGCGCTCGCCGATGCTCGGCCTGCTCGCCTTGCTGCCGAACCTGCTGCCGATCGTGCTCGTCTACGGCATGCTCGGGTGGCTCGGCATTCCGCTGAACGTCGCCACGGTGACGACGGGCGCCGCCGCGCTCGGCAACGCCGTCGACGACACCGTGCAGTATCTCGACCGCTATCGCCGGTTGCGGCCCACCCTCGGCGGCGATGCCCGCCGCGTGACGCTCGACGCCGTCGGCGCGCCGATGATCGTGTCCGACGTCGTGCTCGCCGCCGGCTTCGCCGTCCTCATCGCAGCGAGCTTCTTTCCCGTCTCGACGCTCGGTTTCCTCGGCGCGACCGCAATGGTCCTCTCGCTGCTCGCGAACCTGCTGCTGCTGCCCGCGCTCGTGACGGTGTGGGAGCGGCGCCGGTCTCAGTGATGCGGCGGCGGGATCGTCCGCGGCTCGCACTGCGGCAACCCGAACATCGGTTGCGCACACACTTCGACGAGGCTCTGGCAGCAGTCCGTGAACGACCCGCTGCCGCAGATGTTCGCGTTCGGGCAGCAGTCGTCGACGCTCGCCACGTAGGAGTGCCCCGCCGGACAGGCGACCGTCTGGCAGGACTCCTGGGTGGCGGCGCAACGGTCGGTGTAGCCGTCACAGCAGATGCCGTTGCCCGGACCGGAGCTGCAGCAGATCTCGCCGTCGGCCGGCCCACACTGCGTGCCGCCGCACGGCAGCACGCAGGCGCCGTCGTCCGCCACCAGCGGCGGCGTGCAGGGCGGCGTCGGATGCCCTTCGTCGACGCAGGCGCCGTTGGCGCACATCTGCCCGCGGTCGCAGCAGAGCGTCCCGCACCGCAGCGCTGCGGGACACGCGAGGTTCAACGTCGTCGACGTCGTGGAGCCGACGGGCGTCGTGGTCGTCGTGCCGATCGTGGTGGACGTGGTGCTCGTCGTTCCTCCGGCGACGGCGACGAACGCCGCGAGGCAGCTCTCGGCCAACGCCTGCACGGTCGCCGCGTCGTTCGTGGCCCGGCAGTCGTTCGGCTGCTTCGCCTCGAGCTTCGCGAAGCAGCCCTTCGCAGGATCGGCGCCGCCGGTGTACTGCGCGACCGCCTTGTCGACACAGCCCTTCGCGTTCGGGTCGGCCGGCTTCCCCGGCGTCTGCGCCGTCTGGCGGCACTTCAGGAGGGCCGCCAGATACTTCGACGCGCACGACGTCTTGGCCGCGCCGCATTTCGTCTGCTCGAGCGGTGGCGGTGCGATGGCCGCGACGAGCGACGCGACGCAGGCCTCGACCACGGTCTCGGCGGCGCTCGTGTCGTCCAGGGTGACGCAGTCGTTCGGGCTCTTGCTCTCGAGCTTCTCGAAGCAACCCTTGGCGGGAGTGGTGCCGCCGTCGAACTTGGCGTGCACTTTGGTGATGCAGTCGCCGGCGTTCGGATCCGCGGGCTTGCCGGGCGTGACCGCCAGCGCTTCGCACTTGAGTAGCCCGGTCGCCTCCCTCGCCATGCAGCCCGTCTTGCCCGCGAGACACTTCGCCTGCTGCGCCCGCGCGGGAACGGCCGCGACCAGCAGCGTCGTCGCCGCCAGCGCGGCAAGTGCACCTCGAACACGCGATCGCTTCATTGCTCCTCCTTGGTTGCCGGCATCAGCACGCGGGTGACGAACGCGATGACCTCCGCCGCGGAGGTGAACCGCTCGGCAGCGCCGGACACGATGTGCTCGATCCGTCCGACGAAGAGGTCGTCCGATCCCATCTGCGGACGAATTTGCAGAACGAACGCGCGCTCCAGCGGCAACGGCGAGTCGTGCCCCTCCACGGCGGAACGCTGCGGCAATCGGCCCATCGGCCGCGGAGATACGCCGCGCGGCCGCGGACGTCCGCAAGAAACACGCAAAGTTCTGTAAAATCCGGGTCGCGCTTCAGGCTGGGAAGCCAGCGCCACCCGCGTTATCGTGCCGCGCGCCACGCACCATGTCGTCGCCAGACACTTCGTCGACTTACGACTTTCCACCGTTCCGGCTGGACCTGCGAGCGGGACAGCTGCAGCGCGACGGCAGGCCGGTACCGCTCCGGCCGAAGACGTTCGCGGTGCTGCAGTACCTGATCGAGCACCGCGGAGAGCTGGCGACGAAGGACGCGCTGCTCGACGCCATCTGGGGCGACGTCGTCGTCTCCGACAGCGTGGTCCGCATTTCGGTCGGCGAGCTGCGCGAAGCGCTCGGCGACGGGCGCGGCGCGCCCCGCTTCATCGAGACGGTGACGCGGCGGGGATACCGATTCATCGCCAGCGTCGTGACGGCCACGGGCGCTCCCGACGGCGCCCTGCAGGCCACGCCGATGGTCGGTCGGGTGCGCGAGCGTGCGCAGATCCTCGAGTGGATCGACGCGGCGGCCGGCGGACGCCGCCAGGTCGTGTTCGTCTCCGGTGAAGCCGGCATCGGCAAGACGACGCTGGTCGACGCCGCGTTCCACGCGCTGGCGCGTGCGCCCGCGCGCGTCGCGCGCGGACAGTGCGTCGAGCACTACGGCAGCGGCCAGCCCTATCTGCCCGTGCTCGAAGCGATCGACGCCCTTCGGCGCGGGCCCTCCGGGCCGGCGACCGAGGACGCGTTGCGCGCGCACGCTCCGGAATGGCTGCTGCGCGTCCTCGGCGTCGCGGCACCGCCGGCGGACGCGCTGCTCGGGTCGCAAGCCGCCGCGCCGGAAAGCGCGCTCCACGGCCTGGCGGCCTGCCTGGACGGCCTCGCCGCCGATCGGCCGCTCGTGCTCGTGCTCGTGCTCGAAGACGTGCAGTGGATCGATCATTCGACGCTCGATCTGGTGTCGCTGCTCGCCCAACGCCGCCAGGCGGCGCGGCTGACGGTGCTCTGCACGCTGCGGCCGGCCGAAGCGATCGCGAGCGGCCATCCCGTCGCCAGCGTCAAGCGCGAGCTGTTGCGCAAGCGCGTCTGCCGCGAGCTCACGCTGAGCGGGCTCGGCACCGCGGACGTCGCGAGCTACCTCGCGGCGCGCTTCGCCGGCTACGACGTCACCGAGGAGCTGCTGCCGCTTCTCGTCGACCGGAGCGACGGCAATCCGTTCTTCATCGTGGCCCTCGTCGACCATCTCGTCGACCGTGGACATCTGCGCGAGCACGACGGCCGCTGGCAGCTGCAGGACGCGATCGAGACGCTCCGCACCGTGATTCCCGACGGCCTGCGCGCCGTCGTCGAGCCTCGGCTCGAGCGGCTCGCGCGCGAGGAGCTCGCGATTCTGGAAGCGGCGAGCGCCGCGGGGCTCGACTTCGCGGTCGACGTGGTCGCCCGCGTCGCTGCGCCGCCCGGCGGCGCGGCCTCGGTCGAACGGTTCTGCGACGCGCTGGTGCGCCGCCAGGAGTTCCTGCGCGAGAAGGGCTCGCGGTACGAGTTCCGTCACGCGCTCTACCAGCAGGTGATCTACCAGCGCATGCCGTCGTCGGAGCGGCGGCGTCTGCATCAGGCGATCGGCGAGGAGCTCGAGACCACGCACGCCGGGCGGACCGAGGAGATGGCCGCGGAGCTGGCGGCGCACTACGAGCGCAGCCGCGACGTCGATCGCGCCGTCCGCTATCGCGCCGAGGCGGCCGGACACGCGCGGTCCCGGTTCGCCTATGCGGAGGTCCGCGCGCATCTGCAGGCCGCCCTCGCGCTCCTCGACGAGCGTCCCGAGAGCCCGGACCGACTGCGCCGGCAGGTGTCGCTGCTCCAGGAGCTCGGCGTGACGCTCTTCGCCCTCGAGGGCTGGGGCGACGAGGACGGCGCCCGCGCGTTCGCGCGCATGCGCGAGCTCGCCGCGCGGGTCGACGGCGGGCACGCGCTGTTCCAGGCGATGGAAGGGCAGCTCGTCGTCCATACGATGCGCGCCGAGCTCGCGGCGGCACGCGCGCTCGGTGCCGAGCTCATCGTGCTCGCGGAGCAGCTCGGAAACGACACCGCCACGGCCAACGTGCACGTGATGCACAGCGCCACGCTCTACATCCTCGGCGAGGTCGACGAGGCGGTGCGCCACGCCGAGCGCGGCCGCGCGCTGTTCGATGCCGACGCACCGGCGCTCCCTGCCGACGTCGGCATCCTGTCGTGCGTCATGATGGCCTCGAACTGCGCCTACCTCGGCCAGGTGATCCGCGCGCGTGCGTTCAATCACGAGGCGCTAACCCGCGCCGCCGCGCTCGACACGCCCTTCCATCGTGCGCTCGCCACGAATCTCACCGGCCAGGTGTTCATGGTGCTGAACGATGTGCCGACCACGCGATCCCTCGCCGACGAAGCGCTGGGGCTGTCCGAACGGTACGACTTCTCGGCGCTGCGCCTCACGTCGATCATGCTGCGCGCCTGGTGCGACGTGGAGGACGGACGCATCGCCGAGGGCGTCGCCGCGCTCCGGCGTGCCTTCGCGGAGTACGCGACGACCGGACAGCGCTACGGCTCGACGAGCTTCAGCATGCTGCTCGCGCGCGCGCATCTCGCGAACGGCGATCCGTCGAGCGCCCACGACGTCGTCGACGCGTCGCTGCGTTTCGCCCACGCGACGGGCGAGCGCGCGAACGAGCCGGAGCTGCTCCGGCTGCGGGCGGAGTGTCTCGTCGCGAGCCCGTCCCTCGGCGGAACGGAGACCGCGGCGCAGGCGTTCGAGCGAGCCGTCTCCCGCGCCGAGGAGATGCAGGGATGGCTCTACGCGCTGCGCGCCGCGACGGGCCTCTGCCGGATCGCCGGCACGCCGGCGCGCGCACGACTGCAAGCGTTCGTCGACCGCATCGACGACGGCGCGGACCTGCGGGCGGCGCGAGCGGTGCTCGCCAGCCCCTGACGCGTCACTCGTCGACGCGGAAGCGTACCCCGCTCAGGTCCCACTGGCGGATCTCGGGTCTGCTCAACGCGTCCTGCGCGTCGGCCAGCTCGACGCGTCCGTCGGGCCGTACGGCGACCACCGCGTGCCGTGCCTGATGCAGCGCGCTGCTGCCGAGGCCCGGAACGGAGAACAGGCGCAGGCTCTGCGGGCGGCGCCCCGGCGGCAGCACGAACACCAGGTTGATCCCCGTGACCAGCGCGGGATTGCCGAACAGCTGCACGCCGCCCTGCAGCTGGATGAATCCGTTCGGCTCGACGAAGTAGCTGAGCGCGCCCAGGGGACCGGCGGACGACGGGAACGCCGGACTCGGATGGCCCCAGTAGATGTTCGTTCCCAGAGCGCAGAAGAGGTCGAACGTCAGCTGGCAGTCGAGCGGATCGGGGAAGATGAACGGCTGCTCGCCGACCTGCAGCTCGCTGGCCGGGCGCAGCGTCGGGTTCGGATAGCTGCCCGTCAGATCGCCGCCGGCGGGCCCGGTCGCGCCCGAGCCGCCGCCCGGCCCCGGGATGCCCTGCGGTCCGGGATTTCCCGGCGGGCCCGCCGGGCCGGGATCACCCGTTGGTCCCTGCAGGCCGAGCTGGCTTACGTCGACCGGCGACTCCTTCTTGCCACAGGCCTGGCGCAGCGCGATCACGCCCGACTTCTTCGCGCACAGCATCATCGCGTCGATCGGCGTCGCCATCAGAGCGGTCGCGGCGATCAGAGCGGCAGCGGAGCGCATCGCCTCTCCTAGCACGGGCGCGCGACGGGAAGGGGACGTTTCATCCGCGTTCTGCATGCGTGCGATGCAAACTTGTGATTCGACTGTTCCACGCCGCGCCGGCAGCGTGCGCGCATGTCGCAGATCGCGAAGACCCCCGAACCGCCCTACTACGCCGTCATCGCACCCGCGGTGCTCGCCAGCGACGTGTCCGGCTACCCCGAGCTCGGCGCGCGCCTGATCGCGCTGGCCAAGGACGTCGACGGCTTCCTCGGCATCGAGACCTGCTACCAGCGCGGTTTCGCGATCGCGATCTCGTACTGGCGGTCGCTCGAGGCGATCGACCGCTGGCGGCAGCACAGCCAGCACCTGCGCGCGAAGGAGCTCGGGAAGACGAAGTGGTTCGACGAGTACGTGACGCGGATCGCGAAAGTCGAGCGGGCGTACTGAGCCGACGCCGTCAGGGCGTCCCGCGCGCCTTGAAGACGCCCGCCGCATTCTCGCGCACGCCGGCGGGGGCGTGCCGCGTTTCGAAGCAGGCACCGCCGTCGACCTGGAGCTGTGCCCGCAGCGGCAGGCCCAGCGGCGGCGCCGGCAGGCCGGCGGCACGGCCCGAGAGCCCGGCGCCCTTCCCCGCGAGCGTCATGCGCGCCTTGCCGGCGGCGCCGGCATGCATCGTCAGACTCCGGATGCCGTCGCCGGTGGCGGCGTCGTTCGTGAACCGGTAGCCGCCGCCGGTCGCCTTCCAGCACGGCCGGGAGCCGCACGTGCCCCCCGCGGGAACCGTGGCCCGGAACGCCAGCGTGGGCGTCGTGCCGGACTCGTCGAAGACACAGAACGTCACCCCGCTGCCGGCCGTGGGATCGCCGAGCTCCGCACCTGTCGTCGCAGCGCCGGTGGGCCACTTCCACTTCACCACGTCTTTCGTGTTCGTCGACCGGTCGACCACCTGCAAGCCGGCCTTCCTCGGCTTGAGCGGGGCGCGGCAGTCCTGCCGTGGCGACGGGACGCAACCGCTCGCGGAGTCACAGCCGAGGCAGGCGCCGCACGCAACGGCCGCGCCGCCGGCGCACGCCCCCCCCGTGCAGACGTCGTTCTCCGAGCAGGCGTCACCGTCGTCGCACGACGTCCCGTCGGCGATCGGCGTGCAGGTCGAGGGCGTGCCGTCGCACGACCAGCACCGCTCCGTCTCACAGGTCGCGGTGCATCCGTCGCCTCCGACGGTCCCGCCGTCGTCACAGCTCTCACTCGATTGGAGCACGCCGTCGCCGCAGCGCGAGCCGGCCACCGTCAGCGGGTGGCGGACGCACTCGTTCGCGGTCATCACCCCGGCCTCGCCCGTCCCCGTGAAACGCCCTGCGGTGACCGTCGTCGAGAACCCGTCCGGGTCGTTGCAGAGGATCTGCAGATTCGGCTCGGCGACGTCCATCGCGCCGGTCATGGGATCGTACGTGCCGACCCATCGCACGGCGGATCCGTCGCGCACCATCAGCACGCCGTCGCGATGCGAGACGATCGCGGTGTAGTCGTCGACACTCCCCACGTCCGGGACCGTCTCGACGATGCTCCATGCGCCGTTGATGTCGGTGCAACCGGCCACCGTCGTCGCATCGCCGCACACACCGGCGGTGCAGGTCTCGCCGGTCGTACAGTCCAGGCGATCGTCGCACGTCGCGCCGTCGGCCTCGGGCGTGCACACCGACGGAGCGCCGGCGCAGCTGAAGCAGGGCTCGACGCGGCACCGCGCGTCGCAGCCGTCACCGTCCATGGCGTTTCCGTCGTCGCACTCACATCGCGTGAGCAGCAGGCGGGTGATGCTGCTGCCGAACGGCGGGGAGCACAGCCTGATCTTCCTGCCGTCGATGACGCCTTCGCCGGGCAACAGACGCATCCCCGCCGACGTCGCGCACGGTGGCGGCGGGATGGGGCTCTCGAGACCGAACGGTCCGGGCGCCGTCACGATGCCGCTCATTCCGTCGATCGTCACAACGTCGCCCACCTGCGTGATCGTCACGAGAGCGCCGGACGTCTCGTCGCGCCACGTCCCCGCGAGGTCGACTGCGGCGTGCGTTTCGACGGCCGCGAGCAGCGTGAGGATCAGCAGCAGGTGTCCGACGTGGGGGGGCGAATGGCGCATGTGCATCGAGTGCTCCTTGGCGGTGACGATCCGCGTATCACGCCGTACCTCAGGACATGAGTGCCGTCTACCGTGCTCGTATCTTGCTCTCTCGCTACTGTGCTTCACGTCACAGCCGGCGGACATGGGATGCCTCCCGTCTTCCGCCAGCGTCGCGCTCGTCCCAGGATGCGTGCGAGGAGACATCGCATGGACGACACGACCACTGCCCGCGAGGGCGGATGCCGCTGCGGAAGGGTCCGCTTCCGGATCACCGCCCCACCGATGCTCACGATGGCCTGCCACTGCACGGGCTGCCAGCGGATGACCGGCAGCGCGTTCTCCCTGAGCGCGGCCATCCCGAGCGAGGCGTTCGCGGTGACGCAGGGCGAGCCCGTCATCGGCGGCCTGCACGGCGACGACATCCGGCACTACTTCTGCGGCTGGTGCATGAGCTGGCTGTTCACGCGGCCGCGGGGCTTCGACTGGTTCGTCAACGTCCGCGCGACGATGCTCGACGACACCAGCGGCTATGCGCCGTTCATCGAGACGTTCACCTGCGAGAAGCTGCCCTGGGCCACGACGCCCGCGACGCACAGCTTCGAGAAATTCCCCGCGATGGAGGACTGGGGCGAGCTCACCGCGGCGTTCGCGAATGCCGCATCCTAGCCGTCCGTCTGCTGCTCCGTCGGGAGACCGACCGGCGTGGACGTGACGTCGACGGCGCGGCTCGGCACGTCGTGCGTCGTGAGCGTCACCGACAGGTCGCTGTCGCTCATCGCGCAGGTGAGGTTCGTGATGCCGAGCGGCGTCGTAGTCACCGCACCCGGGACGAAGTCGATGCTTCCGTCCTTCGCGAACGGCTTGAACGCCCAGAGGTGCCCGCCGGTGAACGGATCGAGCGCGTCGGCGAGGAACGCCGTCGCGACGACGCCGCCGTCGTCGGCCAGGCGCACGGCGACGTGTCCGGAGTTGTCGTGCGAGCCCGTCGCACCGAACGTGTAGCGGTTCGCCCACAGGATGTTGCCGACCGCGTCGAAGCCGACCAGCGCGGCACTGGGGATGTTCGCCGGCTCGTCTTCCGTCAACCGGACCGTGGAGCCGCCGGCCACGTAGCCGGTCGTCGGCAGCTCGACCAGCGAGTCGAGCAGGAACACCGAGGCCAGGCCGAAGCCGAAGCCCTGGAGCGACGAGAAGCCGACGCTGCCGTCGGGCAGCAGGCGCAGCAGCAGGCCGTTGCGCTGCGCGCCGCCGCTGCCCGCGATCGTCACCTCGCCCTGCGACCCGACGATCGCCGCCGAGGGGATCGCGTCGGGGGCGTCGTCGCACCCGTCGTAGCGCTTCGCGTAGACCACGGAGCCGTCCGCCGCGATGCGGAACGCGACGAGCGCATCGTCCGACTCCCTGGATGCGCCGGCCAGGAACACGTCGTCGCCGATCGGCTCGATCACCTTCACGTGCAATCCCTCGACGTCGCCGAGCAGCTGGAACGTCGATCCGGTCGGGGTGGCGTGGAGCAGGAAGGTACGCGGGTCGTTGAAGCATCGGCCGGCGATCCAGGCGCCGCCTCGGCCGTCGACGGTG
This sequence comes from uncultured Binatia bacterium (SeqCode), assembly GCA_964432595.1. Taxonomy (GTDB): domain Bacteria; phylum Desulfobacterota; class Binatia; order DP-6; family DP-6; genus DASYLJ01. Next base: position 458,127 of record CAYSOF010000001.1, on the reverse strand, counting down.
AATGCGGAGACGTCGACGTTGCAGAGCTCGAACGGCACGTCCCAGGCGCGCGCCTCGACGACGGAGCCGTCCTGGGCGAGCTTCGTCAGCACGACGGGCGCGGACCCCGGCTGGCTGCCGGCGACGAACATCGTCGCGTCGCGTGCGGACCGCACGCGCAGCGGCGGCAGCGGGAACCCGTCGAGCAGGAGATCGCGCCCCCAGACGAGCGTGCCGTCGTCGTCGAACTTCGTGAGCGTTCCCACCCCGTAGCCGGAGCGCACGTACCGGCCGTCGATCGTCCGCTGCAGGTCGGAGAAGTTGAGGTCGTTGCCGGGCGACGCCGCCAGCCCGCCGTCGACCGCCCCGCTCCACGTACGCGACCAGGGCGTGTACGTCGGCATCGCGAGATGCTCCGCGTCCGGCCCCGCCCCGGGCGGCAGCGTCGAGCCGTCGGGCGGAGCGTCGCATATGCCGCTCGCGAGCGGCAGCTCGAGCGGGGTCACCTCGGGTGCCTGCCAGTCGACGAGGGTCACCGCGCCGATCAACGGCAGCGCGGGGCTCGTCACCTTGATGCCGAGCGACGCATCGAGGCCGGCTTTCAGCTCCCAGCACGGCTCGTCGAGGATGTTCGCCTCGATGGAGCCGAACGGCTCGGCCTTCGCGTACGGACCAGTCACGCCGAACAGCAGGAGGTTGAGCTGCGCGCCGACGCCGACCTTCGCGAACGCCTGCAGCGTCACCTTCGTGTCGTTCGGCCCGAAGTCGCTGCTCACGAGCTCCGGCTCCTTGAACTGCGGCGCCTGGGTCTGCTTCGAGGACACCGTCACCGACGTCTCGAACACCGCCGACCCGTGCAGGCCGGTCGAGAACTTGCCCGACGCCCCGCCGGACAGCGAGGCCGTCACGTCGGCCTTCGGCACGAACACCAGCGGGCCGACGATGAGCGGCGCGAGCGTCTCCGACGCGAGCTCGACCTCCTTCTCGTACTCGAGAAGCGCCGCGCCCTTGACGTTCGCGTCCGCCTCGACCTGCGGGAACACGACGAACGTCACCTTCGCCTCGGGGATAAGCTCGTCGATCGAGCACTGCGGCGGATCGCCGACGAGCACGTCGGCGAAGCTCTCGAGGCAGCTCGTGACGATGTCGGGCAGCTCCGTCACGCCGCCCCAGTCGACGTCGAGCGCGAACTCGTAGTCGAAGCCGCCGCCGACCTCGCCTTCGACCTTGATCTGGTCGTTGTCCGTCTCCTCGTTGCCGTCGCCGTCGAAGAGGACGTAGTCGAACTCCTTCTTGGTGCCGAAGTCGATCTGCGGGCGGAACATCGACGTCGAGCCGCCGACCGCGGTGACCGGCGTCGACCCGGTGCCGCGGACGTTCAGCTTCGAGTACGCGAGCTGGATCGGCGCCTGCCCGGTGCGCAGGACGAGCTCCGTTCCGTTGCGCTCGACGGCGAGCACCAGGCGCAGCAGTCCCGCGGGCGTGCTCGGCGAGACGCCGGCCACGATGACCTTCCCGACGGCGACGTCGTCGAGCGACGACGGCGCGGGATCGAAGCGCAGCGTCCCGTCGCCGGCATCCGCGAGCGAACCCAGGTCGGTCGATCGGAGCTCCGTCGTCGACGGGAACGGCAGCGCCGACAGACCGTCGCAGGCGTCGGCGCACGTGCGGAACGCGTTGCCGGTCGGGAAGACGTCCTTGCACTTGCTCGCCTTCGCGATGCCGCACGCGCTGCCGCCCTTCTTCCGGCAGAGGACGAACCCGGACCGGCCGCAGGTCGTGCTGCCGAGGACACGCGCGACCTCCTTCCGGCAGGCCTTCGGGAAACCCGTCTTGCCCAGCGTGTCGATGAAACCACGGACCACGGGTTTCCAGCATTTCGCGTATCCCTTCGCCGACGCCGCCGCATCACAGGGACAGGCGGTCGCCGCCGCGGCACGGACGTCGGCGAGCAGGCCGGCCGGGCACTTCGACGCCTGGCCACAGACGAGCTTTGGGCCGGCGGCGTGGGAACCCGCGGCGAGCGTGGTGACGAGGAGTAGCGTCGACAGGAGGCGGAGTGCGAGCATGGCGGGTCGTCCTTCGTTCGGCGTCGGTCCAGGGAGCGCGGCGCTTATACGACGCGGGCGCGAATGGACGGTATACGCATTTGCGACGTGCCCGCGGAACGTCACGGCGCGAGGGACGGCATCCGCCGGCGGCCGACGACCACCCCCGCGAGGAGGAGGCACCCCGCGCCGACCGCCGCGGGGAAGAGCACGGTCGTCCACGAGTAGTGCTCCAGCGCCAGCACGACGAGCAGGTTCCGCACGGCGGCAAGCCCGAAGAAGCTCGCGCTCTCGGCCTGGGGGTCCGACCAGGCATGGCGCAGCGTCGGGCCGAACCCGACGAGGTCGACCGCCGTCAGGATGATCACCGCCCACAGGGGATCGTCCGTGAAGACCCAGCACGGCAGCGCGATCAGCGCGGCGGCGAAGCATGCCTGGTCGGCGCGCGTGATGGTGACGTCGCCCCGCCGGCGCCAGGCGAGCCACGCAATCCAGCCGGTGATGGCGGACGAGATGCCGATCGGCCACGCACCGACGCCAGCCCCGCCGGCCAGCTGTGCCAGGAACACGATGAACGTGCCGAGCGCCCACACGACCCAGGAGAAGACGTGCGGACGCGTCGTGCCGCTCCGGATGCTGCGGACGTAGGGCACGAAGATCGCGAAGGTGAGGACCGTCGCAGCTGCGCCGAGGAGCGCCTTCGGCATGCGGTCGCTTAGCCCGACCGGCGCGGTGGAACCAGCGCGGTGGCCGAGCCTTGACGCCCGCGGGCCGAGATGATGCGTGGGTCGCACCCAGCACCATGACGGACCGCCAACGAGACCTCTTCCTCTACCAGTGGTCGCGACGCCGCACGCCCGGCGGCGTGCGCATTTCGCTGCGCGGCGCCCTGATCGGCGCGCTCGGCGGCGCGGTCTTCGCGATGATCCTGCTCGGGGACGGCGCCGGCCGGCCACCGGGCGTCGCCGCCTACGACTACACCGGCCAGATGCGCGCGGCGTTCTCGGTCTTCGCCGCGTCCGTGCCGGCCTTCGCCGCGATCGGCTGGGCGGGCGCGTGGCGGGTCTGGCGGTCGAACGAGAACATGTACCAGGCGATCCTGCAGTCCGGCGCGCGCGTCCCGGATCAGAAGCCGCAGCTGTCGCCGTCCGAGCGCGGCCCGATGATCGCGGTGATCGCCACCGTCGTGATCATCGCCGGCCTCATCGCCTGGCTGTTCTGGGCCGCGAACACGGGCCGCCTGTAGCCCGAGGTCACTCGCCGGGACCGGGCGCCTGCTCCGGCGGCAGCGCGTGCGAGCACGTGGGCGCACCCGCGGCGCGCAGCGCGCGCAGCCGCGGATAGTCGCCCGCGATCTGCTCGGTCGGCAGCTGCGACAACCCGAGCACGGCGTCGCCCGCCGCCAGCAGCTGCTTCCGCATCCGCGCGAAATCGATCGCGCTCTCGCCGAACGACGGCGCCCACAGCGACCACGGCCCGGAGATCATCGCCATCGTCGGAATCAGATGGCCGTGGAACGGGCCGCCGATGCCGCCGAACGAGCAGATCTCGGGGACGCGTCCCGGCACGGGCAGCTCCGCGCCCCGGAGCACGGCCGTGTAGTCGAGGGCGTGCTGCTGCGTCGCCGTGACCGCCGCCTGCCGCAGGGCCTCGCTGTCGCCCGCCGCCCAGAGGAAGACGTCGCCGGCGCCGGTGAACTCGAGATGCTGCCCGGAGCCGTCGGCGTCGGGGACGGCGAGGATCTCACGCGTGCCCAGGTGCTCCAGCACGAACGCGAACGCGACCGTGCCGTCGTCGTACTCCTCGTCGAGCTGGGCCGCGTAGCGATTCGTGCCCTCGCGCGAGATGTGGAGATGCGCCGCGCCGAACATGAACTCGAACGTGCGGGGACGGCATTCGATCGGCAGCGCGGCAAGGTAGCGCGCGAGCGCCAGCACGCCGGCGGTGCCGTTGTCCTGCACCCACGTCGTGCCGTCCGTGTTGACCGAGAGCACGATCCGCTCGGGGCTCTGCCCGGGCAGCGTCGCGATCAGGTTCCGCGTCTTCGCGCGACCCACCTCGGCACGGACGACGACCGACGCCGACGCGGCGCCGCCGGCGGCGGCGCGCAGCTGCTCCGCTTCGTCGAAACCCACGTAGAGCGCCGGCACGGTGTAGTGCGTGCCGTTGTGCGGGTCGAAGTAGCCGCGCACCTGCTCCGTCGGCACCTTGAACGCGAAGATGAGGCCCGCGGCGCCGGCGGTGCCCGCGGCCAGCAGCTCCTCGTGGAGCGCGGCGAGATACGGGCGCTCGTAGTTTCCGGTCCGCGCCGCGAGATCGGGCGTGATGTAGAGGCTCAGGAACGAGAAGCCGATGTACGGGATGGAGCGGTCGGGGAACTCGCGCAGCACCACCTTGCCCGCGGCGTTCTGCGCCGTGATCGGCTGGTCGGGCGGGAGGTAGACGAGCGGTCCCTGCGAGCCGCTCTTCGACGTCGGCAGCGCGTAGGGCACTGCGCCCGCCACCGGGATCTGCCGCGTCGAGCCGTCCGCCTGGACGAGCCGCAGCTCGCCCGCCTTCGCGAGATCGCGACCGGGGACGCCGTCGGCCTCGGGCAGCGGCTGCCAGCGGCGGAGCTTGATGCGCTCCGTCCGGACCTTCATCCCGTCGATGCGGCGCACCTGCTGCTTCAGCCAGTCGATGTACTGCTCGTTCGAGCGGCTCGCCGTGCTGCGCATCCCGTAGCTCGCCATCTTGGCATTCAGGTCGCGCAGCTCCGTCTCGCTGGCGAAGGTGCTCGGGTCGAGGGTGGTGGGGCACCCGCCTGCGCGCACGTCGGCGGCGGACGCCAGGGAGAGCACGAGGCTTGCGGCGATGGTCGGCAACGATCTCATGTCGGTTCTCCGGATGCTCAGGGCGCGATCGGCGCCGTGTCCTGGACCTTCAGCGGCGTGATCGCTACGCCGTCGCTCCACTTGCCCATCGAGCGATGCTTGCGACCTTTGCCGAGGGCGTACGGGCAATCCTTGCGACGGTACGCGCACGTCTGCAGCGCGTCCCAGACCTTCCAGCAGAAGTTCCAATCGTAGGCGTCGGCCGCGCCCGGCGCCGACGCGCACACGCCGTGCCGCGACGAGAGCGGCGGCGCGCCGTGCGCGTCGTCGTGGGTGAGGACGAGGTCCTTGTTCTTCTTCGGGATGTGCCCGAGCTTCGCGAACACCGCGTTGCAGGTGGTGATCGGGCCGTCGGGGCCGGAGAGGCTGTCGGCGCCGGAGTGGCACTGCAGCTTCACCGTCGGCGGGATGCCGGCGAGCGAATCGTCGAGCGCGGGCTCGTCGGCGCCGACGAACCCGCCGTCGTGCGGGTCTTCGAGGAAGATGGCCCGCGGCTTCGGCAGCCCGAGCGACGCCCAGCGGTTCGCCAGGTTCGCGGTGATGATGCCGCCGAACGAGAACCCGAAGTAGCTGGTGCGGCCGAGATCGGGCTGGACGCGTGCGTCGCTGGACCGGAGGAAGTCGAGCCCGCCGCGGATGCCGTTCAGCGCGGACGTCATGCACGGCTCGATGTCGAACGGCCCTGGGCACGGCGTGACGACGTCGGTCTGCCAGCGCGGGTAGACGACGACGGCGCCTTTGCGGACCGTGTGCCGGATGAGCTCGTACATCGAGTCGTACCCCGCGAACTCGAAGTAGCCGTGCGTGACGACGGCGAGCGGCGCCGATGCGGGCTGCGGATCGATCGGCTCGAAGACGTAGAAGGCGTCGCTGCCGCTCCCGCCGGAGCTGACACGCCAGTCGCCGTGCCGATAGTTGCTGCCCCCGGGTCCCGACGCGGGCTGCGGCGGCTGCGACTGGGCGTGCGCCGTGCCGGCGGCGAGGAGCCCCAGCACGAGCAGGGTGCCGATGGTCCTCTGCATCCAGGCGCGTGCTACGAGGCCGCCGCCGGCCGGTCAACGAGAAATCCCGCCGACCGCGAAAATACCGCCGACCGGCGGTGCACGACCCCGCCTACCGGCTGCCGTTCGGTTGTCCGCGGGCCGCGCACCCCAGTACAAGGCGCCATGGCATCGCGGCGCCCGGTCGACCATCGCGCCATCCTCGAGTCCGCCGACGCCATCATCTACGCGCACGACCTCCAGGGTCGGTTCCTCTACCTGAACGGCTACGCCGCCGAGGCCCTCGGGTTCGAAGCGTCCGACGCGGCCCGGCTCGTCGGGAGGAACTACTTCGACGTCCTGCCGACGAACGCGGTCGCGGACGCCGCGGTGGCCATGGGGCGCGGCACGAGCCGGCCGCTCGACGTGAACACGTTCCGGATCGGCGTCCGGCACAAGGACGGAACGCCGGTCACTCTCGAGATCCGCGCGCGTCCCCTCTGGCAGCGCGGCAAGGCCGTCGGGCGCGTCGGTGTCGGCCGGATCGTCGACCGGGAGACCGAGCCCGCCGGTGCGGCGGTCGTCGAACGCGCGGTCGTCGACGAGCGCCAACGGATCGCCTACGCGCTTCGTGACCGCATAGCGGACGTCGTGCTCGGGCTGACGGCGACGGCGAGCGACGAGGACGCATCGAGCGCCGCGAAGGTCATGCGACGCAAGGGGCTCGACGACACCGACCGCGCGATCCTCCGCCTCGTCATCGAAGGCGCGTCGAATCCCGAGATCGGCCGGCAGGTGCACCTGAGCGTCGCGGCCGTCAAGGATCGGATCGCGCGCCTGATGCGACGGCTCGGCGCCCGCCGTCGCGCCGAGCTCTCCGCGCAGGCGCTCCGCGCCGGCATCATCTGACGTCGGCTCGACACGTCACGCAATCGTGACCGTGGCGTCCACGTCTCGCCACGATCGCCGGCTACATCCACGGGCCACCGCCGCATCGACGAGGAGGAGCAGGTCCATGGGAAACGCCACCGACGAGTCCACGAACGAGACGATCCACGACGTGATCGCCGTCGGGCAGCAACGACCCGGCCAACCCGAAGCGCTACAGCGCGTGGCCCGACTACGCGGACGGCCAGCGGCCGCGCTCGGCGACGGTCGTCATCGTGAAGAACGACGGCGGACCGATCGGGTCGTGAGTCTCACGGACAGTCGCCCATCTCGCAGGCCGACGCGTCGGAGTAGCCGCCGCAGCTCGGCGGCTGCTCGTTCACCTCGGCCTCCGTGTACTGCTCGACGGTGCCGTCGGGGCACGTGATGGCGAGCCCGTCGTCCAACGAGCGGACCCGCCAGATCTTCTTGCCCTTCTTGAAGACGAAGGCGGCCAGGTCGTCGCCTTCGACGACGATCGTGCCGCGGAGGCACTTCTTCCCTTTCGGGCCGCGGTACTCGACGGTGCCGCCCGACAGGGTGGCGTCGATCGCGATACGCGCGCCGTTGTCCCAACACTGCAGCGTCTGCACACCGCCGGGTCCGAACGTGAGCTCGCCGACGCAGGCACCCTTCGGCTTGAAGCACTTGTAGAGCTTCTTCGCGCAGCTCTTCGCCATGGCGCCGACGCACGGAGGCGCGGCGTGTCCGGGCGGTGCCGCGAGGAGAACGAGGAGAAGGATGGCTATGGTTGGCATGAATGCTCTCTCGAGCAGCGGCTGCGAGCGATCGGCGTCTCAGCTGGCGGCGGCCGCCTCGGGTTCGGCGCGGAACGTCAGGCCGTCGAACGTCGCGGCCTTCCGCCATTCGTCGATGAACTGGAAGAACGCCACGGGCCCCAACGGATATCCGCTCACGTTGAGCCGTTCGCGTCGTCCGATCTCGCCGCCCTCGTTGTTGTAGTACCCGGGCGTGCACTCGGGGTTCCCGAGGAATCCCTGCGGGCTGCTCTCGAGGAGCCCGACCCACGCGTCTTCGGCGGCCGGCGTCACCTCGACCTGGCCGGCGCCGGCGTCGAGCGCGTGGCGCACGATCGTCGCGACCGTGAGGCCGGTGTCGTTCAGGTTCTGCGTGATGTTCGAGATCAGGTTGGCGCCCTGCGGCAGCCCGACGATGAACAGGTTCGGGAAACCGTGCGCGTGGATGCCGTGCATCGTGCGCATGCCGTCGGCCCAGTGCGCCGACAACGTGCGCCCGCCGCGGCCGACCGTCTCGAAGCCCGCGCGGCGCGCGAAGTCGGTCGCGAACTCGAAGCCGGACGCGAAGACCAGACAGTCCAGCTCGTAGTGGACGCCGCCCACCCAGACGCCGGTCGCGTCGATGCGCTCGACGCCTTTGCCGTCGGTGTCGACGAGATGCACGTTCGGGCGGTTGAACGTCTGCAGGTACTCGTCGTGGAAGCAGGGCCGCTTGCAGAGCTGCCGGTACCAGGGCTTCAGCGCCGCGGCCGTCTTCGGATCCTTCACGATCGCGTCGACCCGCGCGCGGATCTCGGTCATCTTCTCGTCGTCGCTGTCCTCGAAGGCCTTCTGGATCGCCGCCATGTCGAGGATGCTGCCCGACGCCCCCATGTCGGCGACGACGCGGTCGCGCACGCGGATCGCGATGTCGGTCCAGCCGTCCTTCACCAGGTCCTCGTCCGCGAAGCCGCCGGTCTGCAGCGTGGCGAAGTTCATCAGCCACTCCTGCTGCCATCCGGGCTTCAGCGTCTGGAACCAGGCCGGATCGATCGGATGGTTGTTGCGCACGTCGATCGACGACGGCGTGCGCTGGAAGACGTAGAGCTCCCTCGCGTCGCGGCCGAGCGGCGGGATGCACTGGACCGCCGTGGCACCCGTCCCGATGATGCCGACGCGCTTGTCGGCGAGCCCGGTCATCGGCGCGCCGCCCGGGTCGCCGCCGGTATACGCGTAGTCCCAGCGCGACGTGTGGAAGCAGTGTCCGGCGAACGTCTCGATGCCCGGGATGCCGGGCAGCTTCGGACGGTGGAGCGGGCCGGTGCCCATGGCGACGAAGCGTGCCCGGATCCGGTCGCCGCGGTCGGTGTGGATCGTCCACCGCGAGGCGTCGTCGTCCCATTCGAGGCGCGTCACCGCGGTCGAAAAGAGGGCGTGGTCGTAGAGCCCGAACTGACGCGCGATCCGCCGCCCGTGCTCGAAGATCTCGGGCGCGAACACGTACTTCATGCTCGGCATGTGCCCGGTCTCCTCGAGGAGCGGCAGGTACACCATCGCGGCGGTGTCGCACATGGCGCCGGGATAGCGGTTCCAGTACCAGACCCCGCCGAAGTCGCCGGCGCCGTCGATGATGAGCACGTCGTCGATGCCGGCCTGCTTGAGCCGCGCCCCCGTGCAGAGCCCCGAGAACCCGCCGCCGATGAAGGCGACGGTGACGTCGTCGAAGCGCGGCTTCCGCTCCTTCCGCGGCGTGAACGGGTCGTCGACGAAGTGCGCGAAGCGGCCCGTGGGCTCGACGTATTGTGCGTTGCCGTCTGCGCGGACGCGCTTGTCGCGCTCCTGACGGTACTTGATGCGTAGTGCCTCGCGGTCGGCCGAGGTGAGGGTCATACCGGGAGACAAGCAGCAAGAGTGCCAAGTCGCGGCCCACGACGGCCCGAGGCCACGTCGCAACGGCGCGAACGATTGGCGTTCGCGCTTCCCGATACCGCGAAAGCTGGCGGGGGCTCAGGCCAGCGCCGTCAGCACGCGCGCCAGCGTGTACACGGCGAGGATCACGAGCGCGGCGGCGAACGCCCGCAGAGTACGTTCCGGGTCCAGGCGGTCGGCCAAGCGCCCGCCGAGGAATACCCCGGCGACGGCGGTCGCCGTGAAGGCGCCCGCCAGCATCCAGTCGATCCGCGCCGAACCGAGGCGCGCCAGCAACGCGATCGCGCTGTTGATCGCGACCACGAGCAGCGACGTCCCGATCGCTTCGGGCATCGCGAACCCCATGACGAGCGTGAGCGCCGGGACGACGACGAAGCCGCCACCGACGCCGAACAGGCCGGTGAGAAATCCGACGCACGTCCCCACGGCGACGACCACCGCGATGCGCCTCGGCGTCCACGGTTTCGCGGTCGATGGCGCACCGCTCGCGAGCTCGCGCGCCTCGCCGCTGCGCGTACAGCTCGGGCATGCCGTGAGCATGCGCCATGCCGCCACGAGGATCAGCGCGCTGAACCCGAGCAGCAGGACGTCGTCGTCGATCCGGCGATTGACGGCGGTACCGACGATGGATCCGCCGATGCCGACCAGCCCGAACACGGCCCCGGTGCCGTAGCGCACGCGACCGGCCCGCCCGTGAGTCCACAGGCCGACCGCCGCCGCGCTGCCGACGAGCAGCAGGCTCGCGGCCGTCGCCTCCTGTGGCGTCTGGCCGGCGACGTAGACCAGCGCCGGCACGGCCAGAATCGAGCCGCCGCTTCCGAGCGCGCCGAGCGACAGGCCGATCAGCAGTCCGAGCGGCGAGGCGAGCAGGCCGCGCGTCACGGCCGTTGCGCGCGCCAGCGGATCAGTCCGCCCGCGAGGCTGGCCACGTCGCGGAGACCCGCCGACGCGAGGATCGCGGCGGCCTGTGCGGAGCGCCGGCCCGATCGACACAGGCACACCACCGGTCGGTCCCGCGGGACGTCGGACACTCGCCCGCGCAGCTCGCCGAGCGGGATGTGCAGGCTGTCCGGGATGCGCCCGAGGTCGCCCGCGAGCTCCGCGGCGTCGCGCACGTCCAACAGCGTCACGTCCGCACGGTGCTCGGCGACCCACGTCGGCTCGATCTCCGGGACGCCGCCGAACGTCCGCACGACGGGTCCCCATTCCGGCGCTGCCGCCGCCGCTTCCGGCGGCGGCTTGCCGCACTGGAGATTCGCGGGCACCGCGACGTCGATGCGCTTCGGGTGCGGCAGCCCGAGGTTGTTCATGTAGCCGACGAAGTCCGCCTCGCTGGCCGCGCCGCCCACACGCGCGTTCCACTGCTTCTCCTCGCCGACGGTCGTGACGGTACGGCCCTCGTAGTCGTGTGCGGGAAAGAGCAGGCAGGCGTCCGGCAGCGTGAAGATGCGCTCGCGGATCGAACGGTAGAGCGCGCGCGGGTCGCCCTGCTGGAAGTCGGTCCGGCCGGCACCGCGGATGAGCAACGCGTCGCCCGTGAACGCCATGCGCCGATCGGCCGTCACCCAAGTCACGCAGCCATTGGTGTGGCCGGGCGTCGCGCGCACCGACAGCCCGGTCGCGCCGATCGTCACCGTGTCGCCCTCGTCCACGTAGACGTCGGCGCCCTCGGCGCCGCTCCGCTTCGACAGGACGATGCGCGAACCCAGCGCGTCGCGGAACAGCCAGGCCGCCGTCACGTGATCCGCGTGAACGTGGGTCTCCAGCGTGTAGCGCAGCGTGAGTCCCAGCTCGCGCACGAGGGCGCGGTCGCGCGTGAGCTGCTCGAAGACCGGATCGATCAGCAGCGCCTCGCGGCTGTCCTCGTCGGCGAGCAGATAGGTGTAGGTCGACGACACGAGATCGAACAGCTGGCGAAAGAGCATGCGCCGTCCTCAGAATGCGACGACCTTGCAGTCGTCGCGGCCGGCCTGTGCGTGGAAGCGGTCCATGCCGCCGAACCGAGCACCTGCGACGAGGGCGTCGGCGCCGATTCCCCGTGCCTCGGCGCAGGGCCGGCAAACGACGATCTCCGCCCGCGCATCGGCGAACACCTCGGTGGGATCGGTGGGGCCCCATGTCGTCGATATCGCGTAGTGCATCGTGCAACCCTCGGTCAGCGCGGCGGCAGCGGATGGTTCCGTCGCATCTCGGCGTGGCCATTGGCGAGGAACCGGTTCACCACGTCGGCGTGCGCCTGGATGAGCTTCACCACCCAGGGGTCGGTGGACGTCTCGCGCACGCGGATGCCGGCCGGCGTCGGCTCCATCGTCATGGCGATGGCATCGGCATGACGGAACAGCTCCGCGAACAGCGGATCGCGTGCATGGATGGGCCTGCCCTCCTCGAGACGCGCGTACATCGCCCGCACGTGTGTCCGGATCGCCTCTGCCACCGCCGGGTCGTCGGACTCGGTGAGTGTTTCGACGCCGTCGGGGAGCTGTGTCACGTCGCGCCGGATGCGATCGCGCGCGTCCAGCAGCGCGTGGAAGCCCGCATGATCGTCGCCGTGTGCGCCGTGTCCCGCGCGCGGACCGCCGCGGCAGCCCGCCTCGCCCGCACACGGTCCCGGGGGACGGGCCGCGGCGATCCCCGCGGCCATGAGCATCGATACGAGGATGAGAACGACGCGTCGAAGCGACATCGCTGCTACCTCCTCGAGGCATTCAGGCCGGCCGACACCGCGCGCGACTCGAGCCGCACGACGCTGGCAGGCCTACGCGCGCCGGGGTCGACGAGTCGCGACGCCGCGATCCCGGCGACCATCGCGCCGACGAACACGAACGCCGCTGGATCGCCGCTCGCCAGCGACGTGACGGCGGGACCGGGACAGAGGCCGGCGAGCCCCCAGCCGACGCCGAACAGCAGCGCGCCGGTGATCAGCCGTGCGTCGACGTCCCGCCGCGACGGCACGTCGAACGCGGCCGCGAACACGGGACGTCGTCCCCGCCCGACGGCGAGCCGATAGACCGGCGCATACACCGCGATCGCCGCCACCATGACGAACGCGAGCGCAGGGTCCCAGTTCCCGGCGACGTCGAGGAACGCCAGGACGCGCGCCGGCTGGGTCATGCCGCCGACGCCGAGCCCGAGCGCGAAGACGACTCCGCAGCCGAAGGCGACGACGTTTCTCACGATGCGATCCTCGCGACGTGGCGAACGACGAACACCGTCACGGCGCCCGACAGCATGAACGTCAGGGTGGCGACGATGGATCGTGGGGACAGGCGACTCACGCCGCACACGCCGTGGCCGCTGGTGCACCCGTTGCCGACGCTGGCGCCGAAGCCGACCAGCAGCCCTGCCGCGACCAGCATCGCATAGGGCGTCGACGCGAGCCCCCGGAAGGCGTCGGGTATGAGCGTCGCGACACAGAGGCCGCCCGCGAGGAGGCCGGCGGCAAAGAGCGCCCGCCACGTCGCGTCCGCTCGCCGGGGCGGCAGCAAGCCTCCGATGATGCCGCTGATGCCCGCGATACGACCGTCGAGCACCAGCAACGCGGAGGCGGCGACACCGATCAGGACGCCGCCGCATGCCGCTTCGACCAGTCCTTGCGTGGTCATGCCGATCCACGAAGCACGCGGCGTTCCAGCCGCCGCCGGCGGCGCCGCCGACCGGCGGCGCCGTCCGTCGTGGACACCGCGCGAAAAACGAGCGCGGTGCCCTTCCAGGATTGGGAAACGCAGGCGGTCAGCCACGAATTCGAGAAACGCGCGGCGCGGACGTCATTGACGCACGAGCATCCGAGTCCGCCGTCTGACGGCGAGCTCAGGGCCGTGCGTCGGGGGGCGGTGGTGCCTCGAGCCCTCGCACCCGGACCCGCACGCCGTCGGCGATGGCATCGCCCGGATAGACGACCACGACGTCGCCGGCCGCGAGCCCCTGCTCCACCATCGCCGCGCGCTGGCCGCGCCGGGGCGCCACGACGGCGCGCTTGCGCGCGCGACCGTCCTCGACGACGAACGCCGCCCATCCGTCGCCCTCCCGGAAGAGCGCGCTGGCGGGCACGGTCACGGCGTCCTCCGCCCGATACACCACGATCCGCGCGTCGATCCGGTAGCCGTCGCCGAGCGCCCGCCATTCGGCAAAGGGCGACGTCAGGTCGATGACGACGTTCGTGCGCTGCTCCTCGACGCCGAGCGCCGACAGCTTGGTGTAGCCCGACGGCTCCACGAGGCGCACGCGACCGTCGAGCGTCGCGCCGCCTCCCCAGCGCTCGATGCGCACCGGCGCGCCGGGCGGGATCTGCACCGCGTCTGCCGTCAGCACGTCGACGACCACCTCGAGGTCGGCCGGATCGGCGATCTCGAGGAGCGGCGTGCCGGGTGCGACGACGGCCGTGCTCTCCTGAAGTACGCGGAAGACGCGGCCGGCGACCGGTGCGGTGACCTCGAACGGCTCGTCCCCGCCCTCGCTGAGGCGGGCGAGCGCGGCGCGCGCGCTGTCCAGGTCGTGCTGCGCGGTGTGCACCGCGGACTCCGCGGCCAGCAGGTCCTTCTCGGCGACCTGCAGGGCGAGGCGCGCGCGGTCGAGGTCGCCGGCCGCAACGATGCCGTCCGCCGCCAGCGTGCTGGCCCGCTCGTGGTCGACCCGGCTCTGATCGCGCGCCGCGCGGGCGCGCTCGAGCGCGGCGCGCGCCTGCTCGACCGTCGCCTCGACGGCGCCGACGCGCTCGTGCAACGCGCGCTGCAAGCGCGCGTCGAGCAACGGCGGCGGCGTCGGACGGATCGTTGCGATCATGGCGCCGGCGGCCACGGCATCCCCCGCGCGCAGCGCGATCCGCTCCAACCGTCCGGCGAGCGGCGACGAGACCACGTACCGGTCGTGGACGCGGGTCTTCCCATCGTCCTCCACGACCTGCTCGAAGGCGCCGCGCACGACGCGCGCCCCGTCCACCGCGACCGGCTTTGGCCACAACGCCGCCACCGTGGCCGCGATCGCCGCGATCCCCAGGAGCACCAGGAGCAGACGGCCGACGGACGTCATTCACGTGCCTTCAGCACGCCGATGAGGTCTAGACGGTCGATCCGCCGGCGCACGATCAGGGCGCTCGCCGCGCCCGCCGCGACGATCACCAGCGCGCTCCACGCGTACGTCGCCGGGTCCACTCGGGCCGGGATGCGGAACATCTCCGTCTCGTGCAGCGCCGCGAGGCCACGAGCGGCGTGGTAGCCCAACCACATGCCCACCGGCAACGCGGCGAGCAGCTGCACGCCGATCTCGAACAGCAGGATGCGAGAGACCTCGGCACGCGTGAAGCCGAGGACGCGCAGACTCGCGAGCTCCCACGCGCGTTCCTGCAGCGCGATGCGCGCCGCGTTGTAGACGACGCCCACCGCGATCACGATCGCGAACGTGGTCAGGATCGCCGTGAACACCAGGATGAACTGCGCCGTCGTCTCCTCGAACGCCCGCAGCGCGGCGTTCTTCTCCGTCACGGTGGCGATCCGACCGATCTGGCGGAGCCGCCGGTAGAGCGCCTCGGCGTACGGCCGGTCGACCGCGATTGCCGCGACGTTGACGCGCTCCTGCTCGCGCAGGAGGCGCGCGAGCGCCGCCCCCTCCATGTAGGCGGACATCCCGATCATGTCGTCGACCAGCCCGGTGACCGGGACGAGGCGCTTCGGGCGCTCGCCCTCGCGCACCTCGGCGAGCACCTCGTCGCCGACCCGGACACCGAGACGCTCGGCGAGCCGGCGCGTGAGCAGCATGCCGGCGGGCGGCGGAACGATCGGCCGGAGCTCGGTGTCGAGGAGGCGCCGCAGCTCGCCGTCGGTCGGGAGTCCGAGGATGGACGTCGTGTACCTCCGGTGGCCGAAGACCAGCCGGACCGGCACCGCGCGCATGCCGTCGGCGCGCAACACGCCCGGCAGCGCGGCCAGCTCACGAATTGCCCGAGGAGGAACGGGATCGACGAACGCGACGGTCGCGTCGCCGCGCTCGGCCAGGCGGAACTGCGCGTCCAGCATGAACGCCACCGCGTCGTGCGACCAGCGGCTCAGCACCACGACGGCGGTGGCGCAGGCGATGCCGGTCGTCGTGAGCACGGTGCGCATGGGCCGTCCGGAGAGGTTCCGCGCCGCCATCCGCCGCCGCGGCCCCAGCCAGGTCGCCGCACCGAGGCGCTCGAGCATCGTGTGCCGGTAGATCCTCGGCGCGGCGGGACGCATCGCTTCCGCCGGCGCGAGCGCGACGACGCGGCCGAGCGCCCCCAGTGCGCCGACGATCGCCGCGAGCACGCTCACCACGACGGCGAGCAGCGGGATCCAGGCGCCCATGTGGTACGCGAGGTGCGGCATGCGGACGAACGGCGCGTAGGCCCGGAGCATGAGCCGGCCGAGGCCGGCGCCCAGCACGATGCCGAGTGCCGCTCCCAGCATCACGACGACCAGCACGAAGGCGAAGTAGTGACCGGCGATGGCGCGATTGCCGTAGCCCACGGCCTTCAGCGCCGCGATCTGCTCGCGCTGGGTGGTGACGAGCCGGCCGAGGACGACGTTCAGCAGGAACGCCGCGACGGCGAGGAAGATCGGCGGGATCGTCGTCGCCATGGTGCGGTTCTGCCGGATCTCGTCCTCGATGAAGCGATGCGACGGCTGCTGGTCGCGCGCGACGGCGCCGAGACCGCCGTACGGCTCCAGCAGGCGATCGAGGACGTCGACGACGGCTCGCGCGTCGGCCTCCGGCGCCAGCGTGAGCACGACGTCGTTGAACGCGCCCGCCATGTCGAGTGCGGCCTCGAGCCCCGCGCGCGCCGTCCACAGGACGGCGAACCCGCGGTCGTCGGGAATGGGCTCGCCCCCCCGGATGGCGAATACGTACTCCGGAGACAGCGCGACGCCGGCGACGCGGAAGTCCTGCCGGCGGCCGTTGACGATCGCCGACACGCGATCGCCCGCGCGCAACCGATGGACGCCGGCGAAGCCCTCGCTGACGAGCACCTCGTCGGTCCGTCCCGGCTCGAGCAGGCTGCCGGACCGGAGATGCAGGGCGTTCAGCGGCGGCTGCCCGCCGGCCGGCACCGAGACCATGCGACCGACCGCGGGCGGCCCGCCGGTCCCGGCGTCGAGCGACACGTCGGCGACGAGGCGAGGCTCGACCTGCGCGACACCGGGAATCTCGCGGATACGATCGACGAGCGTGGCCGGCGCGCGCTCGAGCCGCGCGAAGACCTGCCCGAAGCGGCTGGTCGCATAGTACGTCCGCTGCGACGTACGGAGCGACTCGTAGGTGCTGAGCGCCGACACGAAGCACGCGATGCCGCTGGCGACGACGAGGGCGATCGTGACGACCTGCCCCTTCATCCGCGCCAGGTCGCGCAGGAGCTTGCGGTCGAGGGTCTTCACCAGCGCAGATCGGCCGGGCGCATCGGCGTGGCGTTGTGCTCTTCCGCGGCGATCCGGCCGTCGGCGAGCCGCAGCACCCGCCGCGCCATCGCGGCGATGGCCTCGTTGTGCGTGATGACCACGGTGGTCGTCCCGAGCTCGCGATTCACGCGGGCGATGACGTCGAGCACGAGCTTCCCGGTCTCGTAGTCGAGCGCTCCCGTGGGCTCGTCGCACAGCAGGACGTCGGGACGTTTGGCGACGGCGCGCGCCACGGCCACGCGCTGCTGCTCGCCGCCGGACAGCTGCGCGGGAAAGTGATCGAGGCGCGCGCCGAGGCCGACCAGCTGCAGCGCCTCGTCCGGCGACATGGGCCGCTCGGCGATCTCGGTGACCAGCGCGACGTTCTCGCGCGCGGTGAGCGACGGGATGAGGTTGTAGAACTGGAAGACGAACCCGACGTGCTCCCGCCGATAGCGCGTCAGCTCGTGCTCGTCGGCGCGTGTCAGGTCGTGGTCACGGAAGATCGCCGTCCCCCCGCTGGCATACTCGAGGCCGCCGAGGATGTTGAGCAGCGTGCTCTTCCCGCTGCCCGAGGGGCCGAGCAGCACGACGAGCTCGCCGGCATGGATGTCGAGGTCGATGCCGCGGAGCGCGTGCACCTGCACGTTGCCCATCTGGTAGACCTTCGAGAGCTGTCGCGCCCTGAAGACGACCTCGCCCGACACAGGCATCGCGCGCACCATAGCCGACGGACGCGGCGGCAGGCACGTCCGGGCGATGCGAACCTTCCCGCCGCGTGGTTCCCGCATCTCGGAAAGGCGCGAGCGTGGGCGGGCGCGACGTCACGGCACGGCGCTTGCCCATGCCCAGCATCGCGTGGGACCCAGCACCGATCTCGACGGTCGCGGGCGAGGTGCGCAGCCTCGCCGGCGCGCGCCCCCGTCCGCGCGCTCCATCGGGCTCACGGCCGAGCGAATGCTCCTCGCGACGTCGGTCGTCGGGCTGGTCGGGGGCGGCGTCGCGTACGCGCTGGACGCGCCCGGCGCGGCGCGCTGGGCCTGGGCGGGCAGCACCGCGGTCGCGCTCGCGCGGACGTTGATCTGGGCGGCCGTCCAGCTGCCGTGCGGCGAGTCGCGCATCGATCTCATCGCCGTGCTCGCGATGTCGGGCGCGCTGGTGCTCGGCGAATACCTGGTCGGCGCCGTCATCGCGGTCATGCTCGCCGGGGGGACGGCGCTCGAGCGGTACGCCGTCGCTCGCGCGCATCGTGAGCTCGAGAGCCTGCTGGCGCGGGTACCACACGTCGCGCACCGGCGCATCACCGACGAGATCGTCGACGTCGACATCGACGAGGTGGGGCTGGGAGACATCCTCGTCGTGAAGCCGGGCGAGGTGTTGCCGGCCGACGGCATCGTCACGTCGCCGAGCGGCGTGCTCGACGAGTCGGCGTTGACCGGAGAGGCGAAGCCGTCGCGCGTCGAGCGCGGCGCGCCGGTGCGCAGCGGCACGACGAACGCAGGCGGGCCGCTCGAGCTGCGGGTGACCGCACCTCCCGGCGAGAGCACCTATGCGGCAATCGTCGGCCTCGTGCGTGCCGCGGAGAAGTCGAAGGCGCCGTTCGTCCGCCTCGCGGACCGCTACGCGCTCTGGTTTCTCTGGCTGACCGTCGCGATCGCCGCGGGGGCCGGGCTGTGGGTGGCCGACCCCCTCCGCGCGCTCGCCGTGCTCGTGGTCGCGACACCGTGCCCGCTGATCCTGGCCGCGCCGGCCGCGATCATCGCGGGCGTGTCGCGGGCCGCGCGCCACGGCATCATCGTGAAGGGCGGCGGTCCGCTGGAAACGCTCGCACGTGCCTCGGTGGTGCTGCTCGACAAGACCGGCACCCTGACGTCCGCACGTCCCGAGGTCGTGGCGACCGAGACGTTCGGCTCCCTGCCGGCGGCCGAGGTGATCCGGCTCGCGGCGTCCGTCGAGCAGGTCTCGGTCCACCCGTACGCACCCGCCATCGTGACCGAAGCCATCCATCGTCACCTCGAACCGAGCTTCCCGGACGACGTCCACGAGGACATGGGACGGGGTATCACCGGGCGTGTCGACGGCCGGCGTGTCGCCGTCGGGCAGCTGGGGTTCGTCGCAGCGGACGCGCCGCTGACGCCGGAGCTGCGAACGATCCAGATTCGCACCGCCGTCGAGGGATCGTCGGGCGTCTGGGTGGCGGTGGACGGAGCGCTGGCCGGCGCGCTGCTGCTGCAGGATCCGATACGGCCCGAGGCGCCTCGCACGCTCGCGGCGCTTCGTCGCGCCGGGATCCGCCGGCTGCACATGGTGACCGGCGATCATCCCGACGTGGCCGAGCTCGTCGGAGACGCCCTCGGAGTCGATCGCGTCTTCGCCGAGCGAAGCCCCGAGGACAAGGTGGACGTGGTGCGGCTCGTTCGCACCGAGGGCGTCACCGCCATGGTCGGGGACGGCATCAACGACTCGCCCGCGCTCGCGCTCGCCGACGTGGGAATCGCCATGGGCGCGCGCGGGGCGACGGCGGCCTCGGAGGCGGCGGACGTGATCCTGACGGCGGACCGGCTCGAAGGACTCGTGCTCGCGATCGAGACCGCCCAGCGTACCTGGCGTATCGCCCGTCAGAGCGTGCTGGTCGGCATGGGGCTGTCGCTGGTCGCGATGGTGTTCGCCGCGACGGGCAATCTCCCGCCCGTGGCCGGCGCAGTCCTCCAGGAGGGGATCGACGTGCTCGTCATCTCGAACGCGTTGCGCGCGCTGGGCGGGGGCCGGCGCCGTCCCACGCCGACGCCCGGCGCCGCACACCTGGCGCGCGGATTGGCGACGGCGCATCGCACGCTGCGCGCCACGGTGAACGAGCTCGCGTCGCTGGCGTCGCGTCTGGGCGACCTGCCACCCGCCGAGTCACGCGCGCAGCTCCTGCGCCTCTGCGACGCGCTCGAGCAGGCGTTGCTCCCGCACGAGCGACACGAGCAGGCGACCGCGTACCCCGTGCTCGGCGCGATGCTGCCGGGCGAAGACCCGACGGGCCCGCTCATCCGGACGCATCACGAGATCTTCCGCCTCACGCGGCTCCTGCGTCGGCTCGTCGCGCAGCTTCCGCCCGACGGCCCGCACGCCGAAGACGTGCGCGACCTGCGTCGAGCGCTCTACGGCCTGCATGCGGTTCTCTCGATGCACTTTGCCCAGGAAGACGAGCTCTACAGCGTGCTCGAGTCGTGATCGGCCGAGGCTCGCACAGCGGAGGAATTTCATGGACGCACTGCTCTTTCACCCGAAGGTCGTTCACGTCCCCGTCGCACTCGGGCTGCTGATGCCGTTGATCGCCGGCGGACTGGCGCTCGCGTGGTGGCGAGCGTGGTTCCCCGCGCGAGTGTGGTGCTCGCCCTCGCCGGCAGCCGGCGAAAGGCAGGGCTCGTCCTGGCGGGCGTCGCCTGGCTGGGAACCGTCGCCGTGCTGGGTCTCGGCTATCGGACGGGACAGAGCGGCGGCGCGCTCGTCTACCGGCACGGGGCCGCGACGGCATACGTCCAGGCACCCGCCCCCTGATTGGGACGTCCGACGCCGTCCCGACGGGTCGGGGCTTGCGGGAGGCGAGCGGTCCGACTAACTGCGCACCGCATGAGCACGAACGCAGAAAAGGCTTTCGCCCTCTTCCAGGCCGCCATCGGTAAGGAGGAGGGGGTCGGCGAGTGGTTCACCGTCGACCAGGAACGGATCAACCGGTTCGCCGACGTGACGATCGACCATCAGTTCATCCACGTCGACCCGGAAGCGGCGAAGGCGACGCCCTTCGGCACGACGATCGCGCACGGGTTCCTGACGCTGTCGATGCTGACCCATCTCGACACGTCGATCCCGAAGGGCGATCCGGCCCGGTTCGAGGGGATCATGATGGGGCTCAACTACGGCTTCGAGAAGGTGCGGTTCGTCAGCCCGGTGAAGGTGGGCAGCCGCATCCGCGCCCGCGCCACGCTCGCGGCGGCGGAGCTCAAGGGTCCGTGGATCCAGACGACGCGCACGATGACCGTCGAGATCGAAGGCGAGGCCAAGCCGGCGATGGTGGCCGACTGGATCACGCGCATCATGTACTCGTGACGGCCACCATGTGACGGAACGTGAGGTTGACGCGCGCCCCGACGGGGCGTGTCGTCTTCGGGACGCGATGCCACCATCGGGCCACTGCGCCGGCTTCCATGAGCAGCAGCGAGCCCGCCTCGAGATCGATCGTGCCGGTCGTGCGTCCCGCACGCTCGCGCACCTCGAAGCGACGCACGGCGCCGAAGCTCACGGAGGCGACGGCGGGCTGCCCGCCGTGCGGGTAGTCGTTGTCCCGATGCCAGCCGACGGAATCGCGGCCGTCGCGGTACAGGTTGGCGAGCACCGAGTTGAACGCGAGCCCGCTCGCCGCCTCCACCGCGGCACGGATCGCGTCGAGGCGCGCCGTCAGCGGCACCGGCGGATGCACGACGCCCGAGTAGCGGTAACCGATGGGACCGTACATCGCGATCAGGCGCGGCATCGGCATGGAGCGGCCGTAGATCGTGAAGCGCTGCTCCTCCCAGGCGAGCTCCGTCACGAGGGCCGCGAGGTGCTCGGCGCTCGCCGCCGCGTCGAACACGCCGGGGCGGTAGACGAAGCCGGACGGCAGGGTCATGGCGCGATCGTGCGCCGCCACGGCGCGCGACGCCAGTGATGTCGAAAACGCTTCCGTACTTTCCGGTCACCGCCCCGCATCACATGCCCGGCATCCAGCCGCGGCTCGGCGACGAGCGCGTGGGAACGACGTGCTTCGAATTCGACGACGACGAGGACGCGTACCTGACGCAGAAGCGACGACGCTGGTCGGACCGTCACCCGGCCGCCGAACCGGGAACCGACACCGTCCTGGATTGGCTCCGCACGACGATCGCCGCCGAGCACCCCGGCCGCGTCGAGCGCTTCGCCGGCGTGACGACGCTCCACGAGGCGATGCTCGGCGTCCAGGAGGACCTCGTCGTCATGCGACGCGCGCCGGGTGACGATCCCGCGACGGCGGCCGCCGTGTATCTGCACGTCTCTTTCCCGACGAACTGGTGCCCCGAGTGCGCCCGCGGCCGGACGTTCCTCGAGCTGCACGAGCCCGTGCCGGCGATGCACGCGTTCAAGGCCACGAACCGCACGCGGCTGGCGCGCGGCCTTTTCGACGTGCGACGGACGACGGCGCGGTTCGTGTGGAGCCTGACGCCCGACGCGCGCCTCGACCGGCCGCGGTGCGAAGCCGGCATCCATCCGACGGCGCCGACACGGTGGGCGGACGCGCCGACCGCGTGGCTCCGCGTCGAGCGACAGGTGATCGTCCCGCTGAGCGACGTGCTCAGCCTGTTCCTGCTCCGGGTCTACCTCGCCGACGTGCGCGGCCTGAGGCCCGACCAGCGCGCGACGCTGCGCGGGAGCGTCGGGGGCATGGAGCCGCCGCTGGCGGAGTACAAGGGCCTCGCCGCGAACGCGGAGCGCATCCGCGCGTTGCTGTCCGAGTAGGCGCGACGGGTCCCGCCGCACTGCCGGGACCCGTCGTCACGTCGGGTGAAGCTACGGCTGCGAGTAGAACCCGCCGCCGAACGAGCTCAGGGTCAGGCCGCCACCGGTCGTCGGGACGTTGGCCAGCGGGATGAACCCGTCACCGTCCGTCGGAACGTCGGCGGTGAACGCCCAGTTGGTCGTGAAGTTCGTCGCCGTACCGCCGGGCGCGACGTCGATCACGACGTCGATGCCGGTGCCGGCGCCCGGATCGAGACCGGGAACACCGGTGGACGGCTCGAATGCGAGGCCGCCCGCGATGATGGTGAGCGTGAAGCGGATCGGGACGTTGTAGATCATCAGGTCGCCGGGGTTGGTCCACGGCGTGGTGCCTTCCCACGTGGCGACCGTGTCGCCGACGCCGGAGATGCCGACGAAGGTCGACAGCACGTGGTTCGAGCCGTCGAGCCCCGCGGCCGGCACGTTCTGACCGGACGGTCCCCAGTAGAGCGCCGTCCAGGTCGTCGGGCTGAAGTCGAAAAGCGAGACGTCGGCGCCGCCGGCGTTCGCGGCGTTGCCGGTGAAGCCGAACTGGACGGAGCCGCCCACCGGCGGGAACGCGGGGCCCGCGAAGATCGTCGTCGCGGTCGTCGAGGTCGTCGTCGACACGGTCGTCGAGGTGGAGGACGACGTGCTCGACGTCGAGGTCGACGTCGAGGTCGACGTGCTGGTCGTGGTCGTCGTCGTGGGCGGGAAGCAGACGCCTTCGCTCGTGGGCTTGACGGCCTTGAAGAGCGTCGCGCCCTTGTTCGTCACCTCGACGTCGCCCGGCGCGAACGCGACGTTGTAGTTCGCGCCGCCGATCAGCTGGAGGATCGCGCAGCCGCCGACGCCCGGGTTCGGCGGCACGACGTCGACGCCGCCGAGCTTGCCGTCGATCTGGAGCACCACGGTGAAGACGCCCTTGTTGGTCTTCTTGATCTGGGCCGACTTGACGGGACCGTTCTCGCCCGCGGCATCCTTGTACTTGAAGCCCTTCGTCGCATCGCCCGTCCAGAACGGCTTGCCCTTGGCGTTCGGGCCCTGCGGCAGCGCGAAGATCTGCTCCGTCGTGGTGACGCCTTCGGCACGGACGTAGGCGTTGCCGCCGCTCACCGTGGGATCGCCGAGGAGCGTGTTGGCGCTTCCCGTCTCCTTCGCCTTCACGGTGATCTTGCGCTTCTCTGCCGTGCTCGGATTCTTCACGAGCAGCGAGTTGCCGAGGAGCGTCTGGTCCTCGAGGGGGAGCGCGCCGGCATACGCAAGGGCCGCGGCTCCGCACATCGCGAGCACGAACACTTTCTGCCTCATTGATACACCTCCAAAGACTGATTCGATTGATAACATGCCCGATCGCGCGCCCGTCAAAGCCTTTTCGCGGTGACATCGCTCATGGCCCCGGCGCCTTGCAGTCCTGCACGACGCGTGGTTCTCGACTAGCGATGGGGCGGCCCGTGCTCTCGGTGGTGGTGGTGATCTTCGACATGGCTCGGGAGGCTCCACGTACGCTCCGCACGTTGTCGCCCGCCTGCCAGACCGACATCGCGGCCGAGGACTACGAGATCATCGTGGTGGACAACGGGTCCAGCCATCCGCTCTCCGACGAGGTCGTCGGCGCGCTGCCGGGGAACGTGCAGTACGTCGCGCTGGCCACGACGTCGCCGTCGCCCGTGGGGGCCATCGCCCATGGCGTCGCGCGGTCCCAGGGGGACTTGATCGGGATCATGATCGACGGCGCACGCATGGCCAGCCCCGGACTGCTGGCGCGCGCCGTCGAAGCGGCTCGGTTGGCCGACGAGCCGGTCGTCACGACGCTCGGCTGGCATCTCGGTCCGGACGTCCAGCATCGCAGCCAGCGCGCTGGGTACGACCGGGCCGCCGAGGACGCGCTGCTCGCGAGCGTCGATTGGCAGGCGGACGGGTACCAGCTCTTCCGCATCGCGACCTTGTCGGAATCGAGTGCGGGCGGCTGGTTCCTGCCGGCCGCCGAGAGCAACGCCGTCTTCCTGCGCCGCAGGACGTGGGAGGCGCTCGACGGCTTCGACGCGCGCTTCGATCTCCCTGGCGGCGGCTTCGCGAACCTCGATTTCCATCGTCGCGCCTGCGAGCATCCCGGCGCCACGCCGATCGTGCTGCTCGGCGAAGGCACGTTCCACCAGCTGCACGGCGGCGTGGCGACGAACCGGCGCGACGACCGTCTGCTCGCCGCGTTCGCCGCGCAGTACGAGCAGCTGCGTGGCGAGCCGTTCCGTCCGCCGGATCGACGCTTCCGCTGCTACGGCATCGTACCCGACGTCTGCGCGCCCGCGCTCGAGCAGTCGGCCGTGCGCTTCACCGCCCGCACGGTCCACGAGCCGATTCCCGTGGTGCTCTGCATCGACGTCGAGCCGAACGAACGGCACGTCACGCGCCGCGGCCGGCCGCCGTGGACGGGCTACGAGCGACTCGCGGAGGCGATGGAGGCGCTGCGGCCCGGACTGGCGCGCGTGACGCGGCGGCCCGCCCGGTTCGCATGGTTCCATCGCATGGACCCGAGCGTCGCCGACGGCTACGGCGATGCCGGCTGGTCGGCGCGCCACTATGCGGGCCTGGTCGACCGGATGCAGCGCGCCGGCGACGAGATCGGGCTCCACGTGCACCCGGCCCGCTGGCTCGACGACGACCAGGCCTGGCTGGTCGACCAGGCGGACCCGGCGTGGGTCGCGACGTGCGTCGAGACCGGCGTGCACGCGTTCGCCGCGACGGTCGGGCGGCCGTGCACGGCGTTTCGCTTCGGGGATCGCTACCTCGACGACGCCGTCGTCCGCCAGCTCGTCGCGCTCGGTATTCGCGTCGATCTCACCATCGAGCCCGGTCTCCCGCCGGTGCCGTTCGGCAATCTCGACGACCGTCGCACCGGCGCGATGCCGGACTATCGGGGCGCACCGCGCGTCGCCTTCCGCCCGTCGGCGGCGGATTTCCGCGAGCCCGGTGACGACGCGGTCGGATCGCTCTGGATGCTGCCCGTCAGCTCGGGCGCGCTCGTCGACGCCGCGCCGCGGACGTCCGCGCCGTGGCATCGCGCCGTCCTCGCGGACGGGCCGCGCAGCGTGCCCTACATGCGTCTCGCGCTCTGGGAGACGCCCGCGGTGTTCGCGGCGATCGTCGAGCAGAATCTCGGCGAGCGCGAGCGTCCGTACCTCGCGCCGCTCGTACGCTCGGACATGGGCATCGGGCCGCATCGCGCGACGGTGCTCGCGAATCTGGACTACCTGCGCCGCCACCCGCTGGCGACGCGATTCGCGTTCGTCGGACCGCTCGACGCGCTCGCGATGCTCACGCACGCGCCGGTCGCCACGCCGCCGTCGGACGTCGAGCGCCTCCAGTCGGAGCTGGCCACCGCGCGTGCGGCACTCGACGCGGTGACGTCGTCGCGCTCGTGGCGCTACACCGCGATGGCGCGACGGCTGCGCGGCGCGCTGACCCGCTGACGGCCTCCCGTCACGACGTCCCGAGGAACCCTCGCAGCGCCGTCGCCATCGCCTCGCGCGCCGGGCCGGCCGACAGGATGACGTCGACCGCCGTCAGCGACGTGTGGATCTGCCCGCGACACGACAGGCGCTCGACGGCGACCCCCGCCGCCGACAGCGCGTCGGCGTAGGCGACCCCCTCGTCGCGCAACGGGTCGAACTCCGCCGTCACGACCAGCGCCGGCGGGAGGCGCGACAGGTCGGCCGCGCGGAGCGGCGACGCCTTCGGATCGCGTCGGTCGGCGGCGTCGGCGTAGTGGTCCCAGAACCAGCGCATCAGCTCCGTCGTCAGCAGATAGCCCTCGCCGTTCTCCACGTACGATGCGCGGCCGAGATCGGCGTCGGTGACGGGGGTGATCAGCACCTGCCCCGCGATCGCCGGTCCGCCGGCGTCGCGCGCGAGCCGGCAGGCGACGGCGGCGACGTTGCCGCCCGCGCTCCAGCCGCACACGGCGAGCCTGCCCGGAATGCCGCCGAGCTCCGCCGCGTGCGCGCCGATCCACTGCACCGCCGCGAACGCGTCGTCCGCCGCCGCCGGGAATCGCGCCTCCGGCGCGTGGCGATAGTTCACCGACACGACGACCGCGCCGGCCCGATCGCAGAGGAAGCGGCAGAACGGATCGTCGGAGTCGAGATCGCCGAGCACCCACCCGCCGCCGTGGAAGTACACGACGATCGGATGCGGCCCGGGCGTCGTCGGCTGATAGCGCCGATAGGCGATCGGGCCCGCGGCGCCCGGCAGCGTGCCGTCACGCACGTCGCCGACGTGCGGCCCCGGCGGACGGTCCCGGTCGAGGGCCTGCATGCGCGCCCGCGCGTCGGGCACCGTGAGCGTCTCCAGCGGCGGAAGCTTCAGCTCGTCGAGCAACTCGAGCACCATCGCCACGTCGAGCTGCAGCTGGTGGGCGACGCCGTCGTGACATCGCCGGCCGCCCGGCCCGTCGAACGCGAAGCCGAGCCACTCGTCGCGCACGATCTCGTCGGTGATCTTGCGGTAACGATCGACGCCCCCCACGTAGGGCAGGAACACGCGCGGCTTCCCGGGCACGTTGGCGCCCATGTACCAGGAGGCGGCGCGCGGATAGAGCGTGATGTCCGCCGCGTCGTTCACGTGCTGCACCCAGCCGTCCTCGGCGGTCGGCGTGGGCTCGACCATGTCGAGACGCTCCGCGCGCATGTGCTCGATGCACGCGGCGATCAGGTCGACGTGCTGCTCGATCGACACCACCATGTTCGACAGCACCGACGGGCTTCCCGGGCCGGTGATCATGAAGAAGTTCGGGAACCCGGTGGTCATCAGACCGAGGTAGGTGCGCGGTCCGCTCGCCCACTTGTGCTTCAGCGTCTCGCCGCCGCGCCCGGCGACGTCGACCGCCACGAGCGGCCCCGTCATCGCATCGAAGCCGGTCGCGAACACGATCGCGTCGACGTCGAACGTCCGCGACCGCGTGGCGACGCCGGTCTCCGTGATCGTCTCGATGGGGTCGCGACGCAGGTCGACCAGGTGGACGTTCGGGCGGTTGAACGTCTCGTAGTAGTCCGTGTCGATGCACGGGCGCTTCGTGCCGTAGTAGTGGTCCTTCGGGCACAGCGTCTCGGCGGTCTCCGGATCGCGGACGATCGAGCGGATCTTCTCCCGCAGGAAATCGCATGCGGCCTCGTTGGCCTCGGGGTTCGATCCCATGTCGGCGAACGTGGACCCCATCGCGAGCAGGTCGCCCGACTGCCATGCCGCCTCGAACGCCGCGCGCCGCTCCTCCGCCGACACCTGGAACGCGCGCACCATCGTCGGGACGGACGGCACGCCGATCCGCGACCAGCGACCGGCGTGACGGTAGGCGTCCGGGTCGGCGTCGAAGAGCGCCTTCTTCTCCTTCGGCACCGGCCCGTTGAACGCGGGACGCGAGAAGTTCGGCGTGCGCTGGAACACCGTGAGCTCGGCCGCCTGCTTCGCGATGAGCGGGATCGACTGCACGCCGGACGACCCCGTGCCGATGACCGCGACTCGCTTGCCCGTGAAGTCGACACCCGCGTGCGGCCAGCGGCCCGTGTAGTAGGTCGCGCCACCAAAGCGGTCGACGCCCGGGATGTCGGCGACCTTCGGAACCGACAGGCAGCCCGTCGCCATCACGTAGAAGCGGCAGTGCAGCTCGTCGCCCGCGCTCGTGCCGATCCGCCACATCCACGCGCCGTCGTCCCACACGGCCGACGTCACGCGCGTCGAGAACCGGATGTCGCGGCGGAGGTCGTGTTTGTCGGCGACGTGCCCGAGGTAGCGCAGGATCTCCGGCTGCGTCGCGTAGCGCTCGGACCACTGCCACGTGCGCTGCAGCTCGGGATCGAAGCTGTAGGAGTAATCGATGCTCTCGATGTCGCAGCGCGCGCCCGGGTAGCGGTTCCAGTACCACGTGCCGCCGACGTCGTCGGCTTGCTCGAGGACGACCGCCGAGAAGCCGAGCCGGCGGAGCGTCTGCAGCATGTACAGGCCGGCAAACCCCGCGCCGACCACGACGACGTCGTATGCCGTGCTCATGACGGTCCCGTTCTCGCACAGAACGGGCGCCGGTGAACACCGGCCTGCCGGCCCCCGGCCGGCCCGGTGGGCGGCACGCGCCGAGGCTCACTCCGCGCGGCACTGCAGCCGCAGGCCGTTCGCGCAATCCGGAAGCCGCTCGAATCGACGCGGCACCTTCAGCTCCTGCCCGACGCCGGTGAATCGCATCGTTCGCTCGACGTTGAACACGTCGCCGTCGCGCCGTTCGCGCGTGACGAGCAGAAAGCGGCCGTCGACGATCGTGTCGCCGCTACGCCGGATCCAGCGGCTCGCCCGACGCAGCTTGACGCCGAACCCCCCGCATCGCGCCGTCGCGGCCAGAACCTCGGGGATGTTGGTCGACGCGGCGACCTCGCGCCCGCGGCGCGCCGCGCGCAGCACGCCCACCTCGTCCGGGACGGCCACCTGCTCGCCGGGGCACTCGATCGAGCCGCTCGGCACCCGATAGGTTCCGTCGGCCTGCAGGACGATCGCCGATCGCACCCGCTGTCCGCAGCGGCCCGCGCAGGTGCCCACGACGTCGCCGCGGCGGATGGTCGCGGTGGCGCGGGTGACGAGGACGCCGTCGACCACCGTGCAGCCCGCCATCGGCTCGAAGCCGCATCCGGCTTCGGGCGAGCACGTGTCGAGCGTGCACGGATCCTCGTCTTCGCACGGGTTCTGCTCGCAGTCGTAGTGGCACGTGCTCGTATCGAGCCGGCAGTCCGATGTGCAGCCGATGTCGCCGCCGGGGAACCCGCTGCCGGCGCAGGTCCCGTAGCCGACGTCCGCGCCGTCGCACTGCTCTCCGAGCGAATGGTCGATCACGCCGTTCCCGCACGCATTGCAGGCGTCGGTGACGAACGCCGTGCAATCGGCGTTGCACGTGAGCGGCCCGCTGGCGAAGCCGAACGCCTCACAGGTCGCCAGTCCGGTCGCCACGCCGAAGTCCGCGCCGTCGCACACCTCGTCGAGATGGTTGACGACGCCGTCGCCGCAGCGCGGAGCGACGTCGCAGTCGGCGGCGTCGACGCGGCACCCGGCCGTGCAGCCGAGCTGCCCTCCACCGAGGCCGAGCGCCTGGCACGACGAGCCGCCGAGGTCGCCGCCGTCGCATTCCTCGTAGGGATCGACCACCCCGTCGCCACAGGTCAGCGGGATCCAGTGCGGCACGCCGGCCACGTCGGTCACCGCGACCGCGGTCGGCGCCCCGGTGAAGATGCGCAGCGGCAGCCCGGGCACCAGGCGTCGCCACAGCTCCGGATGCGTGTCGTCGCCCCAGGCCTGGAGCTGGCTGACGCCGAATCGCGGCGGATCGTACTCGTAGGGATCGGGCGCGGGCGACACGCGGCGCAGCGTCACGAGCGTGCCGTCGAGCCACGCGGCATCGTCGATCTGATTCGCGAGGCTGCCCGAGTGCTCGAACGTATCGGCGTCGAAGAACAGGCCGGCGCCCGTCAGAATGGCGTCCCCGCCGGGCACGACCCGGATCGGATGCCGCCAGGGAAAATCGCCATGATAGGGGGACTCGAGCATCGCGCCGATGTGGCCCTCGGCGTCGATGACCTCGGCGTGCAGGTCGTTCGGCGAGGTATCGTCGCGGAAGAAGTACATGCGGCGCCGCGCGGGATCCCAGACGTACTCGCGCGAGTGGTAGTTCCAATCGACCGCCGACAGCATCGCGCCCTCGGGCGTGAAGGTGTAGTGCGTGCCCCACGCGCCGCTCGGATCGCACACGAAGACGAACTCGCCGGCGGTTGCGAGACCGCAGGGCGCTTGCGGCGTGTTGACGAGGAACTCCTCGTCGTCGCCGTCGTCGAGCCGG
Source organism: uncultured Binatia bacterium (SeqCode) (assembly GCA_964432595.1). Classification (GTDB taxonomy): domain Bacteria; phylum Desulfobacterota; class Binatia; order DP-6; family DP-6; genus DASYLJ01. The sequence continues at coordinate 427,867 of CAYSOF010000001.1, read as the reverse complement.
ATGTGCGTGATGCGGCCCGAGGGGTAGGCGAGGTAGAGGCGGTTCGTCACGGGTGAGTACGCCAGGTACGTCGGCGCGTCGGCGAGCGCGATCGTCGGCCCGTACGCGCGCGGTCCCGGCAGCCAGCGAAAGACGCTCAGATTGCCGGCGCTCAGGAGGAAGATCGTCCCGTCGTTCGACTGGACCGCGCCGTCGATCGTGTAGGCGAGGCCCACCGGATCGATGGGCTCGCCCGGATCGAGTGGGCCCAGGGTCGCGAGCGGAACCGCGGTCACCTGGATGTCGCCGGCGATACGGAACGCGTAGACGAGCTCGCCGTGGACCGCGAGCGCGTGCGCCGGCGCCGGCAGCAGCGCTCGTCCGACTTCGCGAAGCGCCGCATCGTAGCCGACGATCACGTTGCCGCGGAGCACGATGGGCAGCGGTCCCACGAACGCGAGGTCGTCGAACCGGCCGCCGAGGCTCCCGGCGTACGTGAGCGCGTTCGTCGTGTAGACGATGCCGGAGTCGTCGGCGACGCGCGCGTCGCCCGGAAAGACGAACGTGCGCGACGCGCCGGGATAGTCGCCGTGGTACGGGCCGTCGGCCTCCGACACGATGCCGCCGAACGGACCGAGCGTCGTCACCACGATGTCCGACGGGCTGAGGCCCGTGTTGCGGGCGAACACCTTGCGGCGGGAGCGCGCCGCCGACAGCCCGGTGAGCCCGTGATACGCGTAGAAGCCGTCGCTGGCGTCGAGGAACGCACCGGTCGTGGAATCGAGCGAGATCAGCGCTTGCGTCGCCGTGAGGCTCGCGACGAGCGGGCCGGCGAGGACGAGATCGCGGACGTCGCCCGCCGTGTTCTGCAGGTGCTGCTCATGGCCGTTCGCGGCGACGCGGGCGATGCGACGGCCGAACCCCACGAAGATGCCGGAATCGCCGACCGCCATGGCGGTGCCGGCCGCCGTGAGCGGCACGGGGGCGAGCCATTGCCCGGCGGCGAGATCGAAGCGGTCGATCTGCCGGACCGCCGGCCGCAGAAAGTACGCCACGCCCGCATGCGTCGCGGTGGCCACCACGGGCCGCTCGGTCTGCGCGGCCGCCGGACCGGTGGCGATCGAGATCAGGAGCAGTCCGGCTGCCAGACGAGCGAGCATGCTTTTCACGTAGCGACCCAGCCGCGACTAACATGCGCGGCGGCGAGCCGGCAATGGCTTCCGCGCTAGCGTCCGGCCTGCGCGTACACGCCCTGCTCGAACCCGATCAACGCGGGCACGACGCCGACGTCGAAGAACGGCAGCACCTGGGTGAAGAACGTCGCCGCGATGCCGGTCGTCCGGTCGATCCAGTAGTAGCAATTGAAGATGCCGGCCCAGCTGCCCGTGCCGGCCGGCCGCATGCCGGGCAGGTCTTCGAGCGACACCTGCAGCCCGAGGCCCCAGGTCTGCCGCGTCGGCGGCGCCGGCACGGGGTTCGTCCACTCCGGCATCACCGCGGGCATGCTCGTCGGCATCGGAACGTCGCCGAGCTGATCGCTGAACATGAGGTCGGTCGTCTCGGGGCGCAGGATGCGCGCGCCGTCGAGCTCGCCGCCGCGCAGCAGCGCGCGCACGAAGCGGCCGTAGTCGGCGGGCGTGCCGTATGCGCCGTGGCCGCCGGGCTGGAATTCGGGCCTGGCGGGCAGGTCGAGCGTGCTCGGTGCGAGCGTACCGTCGGCCGCGCGCGACCGGATCGGCATGAGGCGCGCCCGTTGCGCGGCCGTCGGCGCGAACGTCGCGTCGCGCATGCCGAGCGGCTCGAACACCGCCGTCGCGAGCTGAGCGTCGAGCCCCTGCCCGCTCACGGTCTCGACGACGCGGCCGAGCCAATCCGTGTTGATGCCGTACTCCCAGCGCGTTCCGGGATCGGCGACGAGCGGCGCGCGCAGGCTGGCGGCGACGCCGTCGAACGGGGTCGGCAGACCGGCCACACGATGGTAGCGGTGCAGCTCCGGGTTGGTGAACGGGTAGCCGTGCCCGGCGGTGTGCGTCAGCAGCTGGCGGATCGTCGCTGCGCGCGCCGGCGGCCGCAGGCGTGGCGTGTCGCCGTCGAAGCCGACGAGCACCTGCGCGTCCCCGAACGCCGGGACGACGGACGACACCGGCGCATCGAGCGCGAGCGTGCCCGCCTCGACCAGCTGCAACGCCGCGACGCTGGTGAGCGCCTTCGTCATCGACGCGAACCGGAACATCGTGCGCGTGCCGTCGGGCAGGTCGCCCTGGCCGGTCTCGAACCGAACGCCGTCGCGGTCGTACACCGTCACCACCGCGCCGGGAATGTCGCCGCGGGCCACCGCGTCACGCAGGAGCTGCTCGATCGCGGTCCCGTCGAAGGAAGCCATGCCGTCCGCTACGCCAGGTGACCGGCGCCGGCAAGCCTAGCAGGGTGCCGAAAAAGGCGCCTACTGCGGCGGACGATCACGGGGCGCTGCGCGGCGGCCTCGTCGCTGCGCTGCTCGACGTAGCGCTGCTATGACTCCGCTGCTCGCTCCTCGGGCGCCACGCAACACCCCGCGCTCGCCCGCCTCGCTACGGCGCCTTTTTCAGCACCCTGCTAGAACGCCACCCACGTCACAGCCATTGCGCCAGCTCGATCGTGACGCCCTCCGGTCCCACGAGGAAGACGAGCTTGCGATCGTGGAACGTCATCACCTCGTTCCGCAGCCGCACGCCCGCCGCGCGGAGACGCGCGACCTCCGCGTCGAGGTCGTCCACGGCGAAGCAGACGTGGTTGAAGCCGGGCCGCGCCAGATCGGACGGATCGCCGCCGTCGTGCAGCGCGGGACGCCGGTACTGCAGCAGCTGCAGCTCGACGCGCGGCGACGCGCCGGCGAGAACGAGCGTCAGGTGCTCGGCCTCGATGTCGTCCACGCCCATGTACGACGCGAACGGCTCGCCCGCGATGACGACGGACTTGTCGACGACGAAGCCGAGGACCTCGAAGAAGCGTCGCGCCGGATCGAGCTCGTGCACGACGACGGTCACGTGGTCGAAGCGGGTCAGCATCGGTGCGCGATCCAGTCCTCGAGCCGCGGCCGGGCCATCTCCTCGCGGAAGCGGTCGAAGGTGAACGGCCACGCCGTCGGCAGCCCGGACGCGTCGAGGTACCAGCTCTTGCAGCCGGTGCTCCAGATGGTCGACGTGGCCGCCGCCCGGCGCTCGGCGTCGAAGCGCGCCGCGGCTTCCGGCGACGGACTCATCGCGCGTCCCGTGGATCGCATCCGATCGATCATCTGCAGAACGTAGCCCATCTGCAGCTCGGCGACCTCGATCAGCGAGAAGTTGCCGACCGGACCGTTGGGACCGTTCAGCAGGTAGAAGTTGGGGAAACCCGGGACGGCGATCGTCATGTACGCGAACGGCCCCGCGGCCCAGGCGTCGTCGAGCACCACGCCGCGGGCGCCGGCCACCAGCATCGGCCGCACGAAGCTGTCGACGCGGAATCCCGTCGCGAGGACGAGCACGTCGAGCGCGTGCAGCGCGCCGTCACGCGTGCGGACGCCCCCCGGCTCGACCCGTGCGATGCCGTCGGTCACGAGCGTGGCGTGCGGCCGCTGGATGGCCTCGTAGAACCGGTCGGAGACGACGAGTCGCTTGCATGCGGCGCGGTAGGTCGGCCGCAGCCGCTCGCGCAGCACGGGATCGCGCACGCTGCTCTCGAGATGCGCGACGCAGATGTCGTGAATGCCCTGCAGCACGGGCGACGAGGCGTCCGACAGCACGTTGGCGAACCCGTCGGTGAGCGCGCGGCCGATCGCCTCGCGGACCTCCCGCATCGCGGCGGGACTGGAGCGGAACGCCGCCTTCTCCTCGTCGGTGTACGGCGGGTTGTCCATGGGCGCGACCCACTGCGGGGTGCGCTGGAAGAGCCGCAGCTCGGCGACCTCGTCGACGATCGCGCCGACGATCTGGATGGCGCTCGATCCGGTGCCGACGACGCCGACACGCTTGGCCGCGATCGACACGCCGTGATCCCAGCGCGCGCTGTGAAAGGTCGGCCCCGCGAAGCTCGCCAGGCCCGGGATGTCCGGCAACGCGGGGTGGTGCAGCACGCCGGTTGCGGCGACGACGACGTCGGCGTCGTCGGTGGTGCCGTCCGAGAGGACGATGCGCCAGCGGCCGCGCTCGAACGCGCACCGCGTCACCTCACGGCCGTAGCGGACGAGCGGGTCGACCCCGAACCGCCGCGCGACGTCCTCGAAGTACGCCAGGATCTCCGCCCCGGGCGAGAAGCGATGCGTCCACTCGGGATTGGGTGCGAACGAGTAGCTGTAGAAGTGCGACGGTACGTCGCACGAGAGACCGGGATACGTGTTGTCCCGCCACGTGCCGCCGGGCCGATCCGCCTTCTCGTAGACGACGGCGTCGCAGCCCGCCTCGCGAAGTCGGATCGCGGCGAGAATGCCGGCCATGCCGGCGCCGATGACGGCGCAACGCACCACGCGCGGCGGGTAGCGCGAATCGGCGTCCCGTGTAAACCGACCCGTTCGACGCCTCGGCGCGCTGTGAAGCACGCTAGCTGCGGTTGTAGTTGACCAGCGGCGTACGACGATCGTATAGCGAGTCCGCCGTGCGCTTTGCCTGCATAGTCCTGCTGGCCATCGCTCTCGCCCAGGCCGCCCACGCGGCCGACCCCGTCCGCGCGCAGAAGCCCGGCCTGCCGCTGCCCGGCCTGACCCAGGCGGAGATCGACGCGTACAAGGTGGGGTTCAACGCCTTCCGCGAGCACGTGGGCGCCGGCGAAGGGCTCGGTCCGACCTTCAACGGCGGATCACGGTGCTACCACTGTCACCGCGGCCCGGCGCTCGGCGGCACCAGCAAGGACACCGTGGCGCGCTTCGGTCGCACCGGCGCCGGCGGGTTCGATCCACTGACGTCGCTCGGCGGTCCCGTCCTCCAGGAGAAGGCGGTCGTTCCCGGGTGCGAAGAGATCATCCCGCCGCAGGCGAACCTCGTCGTGCACCGCAGCGTGTCGTCGGCGCTGGGCGCCGGTCTCGTCGAAGCCATCCCCGACCAGCAGATCCTGGATCGCGCGGCGGTGCAGAGCGCCATGAATCCGGCGATGGCGGGCCGCCCGCACATGGTGATCAGCGTGTCGGACGGTCAGCAGCACGTCGGGCGTTTCGGCTGGAAGGCGCCGGGCGCGCTCCTCGTCGACGTCGTCGCCGAAGCGATGGTGAACGAGATGGGCATCACGAACCCGCTCTTCCCCGCGGAGCGCGCGCCGAACGGCGACGCCGCCCTCCTCGCCCAATGCGATCCCGTACCCGACCCCGAGGACCCCGGCGTGTTCCTCGACGAGCTGACGACCTTGCTGCGGTTCCTCTCGCCGATGCCGCTGCCCCGGCGGCTGCATGGCGTCGCGATACCCGGCGAAGCCGTCTTCGACGCGATCGGCTGCGGCTTCTGTCACTACGCCGGCTACACGACGGTGAGCGCGAACGCCGCCATCGACGGCAAGCTCGTCGACCTCTACTCGGACCTCCTGCTGCACGACGTCGGCACCGGAGACGGCGTGGTGGAAGGCGACGCGCAGGCCGGCGAGTTCCGCACCGCGCCGCTGTGGGTCCTGAAGTCCACCGCACCGTATCTGCACGACGGCCGCGCGCGGACCATCGAGGATGCGATCCTCGCGCACGGGGGACAGGCCGCCGGGGTCGTCGGCGCCTACCGGGCGCTGTCGAAGCAGGACCGCCTGGCGATCCTCAAGTTCCTCAAATCGCGGTAGTCACCCGAGCTCGACGAGCAGCACGTCGCCGGGCGCGCCGCGCAGCGCGGCGCTCGACACCACCGCGCCGCCCGTCCGGTACGGATTCGCCTCGCGCTCGAAGGGCACCGCCCGTCCGTTCAGCGTGAGCGCGACCGGCCCCGCGCCGCGGCTGCCGACGCGATACTCGACGCGCAGCAGCCGCCCCTCGAGATCCACGTCCACCGCGAGACCGTCGAGGATGCGCGGCATGACGGGATCGATCACCGTCGACGACCGACCGCGACGCAGGCCGAGCAGATGCTGATGGATCAATCGGCAGGCGATGCCGGCGCCGCTCGAGTAGACGCGCCAGCCGCCGTCGACCTCGATGGCTCCCGAGCGGACGTCCGCGTACCGCTCCTGCGCCTCGTAGCGATCGGCGACGCAGGCGTCCGAGCTGGACGAGTAGCAGCTCGCCTGCCGCAGCCGCGCGCTCGGGACGACGTCGCGCAGGCCGATCGGCACCGCCTGCCGCAGCGCCAGCCAGAACGCGTCGGCGTCGCCGTGACGCGCCATCGCTTCGGCGTACCTGAGGTGTGCGTGCACGTACATGATCCCGATCTCGCGGCCGAAGTACGAGCTGGTCTCGGCGCGCTGGAAAACACGCTGGATGCCGCCATGGTACGCCGGCGGCCGATCGAAGAGCCGCGCGCCATCCGCGCCGAGGAGATGCTCCCGCATCATGCCGACGTGCCGCGCCGCCTGCTCCGGCGTGAGCAGGTCGTTGATGATCGCGTGGATCATCGGCAGCAGCCGATAGTGGATGCCCGTGCGCTCGTCCTTCGGATGGAGCAGCGGCTCCACGCGCCCGCCCTCGTGGAACCACGCGAAGCCGGCGAGGGTGCCGTCGATCACGAGCAGCCGCTGGAAATCGGCGAGCGTCCGCGCCGCGAGATCGTCGAGCGGGGCGGCGAGGGCGCCGCGTCCGACGTGGCGCAGCGCTGCCGCGAGCGTCGCCGCCGTCTGATGCTGGAGCGTCACCGTCCAGCTGCTGCACAGCCGCTCGCGCATCACCGGATCGACCGGCTGCAGCGAGTCGTTCCAGTCGCCGTGCCCGTAGGCGACGAGGTTCGTGTCCCGGATCTGGCGCGCCGCGATCGCTCCCAGCGCGCGCTCGACGTGGGCCATGACGGTGCCGCGCTCGGCGCGCGCGTCGCCGTCGGGATGGAAGTACGGCAGCTCGGCGTCGAGGATGCCGCCGTCGTCCGACGCCAGCAGGTACTGCCCGAGGGCGACCAGCGGCCAGAAGACGATGTCGCCGTGCGCGTCGGACGCGCGGATGCCGCGGTCGCGCGCGAAGAACGTCCACCACTGCGGCCAGTCGCCGTCGGGGTTCTGGTTGGCGAAGACGAGCAGCAGCAGCTCGCGCAGCGCGGCGAAACGGCCGAGCGCGAGCAGCAGCTCGACGGGACCCTGGCAGACGTCGCGCGTGCCCCAGCCCCCGCCCGAGTACTGCTCGAGCCCGCGCGGCGCGAGGAAGTGGACGAGCGCGTCGTGCGCGAACCACGGCAGGATCTCGATCATCCCGCCGGCCGGTGACGGCGCCCGCAGCGCGACGTCGGCGGCCATGCCGCGCCAGAAGGCGTCGGCGGCCGTGTCGCCGGCCCCGTCGTCCGGAATCAACGTGGCGGTGATGCGGAACGCGAGGGACGTCGCGGCCGTGGTGACGAGCACCAGATACGGCTCGCGGCGCGACGCGCCGTCGGCGAACAGCGCCTCGTCGCCGGCCACGCGGTCGAGCATGCCCGTGCCGGCGTCGATGCGGACGACGCCCGCCGGGTAGCGCCGGCCCATGTCGGTGTCGGGGTCGGTGCGCAGCACGACGGCGTCGCCGTCGCGCTCGATGCGCGGCGGCCGCGGATCGAGGCCGTCATCGCCGCCGAGCGCCACGCGCTGCGAGAGCAGGAAGCGGCGCGCCGGGCCCGACAGGACCTCGATCCCGAGCGTGAGCTCGTGCCGCGTCGTCGCGGCCGCGCTCTCGATGCGGACGACGCCGTCGGGCAGCGCGTAGGTCCAGCGGCAGCTCGACGGCGTCATCTCGAACACCGACGGCATCCCCAGGCGGTGCCAGCCGTCGTCGCGCTCGACGAAGATGCGCAGACCGCCGGCGTTCTCGAGCCCGAGGTACGAGCGCACCGTCGACGTCACGCGATTGATGTTGACGTGCCCCTGCGTGACCAGCGAGTGGAACACGCCGTTCATCCACGCGGTCGACGTGAGCGACGCCTCGTCGGGCGCGAGGCGCGACCCGGTGCGGACGATGTGGCCGTGCGGCCGCAGCACCCGTCGCTCCTTCGCGGGGAGGACGACGTGGCGATGCGCGTCCGTGAAGAACGACAGCACCGTGTCGCCGTCGCGCTCGACGTGCCGGTGCTCGCCGGGCAGCAGCCGGTGCAGCGCCGCGGCGTCGAGGTCGGCGCCGGCGATCACCGGTCGCGCCGTGAACAGCGTCGCGACGGCGGGGGCGCCGGCGGCGCGCGCGGGCCACGCCGGCGGCGCGGCCTCGGGCAGCGCGAGCGCGCGGTCGACGAGCGCCGCGTCGGTGTCGGCGGTCGGCGCGGGATGATGCGGCTCGAGCCAGCCGAAGAACCCGCGCTCGCTGACGGCGCCCGCAGCGAGAACCGTCGCCTCGTCCTGGAGCACCGCCATCGCGTGCTCGTGCTGCAGGCGGCGACTCGGAAGATCGCCCGCCAGCGCCGCCGGGGCGCCGCCGGCACGGGTGGTGAAGCCGTGGAGCTGGAGCGCGTCGGTCGCCCACGCGACGCCGCGGCCGAGCGCACCGACGAGCGCCAGGGGATTGCGGTCGCCGACCGCCATGTTCTGGCGCACCGCGACCGACGCGCCCCGCTCGCCATGCCGCAGCCCCGCGTGATCGAGGTACTGGCTCACGTAGTACTCGTTCATGCGGATGGCGCCGTAGGGCGCCAGCGACACGTCCTGCGCGTGGACGAGATCGACGCGCACGGGCGTCGTGCCCGCGTTCTCGAGCCGTACGTGCCAGAACCACGCCGGCGCCGACTGCGCGAGGACGAGCACGACGGCGAAGCGGACGTCGTGCCACTCGCCACACACCCGCAGCCCCGTCGCATCGAGCAGGATCCGTCCCGGGCTGCGGGGCCCGAGGAGCGGAACCCAGTCGACGGTGTCGCCGTGACGCCGGAGATAGAGGTTCGCCGGGCCGCCCTCCATCTCGGTGCCGGGGAACGTGTTCACGACGACGTCGCGATGCTCGAGACGTCGCAGCGAGCCGTTCCGGTTCACCGTCGCGACGAGCCCCGACGGGCTCTCCAGCCGCACCGGCCCTCCGTTCATGGCGCGCTCGCCTGGCGGACTTCGCTCTCGACCACGACGCCGTCGCGAATCGGCTTCCAGCTCCAGCTGCCGTCGGCCGCGAGATCCAGCACCGCGTCGTGCGCCGCCACGTGGTCGTCCTCCTCGTCGACTCCGGTGAAGGTGATGCAGGTGACGCTGCACTCGCAGAGCGTCCTGAGCGCCAGCTGAATGTGCTCGTGGTCGAGCGTGCGCGCCGGGTTGTGGAGGATGACGAACGTGGGCCGCGACACGATCACCCGCGCGACCGCGATGAGCTCCTGCTCGCGCAGCGAGAGCACCTCGTCCCAGTCCTCCTCCCGATCGAGCCCGCCGGCGCGCTCCACCACGCGCTCGGCGTGGACCTGTCCGATCACGCGCAGCAGCTCTTCGTCGCCGACGGTCCGCCCGTCGAGCTCGCCGACGAGGACCTGGCGGAGCGTGCCCGGCGGCAGGTAGGGCCGCTCGGGCAGGAACGCGAGGTGTCCCAGCGGCGGCCGGATGATGCGCCCCTCGCCGCTGTGGAAGATGTCGGCCGTCGCGTGCACGAGCGCGCTGCGCGTGGCGTTGTCCGCGCTGCGCACGAGCAGGCGAATGCCGCGCGGCGTATCGACGGTGAGGTCGCTCACGAGAACGCGCCCGTCGCGCGGCGCACGCAGCGTGAGACGCTCCCACGCCAGGCGCTCGCCGTCCTCGACCACCGTGATGCCCCCGGCCGCGCCGTCGGGCGTGAGCGCGTCGACCAGCCCGTTCAAGCGGGCCATGACCGCCGCGTACGACGAGATCGTCTGGAACTGCGTCACCACCAGCGAGAACGCGCCGAGGAGCGTCGAGAACGCCATCGCCGCCTGCGTCACCGCGCCGAACTCGACGTCGCCGCGCATGAACATGGGCGCGACGATCAGCGCCGGGATGATCTGGATCATGTAGTTGTAGCCGGTCGTGAAGAAGCCGACGTTGCGCGTGACGTCGATGATGCGCCGCTGGTTCCCGATGAGCGCACCGACCTGACCGATGAGGCGCTCGAGCAGGCGCGGCTCGCGGTTCTGGAGCGCGATCGCCTCGGCGTTCTCGCGGACGTGGACGAGCTGCGCGCGGAAGTCGGCTTCGCGATCGGCCTGCGCGTAGTTGAGCGGCACCAGCCGGCGTCCGAGGAGGATGGTCACCACCGAGCCGACGGCCGCGTAGAGCAGGCCGACCAGGAACAGGACCCGGCTGATCGACCACAGCACGCCCGAGAACGCGACGACGGTGATCGAGCCGTTCAGCAGCATCAGGCTCACCGACAGCGTCATGGTGACGAACGTGCGGATGTCCTCGGAGATGCGCTGATCGGGGTTCGGCAGCCCGCCGGGCGCTTCGAGGCGGACGTAGGAGCGGTTGGCCAGGTAGATGCCGACGACCCGCCGCGTGAGCCAGTCGCGCCACAGCAGCCCGAGGAGGTCCTGCGTGAAGCTCGCCAGCACCGCCGCGACCGTCGAGGCCATGAAGACCACGATGTAGAGCACGGCCTGGCGCGCGAAGGCCGGCTGGTCCTTGCTCTCGATCGCCGTCATGAAGTCGCGGCCGACGTAGCTGTTGACGACGTTGAGCGCGTTGATGGCGAGGAAGATGAGCAGCAGCGACACGCACAGGAAGATCGCCCTGCCGCGGACCTCGCTCGTCAGCAGGTTCCTGATCGCGGCGACGAAGTGCCTCCACGTCTGCCGGGATATCCTGCTCGGGCTGGGGCCGGTATCGGCGGTGCTCATGGGAGGCGCGCTCCTCTGTACCGTACTACCCGGTCGCGCCGCGAACGGATCGGCTTGCCGGCGGCGGAGGCCGCGGTCTAAGGCGTGGCATGGCGGAGCTCCTGCGCGACGACTTCACCGACCCTTCCGGTTGGCGGCCGATCGCCTCGGGGCTCGCGCGGCTCGACGTCGCCCGCGATGCCGGCCCCGACGGCGGCAGCGCGATGCGCCTCGACTTCGACTTCGCCGGCGGCGGCGGCTTCGTCGTCGCGCGCAAGGAGCTCTCGCTTCGCCTGCCGGAGACGTGGGCGCTCCGCTGCTCGCTGCGCGGCGTCGGCCCGCAGAATCGGCTGGAGATCAAGCTCGCCGCGCCCGGGGGCGAGAACGTGTGGTGGTACCACGAGGAGGCGTTCGCCCTGCCCGCGCAGTGGCGGCCGATGCAGATCCGCTCGAGCCATTTCGAGTTCGCCTGGGGACCCGCCGGCGGCGGCGCGATCTCCGAGGTCGGCGCCATCGAGATCGCGCTCGCCGCCGGGCCCGGTGGACGCGGCGCCGTCTGGCTGGCCGATCTCTGCTTCGAGGACCGCACCGTCCGCGCCGCGCCGCTCGTGCGCGCCTCGAGCGCGGCGCCGGGACACGGCCCCGAGCAGCTCTTCGACCCGTCGCCGACCACGACCTGGCGGAGCGCGGGCGGCGCGCCGCAGGCGGTGGACGTCGACTTCCAGGGCGAGCGCGAGTACGGCGGCCTCGTCCTCCACTGGGAGGACGGTCACCGCGCGCGCGCGTTCCGCGTGCACACGTCGAACGACGGCCACGCCTGGCGGACGGCGCACACCACGACGCACGCCGACGCCGCCCGAAGCTGGGTGTACATGCCCGGAACGTCGGCCCGCTTCCTGCGGCTCGAGCTCGACGAGAGCGCCGGCGACGGCTTCGGCCTCGCGCGGATCGAGGTCCGTCCCTACGAGTTCTCGCGCTCGATCGACAGCTTCTTCCGCGCCGTCGCCGCGGACCAGCCGCGCGGCGACCATCCGCGCTTCCTGGCCGGCGAGCAGAGCTACTGGACGCCGATCGGTCTCGCCGACGGCGACACGTGCGCGCTCATCGAGGAGGAGGGCCGCATCGAGGTCGACGCGGGCGCCTTCTCGCTCGAGCCGTTCCTGTTCGTCGACGGCGCGCTCGTCACCTGGGCCGATGCGGCCGTGACCCAGGAGCTCGAAGACGGCCGCCTGCCGATCCCCTCGTCGGTCTGGCGCGCCGGCGACGTCGTGCTGCGAACGAGCGGCTTCGCGGCGCGCGTGGACGGCCATCCCGTGCTGTTCGTGCGCTACCGCCTGGAGGGCGCCGACCGGCCCGTCCGGCTGTTCGTCACCTGCCGGCCGTTCCAGGTGACGCCGCCCTGGCAGTCGTTCGGCGCGCTCGGCGGCATGAGCCCGATCCACGTCGTGGACGCCTCGACCCGCGGCGTGCGCGTGGATGGCGGGCGCACCGTGATCGCGCTGACGCCGGCCGACGCGGCGGGCTGCGCGACGTTCGATCAGGGCGGTGTCGTCGCGCATCTGCATGCCGGGGACGTGCCGCCGCGGACGCGGGTCGAGGACGCGTTCGGGTACGCGTCGGCTGCGCTACGGTTCGACGCTGCGCGCGAGGTGTTCCTCGCGATCCCATTCGGCACGACGCCCGTCGCCGTGCCGCCGGACACGCGCGGCGACGCGGTGCTGGACGCCGTCCGCCGCGAATGGCGCGAGCGGCTCGGACGCGTGTCGGTGTGCCTACCGGCGAGCGTCGCGTCGTACGCCGACACGATGCATACCGCGGTCGCGCACGTGCTCGCGATTCGCGACGGCGCCGCGCTGCAGCCCGGACCGCGGCGCTACACGCGCTCGTGGATCCGCGACGGCGCCATCATGGCGGCGGCGCTGCTCCGCATGGGGTGCGCCGACGAGGCGCAGGCGTTCGTGCGCTGGTACGCGCCGTACCAGAAGGACGACGGCAACGTGCCCTGCGTCGTCGACCGCAGCGGCCCCGACTGGCTCGTCGAGCACGACAGCCACGGCGAGCTGGTGTTCGCGGTCGCGGAGTGCGTGCGATTCGGCGCCGATCGCGCCTTCCTCGACGCGCTGTGGCCGGCCGTGGAACGCGCCGTCGGCTTCCTCGAGCGGCTTCGCGAGACCCGCCTCGCGAGCGAATACGACACGCCCGAGAAGCAGGCGTTTCGTGGATTGCTGCCGGAGTCGGCGAGCCACGAGGGCTACCTCGCGCACCCCGTGCACTCGTACTGGGACGACTTCTGGGCGATCCGCGCCTTCGCCGACGCCGCGTACCTGGCCGGCCTGCGCGGCGACGCGGCCGAGTCGGCTCGGCTGCTTCGACTGCGCGACGCGATGCGCGCGGACGTGCGCGCGTCGCTCGCGACGACGATCTCGCTGCGCGACCTCGACTACGTGCCCGGCTCCGTCGAGTGGGCGGACTTCGACCCGACGGCGACGTCGAACGCGGTCGGGCTGCTCGGCGAGCTGCCGACGCTGCCGCGCGACGCCGCCGAGCGGACGTACGCGAAGTACCTCGACGGGTTCCGCAGGAAGCGCGACGGCGAGATGCCGTGGAAGAACTACACGGCCTACGAGGTGCGCATCGTCGGCGCCCTCGTGTGCCTCGGCGAACGCGCGGCCGCGAACGAGCTGGCGCGTTTCCTCGTCGGCGACCGCCGGCCCACGGCCTGGAACCAGTGGCCGGAAATCTCCTGGCGCGACCCGCGCAGCCCCGGCCACATCGGCGACGTGCCGCACGCCTGGATCGCCGCGGAGTGGGTGCTCTCGTTCCGCACGATGCTCGCGTACGAGCGCATGGAGGACGAGGCGCTGGTGGTGGCGGCGGGCGTGCCGCTCGACTGGCTCGACGAGGGCGAGGTGTCGGTCGACGGGCTCGTCACGTACTGGGGTACGCTCGGCTTCACGCTGCGGCGGACCGGCGACGCGGTGACCTTGGAGCTGCGCGGCGACGCCGCGCCGCCGGGCGGCATCGTGCCCCAGCCGCCGCTCGGCGGAGCGCTCCGGAGGGTCACGATCGACGGGGCGACGGTGCAGGACGTCGTCGTCCGCCGCTGCCCCGCGAAAGTCACTCTCGACTGGGAAGCGGCCCCCCACGAGAAATAACAAGATTGCGCTGGCGCTTTGGGAGCGCCCTCGCGTAGCCTGCTCCGCCATGCCTTCGCTCCCGCGCGCACTGGCCCTCGGGCTGCTCATGGCGGCCACGGCCGCACACGCCGCCACCACCATCACCGTCACCAGCGACGCCGACAGCGGCGCCAACACGTTGCGCCAGGCCATCATCGACGCCAACGCCGACGCCTCGCCCGATCCGGTGACGATCGCCTTCGACATCGGGATGGGGGGCAACGCGTCGATCGCCCCGACGACGGTGCTGCCGGCGATCACCCGGCCGGTGATCATCGACGGCACCACCCAGCCCGGGTTCGACGACGCGCCGCTGATCGAGATCCGCGGCGACTCGATGCCGGACGGATCGAGCGGCCTGTTCCTGCACTCCCACTCCGGCAGCACCGTGCGCGGGCTGGTGATCAATCGGTTCACCCACGACGTGAACGTCAACGGCGGCTTCGCGATCGAAATCGCCAGTGGCAGCAACGACCACGTCATCGCCGGAAACCATCTGGGGACCGACGCGACGGGCGCTGCCGCGGCAGCGAACTCGCGTGGCGGACTGAATATCCGGGGCAGCAACGTGACGATTGGCGGAGCCACCGCGGCGGACCGCAACGTGATCGCCGGCAACGCCGGCCGCGGCGTGCTCTTCCAGGGCGGCAGCGGCTCGACGGTCGTCGGCAACTACATCGGGCTGAACGCCGCGGGCACGACGGCGCTTTCGAACCCGAACGGCGTCGATATCTTCTCCCCCGCCGCGGACGTGACCATCGGCGGCACCGACGCGGGCGAACGGAACGTCATCACGTCCAGCAACACGGGCGTGGCCGTGTTCAGCGCGGCCGGGACAGCGGTGCGGGGCAACCTGTTCGGCACCGACGCGGCGGGAACGACGCTGCTCACCGGACCGGGGTTCCACGGTGTCGGTCTCTTCGCCGTAGGCACCACCGCCATCGAGGGGAACGTCATCGGCGGCACCACCGCCACCGGCATCTTCGTCCAGGGCGGCTCGCAGGACGTGACCATCCTGGGCAACAGCATCGGCGTCGATGCCAGCGGCACCGTCGCGCTGCCGCTCACCGGATTCGGCATCGCCGCGCAGGGCGACTCGCCGTCCCCGACCGACGTGACGATCGGCGGCATCAGCCCGGGCGAGGGCAACGTCATCACCAACTGCGCCACGGGGGTCCAGGCCTCCGGCGGCACGACGTTCCCCATGGGCATCACGGTGCGGGGCAACAGCATCACCGGCAACAGCCAGCTCGGCATCAACTTCGGCGCCTCGGGCAACGACGCCGACGACAGCGACGACGGCCCGAACGGGCTCCAGAACTTCCCCGTGCTGACCGCTGCCAGCGCATCGGCGACGGACATCACGATCGACGGCACGCTCACCAGCGTGGGCAACGCGACCTACGAGGTCGATTTCTACGCCAGCCCGACCGCCGACCCGTCCGGCTTCGGCGAGGGCGCGACGTACCTCGGCAGCGCGACGGTGCCGATCGACGGCATGGGAACGGCCACCTTCGGCGTCACCCTGCCCGTCGTGGTGACGCCCGGCTTCGTGATCACCGCGACGGCGACCGACGCCGGCGGCAACACGTCGGAGTTCTCGGAGGCGCTGACGTCGACCGCCGCGACGACGACCACGACGTCGTCGAGCACCACCACGTCGACCAGCACGACGGTGACGACGACCACCACCACGTCGACGACCACCACCACGTCGACGACGACCACCACCACGTCGACGACGACCACCACGTCGACGACCGCCACCACCTCGTCGACGACCACCACGACGACCGCGCCGACCTCGACCTCCACGACGACCTCCACGACGACCACCACGCCGGCGACCACCTCGACGACGACCACGACCCTTCCCTGCGACCTCGCCGGCGTCGCCAGGGTCTCCTGCGTGCTGGGCGAGCTGCCGCCCGCGATCTGCACCGGCGAGGCCCTGCCCAAGGCCGTCACGAAGGGGCTCGACGGCTCCCGAACGTTGCTCGGAAAGGCCGCCACCGCGTCGCCGAAGGCGGCACGCCGCTTCGAGAAGCAGGCCGCCGCCCGCCTCAAGAAGGCGGCCGCGAAGCTGACCAAGGCCGCCAAGCAGAACAAGGTGGACGCGGCCTGCGCGGACGAGCTCGGCGCATCGCTGCAGGAGGCGCGCGCGCTCATCCTGGAGCTGCTCGCGCTCTGACGGTTGCACACGCCTGCGCGCGCGACTACACGCGCGCAGGCGTAGTGCATGGCCGTCGCCATCCCCCTCGTCACGCTCCTCGCGCTCGCCGTCGGCTCGGCGCTCGGCTACGGGCTCGGCGTCTCGCAGGGCGGGGCGAACGAATACGAGGCGCTCGGCCTGGAGCACGCGCGCGCGGCGCTGATCTGGCACGGCGTGCACGCCGGTGCGCTGCTCGGCGCGCTCGGCGGCATCGCGGCCGCCTGCGCGGCGGGTGCGCTGCGAAGGCGCGCGACCGGGCGCGTCGTCTGGGCGCTCGCCACGGCCGTCGCCGTCGCGCTCCTCTTCCGCGCACACGACACGGCCATGCTCGGACCGGCGCTGCACGACTCCCGCATCCTGCGCGATCCGTCCGCCTGGCTCGGCGTCGGGCTGCTCGCCGCGCTGGCGGGCCTGCCGTGGGCGGCCGCCGTCGGACCACGCGTCCTCGCCGTCCTCGCGATCGTCGCGCTCGGGCCGCTCGCCGTCGCGGGCATCGAGCTGGCTCGCACCGCGCCGCCCACAGAGCCGCGACGCCCCAACGTGATCATCGTGCTGCTCGACGCGCTCCGCGCCGATCATCTCGAGGCGTACGGCTACGCGCGCGAGACGTCGCCGTTCGTGAGCGCGCTCGCCGCCGACGGCGTCCTCTTCGAGCGGGCGTTCGCCCCCGCGAACGTCACCCGCATGTCGGTGCCGTCCTTCCTGGGCTCCGTCCACCCCGCGACGCACGGCATCCGCGATCGCGACGACCAGATGCCGCCCGTGCTCCCCATGCTTCCCGAGGTGCTGCGCGACGCCGGCTACCAGACCGCAGCGTGGATGCCGAATCCGTCGCTCGCCCAGCGCTATCGGTTCTACTACGGCTTCGACGCCTACCACGACGACGACCGCATCCCGATCCGCGCGAAGGAGGAGCACCTTCCGCCCCACGAGCGCTGGGAGACGGCGCAGGCCATCCATCGCTCGGCCCTGGCCTGGCTGCGCGCACGCGATCGCGCGCGGCCCGTCTTCATGTACCTCCACTACCGCGACATCCACGGCCCCTACGCCCCGCCGCCACCGTACGACACGCGCTGGACGCCGCCGCAGCCCGCGCAACCGTTCCCGGCCGGCATCTTCAAGCAGCGCAACAACGGCTACCTGAAGCTCCCCGACCACGAGAACGACGTCGGCTTCTACGTCGCCCGCTACGACGGCTGCATCCGCTACACGAGCGACCGGCTGGCGGAGTTCTTCACGGCGCTGCGCACCGAGGGGCTTCTCGACGACGCGCTCGTCGTGCTCATGGCGGACCACGGCGAGGCGTTCCTCGAGCACGGCCTGCTGAACCACGGCGACGGTCTCTTCGACGAGCTCGTGCACGTGCCGCTCGTCGTCAGCACGCCCGACGGGACGCCGCGTGGGCGCCGCGTTCCCGACATCGTCGGGCTCGTCGACGTGGCGCCGACGGTGCTCGACTACGTCGGGCTGCCGATCCCCGCGGCGTTCCAGGGCCGCTCGCTGCGACCGCTCATCGACGGCACCGGGACGGGCACCGACCGGGTCTTCTTCGAAGAACCCGACGCCGCCGCGGTGCGCACGTCACGCTGGAAGGTGATCATCGACCGGACGACCGACGCGGCGACGCTCTACGATCTGCTGGGCGACCCCGGCGAGCAGCACCCGGTGGCCGCGTGGCCGCCCGAGGCGCACGTGCTGGCGCAGCAGCTGCGCGCGCACGTGGCCGCGAACGACGCGCTCCACGCGGCGGGCGCGGCGGCGCCGCTCAGCGCCAGGCAGCAGCGCAACCTGGAAGCGCTCGGGTACGTCGAGTAGGCTCGCTCAGCCCTTCAGGAACGCGAGCAGGTCGGCGTTGACCTCGTCCTTCCGCGTCGTGCACATGCCGTGCGGCCCGCCCGGGTAGACCTTCAGCGTGGCGTTCCTGACGATCTTTGACGACAGCATCGCGGACGCGCCGATGGGGACGATCTGGTCGTCGTCGCCGTGCAGGATGAGCGTCGGCACGTCGATCGCCTTCAAGTCCTCGGTGAGGTCCGTCTCCGAGAACGCCTCGATGCAGAAATACGCCGCGGGGAAGCCGACCAGCATGCCCTGGCGCCAGAACGCGTCGCGCACGCCCTCGGAGACTTTCGCGCCTGGACGGTTGTAGCCGTAGAACGGCAGGCTCAAGTCCTTCCAGAACTTCGAGCGGTCGGCGAGGAGGTTGGCGCGAAGCCCGTCGAACACCTCGATCGGGAGGCCGCCCGGATTGGCCGCCGTCTTCAGCATCAACGGCGGGATCGCGCCGATCAGCACGGCCTTCGCGACCCGCTTCGTGCCGTGGCGGCCGATGTAGCGGGTGACCTCGCCGCCGCCCGTCGAATGGCCGACGTGCACGGCGTCGTGCAGGTCGAGCGCCTCGGTCAGCGCCGCGAGGTCGTCGGCGTAGGTGTCGAGGTCGTTGCCGTGCCACGGCTGGCTCGAGCGGCCGTGGCCGCGCCGGTCGTGCGCGATGCAGCGAAAGCCGCGCGAGGCGAGGAAGAACATCTGATCCTCGAACGCCTCCGCGCTGAGCGGCCACCCGTGGCTGAAGACGACCGGCTGCCCGCTGCCCCAGTCGTTGAACCAGATCTCGGTCCCGTCCTTCGTGGTGATCGTGCCCATGCGCGCCTCCCTCGGGGCACCCGTAGCACACTGGACGGATCAGCCGGCGTGCTTCGCGGCGGCGGGGCGCCGGCGCACGGCGTCGGCGATCTCGCCGAGCAGCGTCGCGGTGTCGTCCCACCCGATGCACGCGTCGGTGATCGACATGCCGTAGCGAAGGGGCGCGTCGGGCTTCCAGTCCTGGCGGCCCTCGACGAGGTGGCTTTCGACCAGGATGCCCATGAGCGAGGAGCCCGACGGCTCGAGCTCGCTCAGGACCTCGCGGCAGACCGCCTGCTGCTTCTTCGGGTCTTTGCCGGAGTTCGCGTGCGAGCAGTCGATCATGACCGGCCGCGCGACGCCCTGCTTGCGCGCGAGCACCGCCGCGCGCTCGACGTCGTCGTGCCGGTGATTCGTCGCGGCGCGTCCGCCACGCAGGACCAGGTGACCGTCGGCGTTGCCGCGCGTGCGCACGACGCTGGTCACGCCGGCGACGTCGATGCCGACAAAAGAATGCGGGTTGCGCGCCGACTCCATCGCGTCGAGTGCGACCTGCACGTTGCCGTCGGTCGCGTTCTTGAAGCCGACGGGCATCGAGAGGCCGCTGGCCATCTCGCGGTGCGTCTGGCTCTCGGTGGTCCGCGCGCCGATCGAGGCCCAGGCGAGCAGGTCGGCGACGTACTGCGGGGTGATCGGATCGAGGAGCTCGCCGCCGCACGCGACCCCCGTCTTCCCCACGTCGAGCAGGACCCGGCGCGCCAGCTCGAGCCCCGCGGCGACGTCGCACGAGCCGTCCAGGTGCGGATCGTTGATCAGCCCCTTCCACCCGACGGTGGTCCGCGGCTTCTCGAAGTACGTGCGCATGACGACCACCAGCGCGTCCTCGTAGTCGCGGGCGAGCGGCGCCAGCCGCTCGGCGTACTCCACGGCCGAGCGCGGGTCGTGGATCGAGCACGGCCCCACGACGACCAGGAGGCGGCGGGCGTCGGCGCCGTGCAGGATGTCGCGGATGGCCTGGCGGGTGGCGGCCACCCGGGCGGCCATCGCCTCGGGCAGCGGCAGCGCCTGCCGGACGGTGCTCGGGGGCACGAGCGGCACCACTGCCGTCACGTTGCGGTCGTCGATGCGCTCGGATTCGGTGGCCACCGCGATCGGGGTTATCCGACGCGACGCGGTGGCTCAACACCCGTCGTCCGGGCCGTCGGCACGGCCGGGCGGGTTTCGTGACGAAAATTCCCGGTTTTTGACGCGCTCGACGCCGTTTTCGACCGCGCCACCCCCTGCTCGGCGGGAACGCTGCCGTGATAGGTGGGCCTCCATGAGCGCCCCCCTGGATCCCTCGCACATCATGCAGACGGCGACCGGCTTCTGGTCGTCGAAGGTCCTCCTCACCGCCGTCGGGATGCACCTGTTCTCGATACTGGGCGACCGCGCCATGACGGCGGGGGAGCTGGGCGACGCGCTCGGGCTCCATCCGCGGGGGACGTTCGACTTCTTCGACGCGCTGGTCGCGCTGAAGTTCCTCGAGCGCGACGGCGACGGGCCGGCGGGGCGCTACCGCAACACGGCCGAGACGGCGGCATTCCTCGTGAAGAGCAGCCCGCGGTACATCGGCGGGCTCGCGGAGATGATGAACGCGCGCCTCTATCGCTTCTGGGGCGATCTCGACGAGGCGCTCCGGACCGGGAAGCCGCAGAACGAGGTGAAGCACACCGGGCGCGGAATGTTCGAGGAGCTGTACTCCGACCCGGTGCGACTGCAGCAGTTCCTGGACGGCATGAGCGGATTCCAGGCCGGCAACTTCGCGGCGCTCGCCGAGAAGCTCGACTTCTCCCGCCACCACACCGTCCTCGACGTCGGCGGTTGCCTTGCCCTGCTTTCGCGTGTGCTCGCCGCCCACCATCCCCATTTGCGCTTCCAGAGCTTCGACCTGCCGGTCGTCGGCCCCCACGCCCGGAAAGCGGTCGAGGCCGCCGGCATGTCCGATCGCATCGAGGTCGTCGACGGCGACTTCTTCGCGGACGACTTCCCGAAGGCCGACGTCGTGACGATGGGCAACATCCTCCACGACTGGAACCTCGAGAAGAAGATGCTGCTCATCCGGAAGGCGTACGCGGCGCTGCCCGCGGGCGGCATGTTCGTCGCCGTCGAGAACGTCATCGACGACGCGCGACGCGAGAACGCGTTCGGGCTGCTGATGTCGCTCAACATGATCGTCGAGCTGGGCGACGCGTTCGACTACACCGGCGCCGACTTCCGGAAATGGTGCGGGGAGGTCGGCTTCTCGCGCTGCGAGATCGTCCCGCTCGCCGGGCCGACCAGCGCGGCGGTGGCGTACAAGTAGCCGCGCGTCAGCGACGTCGCGCCGCCATCAGCGCCGCCACGTACGCGTCCATCAGGCGGACGAGCTCGTCCTCGAGCGCCGCGGGATCGAGCGCGAGGTCGGGCTCCGCGCTGGCGGCACGCAGCAACCCGATCGCCGCGTGCGTGAGCACGAACGCCGACTCCGGCGTCAGCCCGTCGAGCCGCACCTTGCCGGCGATCGATGCGAAGAACGCCTCGTGGTGCTGCTGCAGCACGCCTTCGCCGCCGCGATCGAAGAGCGCGTCGAGCAGCGCCCGGCGGGTCGCCGGCGAGCCCTCGAAACCGGTCATGAGCGCGCGCACGATCGGGCGGACGGTGCCGAGGTCCGGTCGCTCGATCAGCATCTGGGCGATGTCGTCGCGCACCGCGGCGGCGCTGCGCTGGGCGAGCGCGCTCAGGATCGCCTGCTTTTCCGCGAAGTACTGGTAGACCGTGCCGATGCTCACGCCGGCCCGCTCGGCGACGTGGTTGGTGGTGAGCCGCTCGACGCCGCCGCCCTCCAGAAGTTGAAGCGCGGCGGTCAGGATCGCGTCGACCGTCGTGCCGGCGCGCGCTTGACGGGGCGTTCTTCGTGTTTTTTCAGTCACTTGCCGGGCTCAGCCCGAAACAGTCCGGCCGAGGAACGAAGGCGAGTACGAATCTGAGCAATCATCACATATTTTGGAGGCGATGACTGCCGCTCTCGAACAGGTCCGCGCCCGGGTCGCGTCGCAGAAGACGCTCCTCCCCTCGCTCTATGGACAGATCGATTTCGATCGCATGCCGGAGCGCTTCACCGAGGATCCCTCCCAGGCGATCGTCCAGGACCGCGCGCCCGGCGGCGTCGCCGTCACCGACTACGAGCTCGACCTGGTGCGCGCGTACACGATGCTCGGCGACGTCGTCGCCGACGCCTACGCCGCCCTGATGCCGGCCATCCCGTTCCGCCGTCTGATCGACATGCTGCAGGCGGCGTGCGCGCACGGCGTCGAGAACGTCGAGGGCGCGCCGCCCGAGCTCTTCGCGTTCATCCGCAGCATGGAGGAGACGCCCGACTGGGTGGACATGGACCTCGTGCGCGAGGGCGCCCGGCTCGACCTCAACGCGACCGCCAACGTCTCGCCCTACGCCATCCGCGGCGCGTTCATCGCGACGTTCCTGAACAAGTACTCCGCGCTGCCGATGGCGATGACGGGAACCCTCAGCAACGAGACCGCCGCCCGGCGCGTGCGCGAGACCGCGCACTTCTTCTCGTGCACCGTGCTCCCGGGCGCGCTCGATCGGCACGGCGAGGGCTTCCTGGCCGCGGCCATGGTCCGGCTCATGCACTCGATGGTGCGCGTCAACGTCCTGCGCTCGGGCAAATGGGACTCGTCGGTCTACGGCGTGCCGATCCCGCAGGTCGATCAGATGCCGGCGGGCCTGATCCCGATCTTCCTGGCGGCGTTCCGCATCATCGGCGAGGGGCGTCGCACCTACACCCCGTCCGAGCGCGCCCAGGTGGAGCTCGCGCGCTACCGCTGCTTCCTGCTGGGCCTTCCCGAGGATCTGCTGGCCGACACGCCGGAAGGCGTCGTGCGCATGATGACCGCGCGCAACACCACGCTGCGCAACGGGTTCGACGACGAGACCTGCGGCCCGCTGATCCGCGCGACGCTGGCGGCGTATCTCCCGCCCGATCGCAGCCTGGCGAACCAGGTGTACGACCTGCTCGAGCGCCGCTTCGCGAAGCTGGTCTTCGTCAAGCATTTCCTCGGCGGCGATCACTCGATCGCGGAGAAGATCGGCGTGCCGATCGGCAACGTCGACATGGCGGTCGGCATGGCCGTCGGTCTCGGCATCGCGGCGCACATGAAGCTGTACGACATCGCGGAGAGCATCCCGGTCGTCCGCGACCTCGCGACCACGCTGCTCGTGTACCGGGTGCGGGGGCTGCTCGGCAGCTACGGCAAGGCGCGGTTCACCACCGACGCGTCGAAGTATCGGCCGGCGTCGGGCACGCCCGCGCACGCGGCCTGACCGACCGACGGGGCACCGACAGGAGACCTCGCGCGGCGGGGCCCCCTCTTGCCTCCGGCACGATCCCGGTACAAACCGTCCAGACGGTTTGGAAAAGGAACCGCCGCGGAATCCGTGGTCCGCGGTACCCAGGGAGATCGGTCGGCATGGACCTCGATACGCTGCTCGACGCCGCGGAGACGGTCGTTTCGCGCCAGGGCATCGCCAGCCTGACGCTCGACGCGGTGGCGGCCGAAGCCCACGTCAGCAAAGGCGGGCTTCTCCACCACTTCCCCACGAAGGATCGGCTGGTCGAGGCGCTGGTCCGCCGCTGCGCGGACGGCTGGCGCGACCGCTACATGGCCGCGTTCGAGGACACGCCGGACGGCCCCGCCCGCATGGCACGTGCGATGGTCGCCATGTGCCTGGCCGACGACGAGCTCTGGACGGAGCAGCTCCGGCGCAGCTCGTCGGCCGTCTTCGCAGCGCTCGCGCAGAACCCGGCGCTCATCGAGCCCATGCGTGTCGTCTACGCCGATCTCCACCAGCGCATCGCCGCCGACGATCTGCCGCCCGGCGTCGGCGAGGTCGTCGTCATGACGCTCGACGGGCTGTGGCTCAACTGGGTGCTCGGGCTCGTGTCGATCGACGGCGCCATGAAGGCGCGCCTGCAGCAGGCGTTGACGGCGATGCTCCCCGCGCCGTCGGCGCGCGTGCGCGTGGCGCGCGCGGGACGGCGTCGATGAATCGCCTCGGCTCCGCGGGCATCGTCGTCGCGGTCGTGCTGGTCGGCACGGCACTCGCGGCCTGGAAGTACGTGTCGCTGCGTGCCGCGGACGCGGGCGCACGGCACGAGGAGCCCGCGGAGGCCGTGACGGTCGCCGTCGCCCGGCCGCTCGAGCACCGCGGGACGTCGTCGTCGATCGGCACGGTGCTCGCGATGCAGTCGATCACGCTGCGCAACGAGCTCCCGGGCACGGTCCGGCGTGTCGACCTCGTGCCGGGCCAGGTGGTCGAGGCCGGCACGGTGCTGGTGGCGCTCGACGTCGCCGTCGAGCAAGCCGAGCTGCGCGCCCAGCAGGCGCAGGCGACGCTCGCCGCGACGCAGCTGGCCCGCATCCAGCGCCTGCGTTCCGACGGGATCGCGCCCGAGATGGAGCTCGATCGCGCCGTCGCCGAGCGCGACGTCGCCATGGCGCAGATGGCGCGCACGAAGGCGGTGATCGAGCGGAAGACGATCCGGGCGCCGTTCCGCGCGCGCGTGGGCATCGCCGACGTGCATCCCGGCCAGTACCTCAACGAGGGCACCGAGCTGACGACGCTCCAGAGCGTCGCCGACGACGCGCACGTGGACTTCGCGGTCACGCAGGACGTGGCCACGGGCCTTCGCGTCGGCGACGCCGTCACCGTCTTCGGCCCGACCGACGTCCCGGTCACCGCGGCGATCGTGGCCGTCGACGCGCGCGTCGACCCCGCGACGCGCAACGTGCTGGTCCGCGCCCGCACCGACGCCGCCGATGCGCCCGCGCCCGGCGCGTCGGTGCGCGTGCAGGTGCCCGTCGGGTCGCCGATCGCGGCGGTCGCCGTACCGATCAGCGCGGTGCGCAAGAGTCCCACCGGCGACCACGTGTTCGTGATCGCCGAAGCGGGCGACGGCATGCGCGCGCAAGCGCGGCGCGTGCAGGTCGCGTCGGCGACGGGCGACGACGTGATCATCCTCGACGGCCTCGCGGCGGGTGAACGCGTCGCGGCGACGGGCGCCTTCAAGCTGCGCGAAGGCGCGAAGGTGGCGGTCGTGGACGAGGCCGCGACGGACACCGCGCGGAGCGGCGGCTGACGATGCGATCGTTCACCGACCTCTTCATCGAGCGGCCGGTCCTCGCGATCGTCCTGAACCTGGCCCTCGTCCTGGTCGGCTGGCGCTCGCTCGCGTCGCTGCCCGTGCAGCAGTACCCGAGCATCGAGAGCGCGTCGGTGATCATCACGACGGTCTACACGGGCGCCAGCGCCGAGACCGTGCGCGGGTTTCTCACCACCCCGATCGAGCGCGCCGTCTCCGCGATCAGCGGCGTCGAGTACATCGAGTCGACGAGCCGCGCCGGCGTCAGCACCGTTACGGTGCAGCTGAAGCTCGGCCACAGCAGCACCGCGGCGCTCGCCGAAGTGACGGCGCGCCTGCAGCAGGTCCGATCCGAGCTTCCGGCCGACGCCGAGCCGCCCGCCGTCGAGGTGCAGCGCGCGGACCGCCCGTACGCGTCGTTCTACGTCGCGCTCACGTCGGCGACCTGGAGCGTGCCCCAGGTGACCGACTGGGCGATCCGCAACCTGCAACCCGAGCTGCAGACCATCGCCGGCGTGCAGCGCGTCGGCATCGAGGGCGGACGGCCGCTCGCGATGCGCGTGTGGATCGATCCGGCGAAGCTCGCCGCCGTCAACCTGTCTCCCGGCGACGTGCAGGCGGCGCTCCAGAAGAACAACTACCTCGCCGCCGTCGGCCAGACGAAGGGCACGCTCGTCCAGGTGAACCTGCTCGCGAACACCGACCTGCGCTCGGTGCAGGAGTTCCAGGACCTGATCGTCGCCGACCGCAACGGCGCCATCGTGCGGCTGTCGGACGTGGCGCGCGTCGAGCTCGGCGCCGAGGAGCCGAACTTCATCGCGAAGCTCGACCACGCGGAAGGCGTGTACCTGTCCGTCTATCCGCTCGTCGGCTCGAACGAGATCGACGTCGGCCACCGGCTGCGCGAGGAGATGGAGCGCCTGCGTCCGACGCTGCCGAAAGAGCTCGACATGAAGCTCGCGTTCGACGCGACGGTCTTCATGGAGGACGCGCTCTACGAGATCGCGAAGACGCTCGTCGAGACCATCCTGATCGTCGGTGTCGTCGTGTTCCTCTTCATGGGGTCGCTGCGGACGGCGCTCGTGCCGCTGGTGGCCATGCCGGTGTCGCTGATCGGCGCCGGCGCACCCATGCTGCTCTTCGGGTTCAGCCTGAACCTGCTGACGATCCTGGCGATCGTGCTGTCGGTCGGGCTCGTGGTCGACGACGCGATCGTCGTCGTCGAGAACGTCGCGCGCCACGTCCGCGAGGGCAAGTCGCGCATCGAGGCGGCGCTCGTCGGCGCGCGCGAGCTCGTCGGGCCGATCATCGCCATGACGATCACGCTCGCGGCGGTGTACGCGCCGATCGGCTTCCAGGGCGGCCTCACCGGCACGCTGTTCCTCGAGTTCGCGATCACGCTCGCGTCCACCGTCGTGCTGTCCGGCGTCGTGGCGGTCACGCTGTCGCCGGTCATGAGCTCGCGCTTCGTCCATCCGCACGGCGAGCACAGCCGTCTCGAGGGCATCGTCGATCGCGTGTTCGGCAGCGTCCGCGACCGCTACGCCGGCCTGCTCGACGGCGCGCTCCGGATGCGGGGCGGGATCGTCGTGGCGTCGGCGCTCGTCATGCTCGCGGCGTGGCCGCTCTACCGGTTCTCGAACCAGGAGCTCGCGCCCGTCGAGGATCAGGGGCACATCAGCCTCTTCTCGGCAGCCGCGCCCGACTCGACGGTCGAGGCCGCGAACCGCGAGTCGCACCACGTGATCGACGCGACGATGAAGTTCGACGAGTTCAAGCGGATGTGGTCGCTCACCGCGAACTGGGGCGGGTTCGGCGGCATGGACCTCGCCGACTGGCGCGAGCGCGACCGGACGTCGGCCGACCTCTACGGCGAGGTGTGGGGCGCCGTCTCGGGCATCCCGGGACTGAAGGTCTACCCGCGGCTCGATCCGCCGCTGCCGAACGCCGGCCAGTACGACGTCGAGCTGGTGATCCAGGGCGACAGCCCCATCGGCCAGATGCGGTTGCTCGCGGAGGACGTGATCCAGGCGGGCCGGCGGAGCGGCAAGTTCCTGTACGTCGAGACCGATCTGCAGATCGATCTGCAGGAGGCCAGCGTCGTGATCGATCGCGAGCGCCTCGCCGACCTCGGGCTCGACCTCGCCAGCGTCGGGCAGGAGCTCGGCACGCTGCTGGGCGGCGCGTACGTGAACCGCTTCAACTTCTTCGACCGCAGCTACAAGGTCATCCCGCAGCTCGGCGACGCCGAGCGCGCGTCGGTCGGACCGTTGCTCGACTTGAAGGTGAAGACGCCGTCCGGCGAGCTCGTCCCCGTCTCGACGTTCACGCGGATCGAAACCGGCGTCGGTCCGCGATCGCTGAACCGCTTCCAGCAGCGCAACGCGGTCCGCGTGTTCGGCGGCGTCACGCCGGGCGTGACGAAGGCGGAGGGGCTGCGCATCCTGGAGGATGCCGCGCTGTCGGCGACCGGCGATCCGGGCGCGCTCGACTACGCCGGCGAGTCGCGCCAGCTCCGCCGCGAGGGCTCGGCCCTCACGGTGACGCTCGGCTTCGCGATCGTGCTCGTCTACCTGGTGCTGGCCGCGCAGTTCCACAGCTTCCGCGACCCGTTGATCGTGCTGCTCGGCTCGGTGCCGCTCGCCATCTCCGGCGCCCTGCTCTTCAGCTTCCTCGACCTGACGACCATCAACATCTACTCGCAGGTCGGCCTGATCACGCTCGTCGGGCTGATCGCGAAGAACGGCATCCTGATCGTCGAGTTCGCGAACACGCTCCAGCTCCGCGGTCTCGCGAAGGCGGCGGCGCTCCGCGAGGCGTCGCTGACGCGGCTCCGTCCGGTGCTGATGACGTCGGCCGCGACGGTCTTCGGGCATCTGCCGCTGGTGTTCGTGTCCGGCCCGGGCGCCGAGGCGCGCAACAGCATCGGCATCGTGCTGGTCGCCGGGATGACGGTCGGCACGGTGTTCACGCTCTTCGTGGTGCCGGTCTTCTATTCGCTCATCGCGGCGACACACGTGACGGAGGAGGAGACGCCGCGGGTCGAGCCCCGGCGCATCGGCGGGCCGGCAGTCGCGGCACGGCGGTAGGACCGTCGGGAACGTGTCGAATCGGTGCCCTCCCGTTCGTCCACACCACGAGGAGGACATCCCATGATCACGATCTCCGCTTTCAGGTGGGTGCCGGATTTCGCCCGTGGCCAGGTGCGCGACCTCCGCGTGCGATGGGCCCTCGAGGAAGCCGGCCTGCCGTACGGGACGCGCCTGCTCGAGCAGGGCGAGCAGAACGCGCCGGAATACAGGGCCCTGCAGCCATTCGGGCAGGTGCCGATCTTCGAGGAGGACGGCTTCGTGCTCTTCGAGACCGGCGCGATCGTGCTGTACGTCGGCGAGCGGACCGAGGTGCTGCTGCCGAAGGACCCTGCCGCGCGCGCCCGCGCCACGCAGTGGCTCGTCGCGGCACTCAACTCCGTCGAGCCCTGGATCATGAACCTCGCCCTGATCGACTTCTTCTACGCCGACGAGCAGTGGGCGAAGCTGCGGCGCCCCGGGGCCGTGGAGTTCGCCGAGAAGCGCCTGACCGCCCTCTCCGAGTCGCTCGGCGACAAGCCCTACCTCGACGGCGACCGCTTCACGGCCGGCGACCTGATGATGACGACGGTGCTGCGCATCCTGAAGCACACCGACATCGTCACGCGTCATGCGCGTCTGGCGGCGTACATCGACCGGTGCACGGCGCGCCCAGCCTACCAGCGGGCGCTCGACGCCCAGATCCGCGACTTCCGCGACGCCGCGTAGCGGTTACATCGTAACCCCCGAGTTCCCGCCTTCCCGGCAAAGGCTGAGATCCGCGCCCGCGCGTGGACCACGACACCGGGAGGACAGAACGATGGAACCTACGACGCAGACGAGCCGGACGCGGCAGCTCATGACGGCGATGGCCTTCCTGGGCCTGGCGCTGGGGCAGGCCGGGCCGAGCGAGGCCCAGTCGGGCGCCCTGGAGCAGCTTCCGCAGCCCTTCGGCTGCATGCGCGACGACGGCGACGGGATCGACTGCGCCGACGGCGTCGGCCTGAACGGCCCACAGCAGATGGCATTCAGCCCGGACGGACGGAGTGCCTACGTGCCATCCCTGTTCGGCAGCACGCTCGCGATCTTCTCGCGGGACCCGATCACCGGCGCGCTGACGCAGCTCCCGGCGCCGGACGGCTGCCTCGGCCATGCGGCCGACGGCATCACCTGCACGGATGCCGCTGGGCTGTTCGGCGCCAACTCCGTGGTCGTGAGTCGGGACGGTGAGTACGTCTACGTCGGGAGTTTGAGCGGCATCGCGGTCTTCGCGCGCGACCGGGCCACCGGAGCGCTCACACAACTACCCGGAACCGACGGGTGTCTCCTCCAATCCGGCGGTGGCGGCAGCGGGTGCGCCGACATCGTGGGGCCGATCGGGCCCACGTTCGTGACGTTGAGCCCCGACGGGAAGCACCTCTTCGCGGCGGGATACAACGGCGACGCCATCGCCATCTTCGCTCGCGACGGCGACACCGGGGTGCTGACGCAGCTGCCCGCGCCCGACGGCTGCATCGCGGAGGACGGCGACGGCATCACGTGTACGGATGCGATCGCGCTCGACGGTCCCGACGGCATCGCGGTGAGCAGGAGCGGCAAGCAGGTCTACGTCGCGTCCTTCAACAGCGACGCGGTGGCAGTCTTCGCGCGCAACCGGACGACGGGCGTCCTGACGCAGCTCCCTGCTCCCGACGGCTGCATCGCCGAGAGCGGCGACGGCGTCTCCTGCACGGACGGCGTCGGCCTGGACGGCGCGCTGTCCATCGCGATCTCGAAGACCGGGCGACAGGTCTACGTCGCGGCCCAATCGGGAAACACGATCGCGATCCTCACGCGCAACGCCAGGACGGGAATGCTCACCCAGCCTGCCGCACCGGGCGGCTGCGTCCGCCACGGCGGCGACGGCAGCACGTGCACTGCCGCGACCAACCTGGGCGGACCGACGTCGATCGCTCTCAGCAAGGACGGACGCAACGCCTACGTCACGGCCGTCAGCAGCGGCGCGGTGGTGATCTTCGCGCGCGACAAGTCGACCGGCGCGCTCACCCAGCTCGCGGCCCCGAACGGGTGCGTGAGCGCGCTCGGCGACGGCATCACCTGCACGGGCGGCGTCGCCGTGGCCGCGGTCTACGCGATCGCGATGCCGGAGAGCGGCAAGCACGTGTACGCCTCGTCTCCCGGCAACGACGCCCTCGCGGCGTTCGCGCGGGTGAAGTGAGCCGGGGGCGGCGGCGCCCGGCGCCGCCGCCCCTCCCGGGTGTCGGACGTCGCGTCAGTCGCCGAGCAGCGCGTCGCGCACGCCGAAGAACGCGGCCTTCGGCAGGTACGCCTCGTCCCACGGCAGCGGGTCGTCGGAGATACCGAGGTAGTCGCGGATCCAGGTGTGACGATCGGCGATTCCCCAGAACGTCATCGATTCGCAGCCGGCGACGTCCACGCAGGCACCGATGGCGCGGCGGTAGACGTCGCGCTGGGCGACGCGCCGCTCGGACGGCGTTTCGCCGAGGGCGATCGCCTGCACGTCCATCTCGGTGATCGCGACGCGCAGCCCGAGATCGGCGAAGCGCTGGAGATTGGCGCGCATCGAGCTCGGAAAGACGTTGCCGAACGGCGCGTAGAGCCCGCCCAGGTGTGTCTGGAAGCCGACGCCGTCGATCGGCACGCCCTGGGCGAGCAGGTCGACGATCATGTCGTAGATGGCGTCCGATTTCCCGTTCACGCCTTCGGCGAGGTAGTCGTTGTAGAAGAGCAACGCGCCGGGATCGGCAGCACGAGCGCGCCGGAACGCGTTGGCGATGTAGTCGGGCCCCAGCTTGTTCAGGAAGATGGTCGGCCGCAGGCCCCCGCCGAAGTCGTTCACCGCCTCGTTGACGACCACCCAGGTGCCGATCCGGCCGGCATAGGTTCCGAGCAGCGTGTCGATCCGCGCATCGACGGCGGTCTGCAGCGCGGCCGGCGTCATCGCGGGGTTCACCCACGGCGGGAGGATGAGGTGCCAGACGAGCGGCGAGCCGACGACCGGCAGGCCATGGGTCTCGGCGAAGTCGAGGATCGTTTCGACCGGCGTCGGGTTCAGCGTTCCCTGCACCGGCTCGATGTTGCCCCACATCAGCTCGTACTCCGGCGTCACCTGGCTGAAGTGGCGCGCGAGCACCTCCCGATATGCCGGCTCCATCGCGGTGAGGACGACGGCCTGTACCGCGGCGCCGACGCGCTTCCCGTGTACGGCGGCGAGCTGCGCGAGATCGCCGCGGACGAGGTCGACCAGGTCGCCGGCCACGTCGTCAGCGGCGCGTGCGACGACGTCGCCGTCACCAGGGGTCACGCAGTCGCCTCCGCGCTCCGCCTTGGCGACGTCGAGCGCGAGGCGCGGGCCGAGCCCCGCGACGGCGTGTGCGATCTTGCCGCGCTCCGGTTGCTTCGCGTGGGCGCCTTCCGCCTTGAGGCGCTTGCCGAGCAGGTTGCCCACCGCGCCCACCTTGCGCGATCCGCACGTCGAGCCGCCGCTCCCGGCCGTCTGCTGGGCGGCCAACGCCGCCGCGGCGGCGCGAAGGGTCACGTCGACCGACGCCACCTCGCCCGTGAACGGACAGGACCCGCGGGACTCCGCACGCAGGAACCCGCTCGCGAGCTGCGCCGTCGCCTTCGCGACGCACGAGGGATCGACGGGCACGCCCTGCGCGACGGCACGAGCGTGACACTTGAACAGGACGGCGGCGCTCTTGCCGACCGCCGTCAGCTTCGCCGCCTCGCACTGCGCGCGCGGTGCGAGCGCCGCGAGCGCAAGCGCAGGGACCGCCAACGCGACCAGGTGCGCGAGCAGGTGAAAGACGAGCCGCAACGCCAGCATGCGTTGGAGCTAGCAAGCGTCGTCTTTCGACGTCAATGACGAACGACGGACCCCGCTAGCCCGCCAGCGCCACGACCGGCATCCCTTCCGCGGGCGCGAGCGTGACGCTGCGCCGCACCACGCGCACCTGATAGCCCGGGGCGGCGCGCAGCTCCACGCGGCTCAGGATCTCCGCGAGCACGAGCTTCATCTCCACCAGCGCGAACGCCATGCCGAGACAGCGGCGCACGCCGCCGCCGAACGGCAGGAACTCGTAGGGCGTCGGCTTCGACTCGAGGAACCGCTCCGGCCGGAAGCGCGCGGGCTCTGGCCAGCGCTCGGCGCGACGATGCGCCAGGTAGATGCACGGCGCGGCGACGACGCCGGCCGGGAGGTCGACGCCGCCGATCGTCATCGGCCGGGTGAGCCGGCGGCCGACGAGCGGGACGATCGGCGTGAGCCGCAGCGTCTCCTTGCACACCGCGTCGAGGTACTCGAGCTTCAGCACGCGGGCCGGATCGAACGGCGCGGGCCCGACGCCGGCCAGCTCCGCCGCCAGCCGGTCGCGCACCGCGCGATCCGCGACGATGTGCGACATCGCCCACGACAGCGCCGTCGCCGTCGTCTCGTGCCCCGCGAGCAGCATGGTCATCAGCTCGTCGCGCAACGCGTGGTCCTCGAGCGGCGTGCCGTCGTCGTACGTGGCCTGCACGAGGAGCGACAGGATGTCGGCGCGGTCGCGCACGTCCGCCCGCCGGCGCGCGGCGATCTCGGCGTAGAGGAGCGCGTCGACGCGCTCGCGGGCGGCGAAGAACCGCGTCACCGCGGCGCTGGCGTTCGCCTGCTGCGCGGCCAGCAGCGTCTGGCCGTTCGAGCCGACGGCGAGCAGCTCGAAGAGCGCCGCGCGCAGGTCGCGCTTCGCCGGGCCCTCGTCGAGCCCGAAGACCGTGCGCAGGATCACGTCGAGCGTGATGCCCTGCATCTCGGGCTGCAGCGCGAACGGCCGGCCGAGCGGCCACCGCGCGATCGCGTCGGCCGCGACGTCGCGCATGACCGGGCCGTAGGCGAGCATGCGGTCGCCGTGGAACGGCGGCTGCAGGAGGCGGCGCTCGCGCAGGTGCTCCGTGCCGTCGAGCAGCAGCAGCGACTGCCGGCCGAGGATGGGCTCGAGGCGGATGTTGGCCTCGCCGGCGCGCAGGTCTTCCTCGTCGCCGGTGAAGATCGTCTTGATGGCGTCGGGGTGGCTGAACATCACGATGGGCGGCGCCTGCGGCAGCCGTAACGTGAAGACGTCGCCGTAGCGCGCGGCGCACTCGTCCATCAGCGGCAGCGGCCACTGCACCCAGCGGAGCGCCTGCAGGAGCGGCGGCGCGTCGGGACCGGGCGGCAGGCTCGTGTCGACGTCGTCGCCGGTCGCGCCGACCGCGAGCTCCTCGATCAGCGCCTGCTGCACGAGGAGCTGGCCCGGCGCGAGACGATGCGACAGCCCGTTCAGCAGCAGCATCACGCGCGCGATGAGGCCGAAGTGGCTCGGCACCTTCGCGATCGGCGTCTCGGCGATGAGCGCGTCGGCATTCAGCATCTCGTCGCGATCGCCGAGCAGCGCCAGCACGAGCGCGGGCAGCGCCGTCGCCTGGTCGTCGCGGACGTCGAAGCCCGCACGACGGGCGGCGGCGACGGCGCCGGGCACGTCGCCCGCGAGGCCGCGCGTCAGCAGCTCGGCGACCGCCGCGCCGAAGCCGGGCGGCAGCTCCTTCGCGAGGCCGAAGTCGAGCAGCCCGATCACCGTGCCCGGCAGGACGAGCAGGTTTCCCGGATGCGGGTCGCCCTGGAAGAACCCGTGATCGAAGATCATGCGCGCGTAGATCCGGCCGATGCGCTCCGTCACGACGCGCAGGTCGTGGCCGGCGGCGACCAGCGCCTCGGTGTCGACGACCTTGAGACCGTCGAGGTACTCGAGCACGAGCAGCCGGCCGGTGGTGTACTCGGCGTAGAGGTTCGGAATGCGGACGATCGGATCGCCGCGAAACGCCGCGCGCACGCGCTCGGTCGACTGCGCCTCGCGCTCGAAGTCGAGCTCGAGGGCGACGAACTCGGCGATCTCGTCCATGATGCTGCGCACGTCGAAGCCGCGCAGCATCCCGCCCGCGAAGCGCGCCGCGATGCGCAGGCTCCAGAGATCGACGCGCGCGAGGCGCGCCACCTCGGGGTACTGCACCTTCACCACGACGGGGCTGCCGTCGCGCAGGACGGCCCGATGCACCTGCGCCAGCGACGCCGCCGCGAGCGGCGTCTCGTCGACGGACCGGAACACCTCGTCGAGCGGGCGGCCGAGCTCGCGTTCGATCCACTGCCGCACCTGCGCGAACGGCTGCGGCGGCACCGCGTCGTGGAAGCGGCTCAGCCGGCGGATGAACGGCGCCGCGAAGACGTCGGCGCGCGCGCCGACGATCTGACAGAGCTTCACGAAGAACCCCGCCAGGTGGACGCCGAGGTCGTGCAGGCGCCGCGCGGTGCGGTCGTGCACCCGCTCCCACTCCGCGGGCGACGCCGGCCGGCCGGCGCGCTCGCGCAGCAGGAGCAGTCGGTAGGCGACGATGGCCGGGCCCGCGACGAGCGCGATGCGCAGCACGCGGTAGGCCGCGAACCGGCGCATCGTCAGGCCGCCTTGGGGAGGCGCGGGGAGAGGGGCACGACGACGCCGCGGGCGGCTCGCCGCGGGCGCGCAGTCCACGCGACCAGACCGACGACGGCGACCGTTCCGGCGACCGCGACGGCGCCGAGCCAGAGGAGCGCCCCGGCCAGGGGGGCGAAGAGCACCGTGGGCTGGAGAAGCGGGATCATGACGTGTCCTCCTTCGCCCGTGGTACCCGCGAGCACGCCCCGAGGTTCAATCCGTCGCGCCGTTGAACTTCATGGGCGGGTCGGGGGTACAGGGGGTGTGACGGATGCCGCCCGCACCGGAACCGACCGACGAAGCGCTCCTCCTCGCCTGGCAGCAGGGGGACGACTCGGCGTTCGAGGCCCTCTTCCGCCGCTGGCAGGACCCGCTGCGACGGCATCTGACCCGCATGCTGGACGATCCCGCGACGGCGGACGATCTGGTGGTCGAGACCTTCCTGCGCCTGCGACGCCATCGCGACCGCTGGCGGACGGGGACGCCGCTGCGGCCGTGGCTCTTCACGATCGCCCGCAACCTCGCGCGCAACCGGCTGCGAGCGCAGCGGCTGTGGGGATGGCTGCCACTGACAGCCGCCGCCGAACGGCCGGCGACGCCGCCCGCGCCGACCCCCCTGCAAACCGACGAGATCCGCACGCGCGTGGCGACGGCCTTCGCCGCCCTGCCGGCGGCGCAACGCGAGGCCTGCTCGTTGCGGCTGCTCGCCGACTTGCCGATCGAGGAGATCGCCCGCGTCACGCGCGTCCCCGTCGGCACCGTGAAGTCGCGGCTCTTCCACGGCCTGCGCCGACTGCGCGCCGAGCTCGCCGACCTGAAGGAGGAATGACGGACCCATGTCCACGCTGCGTTTGATCCGTCGGGGAACGCCGACCGCCGCGCACGACCTGTGGCCGCGCCTGAACGCCCGACTCCACGAGGAGGACGACCGGGTGCGCGTGTCGCTGCCCGCCCTCGGGTGGCGCGAGGCGGCGGCCGTCGCCGTCGCGTGCGGCATCGTCGCGTCGGTGTCCGATCCGCTGCGCTTCCTGATCGCGTCGGGCATCCTGTGAGGCTGCGCCGCCGCGAGCTGCTCGCGTATCTCGTCGGCGCCGGGATCGCGGGTACCGTGTTGATCGCGCCGTACGCCTTCCGCGTGGTCGCCCAGGACATGTTCGTTCCGGCTCGAGCGATCCCCCTGACGCCCGTCGTGCTGCTGCCGATCGCGTGGGGCGTCTGGAACCTGGTGTGGGCGCGCCGACACCCGCCGCTGAGCATCGGCGTCTGGGGGGCCGGACTCGGGCTGATCGCGGCATCCGCGATCAATCTCTATTTCCTGGTGATGGCGACATGGTTTCCCGCCGTGGCGCTGCTGCTGGCGTTCATGCCGCTGATCTATTGGCTCATCTGGCGGCTCGTCGTCGGACCGATCAACGAGGCCCTCGGGGTGGAGGGCGATCGGCGGTAGTCGATCGCCCCGGAGAAATTTCAATGGACCGCTGGTCCGTCTCCGTGGTCATCTGCTGCCATGCCCGGACCGTCGACGAGACCCTTCTTCCCGACCCTGGCGCCGATGCTCGCCCTCCTCGCCGCCGGGGTGCCCACGGCGCACGGCGCCGGCATCGTGACGCACGCCTGGATGGGCCTCGCAGCGATCGACCGGGTCCAGACGCCCGCGCTGCGTGCCCTGCTCGACACGCATCGCGATCAGGTGCGCGCCGGCGCGGAGTTCCCCGACGGCGGCTACTGGACGCGCTCGCTCGGAACGCCGGGCGGCGACTACGGCGAGGAAGCGCACTGGCAGCGGTTCCACGACGCCTACGCCGCGCGCATCCGCAACGATCCGACCTGTGAGCCGATCACCGACCCCGCCGGCCCGTGCGCGTCGGCCATCGCGCACCTCATGGGCGCGGCGGCACACGGCATGGGCGACGAGGTGTTCGACTGGCTGTTCGAGCCGAACGGCCCCGGATTCGACGAGTCGTATCTGCCGAGCGACATCGCGGCGTTCGTCGGACCCGGCGGCCTCGAAGTGCAACTCGACATCGTCGCCATCGCGCGCCACGCACGTCCGACCGGGCCGACGCCGGCGATCCCCGATGCGACGAAGATCGACGACGCGTTCGCGGCGGTCGGCCGGGGCGACATCGAGATCGCGGCGCTGGACCTCGGCGATCAGTACCTCGACCTCGAGCGCAACGCCGAGGCGTTCTGGACGCCGACTCACATCGAGCCGCTCGAGCGCGCGATGCCGTGGACGTCGGCGCACCTGATCCAGGCCCCCGGCGGCATCGACTTCGCGGCCGACGCGATCGCGGCGTACTACGAGACCCTCTGGGGCGATCTGCTCGGCGCCGTCCCCCCGACGCGGGTGGCCGCGACGGCGCCGTTCGACGGCCAGGTGAACGTGCCCGCGACCGGCTGGACCGGCGGCTACTCGGCCGGGTCGCACGCCGGCAACAAGGGAGGTCTCACCCGTATCGCGGCGGCGCTGTCGAGCGCGCTGCCGTACCGTCCGCTGGCGAATCAGGGCTCGCTGCCGAACGCGCTGCCCGCGGACGCGCTCCGCCTGCGCGACACGGAGACCGGCGAGCTCGTCGCGCCGGCCGGCGGCTATCCGCGCATCGTCCCGTACAACCCCGAGGCGGGCGAGCACATGATCGCCTTCCAGCCCGCGAGCGACCTCGTGCCGTGCCGCTGGTACGAGGTCGAGACCACCGCCGCCCTGGTCGACGCACGCCAGCTCCCGGTGACGCCGGCGACGTGGCGCTTCCAGACGAGCGGCTGCGGCCGCGAGACGCTGCCGCGTCCGATCCACGGTACCATCACCTGCGATGCAACGGGCGCGTTCACGTTCCGGACGGGCCTCACGCCCGTACCCTTCGGGACGCGGGCGCACGGAAAGATCGCGCTCGAGCTGACGAGCTGCGACGGCGGACAGAACGGCGCGCAGCGTGCCCGGTCCGCGTTCCCCATCGCGGGCGGCGTGGCCGAGCTCGACGTCACGCTAGCCGGCTCGGCCTGCGCGGAGCTGACGGCCCCGAGCGGCCCGGCGAAGATGCGCGGGCGCATCCGCTGGACCGACGCGCAGGGCAAGCCGATCGGCGTGACGACCGTCAAGGACGACGACTTCGACGTCCGCGGCGACGTGTCCACCGTCCGGGATCGGTCGCGCGTCTTCCCGTCGCACGCGCTGGCGCTGCGCATCGCGCCGGGGATGGCCGGCTGCGGCACGGTCGCGCCGACGGTGCTGCCGGTCGCCGGCGGCACGCTCACGGCGTGGCCGCAGTGAGCGTCAGGGCTCGCGCTTGCGGCGCTCCTCGAAGACGCGCTGGACGATGTGGTCCTTCATCTCGAGCTTCGACGTGCGGTACTTCTGAAACTGCTCGGGCGTCAGCACGGCCTTCAGCTCGCCTTCCTTCTGCTCCTGGAGGTTGAACGCCTCGCGCGACTTGAGGAGCGGGCCGTCGGGACCCTGGATCGTCGGGTCCATCTTCTTGGCGTATTCGAGGTTGATCGCGCGGACCTTGTCCACGGCGGCGGCGTCCAGCCCGAGCTCTTCCTTCATCATGAGCGTCTGGGCCTCGGCCCGTTCTTCGGGCGTCGTTCCCTTCAGCGCATCGATGTCGGCCGCGAGCACGCGCGTAGCGATCAGCAGCGAGGCGACGACGAAGCACACGCGGGCGAGGGATGAGCGCATGGGGCAGACATAGCCAGCCGCCTCCGTGGCGTCCACCGGTCCGGCCATGGCAATTCACCATCCCGCTTGCTAACGACGCTGGCCATGCGAAGCCTCAGGTCCGCCACCGTGCTCGTGCTGATGCTCGGTCTCACCGCGTGCAGCCAGTTCACCGTCCGCTCGCGCCAGGATCCCGGCCAGGACTTCACGGCGCTGAAGACGTTCGCATGGCTGCCCGCGTCGGAGGCGGCGCCCGCCGATCAGGTCACGCAGGATCGATCCGTCGAGAAGCGCATCAGGACCGACGTGGAGAAGGAGCTGCGCGCGAAGGGGTACGCGCCGGCCGCCGACGAGCAGTCCGCCGACTTCCTGATCAACTGGCGCATCACCTCGCAGCCGGCCTCGGCCATCCGCCGCGATCCGAGCTTCGCGCCGTGGGGCACGGGATGGTGGAGCGGCTGGCAGGGCGGCTACGCCGTCTACAGCGACGACTACGACACCGGCACGTTGTTCCTTGCGGCCATCGACGCCCGTCGCCGGCAGGTCATCTGGCTCGGCGCCGCCGAGGCGCGGCTGCTGCCGCACGTGTCGATCGAGCGCCGTCTCGGCCGCGTCGACGACGCCGTGCAGGCCATCCTGAAGGACTTCCCGAAGCGTTAGGAGACCGACCCAAGACTTCGTCTCGGGTCGGGAAGGACGCGAGAGTGTAGCGTTCGCGGTCCGCGCGGACTGCCACTGCCGCACCCTCGGTCCGTCTCCTGTTAGTCCCGCCGGTCGTGCTGCGCGTCCGAGACGGACGCGTCGCCCATCACGGCCTGGCCGATCGCGACCGACGCGACGCCGGCGACCGCCAGCGCGAGGTCGCCGCTCTGCTCCGCGACCAGCAGCATGCCGGCGAGCGGGATGCGATAGCCCGAGGCCAGGAACGTCGCCGAGCCGAGCAGCGCGAGCGGTCCGCCGGGCGCGTGGCCGAGCAGCCGTTCGAGCAGCACGGACAGCAGGAGCCCCGTGCACGCGAGCGACGTGAACACGCCCCCGCCGCCGCCACCATAGACCGAGGCGAGCGTACCCGCGGCGCGCACGGCGAGCACCGCCATCAGCACGACGGGCGCGTGCGCCGCCGCCATCGACCAGTCGGCGGCGACGTAGCCGGGGCCGAACGTGATCCAGGCGCCGGTGAGCAGGTGTCCCGTCCATGCGAGCCCGGCCAGGACGACGGCGCCGGTCGCGGCCCGCACCCACGGCCCGTGCCGATGCCCGACGTCGCGCAGCAGCGTGAGCGCCGCGGCGAACGCCCGCGCCCCGAGACCGCAGGCGATCGCCAGCAGGACGATCGCGGCGAGCATGATCGCGTCCAGCGGCGGCCGATCCGCCAGCACGACGAGCGGCTTCGCGCCGATCAGCGCCGTGCGGACCGCGAACGCGGCGCTGGCAGCGATCGCGGCGGGCACCAGCCGGGGCGCGTCGACGTCGCGCCGGAACGGCACTTCGATCCCGTAGAGCGTGCCCACCCCCGGCGACGAGAAGATCGCCGCGATGCCGGCGCTGGCACCCGCCACCACGAGCGACCGCACCTCCTCGGGCGACGGCGCCAGGCCGCGGACGCGACCGAGGCACTCTCCCAACGACGCGCCGATCAGCGCCGACGGCGACTCGAAGCCCTGCGAGCCCCCGAGCCCGACGGTCGCGACCGCGGCGAGCACGCGCCCGGGCACCTGGCGCAACGGCACGTGCGCGCCGGGCGTGTGGTACGTGACGATGTACAGCTCCGACGTCGACGGACGCAGCGTGCGGGTGACGAACGTCGCCGCCAACACCGCGAGCGGCAGCGCGAACGCCGTGGCCAGCGCCGGCCAGGCCCCCGGCAAGGCCGCGACCACGGCGGTCATGATCCGCCCCTCGACACCCTCGTTGAGCGCGGCGACGGCGGCCCCGGTGATCGCGCCGATGACGGCGGGCGCCAGGACCGTCCACACCACTCGCCGTGCCCCCGTCATCGCCGCGCCGGTCTAGCGGAGCGCGGTGATGGCGGGCAAACGCCGCCGTCCGCATGGGGGTACGCATGTATACCTATGCGACGGCGAAGGATTCTCGTTGCTCCGGGAGCGTCGCTCGTCTTACGAACGAGGGATGCGGATCTCGCGAACGTCGACGCTCGTCGCCCTGCTCGCATGGCTGGCCGTTCCGACGGCCGCGCGCGGACAGTTCCTGACGAACCACGTCACCGGCGCGCAGCTCCGCGCGAGCTACTTCCAGGCCACGTACGCTCCCGGGCCTACCCACTCGTGGCCCGCGCTCCAGGGACACCTCCTCCACCTGTACCGCGCGACGATCGACGAGGGCACGATCACGATCGGCGCCACGCTCGCCGCGAACACCGCGCCGCGGGTCGCGCACGGCAGCATGCAGACGCTCAGCATCAAGCACACCGCCGGCTCCATATGGGCCGACTCGCACGTCGGGCCGCCGGGCCAGCAGCTCGACGTGGAGATCGACCTGCCGTGGGACAAGGCGCCCACGATCTTCGGCTATCCGCTGTTTCTCGCGTACGAAGTCGAGGTCGGCAGCCTCTACGCGACGTGCGGCAGCGTCTACGGGTGCACCGTCAAGCAGACGATCGTCGTGCTGCCGAAGCGCGCGGCGATCGCGATCGGCGGCGTCGAGCGCGCGATCCCCACGCTCCTCACTCGCCAGACGACGTTCATCGACCTCGGCAGCGCGGGAATCAGCCCGTTCGCGGAATGGGAGTCGATCGCGCTCGACGGCGTCGCGATGACGAAGGTTCCGTTCATGACGAACTACGCCGTCCCGCCCGCCAAGCAGTGGTACCGGCATCCGGTCCGCCCCGGCGACGTCACGCAGTCGGGCGATCCGCTGCCGCCGACCGGTCTCGTCGTCAACAGCGCGAACGAGTCGATCGAGCGGTTCCTCTCGTGCGGCGGCGGCGGGTGCGGCACGCACCAGGCGCGCATCGGTTTCGGCCAGGGCGTGCTGTCGACCGGCCTGCACACGCTGACGCTGCACACGCGCCCGTATGCGTCCGGCACGTACAACTACTTTCAGACCCAGGCGAACGTCGGGGCCGGGCTCCCCGACGACACGAGCGAACTGACGACGCAGTTCATCATCTTCGGCCCGCAAATCCAGGTGACGCCCACCGAGGCCGGCCCGGGGCAGGCCATCATGGTGGCCGGGTCGGGCTTCGCGCCGAACAGCAAGGTCCGCTTCACCGCGAGCATCGCGTCGTCGTCACGGTACGCCGTGATCGGCACGGCCGACACGGACGTCACCGGCAGCTTCGAGGCGACGCCGACGCTGCCGCCGACGGGCGACGTGTTCTTCAAGGACGTCGTCGAATACGGGCCGCGCACCGGCGCCATCCAGGTCGA
Organism: uncultured Binatia bacterium (SeqCode); assembly: GCA_964432595.1. Classification (GTDB taxonomy): domain Bacteria; phylum Desulfobacterota; class Binatia; order DP-6; family DP-6; genus DASYLJ01. The sequence goes on along the minus strand of CAYSOF010000001.1, from coordinate 386,247 downwards.
CGTCGACGACGAGCAGTTCCTGGACGACTACTTCCAGGGCATCCCGCAGTACGTCTCGGGGCAGATGACCTTCGTGCCCGTCGCGACCGCGACCACCACGACGACCCTGCCGACGACGTCGACGACGCTGCCCGGCGGCGGCGGTATCGACGACACGCCGAGCTGTTCCGCCGTGGAGGTGCCGGAGAAGGCCGTGCAGAAGTTCGACTCGGCCAATCAGGGGCTCGACGTCATCGAGCAGATGATCGTCGAGGCCGCGGCGCGGAAGTCGATCCGGAAGGCCATCGGCAAGGTCGACACCGCGCTCGGTGCCGTACGCCGGCTGGTGAACCGCGCCAAGAAGAAGGGCATCATCCCCGAGAGCTGCGCGGCGGAGGCGTTCGGCCTGATCGACGGCCTGCGTACCCGGTCACGCGAGGCGCGGCAGAGCCTCAAGAATTGAGCGCGGTCTTGAGCTCGCCGCAGTCGAGACGCTCCAGCAGCGACGCATCGCCGAACGCGCCGCCGCCACGCCCGCGCTGCAGCCAGACGACTTCCCCGCGGGCATCCACCTCGAGGATCGCAGGCTCGATCTGGTCAGGCGCCAGCTGGAGCGACACGCCGCGCGCGACGGACAGCCCGACGTCCTCGACGAACGGAAACGGGAACGCCGTCTGCTCGGCGATCCGCACCAGATCGGCGCGCGGCCCCGGCGCCAGCACGACGAACGTCGCCCCGCAGCTTCGCAGCCGCGGCAGCATCGCCGTCAGCCGACGCAGCTGCGCCTGGCAGACGGGACACCACGTCGCCTTCAGCGTGACGACGAACACGCGCTGCGACGACGCGAGCGCGGCCACGTCGACGGTCGTCCCGTCCACGCCGGCGAGCGCGGTCGGGACGGACGCGCCGGCCGCGGGAGACGCCGCGAGCAGCAGCGCCGCCAGCAACCAGCTACGCTGTCGGCACGACGACGTGCTTCACCTCCGCCATGTAGCGGCCCGCCGCCGCGGCCGCCTCGTCCGGCGCGCTGCCGCGCTCGCGCGCATCGATGTATGCCGCGTACCAGTCCCACCAGTCGTGCTTCGGCGCGACCGCCTCGAACGCGCCGTGCTGCTCCGACGTCTCGTGCAGAAGCTGCGCCAGCGCCGCGACGTCCATCGTCACACCCTGCCCGGAAGGCGCTCGCCGATCTCCTGCAGCACCCAGAGGTTCCCGTCGGGATCGGTGAACGAGGCATAGGACGCATAGGACCGACCCTGCGGATCGGGCCCCGGTGCGCGTCCCTCGGTGCCGACGTGGAAGCCGCCGCCGAGACCGCCGCCGGCGTCGTGGAACACCTCGCTGACCGCGACGCCCTGCGCGATCAGCTCCGTACGGGCCGCCGCGACGTCGGCGACGGCCGCGACCAGCCGGTCGATCGAGCCCGGGCGGGCCGACGTGATGCCCTTGCCGAAGATGATCGAGCACGCCGAGCCGGGCGGCGTCAGCTGTACCACGCGGTAGCCGTCGCCGCCGGCGAAATCGATGTCTTCCCGGAAGCCCATCCGCTCGTAGAACGCCTTCGCGCGATCCACGTCGGACACCGGTATGACCACCACTTCGAGCTTCAGGTCCACGACGTCACCTCCTCAGTCGCCATAGTCCCACGGCTTCCGCCGCGCGAGATCGTCGAGCTCGGCGTGCCCTTCGGCGAGCATGCCGGTGTTCGCGTCGACGATGCGCCAGTGCAGCGTCGACCCCAGGATCGGCTGCGCCTCGACGCAGATCACGCGCAGCTCGCCCGGCTCGAATCCGCACTGCTCCTGCACCGCCGCGAGCAGGCGCTCGTCGGCCAGATGGCCTTCGCCGAAGTTCCAGCCGACGATCGACCCCGCGACGGTCTCGCCGTCGGCGTACGTCCAGCGCTGGAACGGCGTGCGATCCGTCGCCCGCGGCAGCAGCATCCCGAGGATGCGTCCCTGCAGGTGGAGCGTGCGGAACGCGAGGAACCCGGAGTCGGCCTGCACCGCCTGCTCCGCCGGCAGGAAGCGTCGCTGCTGCTCCAACAGGAGCGACGCCGCGCGCCTGAGCCGATTGAGCTTCTCGTAGCTGTGGTCGCGGAACAGCCACGCATTCCACGCCCAGTTGCCGGCGTAGTAGCGCATCGACACCAGGAACGAGACGCGCGACGGCGCGAGGTTGCCGGCGAGCGGCAGGACCAACAACCCGACGATCAGGTACAGCGTCAGCGGCAGCGAGCCGACGTCGAACAGGCTCACCTCGGGATGGCCGACGAACAGGAAGAACGCGGCGTAGATGCTGAGCACGTTCCACTCGAACACCGCGGCGATCGGCAGATTGCTCAGGATGAAGCCGTGCAGCAGCAGCACGAACGCCATGCCGAGCCACAGGAGCGGTCCGTGTCCGGTCACGAAGAGCAGCGTCAGCGGCGCCGCGAACTCGAGGAACGTCCCGGCGTGCGCCATCGCGCGCGCGAGCGGCGACGGCGTCAGGTCGTCCGGGTAGGACACGAACAGCCGTTGCCGCAGCCCCGGGCTCTTCAGCAGCGGGTTGTTCGCGGTCATGATCGGCACGACGTAGGCGAACGCGACGGTGAGCTTCGACACGCCCGCCCAGAACCAGATTCCGAGCTGCACCCACTTGCACGCCGCGATCCAGTTTCCCGCGAACGTGAAGCAGACGATCATCGCGAAGTGGTGCTCGACGCGCGCCGCCAGGAAGATCGTCTTGTCGCCGAGCCCGCAGAGCGGCAGCAGGACGACGATGGGCAGCAGGTGCGACGTCGCGATCTCCGGCTGCACGAGCGCGCGGAGCAGCGACAGGAGCAGCGCCGCGTAGAGCGCAACGTCGAGCCACGTGCGCCGCGTGCCGCCGAACAACGGCAGGTTCGGGAACGGCGCCAGCTTGGTGGTGCCCGGACGGATGAAGTGGAGCCCGGCGGTGAACGGCGGCCAGATCTTGAGCCCGAGCGGCCCGCTCATGCAGCCGAAGCCCCCGACCTCGAACAGGCTTGCCCAGAGGAACGCCTTCTGGAAGGCGACGTCCGAGAAGATCCACGTCGTGAACCCGGAGACCGTACCCAGCCCGGGCGTGAACCGGCAGAAGTACATCCAGCCGAGGACGAAGAGCGTCAGCTTCACGGCGTGGAACGCGTACGCCGCGAGGGGATAGTTGAGCCCCTGCAGGACGTACATGTTCGTCCCGAGCCGGACCCGCTCGGTGAAGTCCTTCTTCTCCCACTCGGCGGGATCGAACTCGCTGGCCGGCGGCTGCATCGCGGGCTGGCTCATGACGTCCTCCGTGCGCTGCGTCCTCCTCTGACACCGAACGGCGGCGGATGTCCATGGATTCGGGTTGCCCTTCACAGGCTCTCCGAAGTAGTCGGGTGCGCGTGATCAACGACGAGATCAAGTCCAAGATCGGCGCCGTCTGGAACGCGTTCTGGTCGGGCGGCATCTCGAATCCGCTCGAGGTCATCGAGCAGATCACCTACCTGCTCTTCCTCCGCCGGCTCGACGATCTGCACACGCTCGAAGAGAACAAGGCGTCGGCGCAGCGGAAGAAGACGCTCGAGCGCCGCATCTTCCCCGAGGGCAAGGACGACATCGGCAAGGGCGGCGGTAGGGCGTACGAGGACATCCGTTGGTCGCGCTTCCGCAACTTCGAAGCGAAGGAGATGTACGAGGTCGTCAGCACGCACGCCTTCCCCTTCCTGCGTGAGCTCGGCGCCGAGGGTTCGACCTACGCCGAGCACATGAAGGACGCGCGTTTCACGATCCCCACGCCCGCGCTGCTGTCGAAGGTCGTCGACTTGCTCGACGACGTGCCGATGGACGATCGCGACACCAAGGGCGACCTCTACGAGTACATGCTCAGCAAGATCGCCAGCGCCGGGCAGAACGGTCAGTTCCGCACACCGCGGCACATCATCCGGTTGATGGTTGAGATGGTTGCGCCCCAGCCGGACGACATCATCGTGGATCCGGCTTGCGGGACCTGCGGTTTCCTCGTGGCGGCAGGCGAACACCTGCGGGAACGTCACCCGAAGCTCCTTCTCGATGAGAAGCAGCGGAGGCACTTCCACGAGCGCATGTTCCACGGGTACGACTTCGACAACACCATGCTCCGCATCGGCAGCATGAACATGCTGCTGCACGGCATCGAGCACCCGGCGATCCGCTACCGCGATTCGCTGGCGCAGGATCACGTCGCCGACGAAGAGGCCTACACGCTGGTGCTGGCCAACCCGCCGTTCGCGGGGAGCCTCGACTACGAGAACACCGCCAAGGACCTGCTGCAGGTGGTGAAGACGAAGAAGACCGAGCTGCTCTTCTTGGCGCTGTTCCTGCGGCTACTTAAGCCGGGGGGCCGCGCCGCCGTGATCGTGCCGGAGGGCGTGCTCTTCAGTTCGAGCAAGGCCCACAAGGAGCTGCGTCGCATCCTCGTCGAGGAGCAGAAGTTGGACGCCGTCGTGTCCCTGCCGGCCGGTGTGTTCAAGCCGTACGCTGGGGTTTCCACCGCGATCCTGCTCTTCACGAAGACGAACTCCGGGGGCACCGACTTCGTTTGGTTTTATGACGTCGACGCCGATGGCTGGAGTCTCGACGACAAGCGCGCGCCGCTGCTGGGTGACGACAGGCTCGGCCCGCTACCGGCGTCACCGCTCACCGAAGACGAGCACGCCAAAAACAATCTCCCCGATGTGCTCGCACGCTGGGCCGATCGTGAACATACCGAACGGAATCGGTCACGCACGGAGCAAAGCTTCTGCGTACCGAAGGCGGACATCGTATCGCAGAGCTACGACCTTAGCCTAAATCAATACAGGGAGGTTCTTCACAACGAAGTCGCGCATCGGTCGCCGCGCGAGATACTCGGCGAACTTTGGCGACTCGACGAGGAGATTCGAAGTGGTGCCAGAGAACTCGAGGCGCTACTGCAGTGAGCGGACTTCCCGGTGACTTGGGCACAAGCGCGCAAGGTCGGCGACTGGCCGATCAGGCCCCTTGGTGAGTTCTTAGCGTTCCTCACAAGCGGCTCGCGAGGGTGGGCGAGGTACTACTCGGATTCGGGCAGCCCCTTTCTTCGCATTCAAAACGTTGGAAGGAACGCGCTGCTACTCGACGAGTTAACCTATGTTGACCCGCCGGCATCTGCAGAAGCTGCCCGCACGAAAGTGGAACCGGGCGACGTCCTCCTCACCATAACTGCGGACCTTGGCCGAACGGGCGTGGTGCCCTCTGGCCTCGGGCCGGCGTACGTCAATCAGCATCTGGCCGTACTGCGGTTGAGAGGTATGCACCCCTATTTTCTGTCGGCGTTTCTCGCGTCCCCGAACGGGCAGCGACAGATCGTCGCGAAGAACCGCACGGGAGTTAAGGCGGGTCTGAACTTCGACGACATTCGGTCTCTACAAGTGCCCGCGCCTCCCCTGCACGAGCAACTACGAATCGCAGAGGTTCTTCACCAAGCGGAGACATTGCGCTCCAAGCGCAGAGCCGCGCTCGTTCAGCTCAACTCCCTGACGCAAGCGATCTTCGTCGACATGTTTGGCAACGCGGCTGCAGACTCGCGCGGGTTCGTCACTCGCCCACTGGTGGAGCTTGTCGATCGGGAACGTCCGACTACTTACGGCATACTGATGCCCGGACCGGATCAGCCCGGGGGCGTGCCCTATGTCCGCGTGGTCGACATGAGGGACGGGGGGATTGACGCTTCCGCCGTACGGCGGACCACTCACGAAATCTCACGATCCTACCGGCGGTCACTTTTGCGCGCGGGCGATCTCCTACTGTCGATTCGCGGTCATGTGGGACGGACTGCGATCGTCCCACATGAACTCGAAGGTGCCAACATTACGCAAGACACAGCACGCCTCGCGATCGTCGGCGCATCGGCAACGTTCGTACGCGAATGTCTTCGATCGCCGGGGTCTCAACGTTGGATGCATCGGCATACCAAGGGCGTCGCGGTGCGCGGGATCAATCTCGGCGATGTGAGGAAGATACCGATAGCCCTTCCACCGCTGGAACTGCAGGAAACTTTCGAGCGACGCGTCGCGGGGGTGGAGGGCCTCACGAAGGTACAACGTGCTTCCCTCGCACAACTCGACGCGCTCTTCGCCTCGCTCCAGCACCGCGCCTTCCGCGGCGAGCTATGACCCACTCGGTCAGAGGGGAGCACCGCTGCTTGATTCCGTCAGAAAAATAGACCAGTTTTTCTGACGGAATGCCTCGCAGGAAATCGACGCAAAGCACCGAAAACAAGCTTAAATCGAGAATCCGACAGGCTCGAAGAGGGTCGGTGTTCGCGAGCAGCAAGTTTACGGGACTCGCAGGGCGGGACGCGATCGACAAGGCGCTATCCCGGCTCGTCGCAGATGGGACCATCCGCCGCTTGGCGCGCGGTCTCTACGATTACCCGAAGACGCATCCCAAGCTCGGCCTGCTGTCGCCCTCGGTCGATGCGATCGCGGCAGCTCTGGCAGGTCGCTATGCCATCCGACTGCTCCCGTCCGGCGCGCATGCGGCCAACCGACTCGGGCTGTCGGAGCAGGTGCCCGCGAAGGTCGTCTTCATGACGGACGGCCCGTCGCGCAAGCTGCGCATCGGCAAGCAGACGATCGAGCTCCGCCACACGTCACCGCGCAACATGGCGGCGGCCAGCCGCACCTCGGGCCTCGTGATCGCCGCGCTGCGCGAGCTAGGGCAGGACGACGTCAACACGCGACGCATCGCGCATTTACGCAATTTGCTCTCGCCCGCAGACCGGGCCGAGCTGCTCAACGACCTCGCCCTGGCGCCCGCCTGGATGCATCCGTTCCTCCGCTTCATCGCCGCCGACGCGAAGGACGCGGCCGCGAAGCGCTCATGAGTCTCTTCACGCAGCTGAGCCCCGAAGAACGCGCGACGTACTTCCAGGAGCTCGTCGCCCGCCGCGGCCTGGCGCCCGTGATCGTCGAGAAGGACTTTTGGGTATGCTGGCTCCTGCGGATCCTGTTCGGCCTGCCGGATCTCGCGGATCACCTCGTCTTCAAAGGCGGGACCTCTCTCTCCAAGGTCTTCAACGCCATCGAGCGATTCTCCGAAGACATCGATCTGTCCGTCAGCCCCACCCTGCTCGGCTGGGAGGCATCCGACCTCGACGGCTTCAGCCGCAGCAAGCGCGGGCGGGAGCTTCCGAAGCTCGAGGCCGCCTGCGCGGAGGCCGTACGTGAGCGCTTCGCCCCGCTGCTCGAATCCGCCATCTACGACCGGCTCGGGGGCTTGCGAGACGGGAAGTGGCTCCGCTTCGAGATCGACCCGGTCTCGCAATCACCGGTGCTGCATTTTCGCTATCCAACTGAGGAACCCGAGAGCTATATTCCGCGCGAAGTGAAGCTCGAGTTCGGCTCTCTGACCGATCAGCGGCCCACCGGTCGTCACACGATCGCACCGATGGTGGCCGAGATCGCCGCGGGTGAGTTCGACGACCTGTCGGCCGACGTGGTCGCTCTCGAGCTCGAACGAACGTTCTGGGAGAAGGCAACGATCCTCCACGTCGAGCACCATCGGCCGGCGGACAGGTCGCTCGGTGCCCGTTACTCGCGTCACTACTCGGATTTCGCATCGCTCTGGCGCCTTCCCGCCGGCCGGGCGGCAAGCCAGGACTTCGAGCTGCTCGAACGGGTACGACGTCACAAGGACACCTACTTCCGCTCCGCGTGGGCCAACTACGAGACCGCCAAACCCGGAACGCTCCGGCTCCGGCCTCCCGAGCACCGCGAAGCGGAGCTCCAGTCCGACCTCGACAAGATGCGGGTGATGTTCTTCGGAGTCCCGCCGATTTTCGAGGACATCCTCGCGGCGTTGCGCGAAGCCGAGGACACGATCAATCGGCGATGAGCCGCTCGAACTTCGCGTTTCTCGCCGACGAGTGGCCGGCGATCCTCGAGCCTGCGGTGAAGGCCGAGCAGTCCGCACACCCCGATCCTCGCACGGCCTGCTTCTACGCCCGACGCACCCTCGAGCTGGTGGTGGCCTGGGCATACAAGCACGACGCGTCCCTCCGGCTCCCCTATCAAGACAACCTGAGCGCCCTCATCCACGAGCCGACGTTCAAGCGGGCCGCCGGCGAGGCCGTCTTCAGCAAGGCGCGGGTCATCACCACGCTCGGCAACCGCGCGGTCCACAGCCACCGGCCGATCCCCGACGCCGATGCCGTCGTCGCAGTACGCGAGCTGTTCCACGTCGGCTACTGGCTCGCCCGAACCTACGGACGCCGCGCACGGCCGGCGCCCGCACTGACGTTCGACCCGAACGCGCTGCCGAAGGTCGCGCCGCTCCCCAAGCAGACGCTCGACCAGCTTCGACGGCTCGAGGCGGCTCTTCGCGATCGCGACGAGAAGCTGACGGCAGTGCTCACTGAGCGAGCCGCGCTCGACGCCGAGCTAGTCGCACTTCGCGCCGAGGTGGCGAAGGCCAAGGCGGAGGCCGCCAAGTCCACCGACACGCACGACTACTCGGAAACGGAGACGCGCGACTACTTCATCGACCTGCTGCTGAAGGAAGCGGGCTGGCCGCTCGACCAGGCGCGCGACCGCGAGTGGCCGGTCGACGGTATGCCCAACAATCAGGGCAAAGGATTCGTCGACTACGTCCTCTGGGGCGACGACGGCAAGCCCCTCGGCATCGTGGAAGCAAAGCGCACGCGCCGCGATCCGCGCGTCGGACAGCGTCAGGCCGAGCTCTACGCCGACTGCCTCAAGGCACAGTTCGGGCAGCGCCCGGTGATTTTCTACTCGAACGGCTACGACCAGTGGATCTGGGACGACGCCTTCTACCCGCCGCGCCAAGTGCAGGGCTTCTACAAGAAGACCGAGCTGGAGCTGCTCATCCAACGCCGGCACAGCCGCAAGCGCCTCGCCGACGTCGAGGTCGATGGCACCATCGTCGAGCGCTACTACCAGACGCGCGCCATCCGACGCATCGGCGAAGCGTTCGAGATCGACCACGACCGCAAGGCGCTCGTGGTGATGGCGACCGGTGCCGGAAAGACCCGGACCGTCATCGCGCTCGCCGAGCTGTTGATGCGCTGCAATTGGGTGAAACGCGTCCTCTTCCTCGCCGACCGCGTAGCGTTGGTGAACCAGGCGGTAAACGCGTTCAAGCGGCACCTTCCCGAGGCCGCACCGGTGAACCTCGTCACGGAGAAAGACACCGAGGGACGCGTCTTCGTGTCGACGTACCCCACGATGATGGGGCTCATCGACGATACGCGCGACGGCCAACGCCGCTTCGGTGTCGGGCACTTCGACCTGGTCGTTATCGATGAAGCGCATCGCTCGGTGTTCCAGAAGTACCGCGCCATCTTCGAGTACTTCGACGCCCTGCTGGTAGGCCTCACGGCAACGCCGAAGGACGACGTCGATCGCAACACCTACACGCTCTTCGAGCTAGAGCGCGGGGTGCCTACCGACGCCTACGGCCTCGACGAGGCGGTGCGGGACGGGTTCCTGGTTCCGCCGAGGGCAGTCTCCGTGCCGCTCAAGTTCCAGCGCGAAGGGATCCGCTACGACGATCTGTCCGAGGAAGAGAAGGATCAATGGGACGCCCTCGAATGGGACGAGGACGGCAACGTCCCGCGTGCGGTCGAGGCAGCGGCGGTCAACAAGTGGCTGTTCAACAAGGACACCGTCGACCAGGTGCTCGCCCACCTGATGACGCGCGGCCTCACCGTGGCCGGCGGCGACCGCCTCGGCAAGACGATCGTCTTCGCGAAGAACCAGGATCACGCCGAGTTCATCGCCGAACGCTTCAACGAAAGCTACAAAAAGCACGCCGGCAAGTTCGCTCGCGTCATCACCTTCAAGACGGAATACGCGCAGAGTCTCATCGACGATTTCTCGAACAAGGAGAAGGCGCCCCACATCGCCATCTCGGTCGACATGCTCGACACCGGCATCGACGTGCCCGAGATCGTGAACCTCGTCTTCTTCAAGCTGGTTCGCTCGAGGACGAAGTTCTGGCAGATGGTGGGACGCGGAACGCGGCTGTGTCCCGATCTCTTCGGACCGGGACAGGACAAGCGCACCTTCTACCTCTTCGACTACTGTCAGAACCTGGAGTTCTTCAGTCAGGACGTCGAGGAGGTCGATGGTAGCGCAGGCCCGGCGCTCGGGACGCGTCTCTTCAACGCCAGGCTCGAGCTCATCGAAGCGCTCGACCGCCACGAGCACGGCGAGGCGAACGTCGCGCGTGAGCCCGTGCCGGACTACGGGGGGCCGAAGACCGAGCGCGATCTCCGGCAGGCGATCGCCGACCATCTCCAGCGACAAGTCGCAGCGATGAACCTCGACAATTTCGTCGTGCGTCCCAAGCGGCGGATGGTAGAGCGGTATCGTGAGCCCGCGGCGTGGGCAGCGCTCTCACCCGAGGCCCTGCTCGAGCTCTCGCACGAGGTCGCGGCGCTCCCCGCAGAACAGGAGGCAGAGAGCGAGGAAGCGAAGCGATTCGACCTACTCCTGCTCCGCCTGCAGCTCGCCGTCCTGAGGTCGGAGCCGAGCTTCGAGCGCTTGCGGGATCGCGTGAAGGAGATCGCCGGTCTGCTCGAGGAGAAGGACTCGATTCCGATGGTGCGGGCGCAGATGCCGATCATCGAGGAGGTGCAGGCCGACGAGTGGTGGCAGGATGTCACGACGCCGATGCTCGAGCGCGTTCGCCGACGGCTTCGCGATCTCGTGAAGCTGATCGACAAGCGGAATCGAAAGCCCGTCTACACCGATTTCGAGGACGAGATGGGCCCCGAGCGCGAAGCGGTGCTGCGTGGACTGGGCGATGCGAAGAGCTATGAGCTCTTCCGCACCAAGGCGCGGGCGTTCCTGCGTGCTCATCAGGATCATGTCGCGATCCGGAAGCTGCGAACCAACAGGCCGATGACCGCAGCCGATCTGACCGAGCTCGAGCGCATGCTCGCCGACAGCGGCATCGGCGACGCCGGCGATCTCGAGCAGGCCAAGAAGGAATCGCAGGGCCTCGGCCTGTTCGTCCGCTCGTTGGTGGGCCTTGAGCGGGAGGCCGCGAAGCACGCGCTGAGCCACTTCCTCGAGGGCAAAACGCTCGGCGCCAATCAGATCGAGTTCGTCAACCTCATCGTCGACCACCTCACGGAGCACGGGACGATGGAGCGCGGGCGGCTGTACGAATCGCCGTTCACCGATATAGCGCCACGAGGCCCGAACGGCATCTTCACCGAGGCGCAAGTTGACGCCCTGTTTGCTGTGCTGGCGGACGTGCGAGCCAGCGCGGCGGCCGCGTAACAGCCGCCCATCCATCAAAGTGTTGACCGGAACGCCGCACCTGCCTAGCGATGGACGCGTGCGACGTTTCGGGCTCCTGATTGCGATCTGCGCCCTGGTGGGCGCGTGCCGGCCGGCGCGGGCGCCCTCGCTCGTGCCCGCCGTCGATCCCGCCACCCAGGAGATCGCGGCGGCCGTCACGGCGATCGAGCGCGGCGAGCCCGTCGTCGTCGACGGGCAGCCGCTCGTCTCGACGGAGGTGCTGCCCGACTTCTACCGCCGTCGTGATTTCGCGCCCGCCTGGACCGACGCCGGCGCGATCGACGAGCTGCTCGACGCCATCCGCGGCAGCGCCGCCGACGGCCTCGAGCCGGCGGACTATCATCTGGCGGCGATCGAGCGGCTGCGCGCGAGGCCTGCGGCACGGGCGCAGCTGGACCTCGTCGTCACCGACGCCGCCGTGCTGCTCGGCTACCATCTGCGTTTCGGCAAGGCCGGGCCCGTGCAGGTCGACGCGGCGTGGACGGCCGACGAATCGCCCGACGCGGAAGGCCTGGCGTCGATTCTCCAGCGGGCGCTCGACGACGATCGCGTCGGCGAGGTGCTCGAGGGCCTGAAGCCGCGCTATCCGTTCTACGCCCGGCTGAAGCAGGCCCTCGCCGACTACCGGCGGATCGCCGCGGCGGGCGGTTGGCCGGCGATCCCGCCGGGCCGGCGGCTGCAGCCCGGCGTGAACGACCCGCGCGTCCTGCTGCTGCGCCGCCGCCTCGGCATCACGGGCGACGTGCCGGAGGACGTCGCGACCGATCCGTCGACGCACTACGACGCGGCCGTCACCGCCGGCGTCGAGTCGTTCCAGGAGCGCCACGGCCTCGCCGAGGACGGCGCGGTCGGCGATGCGACGCTCCGGGCGCTCGACGTCCCGGTCGGCGTGCGCATCGATCAGATTCGCGCCACGCTCGAGCGCTGCCGCTGGGTGATGCAGGACCTCGCGGAGCGCTTCGTCCTCGTCAACGTCGCCGGCTACCGCCTGGCGGTCGTGGACCGCGAGGTGCCCATTTGGGAGACGCGCGTCATCGTCGGCGATCGGTTCACGCAGACGCCGAGCTTCCGCGCCGACATGCGGACGATCGTGCTGAACCCGACGTGGACCATCCCGCCCGGCATCATGAAGAAGGAGATCGGCCCCGCCATGCGCGGCGATCCCGGGTATCTGCAGCGCAAGGGCTACGCGATGGTGAACGGCCAGGTGGTGCAGCCGCCCGGACCGCGGAACGCGCTCGGACGCATCAAGCTCCTGATGCCGAATCGCCATCACATCTACCTGCACGACACGCCGTCGAAGGCGGCGTTCAACCGGGCCACGCGGACGTTCAGCCACGGGTGCGTGCGCGTCGAGAACCCGTTCGAGCTGGCGGCGCTCGCGCTCGACGATCCGAAGTGGACGACGCAGTCGCTCCTCGACGCGGCGAAGAACGGCAAGACCCGCTCGATCACGCTCGAGCGGCCGGTGCCCGTCCTCATCCTCTACTGGACGGCGGCCGCGGAAGCCGACCGTCGCGTGCGGTTCCTGCCCGACGTCTACGAGCGCGATCCGGTGGTCATCGCGGCGCTCGGCAAACCACTGGCATCCCGCTCGCGCGCGGAGTGATGCTCGTCGCGCTCAGCCGTCTGCCAGCGCGATGCTGCTCAGGAGATGCTCGAGCGCGTTCCACTCTTCGGGCGGAGAGCACGGCCTCGCCGCCGCAGGCGGTCATCCAGTAAACGGACTCGGCAGGTATTGCTCAGCACGTTGCCAGGGAGCGCTCGGCCTCGCGTACGTACTGCTGATACCCCATGGATGCTTTCGCCATGTAAATCTTTCCTTCGACCACAAACCCGTCAAGTTGATGCTGCAACGTGTAAGTCGAAAGGTCAGTCATTGTGTTGATGAAACCCTTGCTCTTGAAATTCAGAGACGTATTGCACAGGACCCCGTAGCCGGTTAGTGCCTTGAACGCCGTCAGCAACTCGAACAGCGGCCGATTCGTCAGCGAGGAAACGGTTTGAATGCGCGCAGTCTGGTTCACATGGGTCACCGCCGCCAGCGCGTCGGTGGAGGCCCGATGGGTGTAAAGCATGTACGGGCTTGGGCGACTGCATCCAAACCACTTTTCGGCATCATCCTCCAAACAGGCTGGGGCAATCGGACGGAACTGCTCTCGCTGTTTGATCACGTTCAGTCGCTCTCTGGTGCTGGCCTTGAAGGGCGCGGCCAAGATTGAGCGATTGCCGAGAGCACGGGGGCCAATCTCGTAACGGCCGTCCACCCACCCCAGGATCAGGTCACGGGCCAACATGTCGGCGACGATCGAAACGTTCGGCTTCAACTCATCAAAATGAGTCGTATCAACAGCATCGTCCGCCAGAAAATGCTGACCGGAGTAGACATCCCACGAGACCTTGGGATTGCCGGTGAAATGAAACTGCGCGTCGACGGCTGTGCCAATCGCTGAACCCGAATCGTTTGCGACTGGAGGGACGAACACGTCGCAAAAGAACCCTGACTCTCTCCACTTCGTGTTCCAGTCGCAATTCAGCCCGCATCCGCCTGCTATCAACAATGGCATGCCCCGCCTAAGATTCACCGTTGCGAATCGATAGAATCGGTCGAACAGGCGGTCACTGAAAATTCCTGCGAAGTTGCGGAATTCGGGGTCGTCCAGGCCCACGTTATAGTGCCGAAACCCTTTCAGGGCTTCACACTGTTGAATCTTGAGGTGCTGGCAGTCCTGCAACAGGAACGCGGTGAGCCTCTCCTCCTCCTCCGATGGCTGGCTTCGTTTCGAGAACGACGCCAGTGCCATCAATTTTCCGGCATCAGAAAGCCGAGAGAATTGCGCGGTGCTTTTGTCAAACGTCGGATCAGCTAACGCGTAGAGCAGGGCGTAGCGATGGCCAGGCTCTGGCATGACATCCCCGACCTTCGTCACATTTAACTCGGCATCGATCTCGTAAAATGCTCCGATGACACCCTCCCAAAGCAGCGCGTAGCAGGGTGTTCCTTTTGGCAGGTGAGACATCCCGAACGCGCACAGAAGGTGCGAGCGCTCGTGGGATGAAGAAAAGAAGTCGACGGTCTTACCCAAGAAGCGCTTCTTGCCGAGAACCGCTCGGTCGCTATCGCTACCTCGGTAGTCAGCCACGGCCCGCCCTACGAGCGGAGAGTCGCCCGGCCACCAGCCTCCCCTGCAAAGCACGTCGGGAATACTCTCGACTTCGGCTAGTACGTCGAACGCGTCGGGGACAGTTAGCGGCGAATGTCGGTATCTTGAACCCTTCTCGGCCTCGATTGACAACACCAAACGGCCGTCCTCCACGTACGCAAACGCGCCGTCATGGCCAGGGTTGTAGGAGAGTATCTTCATTCAGCAACGCCGGCGGCAACCGGCACTTCCGAAGTTGGAGGTGATCCATGTTGACGCTCGAGCAACGATGTACCGCGCGCTCGCACGCGAATTGACTGCACGTAGGCTACTGCCGGAAGCCGACGGGTATTCAGGCGCCCCGCAAGCTGAGTGGATCGAGAGGGCCACGTGTTGACATGAAGCTTCATCGGCAAGTGGGGTATCGGGGTTGGATCCCAAAGCACACGTCGGTGGACTAGCTGAGCATCCACCCACCAACGGATCTCGCATGGCGTCCATTCAATGACATAACGATGCATACCCTTCGAAGCGTCGAAGCCCAACTCGACGTAGCTTGGGGCACCTCGGCAGCCGTAGTCGAATGGCGCGCCTTCATCGCCCGGGTTGTAGAAGACGTTAACAAGGAGGCGGGTTGGCATGTTGCCGGCGATCTCGACGTCAATTTCCTGGTGTGGTGTGTTACGGTGAAGAAAGAACCCTGTGATCACTCCCGGCACGTTGGACGCCTGAAAGGTCGACTCGAACCTTCCGAAGAGGTGCTTCGCATTGCTGCTTAGTGCACCTGCGCTGTACTGCCGAACGCCAAGCTCCTGTCGTCGAACGTGAAGGGTCGCGCCCGCAGCTCCGTCGAATTCCACGTTCAACGGACGGAACAACGCCAAGTTGCCGGTGAAAGTGTCGGACCTTGCGGACCAGCGCAGCGGGTCCAAGCGCCCCAAGCTATCGCCGACATCGACCCACTTATCCTCGCCCTCATGGGCCGAGGGCAGGACTCGGATTCCAAACCAGTCGCGGTGACTAGACTCAACGATCCACGGGGACCGATCCCGCTCATGTGTTGTGCCCTTGCCGGCGCCGCCGGGTTTCAGGTCTGCCTCGATGGTACGGCGTTGCCCTAAGTCGTCCAGCTTCGGGAACGAACACGGAGGTGGCGCGCACCTGAGGTGCTCGCAGAGAATCCGCCAGGCATTGGCGTCGCCTACATCAAGCACGACGGTGTCAGCACCCTCAAGGCCAACTTTAGTGCTCCAAGCTGCTTGGGTGGCTCCTTCGTCGTGAGCGGCGGTCAGGATGAACTTGGCGTGGGGATAGGCGCCTCGAAGGTCACCTATCATCGACTCCAGGCATCCCACGTTTACGTACGCATTGAAGACCCGGTCGACACTGCCCTCACGAAGCCGCGTCTGCTCTGGCGGGGGAAGCTCGCTCACATCACTGCAGCATCGGTATCCGAGCATCGACAAAGCCATCGCGAGGGAAGTCTGACCCGAGCTAGGTGAGCCAAACGCGAACACCGGTACATGAGCAGGACGAGCGTTGAAGAGGGCAGCGCCCTCGCTGTTGATTGCGCCGATCGTAGAGAGGGAGGGAAGAATCGAGTATGAATTAGTAGTAACCGCGTCCCCTCTCTGACGAACGTGGGAGCGCCGAGTTGCTCGCACCTTCAGCGTGTTGAACTGGTGATTGATCCAAAGATCGACCGGCCCACGACAAGGTAGCAAACGAATGAGCTTCTCTGCGCCTTGACGGGATAGGATGTACCCCGACAAGCACCACAGTCCGCGCACTGGCTGGAACACATGGCTCGACACGAACGTCTTTGGAGCACCATGCGCCACCTCCAGGTACGACACGTAGAGGATGTCAAAGCCTTCGTGGTTTTCGCCTTCGACAGCGACATCACGCCATGCTTTGTCCAGATGCCGGGCAAAACTCGGATGAAACCACACGTCGTCCTCAAGGATGAGCGCATGTTCTTGCGCACCCCCCGCAACTCGCCTCCAAACCTCAATATGTGACTTGGCAACCGCCACCTCGGCCCTGCTCATTCGGATCGGTGCTTCAAGCTCGTACCGCGTCGGAAGTGATCGCGGTTGAGGCTCGACAAACAGTTGATCTGCCAACGTGTAGTACGGGTCGACGTCTGCGTCCTTGGACGGATCTTGCGAGAAATCCCTCGCATCGACAGCAGCATGCCGTTCCGTCAAGCTGAGGAGATCATCGCCGCCATTCCGTATGCGTCTGAGCTCCCGCTTGACACGGGACCATCTGGTTGGCTCGCGATCCAGATTGATCACGTAGATCTTCTCAATCGTCGGAGCGTTCGGCGCTAGTGGAGCACCAAATGCTTGCGACGTCTGCACTGGAAGCAACTTACGAAGGATGTGCCCCAGGCGAAACGCCAGACGTAGAGCGGCCAGGGGCGTGCGTATCAGATTCACCGCGCGTCCGGAGGGAGAGATGCACGGTACGCTTGCTGATTGGACAGCCGCCAGTTCCTTGAGTCGTTGCGGTAGCTGAGGGGCCACTGGCTGGTAGATGTCAGTTCCCAATCGCGCGCGACTATCATCGCATCAGGCGAGCATCCTTCGCTAAGCACTTCGACAACCGACCGGGTCAGATTGCCAGGGCCGGTCGTAGCCTGAACCTCAGGCAACCCGCTTGCGAGATCGGCTTCAAGAGAGAGCGTGGCGTTCGACAGCGCTCTTTCAACTATGGGATGCCGGCGCGACGCAATCAGAGGCGTCGTGTTGAAGTAGAATATCCAACCCGGCCCGTTGGCTCCTGGCTCAGCAAAGGTCGACGGTGCAACCATTTGAGAGGTTGCAACGTCGTAGCAAAATGGCTGGAGCTTCAGCCGTCCATCCGCGAACAGGTGGTCGATCGGCGTGCCGTGGTAGACATCGTCAGCATCGATGTAGAAGCCCCCTTCCACGAGCACGTACGAGTAACGAAAGTAGTCCGACTTCATTGACGGGTGGTAGCACCTGTCGAAGGCTCGCTCGTGACGAGCCCCCAACCGCTCGCGGATGAAGGCTCTCGCGGCGTTCTCATTGAATATCTCTATCTTAAACCCAACCCGTTCGAGTCGCCTCCACGAGTCCATGCAGTCTTTGACGTCTTCCGGCAAACGCCGCAGATCGTCCCAGAACTGGACGATGCGCTTTGGAGTCGGGATGGACCAGGTCGTTGAGACGAGCGTTGAGCCGTCACGGCGCTGCACCATGTCACGCACGAAGTTAGAGCGCGCACGTTCGGCAGGCCCCAGCGGGTCGGCCTCGCCAACTTGGTTCGGGTTTCTTGCATCGCTCACGTTTTCGTTTTCCCTTTTGCCCGTTTGGTCACTATCAGGAGTTCGATGCGGCATTGCCGATGGTTCGCGTGCCGCGGGGCGGCCGACATGCCCTGCTCGTGAGCTGGGCGCGGCGCGAGGCGGCTGAGTCCGCGGCCTCGAACCGGCCTCGCCTCGATGCAATCAACCAACTTCAGAAGCCGGACTACTAAGTTAAGGCTCTTCTGGCAACTCGGCCGTGATCCCCGAAGTTGATCGCACCCGGCGGCAGGAGCGCATCGCGATGATCGGCCCAAGAGGTGCAGGACCATCGTCTGCTCTTTCGACCTCGACGATCACGCCCCACGCGATCACCTGCTCCGTGCCATCGATTGAGTGCTAACCTCGGCGAGCTTCGCGTTTGCTTCCGTCGATCACCCCTTCCGCCCTGGCTTTGCGCGGGCATACAGCCCCCGTTCCCGTCCAATGTGTCGGGACGACGGGCGCGCCCCCCACCCGCCTCCCGGCCACGCGCGGCGGCAGATAGCGTCAGTGCGCATGGGTCCGAGGGCCAAAAATGGCGAGGCGTGGAAGCGTTGCTCGGGCCTCGTGAGGTCCAGCTTCTCCGACTGGCACTCCCGCTGCCCCCTTTCTAAGCGGTACAGGAAGCGCCATCCCTACTACATCCTTACCAAGAGCTGGCGACCGGGGTCGAACCGGCGACGTCCAGCTTGGGAAGTTTCACGTCACGCCGCCGGGCGGTAGCGCGCGTACCAGGTGAACGCGAAGGCCGCGACCGCGACAAGCAGGGCAGCCACGCGGCAGAACCAGAGCAGCAGTCCGCCGGAGCCGCGGTTGCCGGGCGACTCGTTCAGGATCGTGGCGGTCAGCACCATCGCCCGACCAACGCGCACACCGCCGCGGCCGACCACAGCACGCCCGCGGCGCCAGGGGCGAAGTCCTCACCGTCGACGGGACGGTAGTGCGCGTCGTACCCGAGCCAGGCGAGGTTCCGGATGCGAGAGCCAGCAGCGACAGGACGTCCCAAGGTCCTCAGCTCGCAATCGGCAGCTCGACGGTGAACGTCGTCCCGGCGTCCGGCGTACTCTCGACGCCGACGGTTCCGCCGTGCGCGCGCGCCACCGCGGCGACGATCGGCAACCCGAGCCCGCTGCCGCCGGCGTCGCCGCGCGTCGTGAAGAAGCGGTCCCAGACGCGCGCGAGGTTCGCGGGGCTGATCGCCTCGCCGGCGTTGTGCACGGCGAGGCGCACGGTGCCGGCGGCGCCGTCCTCCACCCGGAGCGTCACGCGCGAGCCGGGCCGCGCGTGCTGCTCGGCGTTGTCGAGCAGGTTCCCCACCATCGACGCCAAGAGCGTTCGACGTCCGCGGACGCGCGTCGCGCTCGCCGCGTAGGTCACGTCGATCGGCGCGGGACCGCGCCGCGCATTCACGGCATCGGCGACCACCTCGTCGAGCGCGACGGTCTCGATCGGCGTCGTGTCGGCTTCGAGGCGCGAGAGCTCGAGCAGCCGGGTCACGAGCCGATCGAGGCGGGCCGCGTCGCCACGGATGTTCTCCAGGAAGAGCCGCCGCGCGTCCGGGTCGTCCGCGGCACCCTCCACCAGCAGCTCGGCGGCGCCGCGGATGCTGGTGAGCGGCGACTTGAACTCGTGGCTCAGGTTCGCGGCGAGCTCGGCGACGTCCTGGGCGCGCGCGTCGAGCTTCTGCGCCATCGTGTCGACGGCGCGCGCGAGCCGTCCGATCTCGTCGCGCCGCTCGAGCCGCATCGGCTCGACGCGCGCGCCGCCGGCGATCCGCTGCGCGACGTCGGTCAGCCGGGCGAGCGGCCGCGAGATCGTGGTCGCGAGGAAGAGCGTCAGGATCGCCGTCGCCGCGAACGCCCCGAGGAGGACGCGCCAGAGCGTCGTGCGCAGCCGGTGCATCGCGGCCACCACCGGCAGCGTCGAGCGCGTGACGTAGACGACGCCCTGCACGACGCCGTCCGCCGCGCGGATCGGCAGCGCGACGAAGAGATAGACGCGCGTGCCGCCGTCGAACCGCCAGACGCGCGTCGTCGCGCCGTACCCACCCGCCAGCGCCTTCACGATCTCCGGCCGCGTGGGGAGGTTCATCGGGTTCGGCACGTGGTCGTCGGGCGCCGGGTTCGGCGCGACGCCGAGCCGCGCGAGCGCCTCGCCCTCGGCCGTGCCCTCCGGCGGTCCGGCGCCGTGCGAGTCGGCGAGCACCGTCGCGGTCACGTCGAGAAGACGGAGCCGCATGCGCGTTTCGCGCGCGATCGAGACGAGGAGCGGCGTTCGCGTCGCCAGGGACGGCCCGGCGGGATCGGCGAGCACGACCGCACGCAGGAGCATCGCCTGGTGGATCATGTCGTCCTCGAGCGACCGCAGCATCTCGCGCTCGTAGAAGCGCGCGAAGCCGATCCCCAGCAGCGGCACCGAGACGATCAGCAGGTTGATCAGGACGAGGCGGTACCGGATGCGCGAGAGCTCGTCGCGCCAGCGCTCCCAGGCGCCCGCCACGTCAGCGCGGCACCTTGTAGCCGACGCCGTGCACCGTCTCGATGGGATCGACGCCGAACGGACGGAGCTTCGCGCGGATGCGCTTCACGTGCGTGTCCACCGTCCGCTCCGTCACGTGGTACGCGTCGTCGCGCACCTGCTCGATGAGCTCGCCGCGGCCGATCACGCGGCCGCGGAATTCGAGCAGGACGTGGAGCAGCTTGAACTCGGTGGCCGTGAGGTCGACGAGTGCGGCGCCGACGCGCACCTCGTGCGCGGCGGGATCGAGCCGGAGCGCTCCGTGCTCGAGCACGTCGTCGGCCGGTGCGGCGGCGCCCGCCGACCGCCGGAGCACGACCTTCACGCGCGTGGCGAGCTCGCGCGGGCTGAACGGCTTCACCACGTAGTCGTCGCCGCCGAGCTCGAGCCCATTGATGCGGTCGAACTCCTCTCCGCGTGACGACAGGAACACGATCGGCAGCGGGTGCTCGGCGCGGAGCCGCCGGCAGACCGACAGGCCGTCGAGCTCCGGCATGACGACGTCGAGGACGACGAGATCGACGCCCCCCTCCCGGACCCGGGCGAGCGCTTCCTCGCCATCGCCGGCCGTGACGACGCGGTGACCGTCGCGCTCGAGTGCGTAGCGCACGACGTCGCGGATGTGGGCCTCGTCGTCGACGACCAGGATGGTGGCCATGCTCGGCTCGATGATCCGGGAAGGGGGCCCCGAGTTTCAACCCGCGCGCTCGGCGGAGGCCGGAATCGCGAGCCGGTACCAGTCGATCCGGCGGGTGAGGAACATCACGATCGCGAGCACGACGAAGAGCCCGAGCGAGCCCACGAGCAGGGCGTAGTCCTGGATCCGCACGAGGACGAACAGGTAGACGTAGAGCCCGCCCACCACCACCGCGACGGCGGCGCTCCGCGCACGGCTGCCGAGGACGGAGCGACTGTAGCCGGTCACCAACCCGGCGATCGCGAGTGACGCGACGGCGTACGAGAACCCGAAGCCGGCGTGCTCCGCGAGGGAGAGGAGCAGCAGGTAGAACAGGCAGAGCGCCAGCCCGACGAGCAGGTACTGCACCGGGTGGACGCGCAGCTTCGCCATCACCTCGATCAGGAAGAAGGCGCCGAAGGTGAGCGTGATGAAGAGCAGCTCGTACTTCACGGTGCGGTCGGTCGTCGTGTACGCGTCGAGGGGCGAGAGCAGCCGGACGCCGAGGAGCGTCTCGTCGAGGCTCGCGAGCGACACGTCGCCCTGCTCCCACGACGGCGGGAACGTGCGCGCGAGGCGCAGCACCTTCCACGCGGCGTCGAAGCCGCTCGCGTTCACCGAGCGCGTCACCGGCAGATAGGCGCCGTCGAAGCTCGGATCCGGCCAGGGCGAGCGCAGCCGGACGTCGGTGTCGCTGCCGGCGGGCAGGATCGCGATCCCGTCGGAGCCCGCGACGGCGAGCGTCATCGCGAACGGCACGCGGGCGCCGGCCGCCGTCGCCGGATCGACGCCGACGACGCCGTGCACCGCCGTGTCGAGGAGGGCGACGGCGCCGCCGCCCGGCTCGAGCGCGCTCTGCCGCTCCGCCCATTCGAGCGTCGGGTTCTCGCGGATCGCGCGCGGATCGCTGACGCCGAGCGCCAGCGTCATGCGATCCCACTGGATGACCGCGGTGTCCTGCGGAAAGGCCGACGCGTCGGGCAGCCGGATCGCCCCGCGCAGTGCCAGTCGCGCGACGTAGAGGGGCACGTCGAAGATGCCGCGGCGACGCACCTCGGTCGCGAGCGACCCCTCGACGTCGAGCGACTCGGGCAGCACGTAGCGGCGGCCCGCGGCCTCGCGGATGACCGTCTTCTCGACCTTCCCCTCCGTCACCTTCTCCGACCACCGCCGGACGTAGGGCACGACGAGGAACGGTCCGCGCACGATCTGGCGCTTGCCCCAGGTGTTCGTCACGTCGTCGATGGCTTCGGCCCGCCGCATCCGCCGCTCGGCGATCGTACCGTCGATCATGCCGATGGGGATCTGCAGCGAGAGCGCCAGGCTCGCGAGCGCCATCACACGGAACGGCACCGACGTCCGCAGGCGGTGGCTCAGCGCCTCGGGCCAGCTCATCTCGTTGTCACGGTCCATGGGAACCTCCGTTGGTTGCATGGTCCCGAGGATGACGGAGCGCGGTGGCGCGGCCGGGGCGCCGGCGGGGAGAAGTCGGGGAGAAGTCGTGGCGATTTCGTGGCGACGGCCGAACCGTCACCCGGCGTCGCGGACGGCCTCGCACGCGTAGAGCGCCTTGCAGAGCGCCAAGGCCCGACGCGAGCGCACGCGCCAGCTGAGCTTGTTCGTGACGTAGCCGATGGCGAGCTGGCGCACGGGATCGCACCACCCGAGCGACCCGCCCAGCCCGGAATGCCCGAACGACTCGCGCGCCGGGCCGAAGACGTCCGGCTCCTCCTTGAGGAAGCCGTGCGACCATCCGAGCGGCTTCTGCAGGACGGCGTCGCACTCGGACCAGCTCCGGCGCTCGTACACCGGCGCGAGCGTTTCCGCGCGGAGATAGCGGCGATCGCCGGCGGTCCCCGCCGAGGCGAACGGCAGATACGCGCGCGCCACGCCGTCGGCGCTCGCGGTCGCCGAGGCCCACGCGAGGGCCGCCCGACGGGAAGGGATGCGGTCGTAGGCGGCGACGCCTTCCGCACCGGGATCGGGATTGAGGAGCGCGGCACGTGCGACGGAACCGCGACCGATCATCGCGCGCGCCAGACGTCCTTCGGTCGACCCCGGGCGCACGATCGCGGCGATCACCATGTGGCGGAGGCGCGTCGTCGCACCCGGCGCGTAGACGCTCGCGGCGCGGCCGTCCTCGGAGGCCGGCGTCCCCAACCAGGCGTCGGAACCCAGCGGCTCGAACAGCTCGCGGCGCAGGAACGGCCCGAGGGGCTCGCCCGCGATCCGCGCGAACAGCTCGCCGGCGTAGAGACCGAACGTCGTCGCGTGATAGGCCTGCGCCTCCCCCGGCGTCCACGCCGGCGCCTGGTCCTCGAGCGCCTGCAGCACGACGCCGGCGCGCGCGGGATCGACACAGTCGTCGAGGCTGAGCGGCGTCGACAGGAAGGGCAGCCCGCCGCGGTGGCTCGTCAACGTCCCGACGCGGATGTCCGCCTTGCCGTTGCGCGCGAAGCCCGGCCAGTACCGCGTGACCGGCGCATCCCAGTCGAGCCGACCGCGATCGGCGAGCAGATGCAGCGCCATCGCGGTGAACCCCTTGGTGACCGAGAAGACGACCACACGCGTGTCCTCGGCCCAGGGACGTCGCGTCGCCAGGTCGGCGGTGCCGCCCCAGAGGTCCACGACGCGGCGCCCGCGATGATAGACCGAGAACGCCGCGCCGATCTCCGCGCCCTCGTCGAAGTGGCGCGCGAACCGTGCGGCCACGGCGCCGTAGCCGTCCGCGACGCTGCCGCGCGCCGGCACCGGTGCTGGATGGCCCAGCGGCGGACGGCCCACCGTCCGGTCCTAGAGTCGCCCGCCCGCGGCGACGACGTAGTCGTGCGCCAGCTCGCGCCACACGCTGCCGCCCTCGTCCGTCATCCACGGCGGCGCGAGATGGTGCGGGACGCGCAGCGGCTGCCCATCGTCCAGGCGGCGTTCCGTCCGCGCCACCTTGTCCCACAGGGGCGACGTCACGCCGTGGTTCGAGCGCGGCGTCTTGAAGTGGTGGAAGAGATGGTGGCGACGAAGCCACCGGCCATACCGTCCGCGCGGCCGATGCGTGTGGATGCGCCGGTGGAGCACCTCGTAGGTCGCATACGTCAGGCTGAAGCCGACGGCGAACGCCGAGCCCACGACCGGACCGACCAGGAGCGCGCCGACCGCGGCGTACACGCCGGTCGTCACGAGCGCCGCGACGACCTTCTGCGACGTCGGAGTGAAGTACTTCGCGTCGGCATGGTGACGGAGGTGCTCGTCGTTGAAGGCCGCGAGGAACCCCCGCGGCGTGAGCCGCGCCCACGGCGACGCCGGCACCGGGCGGCGCGGGCCGTGTCCGACGAAGCGGTGCAGCAGGTACTCGACGACGGTCCAGGCGAGCGCCCCGAGCAGGAACGCCGCGACGATGGCGAAGATCATGTGCGTCCTCCAGATCGTTTGTCGTGGCCGAGCGCGCGTGCCGCGCGTTGCAGCTGCTGCGGCTCCGCTCCGAAGCCGCGCAGCAACGTCTCGATCGCCTCGCGCTCGACGTCGCCCGCCGCGATCGTCCGCGGCGCCAGGCGCGCCAGTTTCGAGAGCTGACCGATGCCGTGTAGCGTGGCCCACAGCACGATCGCGCGTGCATGCGCATCGCCCGGCTCACACGCCCCCGTGGCCACGGCGGCGTCGAGCAGCGCACGCACGTCGGCCAGGAGCGCCAGCAGGAGCGGAACGGTCGCCGCGGCATGCTCGTCGGCGATCAGCTGTCGCGGGTCGCCGAGCAGGACGGCGACGAGACGGTGGGCGTCGGGGTGCGTTCGCGGCAGCTCGCGGTGGAAGCGCGCCACCGCCAGAAGACGCGCGAGCGCCGCCACGGCCGGCTCCTGTGCCGCGAGCCGCGATTCGAGACCGGCGACCGTCGCCGTGAGGGCGCCGTGCAGCTCGGTCACGGCCTGCCGCTGCAGCGCCGCCAGCAACGCGTCCTTGGACGGGAAGTAGCGATAGAGCGCCGTCGTGGTGATCCCGAGCTCGTGCGCCACGCGCTGCAGCGTGAGCCCGTCGATTCCGCCGACCTCCAGCACCCGCAACGCAGCCCGCACGATGGCGTCGCTCTTCGCATCGCGGCGTCGCGCGTGGGGGATGAACTCGAGGTTCTGCACGCCGGTGCGGCCACGCGCCTGTCGATCAGCCGTACTGTGAGCCACGTTGACTATGTGAATGATGTTCTCACTTTTGTCAATCGCCACCCGCGCCGCAGGTGCCGTCCATTCGCGCTTTCGCGGGCGGCTCCGGTCCGCTATGCGCGACCGCAACCATGTCCGAGTCCGCCCGCAGCCATTGGCTCGATCGTCCCGTCGACGGCACCCGCGACCACGTCCTGGGCGCGGCGAACGCCGCGATCACGCTGGTCGAATACGGGAGCTACGACTGCCCCCACTGCCGGCTGGCCAACGAGCGCATCGCCGAGGTCCGCGACCAGTTCGGCGACCGGGTGCGCTACGTGTTCCGTCACCGCCCGGTCGCCAACAGCGACATCGCCCGCCGCGCCGCGGACCTGATCGAGCGCGCCGAGGATCCGGAGCGCTTCTGGGAAGGGCACGTCACGCTGATGACGCGCTCCGAGCGGCTCCTCGAGGACGACCTCCGCGCGGTCGCCAGCCAGATCGGCGTCGACGGCGACGACGAAGGCGCGGCGCAGGTCGCGCGGGCTCGTGTCGACGCCGACATCGCCAGCGCGCACGCCAGCGGGGTGGTGTTCACCCCGACCTTCTTCATCAACGACCGCCGCTACGACGGCCCGTGGGACGAGATGTCGCTCACGGACGCGATGCTCAACTCGCTCGGGCATCGCGTGCGGTCGGCGGCGCTGGATTTCGCCAGCTGGGCGCCGTCCACCGGCCTGCTGCTGCTGGCGGCGACGATCGTGGCGGTGGCGCTGACCAACTCGGCCGTCGGGCAGGCGTTCGAAGCGTTCTGGGAGACGAAGGTCGGGCTGACGTTCGGCGACGGCAGCTTCGAGATGTCCCTGCGCCACTGGATCAACGACGCGTTGCTGAGCGTCTTCTTTCTCGTCGTCGGGCTGGAGATCAAGCGCGAGTTCACCGTCGGCCATCTCGCCAGCCGTCGCTCGGCCGCGCTGCCCATCGCGGCGGCGATCGGCGGCATGGTCGCGCCGGCGCTCATCTACCTGGCGGTGATTCCCGCGGGCCCGTGGTCGCACGGCTGGGGCGTGCCGATGGCGACGGACACCGCGTTCGCCGTGGCGCTGATCGTGATGCTGGGGCCGCGCGTGCCCGTGGAGCTGCGGATCTTCCTCACCGCCGCCGCGATCGTCGACGACATCGGCTCCATCATCGTCGTCGCCCTCTTCTACTCCGGCGCGTTGAGCGCGACGCATCTCGGTCTGGCACTGCTGTGCACCGCGCTGCTCGCCTTCATGAACCGCTCCGGAATCTACCGCGCCCTGCCGTACATCCTGGTCGGCGTGGTCCTGTGGATCTTCGTGCACGCCGGCGGGCTGCACGCGACGCTCGCCGGCGTGCTGCTGGCGTTCTTCATCCCCACACTGCCCCCGCCGGACCTGCGCACGCTCATGGTGCAGGCCGACTCCATCCTGAACAGCGAGGCGCGACACGGCGACGAAGTGCTGCGCCACGGTCCGTCGCTGCCGGCCCTGGAAGCCCTGGACGCGATCCACGATCGACTCGAGTCGCCCGCCGACCGCATGCTGCGTCACGTCGAGCCGTGGTCGAGCTACTTCGTCCTGCCCATCTTCGCGCTCGCGAACGCCGGCGTGGCGATGAGCGTCGACGTCCTCGACGGCCGCGGCGCGCTCATGACCGCCATCCTCGCCGGTCTGGTCCTCGGCAAGCCGCTCGGGCTCGTGCTGGCCTCGGTGCTGGCAGTACGGCTCGGCATCGCGGCCAAGGCCGACGAGTACTCGTGGGCGCAGCTCGTCGGCGCCGGCGGCCTGGCGGGCATCGGCTTCACCATGTCGCTCTTCATCGCCGGCCAGGCGTTCGGCGACGCGAGCGACTTCTCGGCGGCGAAGATCGCGGTGTTCGCGGCGTCGGCGCTATCGGCGGTGATCGGCGTCGCGGTGCTCTACTGGGCCGGACGCGACAGCGCGTCGCCCGCGACGCACTGACACCCGCCGGCTCGCAGCTCGGGCAAGACGGCGAGGCGACCGGTCATACCCGGTACGACGCAGCACGCCATCCGATTATGCGTTGCCCGTCGCTGCAAGCGCGTGGTAGCCGCGTCTTTCATGCGCCATGCCGCGTCGCTCGCGGCGTGCTTCTCTGAAGGAGTGACACATGTCGGCCGTTTCGATCCTCGTTCGGGTCGTGGCACTCGCCCTCGTCGTCTCGCCGCTCGACACCGCTGGCGCCGATCCGAACTTCGCCGGTGTCGGCGACATCCTCGGCGGCAAGCGTCATCTCCTGCGCGTCGACGACCTCGTCGTCAGCGGCGCCTTCCAGCCACTCGGATGCAGCGGCTGCACCTCGCAGAGCGCCGCCTACGTCTTTCCGTCCTCCGACTCGACCTTCGGCAGCGCCACCCGATACGAGGTTCCCTTCCCGGGCCCTGCGGCGGGGAGCGCACCGCTGCAAGCCACCGGAATCGGCCGGTTGTTCGAGCTGACGGACGACGTCGTCGTCACGATTGCGCTGGTGAACGCCCCCGGCGTCCCGATGATCCACATCAACGACGTCCAGCACGCCAGCGCCTTCTCGGCCACCATCCCGACGAGCCTGACGTCGGTGGACGGCATCGGCGCGCTCGTCATCGACGACGTCGACGGGAATGGCTACCAGGACATCGTCGTCGGCTACGGCGGCGTCGCACGCGCCGGCGTGGCGAGCGACCCCACCAACCTCGGCAGCGGCATCACGTGGGGTCCGGAGCTGACCATGCCGGGCGAAGTCCGTGACCTCGCCACCGGTGACTTCGACGGCGACGGCGTCGCCGACGTCGTCGCAGCGTTCACGGGGCTCATTCCCGGCGGCGGCACCGCCCTCATCCTCGGCTTCTACACCGTCGACCCGCAGACCCGCGCGCTGGAGGAGCAGGGACTGTTCAACACGGGGCTCGCCTCCGACTACACAGACGTCGCGCTGGCGACCGGGCAGTTCGACGACACTGCGAGCACCATCGAGCTGGCCGCGGCGCTCAACTTTCCGCCGGGCGGCCAGAGTCAGGCGCTGATGCAGACGTTCACCGTCGACTCGGCGTTCGTCGCCACGCAGAAGGGCAGCGCGTTCTTCGGAAGCGCGGGAAGCCGCGTGTTCGCGAACACCGGGCGCTTCGACTTCATCGAAGGCGCCAGCGACCAGCTCGTGGTCGGCTTGCAGGATCAGAACCTCGACGGCGTCGTCCTCTTCACGTTCGACGCCAACCTGAATCCGATCCAGCAGCAGGTCCAGTCGGTCACCTGCAGCGGGTGCCTCTCCGGCGTCGCGCTCGGCAATTTCGACGACGAGACCGATCCCGATCTCGAAGTCACGGTGCTGCAGCAGGTCATCGAGGACGGCGCGGTCGAGAGCCTGGTCGCGACCCTCTACGACGTGGACCCGAGCAACGGCTACGCGTTCACCGAGGGTGCGATGGCGACGGTATCGTCGACGGATCTGCCGGTGTTCCCCGCCGCGGCCTCCGCGCTCGACCTCGTCGCCGGCGACACGCAGGGCCGCTCGCTGTTCCTCGGCTCGCCCATCCGCGCCACGATCAACAACCACGCACAACCCGACGTGGTGCTCGGCATGCCGCCCATGCACGCGCTGGGCGTGCCGCTGGCGACCAAAAAGAAGAAAAAGGCGAAGTTCCAGACGCTCAACGTGAGCGCGGTGCCGAACGGATTCTTCTCGCAGTACCAGACGGCGGTGACGAACGACAATCAGTCGTCACAGTCGAGCACGACGAGCTACTCGTACGGCGTTCAGAAGACGACGAGCGGCTCCGTCGGATACGGCCTGAGCAACACGCTGCCGCTGACGCTGAGCTTCTCCGACAGCTATCAGGACGTCGTCGCCAGCCAGTACACGAACACCGTCGCGCAGACGTACGACACCTACACCGGCCAGATGTTCGACGCCTCGACCCAGACGGGGTTCAGCGATCAGCTCTGGTTCACGAGCCAGCGCTTCAACGTCTACACCTACCCGGTGATCGGCCACACCGGCTGCCCCGACGGGACGTCCAGCTGCACGACCGACCAGCGCGGGCGCGCCTTCGTGATCTTCTCGGGACCGGACGAGGTCGACCAGTTCAACATCGCCGGCGGACCCGTCGAGTGGTACCAGCCGCTGCACGAGCCGTTCAACGTGCTGTCGTACCCGTGGGACACCAGCCAGCTCTCGGCGACGTACGACGGCTTCTCGCCGCTCACCGGACCGCCCGTTCTCTTCTCGACCGACGGATCGGTCCAGAAGCAGTCCGCGAACTGGAGCCAGGGCAGCGGGTCGAACCAGACCGCCGGCTCGTCGTCGACGCACTCGTTCCAGACGCAGCACAGCGTCAGCGCGACGGCGATCTTCCCGCAGGACAGCTTCAGCGAGAGCTGGACGTACAGCCAGAGCACCGCGCTCTCCACGCTCAACACGGCGGTCAGCACCGTCGGCGAGTCGACGGGCGTCGGCATCTTCAGCGGCGCCCCCTTCCCGAACCCTGGCGAGTTCTCCTACCCGCTCGGCGTCATCATCTTCGCGCAGGACGACCCGGCTGGCGTCGTGCAGCAGATCGCGCTCGACACCGACATCCAGACCACGGGCGCCCTGCAGACCGCCTTCGTCGCCGATCCCACCAATCCGAACGGCACGGGGACGTTCTGGGCGCAGACGTACCAGCTGCCGGACGTCGCGCTGAACCATCCGGTGCGCTGGAGCGTGCTGACGCAGACCGCGAGCCCCGTGCCGGCGAACTGCCTGCGGTTCAACCCGTCGTCGCCGACGCTCGATTGCGTCGCGCTCAACGAGCCCGACGTCGCCGACATTCCGACCAGCGAGTTCCATCGCATGAAGGGCCTCTTGATCACGCCGGCGAACGGCAACGGGGAGGGGCCGCAGCTGGTCACCGTCGCGGCCGACGACGGCCTGTTCCTCCAGGCGCGGGTCTACAACTACACGCTGCAGCCGGCGATGCCGGCGGGCACGATCGTCCACGTGCGCTTCTACGGGCAGCAGGTGGACAATACCGGGCAGTTCATCGCCGGCAGCTCGAGCTTCCTGATCGAGGAGAAGATGCTCGATTCGATCCCGGGCTTCCACAGCTCGGACGATCCCACGGTCACGAACTGGGTGACCGCGAGCACTACGCTCGACACGAAGCCCTATGCCGACCAGTTCCTGGCATTCTGGGTGGTCGTGTGGCTCGAGGACGGGCAGGGCAACCTGGTCGCCGAGGTCCCCGGCCACGGGCTCACCGCCATTCCGGCGCCGGGCACGGCGATCGCCGACATGCCGATCGAGCCCTACAGCAACAACGTCGGCTATTTCGGGCAACCGGTCTACGTGATGCCGAACGCATCGCTGCCGGTGCGCGTCGCCGGCCTCGCCGGCACGACGCTCGAGCGCGTGACGGTGAAGGGCCGCATGCGGGCGGGGAAGAAAGCCGTGGTGAGCGCCACGGTCGCCAACGGCTCCACGCCGGCACAGCACGTACGCGTGCTGTTCTACGAGGTCGAACCCGACGGGACGACGCGCCTGTTCGACATCGAGACGATCCCGCACGTCCGGGCCGGCGAGACGTTCGTCGCACGGGTGCCCTACCGTCCGACGACGTGCGGCAAGAAGACGATCTACGCCGTCGCCGACGGCGAGGGGCAGGCGTCGGGGCCGTCGGCAGTCGTGCGGGTGAAGTGCCAGCGCGGGATGAGGCTCGAGGCGGCTACGACTCGAACGGCGCGGTGAGGCCGTAGAGACGCGCGACGTTGCGTCCGAGCACCTTCGCGCGCGTCGCCGCCGACAGCGGCGCGACGAAGCGCTCGAGGGCGGGCGACCACGTCCCCGGGTGGTCCGGGTGCGGGTAGTCCGTCGCCCACATGAAGCAGTCGGCCCCCACGTGGTCGATGATGTGCGACGCCGCCGTCTCGTCGGGATCGGCGGAGATGAAGCACTGCGTGCGGAAGTACTCGCTCGGGCGGCGCGCGAGGCCGACGGCGAGGCCCTGCCCCACTTCCGCCATCGCGTCGGCGCGGTCGAGGAACGATCCGATCCAGCCCGCGCCCGACTCGAGGACGCCGAGACGCAGCGTCGGGAAGCGGTCGAGCGTGCCGAGGGCGATGAACGAGAGGAACGCCTGCTGCACGCCCTGGCGCAGCATGACGTTGTAGAAGAACTCGCGCGCGCGGCCGAGACGCTTGAAACGGACCGGCGCGGCCCAGAACGGCTCAAAGGTGGGATGGATCGCGAGCGGCACGCCGAGCGCCGCCGCGCGCGCATAGAGCGGATCGTGGTCGGGATGGCCGTGCGCCTTCCGCGAGTGCGTGAACGGCGCCACGAAGCCGCCCTTGCAGCCGTCGCCGACGGCACGCTCGAGCTCGTCGGCGGCGCCGGCGGGATCGAGCAGCGTCAGGTGCGCGATCGGCACGAGCCGCCCGCCCGAGTCGCGACAGAAGTCGGCGATCCATCGGTTGTAGGCGCGCTGGTACGCGAGCGTCAGCTCGGCATCTTCGAGCTCGCACTCCCAGAGGAGCCCGATCGTCGGGTAGAGCACGCTCGTGACGAGATTCTCGCGCGCGAGCAGCTCGACGCGCTGGCGCGCGTCGCCGGCGCCGAAGGGCATCGCGTCTGCGTAGCGGCGGTCCGGTGACGGGCGCGCGTCGACGTCGCCCATCGCGCCGAGGAGCCCCAGCGAGCCGTCCCGCGTGCGCGCGGACGGCTTGCCGTCGATCTCGAGATATTCGAACCCGGCGTCGTCCACCCGGATGCGTAGCGCGCGCGGGCGGTACTTCGCTTCCAGGTAGTCCTCCCACAGCGCCGGTGCCTCCAGCACGTGGCCGTCGGCATCGATCGTGCCGTCGTGGGGGAAGCGGACGATCTCGTAACCCATCGTCGGAACGGGACCCTAGTACGACGCCACGCCGATGGACAGAGGGCTGGCGCTCGGGTAGCGGCGGCGGGATGAAGCTCGGCGTCCTGGTCTTTCCGCAGCCCGGGTTCTCGGCGCAGCTCGCGCAGATGGTCGAGCGCCTCGGCTTCGACAGCATCGTCTTCGCCGACACGCAGAACATCACGCCCGAGGTCTGGGGCCAGCTGATGCTCGCGGCGCGCGACACCGAGCGGATCGAGCTCGGCACCGGTGTCACCAATCCGGGCACGCGCGACGCGGCCGTCACCGCGTCGGCGGCGCTGGCGCTGCAGGTCGAGAGCGGCGGGCGCGCGATCTGCGGCATCGGCCGCGGCGACTCGTCGCTGGCGAAGATCGGGCGGCAGCCGGCGCCCGTCGCCGCGTTCGAGCGCTACGTCGCGCTGCTGCAATCCTACCTGCGCGGCGAGGAGGTCGATCGCGGCGGCACGCCGAGCCGCCTCGAGTGGTACGGTGACGCCAACGTGCCCAAGGTGCCGCTCGAAGTCGCGGCGACGGGCACGCGCGTGATCGAGGTCGGCGCACGGCACGCCGACCGCATCATCTTCGCGCTCGGCGCCGACTACGAGCGCCTCGCGCGCGCGATGGAGATCGCCCGGAAGGCGGCGCGCGACGCCGGCCGCGATCCCGACGCCGTGCAGCTGGGCGCCTGGATCAACTCCGTCGTGCATCCCGACATCGAGGCGGCGCGCACGGCGGTGAGTGGCGGGCTCGCGGTGTTCGCGCACTTCTCCGGCTTCAGCGGCATGCGGACCGACGCCATGGAGCCGACGTTGCGGAAGGCCGCGCGCGACCTGCAGGCCGGCTACGATCTCGCCGGGCACGGCAAGGCCGACGCGACGCACGCGCAGGCGCTCGACCCGGAGTTCATCGACCGGTTCGGCATCGTCGGGCCGCTGGAGACCGCCCTGCCGCGATTCGAGCGGCTGGCGCAGCTCGGCCTGGACTTCTGCCGCGTCATTCCGGGGTCGCGCGATGCGGCGCGGGACGTGGTGTCGTCGTCGATGATGCAGCTCGCGTCCGTGGTGCGGCCGGCGGTCGCTCGGACATCCTGACCGTGCGGACGTCGTTCAGGACGAGCGCCGGATGCAGGAACCCCGCGCTGTAGACGTTCCGCACGCGTCGCTCGCGGTCGACGAGAAACACCTTCAGGACGTGTCGGAACACGCCCGTCCACGTGCCGTCCTCCCAGCGCAGCTTCGACACCGTTTGCCCGAAGTCGGCGAGCAGCGGCACGAGCTGCGCCTCGTCGCGGGTGGTGACGAAGCGCCAGTCGGCACGCGGCGCGTGGACGTCGCGCATGGCGGCGAGCCGCGGCGGCGTGTCGCGCTCCGGATCGAAGCTCACCGTGACGAGAACGACGTCGCGCGCCAGATCGGGGTGGTCCGCCAGCATCCGGTCGATCCGATGCAGCGCCGCCGTGCTGAGGGGGCAGCCGGCGACCTCGGCGCAGGCTCCGTAGATGAAGGACACGACGGCGATCCGGTCGCCGATCTCGGCGCCGAGCGTCGTCGCGCGCCCGCTCGCGTCGAGCACCGGATGATCGGCCACCGCGTCGATCGGCGGCAGCTCGTACGTGCCGGGCGCCGGCGGCTCGTAGGCCGGCACGAACGCGCCGACGCCGTACGTGTACTCGACGTCGTCGTGACCGAGCGGCCGCCGCGCCGTCTCGCCGCCGGCGGCGCCGGCGCAGGCGAGCACCAGCGCCGCGGCGGCGAGCGGCACCGTCGTGGTCACCGTGCGCTCGCGTACACCTGGTTCGCGTAGAACTGCTTCTGCCCGAAGTGCATCTGGTGCGGGCGGCCGAGCTTCTCGGCCGTGAAGTCGACGGCGAACAGCGGCGCGAGCTTCGTGCCGTCCCAGCGGTACGCCTTCAGGAACTGCTCGTTGTCCGCGCCCGACTTGTCCCAGTTCGCGAGCAGCGACGACGTGAAGTACACGCGCTCGCCGTCCCAGCTCTGCGACACCATGTTCACCTGCTTCCCGATCTGCTGCTCGGCGACGACCTTCGGCTTGTGCGGGTCGCTCACGTCGAAGACGCGCGCCGTCCCGTCCATGAACGTCGAGACGAAGAGGAAGCGGTCGTCGGCGGAAAGGCTGATGTCGACGGGGAGCAACGTCTTCGACGGATCCCCGATGTCCGCGACGGCGGTCGCCTTGAACGTGCCGTCGGGCTGCGCCTCGATCAGCCACAGCTTCCCGGTGAGCGCCGACGCGGTGAACGCGTAGTCGTGCTTGGGCTGCAACGCCCAGCGGATCTCGAGCGGCGCGCCGGGCACCTGCAGCACCTGGATCGGCTTCCGGGCGTGGAAGTCCCACACGACCATCGTGTTGCCGAACTGCTTCATCGCCTCGGCGTCGCCCATGAGCTCGCCGAGCGGCCGCATGTAGTTCTTCCAGCCGGCGAACGACGACGTGAGCATGCGGTTCAGCCGCGGCTGCACGCGTGCGTCGTAGCCGTACGGCGCGTCGTCGGGCATCCAGACCGTGCGGATGAACGTGCCGTCGTTGCCGTACTCGGCGATGCCGGTGCGCCCGCCGCGGTCCTTGGCGTTGGAGAGCCCCGGCACCAGCATGCGTCCCGGCAGCGCGTAGAACCCGTGCGGGCCGGCGAGGCCGCTGTCCTTCTCGAACGTCGCGATGGTCTTCACGAGCTTCGGCTTCGCCGGGTCGGCGGCGACGTCGAAGACGAAGATGAACCCGTCGTCGATCCCGGCGAGCCACAGATGCCGCCGGTCGTCGGTGAGGCCGCCGTGGTGCGCCTCGTGCCGTCCACCGACGGACGTCGACGAAACCACCTTGCCGTAGTCCGGCGACTTCGGGTTGGCACCCACCGTGACGAGCTTGTCCGAGCCGTCGCCCACGCCCTCGACGCCGAGGGTCCAGACGTAGACGTAGTCCTCCTGGCCGGTGATCTTCGGCATGTACGGCGACATGCAGGTTTCGTCGGCCGAGGCGATCGCTCCCCCGAGGAACGACGCGATCGCGAGCGTGAGCCAGACGTGAGCCATCCGCTTCATGATCGATCCTCCGGCTCCCGAGTATCGCACTGCGCGAGTGGACGGCCAGTGGGGCTCACTGCCGCTGCAATCCCCACGGCGGCGACGCGTTCACCAGCACGTCGGGACGGCACGTCATCACGAGGCTCGAGAACGCGGCTCCGGGTTTCGACGCGGTCCACGTGTAGCGGCCGGGATCGGCGTTCAGGTAGAGCACGCCGCCGTCGTCGCTGGTCTCGTGCAGCGTGCGGTCGGGAAGCACGCCCGAGTTGAAGTAGATGGGGCCCTCCTCGAACCCGGGGCCCAGCAGGACCGTCGTCGCGCCGTCCTCGCCGTGCGCTCCCGGATCGTAGAGCGACCGGCCGACGCGCGTGACGGTGGTGACGATCTGGCACTTCGTCGGATCCGGCGTGACCCCGAGCAGCAAGGCGAGCGCGTCGTAGATCGCGGGCACGACCGCCTGGAACGTCACGCGCTCCGCACCCTGCGGCCCCAGGCGGTGCGTCCCCGTCTGGATCGGACGATAGTCGGGGTGATCGAGGACGAGCGTCACCTCGCTGCCCTCGGGGAGGTCGTCGAACTGGAACGCGCCGTCGGCCGACGTGACGAACTGCCGCCCCGGCTGCTCGAGGATCGAGATCGTGGCGCCTGCGATGCGCTGGTTGCCGCCGTTGAAGGGAATCGCGTTGCCGCTGACGGAGACCGGTATCCGGCACGAGTCGTTCGCGACCCCGTCGTCGATGACGTCGCAGTCGACGCCGAGCGCCGCCGCCGAATCGACCAGCCGGCATGCGCGGCACGCCGCGCGCGCCACCAGGCACGACGCGCGCGCGTCGCCCGGGAACGTCGCGCAGCGGCCGGCAAAGAGCGCCCCGGAGTCGCACTGGGTGGTCGCGTCCTGGCGCAGGCGCGCCTCGGCGCGGGCCACCGACGGCGGGCGGCGGCCGACGCAGGCGCCGAGCGCCGGCGCGTCGGCGGTGGGCAGGATGCGCTCGCTGCAGCGCAGGTAGTCGTCGACGTGGGCGCGCAGCACGCCTTGCACGCGGCGCAGGATGCGCGCCTGACAGCGCGCCCCGCGCTTCGCCGTCACGCGGGCGGCCTCGAGATCGGCGCCGAAGACGTCCGCGACCAGACCGATCTCGTGTCGGAGGCCGGCGGCGTTCGCCGTCTCCGCCAGCCGCTGCGCGGCGCCGAAGGCCGGAAAGGTCTCGCAGTGCGTCCGCACATCGTCCAGGGTACGCACCGTCGCCTTCAGGACCGCGCCGCTCGGCGCGGCGTCGAGACACTCCTGCGCATCGCCGGACGCACGCAGGCAGAGCCGATTCGCCTCGGCCTGCGCGGCGGCGACGGCGGCGGTGTTCCGGGCCAGCCGGCGCACGCACTGGCGTGCGGCGGGGTCGAGGGCGCCCTCGGCGAGGACGGGTAGCACGAGCAGGAGTGCGGCGAGGGACCGTACGGCGAGCATGGCGTCAGTCATCGCGTCGTCCGGGGGCGGCGCGCAAGGCCAATCTTCCCCTTTCGCCGAACCGGCCGTCCTGATACCGGACGCCGGATGTCCGCCAGCCTTCTCTCGTCGGTCACCGTCGTGCTCGCCCTCTTCTGCTCCATCGCCTGCTTCATGACCTGGCTCGACGAGCGCGACTGACGTCGCGGTCCGGGGGAGGGGGACGGGTGCAGGGGAATTCGCCGCGGCGGGTGCTGTTCGCGAGCCTGATCGGCACCACGATCGAGTTCTTCGACTTCTACATCTACGCGACGGCCGCGGTGCTGGTGTTCCCGCACCTGTTCTTTCCGGCGACGGACCCCGCCTCGGCGACACTGCAGTCGCTGGCGACGTTCGCGCTCGCGTTCTTCGCGCGGCCCGTCGGCTCGGCGGTCTTCGGCCACTACGGCGATCGCATCGGCCGCAAGGCGACGCTGGTCGCGGCGCTGCTGACCATGGGCCTGTCGACGGTGCTCATCGGTCTGCTGCCGACCTACGAGAGCGCAGGCCTCCTCGCACCGATCCTGCTGGCGCTGTGCCGCTTCGGGCAGGGCTTCGGGCTCGGCGGCGAGTGGGGGGGCGCCGTGCTGCTCGCGACCGAGAACGCGCCGCCAGGCAAGCAGAACTGGTACGGCATGTTCCCACAGCTCGGCGCGCCGATCGGATTCATCTTCTCGTCGGGCGTGTTCCTGCCGCTGACGCACTACCTGAGCGACGCGCAGTTCCTGCAGTGGGGCTGGCGCGTGCCGTTCGTCTCGAGCGCCGTGCTCGTGCTCGTGGGGATGTGGGTGCGGCTCCACATCGAGGAGACGCCGGCGTTCCGTCGTGCGCTGGCGAACGACGAGCGCGTGCGCGTGCCGGTAGCCGAGCTGTTCCGCCACCACGCCTCGCGCCTGCTGCTCGGGACCTTCGCCGCCGTCGCGACCTTCGTCGTGTTCTACCTCATGACGGTGTTCACGCTCTCGTGGGGGACGAGCCATCTCGGCTACTCGCGCGAGGGCTTCCTGATCCTGCAGATGGCGTCCGTCGTCTGCTTCGGCCTCACCATTCCGCTGTCGGCACGGCTCGCCGACGTCTTCGATCCCCGCTCGGTGCTGATCGCATCGACCGCCGGCATCACGCTCTTCGGCCTGGTGTTCGCGCCGCTGCTCGAGGCGGGGAGCGCGGGCATGGTGCTGCTCTGCCTGTCGCTCGGACTCGGGCTGATGGGTCTCACCTACGGGCCGCTCGGCGCGGCGCTCGCGGCCCTGTTCCCCACCGCGGTGCGCTACACCGGCGCCTCGCTCACCTTCAACTTCGCCGGCATCGTCGGTGCCTCGTTGACGCCCTACGCGGCGACGTGGTTGGCGGGCGAGTACGGCCTCGCCGCGGTGGGCTATTACCTGTCGGCGGCCGGGCTACTGACGCTCACCGCCCTGCTGACGTTGTCGCGCGGCGCCATGGCCGCCCGCCACTGAGCTGCCTGGACCCTGGACGCGACGTCGGGCTATGGGGCACGCATGAAAATCGCCGGGATCGTGCTGCTCGCGTACGTCGGGCTCGTCGTCGCGTTCGAGTCGTTCATCGGCTTCTTCCAGCCCAAGAACGCCTCGACGATCGTCATCACGACGATCGGTTCGGACGGCGTCGCACAGGATCGGGTCGTGTCGCCCATCGACGACGGCGGACATCTGTACGTCGCGGCGAATCACTGGCCGCGCTCCTGGTACAACCGCGCGCTCGCGAACCCCGACGTGACGGTCACCCGGGACGGCCAGACGAAGCCTTACCTGGCGGTTCCCGTCACCGGCGCGGAGCACGACCGGATCGCGGTCGACCATGCGCACAGCATCGGGTTCCGTTTCCTGACCGGCTTTCCGCCGCGATACTTCCTGCGGCTCGATCCGCGCTGATCAGCGGCACGCGGTCGGGATCCGTCGCTCGAACGGAAGCTCCGCGCCGAATCGACATCCGCGCGGACCGCTGATCTCGACGGTGCCGCTGCCCGTCGCCACGAGCTTGCGGCCGATCCGTTCGAAGCGCGCGACCGTCGCCGGCGGTTCGGCGAAGCGGAACTCGAGGCCCCACATCTCGCCCTCCGTCGCGATCGTCCGGTAGACCCAGCGCCGCGGCCGCTCGACGACGGGCTCGAAGAAGCTCCACTCCCGCGCCGCGACGAATGCGCGATCCCAGACGCCGAAGGTGTGGACGCCGCACGTCGTCACGGCGGTGACGTCCGCACCCGCGGCACGGACCGCGCCGGCGAACGGCCCCTGCAGCAGGTTGATGGCGGTCTCGGTGATCGCGTCGAGCTGGATGTTCGGCGTGACCGGTCCTCGTGGCAGTTCACGCCGTCGCCGGACGTCAGGTAGAGGCGGGTATGGGCGTAGTTGCCCGCCATCGCCTGCGGGCTGTTGCCTTCGGCGAACGCGCCCGCCGCGGAGCCGAAGATCGATCCGTAGACGGAGGCGCCGCCGAGACCGGGAACCGGCAGTATCTCGAGGCCGGCCACCGGGATCGCCGACTGCATGTCGGGAAAGGCGGCGGAGAAGCCGACGACGGAGCCGAAGTAGCCGGGGAGCAGCCCCGCGTATCGGATCGCCCCCTGCCCGCCCATCGAGATGCCGGCGATCGCATGCCAGCGGCGACCGCGACGGATCCGGTAGCGACGAGCGATCTCCGCACGCAAAACCTGGAGATGGTAGGTCGTCCACGCGGGCGCGCCGCGGACGCCGTCGTTCCACCAATCCATGTACATGCCGAACTGGCCGCCGTCCGGCATGACGACGATCGCCGGGAGGCCGGCGAGCAGCGTCGTGATGCCCGGGATCCACGTGTCGGTGCCGCCGTTGGCGCCGTGGAGGAGCCAGAGCACCGGATAGCCGCGCTTCGACGTGGCGCGATAGCCGTCGGGAAGCAGAACGTGGACCTTCGGCACCGCGCGGTTTGCTTCGAGCGTCCCGCCGGGCGTCGAGGGGTCGACGAGCGCGCTCGGTAGCTCGAACGTCTGCAGCTCGGCACCAGGCGCCGTCACCGGCGTGAGCGTCAGCCACCCCAACGCCAGGAGGATGAGGAGCGTGGCCATGTCGCGCGCATACCACGGCGCTTCGAACGGCCGGTAGGTGAACCGGCCGAACGTCTGCCGCGGCACGGTCAACGGACGCATCGAGCGCACTGCCCGCTCGCGAGGCTCGCGCGTGATGCCTGCGACGGCACTTCGCACGCGCTCGCATGCCGCGCCGACCGTGGATCGCTCCGGACGGCTCAGGCGCGCTCCTTGCTCGGTCGACCGGCGAGGAGGTGACGGAATGTCCATGGTCCAGCCCAGGCGTACCTGGCGTAGCTTCGCACGGGTGACGCCGATGATCGTTTGTCTCGCGGCGGGCGCGATCGAGCCCGGTGCGATCGGACTCGCACGTGCGGCCGAGGCGCGCGCTCCGCGGCCCCCGCGCCCGCCGCGGCCGCCGCGCGAACCGCGACCGCGCGGCGAAAAGCACCATCTCGTATCCACACCCGCCAACACGGTGCTGGGCGGCTTCCCGATCGGCCTGCCGCCGGCGTTGACGATCGCGTCCGGCGACACGGTGCGGATCGACGCGCTCTCACAGACGGGTCTGACGAACGCCAGCATCCACCCGATCGATTTCTTCGGCGCCTTCGGCGTGCCGCCCGAGAACGTGCTGCCGGACGCCATCGCGTTCTGGGAGAGCCTGCCGACGAAGACCCGCTTCGGGCCGCACATCTGCACGGGCCCCGTCTACCTGGACGGCGCGCAGCCGGGCGACACGATCGAGATCCAGATCATCGACGTCTACCAGCGCGTCGACTACGGCGTGAACAACACGAGCCCGACGGGCGGCGTGCTGGGCACGAGCTATCCGGGATGGCGCGAGGGCGACGTTCCTCTCGACATCCCGCCGGTGCCGCCGGGCTCGCCGGCGAACGTGTTCCCCAACGTGCGGCAGCACCTGTACCACACGGCGCGCGTGCGCGGGCAGGACGTCGCGCTGTTCTCCGACGAGATCCACGTGCCCCTGCGGCCGTTCTTCGGCGTGATGGCGGTGGCACCGCCGACCGGCCAGTTCATCGGCTCGACCCCGACGTCGCCGCCGCCGGCCACCGGCGTCCAGAGCTCCACACAGCCGTGGAACTTCGGCGGCAACATGGACAGCCACGTGATCCGCGCGGGCGCGAAGCTCTACCTGCCGGTGTTCCAGCCGGGCGGACAGATGTTCTTCGGCGACACGCACTCGGTGCAGGGTGACGGCGAGGTCAGCGGTACCGCCATCGAGCACTCCCTCGGCGGCGTGATGCGCTTCGTGCTCCACAAGAACACGGGCCTCGAGTGGCCACGCGTCGAGAACGACGACTACTACATCATGATGGGCATGGACTGGGACCTCGACCGCGCGATGCGCAACGCGGTCATCGAGGTCGTCAAGTTCCTCACCGAGGAGAAAGGGCTGACGCAGGCGAAGGCGTTCTCGCTCGCGAGCATCGGCGTCGACTTCGTCGCCAGCGAGGTCGTCGACCAGACGCAGCTCGTCTCGGGCTTCATCCCGAAGAAGTACTTCCTCGAGAAGCCGTACCGTGGAGACGACTGAGCCATGCATCGACTCGTGCTTCTCGTCGTCGTGCTGATCGCGGCCTGCCGGGCCGACGTGACGCCGCGACCGATCGCCATCGCGGTGGTGCCGTTCGCGCTGATGCCCGGCACGCCGACCCCACCGATCGACGTCGCCGCCGCGATCCGCACGGATCTGGCGGCGAGCGGTCGATTCGCTCCGGCGGACGCGAGCACCCTCCCGGCGCGTCCGAGCGATCCGAAGGACATCCGGTTCGGCGACTGGCGCGATCTCGCGATCGACTACGTCGTCGTCGGGCGTGTCGGCATGGTCCACGACGGCGGCCACGATCTCGAGTTTCAGGTGGTGGACATGCGCACGGAGACGACGCTGTTCGGCTTCCAGGTCCCGAGCGC
This sequence comes from uncultured Binatia bacterium (SeqCode), assembly GCA_964432595.1. Classification (GTDB taxonomy): domain Bacteria; phylum Desulfobacterota; class Binatia; order DP-6; family DP-6; genus DASYLJ01. The sequence continues at coordinate 344,808 of CAYSOF010000001.1, read as the reverse complement.
ACCCGACCAGCTGTCGCTCACGGCACGCGAGATCGCCGCGCTCGTGCGTGAGCGGATCACGACCTGAACCCTGCCGGTGCGCCGCGACGACCGACGGCGTCGCGGCGCACCGGCGCGTCCCCTAGCTCCGACACGAGCAGGGCCCGCAACGCCTGTCGGGCGCGATGCAGCCGGGTCTTCACGGCGTTCGGCGAGGCCCCGAGCACCGCCGCCGCCTCCTCGGTGTCGAGCTCCTCGACGTCACGCAGGAGCAACACCATGCGATGGCTCTCGGGCAGGCGGTCGATCGCCGCGCGCACGATCGACCGGGTCTCGCGGCGCTCGAGCAAGGTCTCCGCACCGGCGTCCCAGGTCGACGTCGGTTCCGCCCAGTGCCCCGTTTCGTCGAAGCGCGGCAGCAGCTCGTCGATCGACGCCTCGGGGCGGCGCCGCCGGCTCCGCAGCTTCATCAACGACGTGTTGACGACGATGCGGTGCAGCCACGTCGACACCCGCGACGTCCCCTCGAACTCCGCGAAGGCGCGGAACGCGGCGAAGAATGCCTCCTGCACGACGTCCCGCGCGTCCTCCTCCGAGCGGACGTACCGGCGCGCGGTGGCGAGCATCCGGCCGCCATGGCGGCGGACGAGCGCCTCGAACGCCTGCGCGTCCCCGCGACGGATGCGCGCGACGACGTCCGCGTCGCCGTCGCGGTCCTTCAGCAGCTCCACCAGGAAGCCGGAGCCGCCGTCGAGGCGCACGCCGGCCTGCTGGAGCTCCTGCAGCAGGGTGGCACCCGCCGCATCGACGTACTGGAGGCCCGACACGTCGAGCTCCGCGATCGCTGCCCCGCAGGCGAGCCGCAGCTGCTCGACGGTGTCGTGGGTGAGACGGCCCTCGACGCGAAGCCGCTCCGCGCCGCCGTCGCCGTCGCCGATTCGTGTGATTCGCATCATCGTGACGGCCACCAACGCAAGCGACGTGCCGCCGCGGTCCGGTCACGGAACACCTGGTAAGACAGGCACTTCGCCCCGTCCCGGTCGCACGGGCCCACGAAGCCCCCACGACATGTCGCGGATCTACGACAGCTCCGCGGTGCTGCGCCGGATGCCGAGCTTCTGCATCCGGCTTCGCAGCGTGCTCGGATGCATGTTGAGGAGGCGCGCGGCGCCCTGCGGACCGTCGATGCGCCATCCCGTCCGCTGCAGGACGGCGAGGATGTGCTGGCGCGACGCGGCCTGCATCGACGTCGCACCGTCGTCCACCGGGGCGGGGCGCGCAACGGCGGGCAGCAGCTCCGGACCGACGGCGAGCTCGCGTCCGGTGGAGAGGATGACGGCGCGCTCGATGACGTTCTCGAGCTCGCGCACGTTTCCCGGCCACGGGTACCCGATCAGCCGCTGCATCGCCGCGTCGGGCACCACGTCGACGCTGCGGCCGATCTTCGCCGCGAAGCGCTCGACGAAGTAGTGCACGAGCAGCGGGATGTCCTCCGTCCGCTCGCGCAACGGCGGGAGGTGCACCGGGAAGACGTTCAGCCGGTAATACAGGTCCTGCCGGAACCGTCCTTCGGCGATCGCCTGACTCAGGTCGCGATTCGTCGCCGCGATCACGCGGACGTCCACCCGAATCGTCTTCGCGCCGCCGACCCGCTCGAACTCGCGCTCCTGCAGCACGCGCAGCAGCTTCACCTGCGTCTCGAGCGGCAGCTCCCCGACCTCGTCGAGGAAGATGGTCCCGCCGTCCGCGAGCTCGAACCGGCCCGTGCGTTTCTCGGTCGCGCCCGTGAACGCGCCGCGCTCGTGCCCGAAGAGCTCGCTCTCGACGAGGCCCGTCGGCAGCGCCGAGCAGTTCACCTTGATGAGGGGCCTGTCCTTGCGGCGCGACGCATGGTGGACGGCGCGGGCGATCAGCTCCTTCCCGGTGCCGGTCTCGCCGAGGATCAATACCGTGGAGTCGGTCGCGGCCACCTGGGCGACCGTCGCGAGCACGCGCTGGAGCGCCGACGAGCCGCCGATGATCTCCTCGAAGTTGTACTCGCTCTTGATCTCCTCGCGCAGGTACAGGTTCTGCTGCTGCAATCGATTGCGTTCCTGCTCGGCGACGACGCGATCGGTGATGTCCACGAGCATCGTGCGCGTGAACTTTCCGTCGGCGTCGGGCTTCGACCACCACTGCACCCACACGGGCCGGCCGTCGTCCTTGCGACGAAGCTCGAGCTCGATGCACTTCCGCTCCTCGCCGCGCTGGATCGCGGCGATGGCCTGGCCGATGCGCTCCTGCGTCTCGGGCGTCGGGGCGACCAGCGACAGTCCGAGCGTGCCGCGGACCTCCTCCGGTTGGAGCCCGAGCAGCGCGATCGCGGCCGCATTCGCGCTGACGAACCGCGACTCGGTGTCCTCGTAGACGTAGGCGATCGGCGCCTCGTCGTAGAGATCGCGGAAGCTCTGCTCGGATGCGCGGAGCTCCTGCTCGACGCGCAGCCGCGCCAGCTCGGCGCGCGCGCGGGCGGCGAAGATGCGCATGACGGCCATCGGCCGCGACGCGTCCGCCATCGGGCGATCGCCGACGACGGCCAGATGGCCGCCCACGATGCCGTCGGGGCGAAGCAGGGGGATGCCGCAGTAGCTGACCGCCCGCCACTCGACGAGGCCGCGGTCGTCGGGAAATCGTGCCTGGAGCTCGTCGGGATGATGGGCCCACTCGCCCTGTAACACCGCCTCGCACGGGGTGCCGGTGAGCGGCACGGTGACGTTCTCGAGCAGCGCACCGCGGCCCCAGAGTGCCAGCGTGCGGAAGGCCTGCCGATCCGGCGTCAGCTCCGAGACGAACGCGTACGGAACGTCGAGCGCCGTCGCCAGGAAGCGGACGAGCGACGCGAAGAACTGGTCGCCGACCTCGGCCTCGACGCCTTCGACGATGGCCCGCAGGGCCGGGTCGTCGGGCAGGAGGGGGCGCCGGTCGGCTTGGTCGGTCACGATGTGTCCGGAGCGCACATACCACCGCCGAAAGCCCGTCGTAAATGGCGACCCGAAACCAGGACGAAGCCGAGGCATCGTAGGGGCCAAGGAGCCCGATGTGTCGAACCCCCAACGAATCCTGATCCTCGGCGGCGGCTTCGGCGGTGTCTACGCCGCGCTGGAGCTCGAGAAGTTGCTCCGGCGGCGCGACGACGTCGAGGTCACGCTCGTCACCCGCGACAACTACTTTCTGTTCACGCCGATGCTGCACGAGGTCGCGGCGGCCGATCTCGAGCTGCACATGATCGTCAACCCGCTCCGGAAGCTGCTCCGCCGCGTCGAGACGTTCGTCGGCGCGATCGAGTCGATCGACCTCGAGGGTCGCCGGGTACACGTGTCGCACGGTGCGGACGGCCACACCCACGAGCTGGCGTGGGACCGGCTCGTCCTGGCGCTCGGATCCGGGACGAACTTCTACGGGCTCCCGGGCGTCGCCGACTGCGCGCTGACCGTCCGATCGCTCGCCGACGCGACGCGCCTCCGCGATCGGGTGATCGCCCATCTCGAAGAAGCCAGCTCGGAGTGCGCCGCGGGCGCGCGGCGTCCGCTGCTGACGTTCGTGGTCGCGGGCGGAGGATTCGCCGGCGTGGAGACGATCGGCGCGTTGAACGACTTCGTCCGCGACGCGCTGCCGTTCCATCCCAACCTGCGACCGGACGACGTTCGCGTCGTCATGGTGACGCCGGACTCGCTGGTGCTCCCCGAGCTCGGTCCCGAGCTCGGGGCGTACGCGCAGCGGAAGCTCTCCGAGCGGGGCGTGGAGATCGTCACGGGCGCCCGGGTCCGCGGCGTGCGCAACGGCATCGTCGAGCTCACCGACGGCCGGACGATTCCGGCGACCACGCTCGTCTGGACGGCAGGCACCGCGCCGAACCCGCTCGTCGAGGCGCTGCCGGTGCCGAAGCGCGGCGGGCGCGTCCTCGTGGACCCGTTCCTCGAGATCGCCGACCGCCCGGGTGTCTGGGCCGTCGGCGACTGCGCGCTCGTCCCCGACGCACGCTCCGGCGGCTTCCATCCGCCGACGGCGCAGCACGCCCTCCGGCAGGGCCGCGCGGTGGCGCGCAACGTCGTCGCGTCGCTCGACGGCCGTCGCGGGCGAGCCTTCCGGTTCTCGACCATCGGCCAGCTCGCCGCCATCGGCCGGCGCACGGGCGTCGCGAAAGTGTTCGGCATCCGGTTCTCCGGATTCGTCGCCTGGTGGCTCTGGCGGACGGTCTACCTGAGCAAGCTGCCGCGGTTCGAGAAGAAGGTGCGCGTCGCGCTCGATTGGACGCTCGATCTCTGCTTCGCGAAGGATTTCGCCTGCACGACGGGCCCTGCGCCGGGGACGCGATGACGGACGCCACGCGCGAGCTCACCTGTCGCGAGCTGTCGGAGTTCATCGCGGACTACGTCGCCGGCGCGCTGGGTCCGCAGGAGCGCTCCCTCTTCGACGAGCACCTGGCCGAATGTCCCGACTGTCGCGACTACCTGCGCACCTACGCCGATACGATACGCCTCGCGAAGGACGCGTACGCCGACGACCCCGTCCCCCCGCAGGTGCCGGAACAGCTCGTGCGGGCGATCCTGCGATCGCGGCCTCGCACCTAGCCCAAGAAAGGACTGCCCATGAACTGGATGTCGATGCAGCTCTCCTCGCTCGTCGTGCTCTCGGAGCGGATCGCCGCGGCGTTGCGATGGCTCTCCCCTACCCTCGCCCGTCTCACCGTCGGCCTGGTGTTCTTCAACTCCGGATGGGCGAAGCTCCACGATCTCGATCAGGTCGCCGGCTACTTCGCGGAGCTCGGCATTCCGCAGCCGGCGTTCCAGGCGCGCCTCGCGTCCGGTGCGGAGTTCCTCTGCGGCGGCCTGCTGCTGCTCGGTCTCGCCACGCGATTCGCCGTCGTTCCGCTCGTCGTCACGATGTGCGTGGCGATCGCGACGGCACAGTGGGAGAACGTCGACGGCCTGCGCAGCCTCGTGGGTCTCCTGGAGTTCGCCTACGTCGCGTTGCTCGTGTGGCTCGGGACCGACGGCCCGGGGCCACTGTCGCTCGATCATCTGCTCGAGCGACGTCGCCGCCATCGACGGAACAGCAACGCGGCGGCGACGACGGGCAGCGCGAACGTGAGCAACGTGATGCCGGTGACGATCCCGATGCCGCGCCAGAGCCGCTCCCAGCCGGTGTGATCGTAGGGCGCGGCGGACACGAGCACGGGTTCCGCCGGGTCCAGCGCCGCGGCGAAGCGGGCGATCTCGCCGGACAGGCGCTCGACGACGTCGGGATGCTCGGCCGACACGTCGCGCTGCTCGCCGGGATCCTCCTCGAGGTCGAACAGCATCTGCGGGTGCCAGTAGAGCTCGGCCTTCGCGATCGGCTCGAGGAGCTGCGGATACCAGCCGGACTGCGCGAGCTTCAGCTTCCAGCGGCCGTCGCGCACCGCGCCGATCGCCGGGCGCTGATCGCTGAAGACGGGCATGCGCAGACGGAAATAGTAGAAGGGCGTCGGCACGCGCTCGCCGCGCCCTTCGAGCACGCCGACGAGGCTGCGGCCGTCGATGACGCGATCGTCGGGGATGCGTGCGCCCGCGAGCTGCGCGAACGTCGGCAGCCAGTCCATCATGTCGGCGACGCTCGTGACCGTGCGCCCCGGCGGAATGCCGTCGGGCCACCGCACCAGCGCCGGCACGCGATGCCCGCCTTCGAAGGTCCCCGTCTTGCCGCCGCGCAGCCCGCCGGCGCTACCGCCCCAGTCGCGCATGGCGAGCCACGGGCCGTTGTCGCTGGTGAAGACGACGAGCGTGTTGCGGTCGAGCCCGAGCTCCACCAGGCGCGCCATCAGCTCGCCGATCGACGCGTCGAGCTCCTCGACGACGTCGCCGTAGGTGCCGCGGCGCGATCGGCCGCGGAACGTCTCGGACGGATAGAGCGGAATGTGGGGCGCGGTGTGGGCGAGGTAGAGGAAGAAGGGCCCGCCGTCCTTCGCCGCGGACGTCAGGAACTCGAGCGCGCGATCGGTGTAGCGGCGGATCAGGCGCGCTTGATCGACCTTCTCGGGAATCCGGCGCTGCCCGTCCCAGACGAAGAAGTTCTGCTGGTCGTTGCTGTGGGGCACGCCGAAGAATTCGGCGAACCCGTGGTTCCAGGGCATGAACTCGTCCGTCGCGCCCAGGTGCCACTTGCCGATCATCGCCGTGCGATAGCCCGCGTCGCGCAGCATCTCCGGAATCGTGATCTCGCGATGCGGCAGTCCCTCGGGGGTGTCGTGGAAGAGCACGGCATTGACGCCGGAGCGCGCCGGGTAGCGTCCCGTCATCAGCGCGGCACGCGACGGCGAGCAGGTGTTGGCGACGGCGTAGAAGTCGGTGAAGCGCACGCCCTCGGTCGCGAGCCGGTCGATGCTGGGCGTGGCAATGTCGCCCGCGCCGTAGGAGCCCAGATCGCCCCAGCCGAGATCGTCCGCCAGGATGAAGACGATGTTGGGCCGCGGCGCCTGCGCCGCAACGGTGGTCGCGAACAGGATGCCGATGACGATGGCCGGGAAGACGGTATGGCGCTTCATCGCTCGACGGACGTATGGCCCAGGTACCAATGGCTGAGACCGAAGGCGAGATCACTACCTCCGACGGCCGTACGCTCGCCTATCTCGAAGTCGGCGATCCCGGCGGGCCGCTCGTCCTGCACAACCATGGCGGCCCCAGCAGCCGGCTCGAGGCGCGGCTCTTCGCGGAGGCGGCGACCACGCACGGGTTGCGGTTCCTCTGCGTCGACCGCCCCGGCATGGGGCGATCCAGCCCTCAGGCGTCGCACAGCTACGCCGGCTGGGCCGACGACCTGACCGCGATCGCCGACGCGCTCGGCTACCCGCAGTTCGGCGTGACGGGGTGGTCGGAGGGCGGGCCATGGGCGCTCGCTGCGGCTGCCTACGTCGATCCGGATCGGCTGCGCCACGTCACGAGCATCGCGGGCGGCAGCTACGGGGCGTTCGGTGACGACTCGGCGGCGAAATACCAGTCGAAGATCGACGCGCTGGGGGGATTCCTCGCACTGCATTTCGAGCCCGGCTTCCGCCTCATGTACGACACGATCGGCCTCACCGCCGAGCACTTCCGGAAGACGTACTTCCAGGCGCTGCTGAAGAGCGTCAACGAGTACGACCGACAGGTGCTGCTCCGGCCGGGGGTCGAGATGCTCTTCTGCGAAGCGAGCGCGGAATGCTTCGCACAAGGCAGCGACGGATTGGCGCGCGACGCCGAGCTGCTCTATCGGCGATGGGCGTTCGACGTCGGAGCGATCGCACGGCGCGTCCACGTGTGGCAGGGGCTCGACGACGTCCTGGTGCCGGATCCCATCAACGAAGAGATCGCCGACCGGATGCCCGGGGCGGTCTGGCATCCGGTCGCGGGCGCCGGGCACTTCGTCGCCGTCGGCGCAGCGGACGAGGTGCTCGCCATCGCCGCCGCGGAGCTGCGTGCGTAGCGCTTAGCGGGCCGGCAGCCGCGGCGCGCGCGCGCCGCGGCGCACGGCGCCGACCAGCGGGACGTACGGCAGCTCCGCGCGCGCCTCCGTCGCACGCAGCAGCATCGCGCCGCGGCTCATGTCGCCGCGGCCGACGAAGTCCGACGGAAAGACGAGCCGGTGGCCGAAGATCGGCGCGAGCACGTCCGCATACTTCGCCGACGCGACGCTGCCGAGCAGCACCACCCGTACGTCCGGATGCGGATCGAGGAGGCTCGCGAGCAGCGCCGCGTCGCGCTCGAGCGGCGCGGCGTAGCGGCGTTCGCGGGCGTCGATCGGCACGTCGGCCCACGCACGCAGCGTCGCGAGGTCGATACGGTGCTGCGGCGGCCGCAGGCCCTCCGCCGGCGTGATCACGAGCACGCCCGGCACGTCGCGCGGCGGACGGGCGAACGCCGTCGCGTAGTGGAGCTTGCCACGGAAGTAGAGCCCGCTCAGGAACGCGTACACCTCGCCGAGCGAGGCGCCGGCGGTCTGCCGCACCGCCTGTGCGAGCGGGAAACGGGCGCGGTCGCTGAAGAGGAGCGCGGCGCGCCGGCCGTGACACGACGCGGGCGAGAGCAGGAAGACCGTCACGTCGTCACCGGCTCCTCGCACACCCGGGGATGCGCGTCGAGCCCGGATCGGCTAGCGTCGGCGATGATGTCGCGCGTGATGGCGATGCTCCTCGTCCTCATGGCGAGCGCACGCGCCGGTGACCAGGCCGAGCTGCGCGACCGCATGGTGACGACGCAGCTCGAGGCGCGCGGGATCGACGACGCCCGCGTGCTCGCGGCCATGCGCGCCGTCCCGCGGCACGAGTTCGTGCCCTCCGACATGTCGGCGCGGGCGTACGACGACACGCCGCTGCCCATCGGGCACGAGCAGACGATCAGCCAGCCGTACATCGTGGCGCTCATGACCGAGCTCGCGGCCATCCGGCCGGGGGCCAAGGTGCTCGAGGTCGGGACGGGGTCGGGCTACCAGGCCGCCGTCCTCGCCGAGCTGGCGAAGGACGTGTACTCGATCGAGATCGTCGAGCCGCTGGCACGACGGGCCGCGGAGACGCTGCGCCGGCTCGGATACGGGCGCGTGCATCTCCGGACGGGTGACGGCTACCGCGGCTGGCCGGACGCCGCGCCGTTCGACGCCGTGATCGTGACGGCGGCGCCGGGCAAGGTCCCGGCGCCGCTCCTCGAGCAGCTCGCGCCGGGCGGACGGCTCGTCATTCCCGTCGGCACCCGCGAGCAGATGCTCGAGGTGCATCGCCGCACGCGCACGGGCGTCGAGGTCGAGCGCACCGTGCCGGTGCGCTTCGTCCCGATGACCGGCGAAGCGCTCAGGGACACTTCATCGACGCGCCGCTCGCCGCCGTCCGACACGCCGCGAACGCCGTGACGCCGCACTGGCCCGGCGCCGCGGTCGGTGCGCCGAACGCGACCGTCGCCACGGGCGGCGATCCGGCAGGCGCGGCGCCGAGCGCGAGTCCGCGCGCCTTGACCTTCACCTTCAGCGTGCCCGCCGGCTCGATCGCCTTCACCGTCGCGGTGACGATGCCGCTCGCCGCCGCCGGGTCGCGATACTTCCAGGCCGTGCCTGCGCCGTTCGCCTTCCAACGCGATCCCGCAGCCGCCGTGAGGTCCGCGAGCACGACCCCCGCGTTCGTCGCGAGCGTCAGGCGCAATCCGTTCGCCGCCGGGTCGATCGGCGGGGTCGTCGTGACCATGACGGTGCCGCCGAGCTTCAGCTGATCGTCGCCCGACGGCGCCTGCAGCTTGCTCAGCCCGAGACGCGCGCCGCCGAGGGTCGACGGGTTCGTGCAGCTGCTCACGCCGGCGTTCCGCTCGATTTCGAGCAGCATCACCGCGTACGGCGCGAGGTCGACGTCGGGAATTCCCGCAAGGCTCGTCACCAGCAGCGTGTCGAGCTGCTGCAGCTTTTCGGTGGCGATCGCCGCGTTCAGTCCCGACGCGACGTACGTGCCGTAGGTGTTGTTGTGCGTGGCGTCGATCAGCCAGCGCGTCACGCGGTAGCCGCTCGACGACGCGAAGCCGTCGATCGCGAGCGACACGTCGCTGCGCTCGGTGACGAGCGCGCGCTGGCGTTGGAACACGGTCTTCATCCGCAGGAGGTCCGTCTGCTCCGACGGCACCGGCGTGACGTCGCCCACCGCGATCGCGCCGGCGAGGAACAGCGCGACGCGCGCCTGCCCGCCCCAGCGCGCGAAGTCGGCAGGGCCGTATCCCATGTCGCGGAGCACCTCGACCGCCTGACGGCCCGGGCTGGTCACGTAGCTCCACAGGAGCACGCCGAGGCGCTCGCTCTCGACGCCCGCCAGCGCGTAGACGTGCGGGAAGTACTCGTCCGCCCCATTGGCGTGCGCCAGGTCGACGGACACGAGGCTGCGCGGCATGCGGCCGACGATGGTCTGCGCGTGATAGATCGCCTTCCGGAGGCCGTGCTTGTTCTTGTTGGTGCGCAGCCCCCAGTCGTGCGGGAACTCCTCGCTGCCGCCCCAGTCGGCGTCGTCGAGCTGATACATCGCCTGGTAGCCGGCCACGCCGCCGTGGGCGAGGTGCGCCAGGAAGGCCAACGAGTAGCTCGCGCCCATCTCGTTGTCGGTCTGCCAGCAGCCGAGCGCCGACGGCGGCGACGGCCAGCTCGGATCGTCGCGCTGCATGTTCGGCTCGAAGCAGGCGTCGAGCGGGTTCCAGCTGCCGACCACGATAGGGAGCGGCGGGAAGCCGTTCGCGGCGAGCAGGTCGAGCACGCGACGGTTGGCGCGCCGGTTCTGCTCGGGTGCGCTGCCGAACAAATGATAGCTGATGAAGCTCGGCTGGATGCCCTGCGCCGCCGAGAACTCGATGAAGGACGGCATGATCGCCCACGACGTGCCCGGCTTGATGCTGTCGGGGCCGCCCGCCGGCTCCGGGCCGCCGACGCGCGCGGCGGGATCGGCGCTGCGCGCTCCCGCGACGAAATGACGCCACGTCTCGAGGAACTCGGCCTGCGTGTCGGTCCAGAAGCACGGCGCGTCGGGCTCCTCCCAGAACTGGTACCAGACGTTGTCGAGCCCGTGGGTGACGTTGAAGTGCGTCACCGTCGCGGCGATCGCCGCCTCCCATTGCGCCCACTTGGCCGGGTCGGGCGCGACGGTCTGGTAGGTGGGCCACTCCTCCTCGCAGCCGGGCGGCGTGGCGACGACGGCCGACTTCGAGATCCACCGCGGCATGCCGTGCACCTGCAGCAGGAACTGCCCGCCGGCCTGCGCGGTGAGCGCCGCCACCGTCGCGAGCCCGCTCTGCGCGAGCCGGGCCTGGTAATCGGCGAGGCTCGTCGACGGACCGAGGAGCAGCTGCGTCGACTCGACGACCAGGCCGTTGGAGCGGACCGCGTCGACCGCGAAGTCCAGCTTCATCGGCGTGCTCGTCCAGCCGAAGAAGGCGGACGGCTCGAAGAAGGTGGGCAGCGTGCCGGCCGGGGTGCCGCCGTGCACGCTGAGCGTGATCTCCTCGGCGCGAGCCGACGGGGTGAGCAGCAACGCGACGAGAAGGACCGGGACGCAGCGCCTCAGCATGATGTCTCTCCCGCTGCCGACGATAGTCGGAGATGACCCGTCTACCCGTCAAGAAGAAAGACGTCACCCCACGCGGCAAAGCTCGATCGGACGGATCTCGATGCCCCAGCCGAGATGCTCGTTGAGCCGGGCCGCGGGATGCTTCGACGCGACGGCGATCGCGTCGTCGAGATCGCGCGCCTCGATCAGGAAGTAGCTGCCCAGCTGCTCCTTGGTCTCGGCGAACGGTCCGTCCGTCACGGACACCTTGCCGCCGCGTGGGCGCAGGCTCACCGAGTCCCTCGTGGCCGCGAGCGAGCCGACTTCGAGCAGCTGGCCGGTCCGCCGCAGGTCCTCGTCGTGCGGACGGCATTCCGCGCCGATCGCTGCCATGTCCGCCGGCGTGAGCGTCTCGAACTTCTTCTCGTCGTAGTAGGCCAGGCACAGGTACTTCATCGGGAATTCCTCCTGGACCATCGTCGACCGGGGACGGCGGAATTCGACACGCCGCGACCGTAGACGACGGCGGCGGCCGCCGCGTCACCGCTGCGCTGCGGCGAGCGCCGGGAAGAGGCGCTCGGTGTTGCTCCGCAGCGCCTCCACCAGCGAGCCCGTCGCGTCGAGACGCTCTGCGGCCATGGCGATCGCGGCCTCCGGCGTGAACGGGAAGTCGCTGCCGTAGTGGAGATGCTCGCGCGTCGTGATCGTCAGCAGCGCGTCGAGCTGACGCGGAATCGGGAAGCCGGCCAGGTCGTAGTGAAGGCGTGCGACGTCGCGCAGCACGTCGACGGACGGGTCGATGGCGAGTAGCCGCGAGAACACGTTCACGCGGTCGACGATCATCGGGAGCGTCGCGCCGGCGTGCGGAACGATCAGCTCGATGCCGGGGTGGCGCGCGACGGTGCCGTTCAGGACGAGGTCGACCACGGCGCGCGTCGTATCGAAGAAGAACTCGAGCATCGGCCGCGGCCGTCCCAACGACGTGTGCTCCCAGCACGCCGGCGACGTCGGATGGACGAGCACGCGCGCCTGCCGGCGATCGAGCTCGCGGAACACCGGCGCCCACGACGGATCGCCGAGGTACGTGCCGCCGACGTTCGTGAGCAGCACGAATCCGTCCGCGTCGAGACGGTCGCAGCAGTAGGCGATCTCGGCGACGGCGGCGTCGACGTCGGGCAGCGGCAGCGACGCGAACAGCCCGAACCGTCCCGGATGGTCGACGACGGCGCGCCGACCGGTCTCGTTCATCTCGCGCGCGAGATCGCGGGCCGCCGTCGCGGCGCCGAACCAGACGCCGGGCGACGAGATCGACAGGAGCGACGTGGCGATGCCGAGCCTGTCCATCGCGGCCACGTGCTCCTCGGCCGACCATTCCGGAACGAACGGGAAGCCGTCGGGCCGATCGTGACCTGCCGCGACCAACGCCGCCCGGTAGGTCTCCGGCAGGTAGTGCGCGTGGACGTCGATCTTGTTCGGCACGGTCACGCGTCGAGCGACCTCACCCACTCGAGCAGCGTGTCGACGTAGAGGTCCGGCCGGTCGCCGTGCATCGAGTGGCCGACGTCGGGGAACGAGCGATACGCGACGCGCACGCCGGCGCCGTGCAGCAGGTCCTGCACCCGCTGCGCCTGCTGGTCCGACATGGCGCCGAACAGGAATCCGGTCGCGTCGTCGGTGATGCGCAGATGGTGGGTGAGCAGCACCGGAACCTTCACGCTGCGCAGCATCCGCTCGTGATCGCACGACGCCGCCACGGTTCCCGTCCAGAAGGCGCGGGCCCACTCCGGGTCGTACTCCTTGAGGGTCTGCGGCGGCTCGTCCGGCACCGGCATGCCCTGCAGCCACTCGGGCAGGCGCTCGGGCGCGGCGGCACGCATGGCGTCCCACGCGCCGACCGACCACTGATCGCCGAGGTAGCTGCTCCACAGCTCGAACACCGGCCCGATGCACTGGCGGATGCCCGGTCCCATGGCCGGACGGATCTCGGACGCGAACAGCGGCGGGTCCTCGTACGGCGCGGCGACGATCTGCCCGGGCTTCGCATACGCCGACAACCAGGACGCCAGCACGCCGCCGGAGGACAGCCCGCTCACGTACGTCGGGCGCTCGATGACGGTGTCGATGAAGCGGACGAGATCGTTGCCCATGTTGTCGAGCGTGTACCGACCCGGCGTCCGCGTGCTGCGGCCCTGCCCTCGCAGATCCACCGCGAACACCTCGAAGTGCTCGGCCAACCGGGGCATCGCGGCTTCGTAGCCCCACCACGATTCGGTCTGACCGGGGATGAGCAGCAGGGCCGGCGACGAGGCGTCCCCGGCGGTGGCGTAGCTCATCTGCACCTCGCCGAGGTCGACGGCCTGCTCGGGGAACGCGTGCGCGACGTACGTCTCGGCGGGATTGTGGGGACCGTAGCGCCCGCGATGCGTCGTCATGCCGGCCGCTGTCTGATCACTCGATCAGCTTTCCGTCAATACCCTGCTCGTGCGATCAAGGATCATCGTGACGAAGGCACAGCCCAGGGCGATGCGACCGTCCGCGGACCCGACCCGCGACCGTATCCTGACGGCGGCGGCCGACCTCTTCTCCGACCGCTCGTTCGCCGGCGCGAGCACGCGCGAGATCGCGGCGCGCGCCGGCGTGACGCAACCGCTCCTCAACTACCACTTCCGCTCGAAGGACGAGCTGTGGCGGGCGGTGGTCGATTCGCTGTTCGAACGGCTCCACCGGACGATGGACGAACGGATGGCCGGGCTCCGCGGCGTCGACGACCTGACGACGGCCAGGCTCCGGGTCCGGGAGTTCGTCGTCTTCTCCGCGCGGAACCCGCAGCTGCACCGGATCATCATGCAGGAGTCCAAGGCCGACGGGCCGCGGACGGACTACATCGTCGGACTCGTCCGCCCGCTCTACGAGGTCACGACGGCGCTGTTCGAGCGGCTCGCCCACGAGGGCGCGGTGCCGCCGATCCCGGCGGCGCACCTGTACTATCTGCTCACCGGCGCCGGGCCGACGATGTTCGTCCTCGGCCCGGAGTGCCGCCGCCTGAGCGGCCTCGATCCGACGTCCGACGAGGTGATCGAGGCCCACGCCGACGCCGTCTGTCTGCTCCTGTTCGGTCCGGCCCCCTCCGGACGGGCTTCGGCCGACTTGGATTAATTTCGCGGCCCATCTTTTCGCCTGGCCCGACCGGGCGTCACTTGGTAACCCAGGCACCCAAACCCAGGCGCTCCGAGAGCTCCCCGAGAGTCGAGCGACAATCGAAAGGAAACCGGCTCATGCACTCGACGACTCGACGGTCCTCCAACCGGGCGCTCGCCGCCCTTGCCCTGCTGCTGGCGTCCCCCGCGGTCGGTCTCGCCGCCGACGAAGGCGACTGGGGCTTCCGCCAGGCCTTCCGCGGCTACGTCTACGGCGGCACCGGCTCGCCGCCCATCACCGCCGGCGCCGGCGCGACCTGCGACCCGAACCCCGACACCCTCCGCGGCGGCTGCGATCCCAAGCTGGCCGCGAACACGAACGTCTTCGGTTGGACCGCGACCGACTGGGACTACGCGCTCCCGAGCGGCGCCGGGACGATCGACCTGCAGGGCAACGTCACGTTCACCAGGCCCGATCACCTGTTCGTGCTGTCGATCATCGACCCCGTCGTGACGATCGCGGCCGACGGCTCGGCGATCCTGAACGTCCTCGTCGTGCTGAACAGCGACCTCCCGACGGTTCCCGATCTCAACGAGCGCATGAACCTCGGTGAGTACGACCTGACGAGCGTGACGCCCACCGCCACGACCGTCACGTGGCAGCTCGGCAACGGCGTGGTCACGGCCGAGGCGGCCACCGCGCTCGGCGGCTTCTTGTCCGCCGGGAATGCGCTCGATCCGATCCGGATCGTCCTGCCGTTCGAGGAGCCGCCGACGGGCACGCCGATCGCGTCGACGAATCTCCTCCTGAAGGACGACCCGGCGAAGCCGGACAAGCGCGCGCTGACCGTCGTCGTCACGAAGGAGCCGCTGGTGGTGCCGACGGACGTCGACCCGACCGTCGACGGCGCCACCGTCCGCGTCGTGAGCAGCACCTTCGACGCCACGTACACGCTGCCGGCGTCGAACTGGACGGCGGTGCTCAAGAAGGGCGTCGTCGCCGGCTACAAGTACGCCGACTCGAAGCGTCTCCTCGGCCCGGTCTCCGCGGCGCAGATCGTCGCCGGCGGTCTCAAGATCACCGGCAAGGGCGCGGGGCTCAGCCACTCGCTGGCCACCGAGCCGCAGGACGTGTCGGTCGTCGTCGCGTCGGGCGACACCGCGCTGTGCGCGGGCGTCGGTGAGTCGAGCAAGAAGACCTACAAGGCCGGCAAGCTGTTCAAGGGCACCAAGAACCCGGCGCCGGCGTCCTGCCCGGACGCCCCGCTGCCGGGCTGAGCACCGTCCACGGGGCGCCCGGCCGCACGCCGGGCGCCCCGTGCGCTCGCTTCACCCACGCAGCGCGTCAGGCATTTTTCTTGACAGCTATCGCCGTGGTCGTAGTACACCCCTGCCGGATCGGGACGCCCGGGCGGTCCAGAGGGGGAGATCATGGCGAATCGCACCACGAAGGCGTTGGCGGCCGCCGCGTTGGTCCTCGGCATGGCCGGGACGGCATTGGCGCTCGACGGCGACGGCGACGGCATCGACGACGCGGTCGACCCCTGCAACAACATCGCCCCGACGTCGGTCGAGAACGTCACCATCTCCGTCGCGAAGCTCCTCACGCCGGGAGGCGACGACGTGCTCAGGTTCAAGGGCACCCTGACCAACGTGCCGGGGATGGACCCGATCGCGCCATCGCGCAACGGTTTCCGCATCCTCTTCACCGACAGCACCGGCGCCACGGCATTGGACATCTTCGTTCCGCCCGGCGGCTACACGGGGTCGGTCGGATGGAAGTCCATCAGCTCCGGCTCGCTCTACAAGAACGACGGGAAGGTCGCTCCGCTGGTGAACGGCATCACGGGCGTCAAGATTCGCCGCGCCAACAGCGACTTCGGACGGATCAAGTTCTCCGTGACCGGCAAGACCGGCAATTACGCGATCGACACGGCGAACCTGCCGATCAAGGGCACGGTGATCCTCGCGCCGCCGCTGGCGACGAACGGGCAGTGCGGCGAGACGGCCGCGACCTGCGTCACGACGGGCAGCGGCAACATCCTCCGCTGTCGGTGACCGGCGTCGGCATCGCGTCCCCGGGCGGCCACGACGTCTCCGCGGCCGCCCGGTAGCGCGACTACGGCTGGCAGCGCAGGATGCCCGCCTTGCCGGACGGCTTGACGGTGTCCTTCACCTCCGCGAGCACCGCGAGATAGCTGCCCGCGCCGTCGACTGCCGGCGGTCCGAAATTGCGGAACTTGGAGAACAGGCCGAAGGGTGCCGGCGGCGCATCGGTCTTGAGGAGCGGTGCGTCGGGCGTCCCGTCGAACGAGAAGATGCCCTGCGTCGCCGACGTCTGGCGCGTGTAGAAATGGGCGAACACCTCGTCGCTCAGCGTCTGCCGATGCTGGCCGCCGCGCTTCTTGAGGGCGCCACCGGCGACCGGGGCGGCGTCGCCGACGGCGACGACCTTGCTCAGCACGACACCGTCCCAGGCGAAGATGGCGTCACCGTTGAACGGCGCGCCGCCGACGCGAGCGGCGAACGAGACGCTCGTGGCGCTCGTCTGCGGCGCGTCGAAGAACCTGGTGAAGACCGTGCCGCTGATGGCGCTCGGATCGCCGACGAGCGCGATCTTCACGCCGACGCCGGGCGACGGCAGGGAGAAGACGCCCTGCACGGGCGTGGTGCAGTCGGGGACACCGACCGTGGCCGTGAACGCGGCGACGCCGTCGCTCTGGCCCACCTGCTGGAACGCACAGAACGGGCGGCCGCCGTCGTCCGTGTGGGTGGTGTTGATGACCGCCGTCAGGTTGTTGGTCCCGGCGTCGTACTGGAAGATGCCACTCGGCCCGCCGCTGACGGTGGCGACGAAGAGGACCTGCCCCGAGTCCCGGATCGCGGACAGCGACGGGATCGTCAGGAAGGTCCCGCCCGACGGCGATACGTCGGCGGTCTGCGCCGCTTTCTCGAGCACGCCGCCGTCGCGCACGAATACGCCGTCACCGGGAATCGTGAGGCGGGCGGTGAAGGCGACGTCCCCCGGCGTGTTGATCGACGGGTTGGCGAACGTGCCCCGCGCGAATTTCGCGAACGCGCTGCCCCCGGGTGCCGCATTGCCCACACGGGCGATCATCACGTTCGCGCCGACACCGGGGTACAGGTAGAGCGCCTGTTGGAAACCGCCCGCCCGCCCGACGAAGACCGTGTCGCCGCTCTCGTTGATGGCGACGCGCCCGTCGAACTTGTTGGAGTACTGGGAGCCGCCGGGGTCGAGATCACCGCGCTTCGCCACGACCGAACAGGTATAGGCGGCGCCGGCCGTTCCGCTCGTTGCCAGCATGATCGTCATGGCCGCCGCGACGGTGGCCGTCAGTGCACGATGCATCGGGAGTCCTCCTTCAGTGCAGCGCGATGAGCGATGTGTCGCCGGACCATAGGGCGCGGCGGGCCATCTGACAACGTGTTTCTTGCGTGCGAATCGTGTTGCCGTCCGTGCGTAGAATTAGGTAGGGCGCCGATCGGCGGGCCTCAGAACCACTCGCTGCGCATCGACAGCGTCGTGTCTCGTGAACGGCATCACGAAGGTGAAGATCAACCGGGACGACACCGACATCCGTCGAATCAAGTTCTCCGTTACCGGCAAGAACGGAACCTACGCGCTCGACACGTCGAACCTGCCGATCAAGGGCACGATCGTGTTCGCGTCACGACGGGCGGCGGCAACATCCTCCGCTGCAGGTAATCACTCCGCCGCGTCCGGCTCGAGCGTCAGGTCCCAGGTCCACGTCGTCGTGATGACCTCCGTGCCGCCGAGCACGGCTCGCTCCTGACGGTCGACCTTCTGCCCCTTCGACGTCGTCGGTATCGTGGGATCCGTCCGGTCGAGCGGGAGCTCGTAGAACGGCCACAGCGTCCAGTTCTCCGCGACGTGGAGCGATGCGAACGGCACGGTCTCGACCCACCCGGTGCAATGCACGCGCGTGGACACGTACGGTCTGTCGACCACGCCGTACGGCGGGGCACCCTGCATCCACGGCGTCGCGCGATGAACCTGGAACGCGGTCTGACCGCGCACCGTGCCGATGGAGAAGGCCGACGGCGTGGCCGTGCCGTCCACATGGTCGAGCTGGGTCACCGTATCGGTGCAGTTGCCGTAATCCTTGACGTAGCGGTTGTTCACCGACGCCGTCCCGACCCAGGCCGCGGCGTACATGCGAAACGGGCAACCCTCGCAGGGGTCGCCGATGACGTTGGGCTCTATCCGCCACTCCTGCGCGTTGCGCAGCCGCGTGCTCCGCGTGAAGGCGGCCGCGCCGACGGGAAAGGACGCATCCTCCTCCAACGTCCACTCGTACGTGATGGTGCCGCTCCAGAGCCCCGAGCAGCGCCGCACCGTGCCCGGGTCGAAGATCTCGGGATCGCCGCCCAGAAGCTGCGCCTGGCGTGCGATCTGGAGCACGTTCTTCACCTGGTAGGCATTGCTCGGGTCCAGGCACGCGGCGGTCACCTCCGACCAGCAGTTCGACGCCGAACGGAAGAGCGAGTCGCCGACCGTCTGGTTCTTGCCCTCGAAGCCCTCCTCGTTCAGCAGCAGCTGGTTCGTGCGCGACCACGCGAGCACCTTCGGAATGCGGCTCGTGGCGAACTCGCAGCTCTGCTCCATGAGCGGCAGATCGGGCGCGATGAAGAAGTCGTAGTAGGCGTGCAGCAGCTCCGCGAGCCGCGAGGCGTAGAAGGGGTGATGCGGGTCGAGCTGCGCGATCAGCTGCTCGAGCTGCGCCTCCGTGATGGCCGGCGGCGGAATGATCGGCGGAAAGCAGTGCTCGACGCAGACTTCCGCGCCGGCGCCGGAGAAGTGGATCACGTGGAGGACGATCCGCCCCGCATGCAGCGCCGCCGGGTACGGGTGCAGGTCGTCGCCGGCGCCCTCGTAGCTGAAGCCCGCGATCGCCGCCGTCGGGCCGAGCTGCGATGGGACGATAGTCAGCGTCGCGAATTCGTAGAGCCGCAGGCCCGATGGTTGCAGATCGACGCCGAGCACGGGCCCGGCGGGAAAGTCTTCGCCGGCGACGGAGACGATCGGCGTCATGGTGATGGCGGTCTCGAGCAGCAGGGCATCCGGGGGGATCACGAGCGAGTAGACGGTGCCGTCCGCCGCGGTCGCCGTCAGCGTTCCACCGTCGGGGGTGACGGTCTGCGTCGTGGCCCGGGCGCCATCGACGATGACGGCGCTGCCGGAGCCGGCGAGGGTCGTCGACGTCGTGCTGCTGGTCGTCGTCGTCGTCGCGCACACGACGCCTCGTTCGCCACACTTGTCGAGGCGACGCAGGAGACGCTCGCAGCGTTTCGGCTGCGACGGCGCGACCGCGCACTGGCGCGCGAAACGCTTGCAGGCACGCTGGCACGATCGACGGCTCGCCGCCTGCGACTCGATTCCCGGCACCGAGAGTGCCAGGGCCACGATGAGCACGCCGACGCGTGCCGCGAATCTGTCCATCGCCCGGTACGTTGGCGCGCCCGAAGCGGCAAGTGGAGACGGCTCGCGTGGAATTCTCGTGGAGGCGCCGTGGAATCAGAACCACTCGCTACGCGCATCGATAACGCCGGTCACTCGGCCAATCGCTGCTCCGGCACACCGTCGGGCGTGAAGCGATACACGAACTCGTCACCGGTCACCACGTAGACGAAATTCGTCTCGGAATCCGCCGCGATGGCATGCACGTGACGGTCGCCGAGCGCCGCGGCGGCACGCTCCCGGAATGCCGTCACGTCCTCGTGTGGCTTGCCGGCGAAACCCGCCCGGATCAGATGCAGGCCACGCCGGCTGTCACGAGCGCGGCGAGTCCCACGACCCATTGACGGCTCCGACGCCGCATCGTCATCGGACCTACGGTGTCGTCCGGGCCCCTGGGTCACAAACGCGGCGCGCCGGTCGGGCTCGTAGGTCAGAACCACTCGCTGCGCATCGACAGCGTCGTGTCGTCGAGCGACTCGAGCAGCGACGCCAGGTACGGCACGCGCGCCAGCTCGTAGGCGAACGCGTAGCGACACGCCTGCACCTTGCCGGCGCGGAACGCGGCGACCTCGGGATCGTCCGACGGCGCTGCGCCTTCGATCACCGTCGCCTGCCAGAGCCACATCCAGCCGAAGACGACCAGGCCTGCGAGGTCGAGGAAGTGACTCGCGTTCGCCAGCGCGAGCGCGACCCGGCCCTCGGCCATCGTCGTCAGCAGCCGTCCGCGCACGCGCGCGAGCGTCTCCAACGCGGCATCGAGCCGACCGGCCAGCGGCGCCAGCGCGTCGTGGGCACGGGCGCGCGCGCTCGTCGCGGCGACCTCGTCGTGCAGCAGCGTCCACCCCGCCCCGCCCTGCATCGTCATCTTCCGGCCGAGCAGATCGAGCGCCTGGATGCCGTCGGTACCCTCGTGGATCGGGTTCAGCCGCTGATCGCGGTAGTACTGCTCGACGGGGTACTCGCGCGTGTACCCGTAGCCGCCCAGCACCTGGACGGCCAACTCGTTGGCGCGCAGGCACGATTCGCTGAGCCAGCCCTTCACGATCGGCGTCAGCGTGTCGAGCAACAGCGTGAGGTCGCGGCGCTGCGCCGCATCGACGGTCGCGTGTTGGCGATCCACCAGCCAGGCGGCGTACAGGCACAGATGCAGCCCGCCCTCGCTCACCGCCTTCTGATGGAGCAGCATGCGCTTCACGTCGGCGTGCTCGACGATCGGTACCATCGGCTGCGACGGATCTTTCGCGTCCACCGGGCGGCCCTGCGGCCGCTCGCGCGCGTACTCGAGCGCCGCGAGATACGCCGTGTACGCGAGCATCACCGCCCCGGCGCCGACGCCGATGCGCGCCTCGTTCATCATCTGGAACATGTACTCGAGCCCGCGATGCGGCTCGCCCACGAGCCAGCCGACGGCGCCGTCCTTCTCGCCGAAGTTGAGCACCGTGTTGATCGTGCCGCGATAGCCCATCTTGTGGTTGACGCCGGCCAGGCGGACGTCGTTGCGCGCGCCGAGACGGCCGTCGGCGTCGACCAGGAGCTTGGGGACGACGAACAGCGAGATGCCCTTCACGCCGGCGGGTGCGCCGGGGATACTGGCGAGCACGAGGTGGACGATGTTGTCGGACAGCTCGTGCTCGCCGCCCGAGATCCACATCTTGTGCCCGTACAGCCGGTAGACGCCCTCCCCGGCGGGCTCGGCGCGCGTGCGGATGTCGGCGAGGGACGATCCCGCTTGCGGCTCGGAGAGGCACATCGTGCCGAAGTAGCGTCCGTCGAGCATGGGCTGCATGAAGCGCCGCCGCATCTCATCGGAGCCGAACGCCTCGATGAGGTTCGCCGCCGCGATCGTCAGGAACGGGTACGCCGCGGTGCCGATGTTCGCCGCCTGGAACATCGCGCTGCAGGATTGCGCCACCGTCCACGGCAGCTGCATGCCGCCCAGGTCGTAGTCCTTCGACGCGGCCATGAACCCGGCGGCGACGTACGCGTCGAGCGCCGCCTTCACCTCCGGGATGACGTGCACGCGCTCGCCGTCGAACGTCGGCTCCTGGCGATCGCCCTTCGCGTTGTGCGAGCGGAAGTGGGTGACGGCCAGCTCGTGCGCCGTGTCGATCGCCGCGTCGAACGTCTCGCGGCCGTGCTCCGCCCATCGCGGCTCGGCGGTGAGGGCGAGCACGTCGAGCACGTCGTACAGGACGAAGTCGAGGTCGCGGCGGCTGATCAGCGGGGATGCCATGCACGTCCCTAGCGCAGACCCTGGCGCCCGTGCGACCGGCGCGATAGGGCGTCGGCACGATGCGATTCTCCTACGCCGAAGCCCTCTGCGATCCCACGCACTATCTCCCGCTCGCGCGCGCGGTGGAAGACGCCGGGTGGGATTCGTTCATCGTCCCCGACAGCATCTGCTATCCCGAGGTCTCGGACAGCAAGTATCCGTACACGCCCGACGGCAATCGCGAGTTCCTCGACGGCAAGCCGTTCATCGAGCCGTTCTCGCTGATTCCCGCCATGGGCGCGGTGACGAGCACGCTCCGCTTCACGACGTTCGTGGTGAAGCTACCGATCCGCCAGCCGGTGCTCGTCGCGAAATCGGTCGCGTCGGTCGCGGTCATGACGCAGGGACGCTTCGGCTTCGGCGTCGGCCTCTCGCCCTGGCCCGAGGACTTCGAGGTCACCGGTACCGAGTGGACGACGCGCGGCAAGCGGATGGACGAGATGATCGCGATCATCCGTGGCCTGCTGCGCGGCGAGTACTTCGCGTTCGAGGGCAAGCACTACCGGGTGCCGAGCATCAAGATCTGTCCGGTGCCGCCGTCGCCGGTGCCCGTGCTGATCGGCGGGCACACCGAGCCCGCGCTGCGACGCGCGGCGCGCCTGGGCGACGGGTGGATGCACGCCGGCGGCGACCACGACCTCCTCGTCGGCTACCTGAAGCGACTGACGGAGCTCCGGCGGGAATACGGCCGCGAGCGGGAGCCGTTCGAGATCCACGTCATCTCGCTCAATGCGTACACGGCCGACGGGGTTCGCCAGCTCGAGGACCTCGGCGTCACCGACGTCATCGTCGGCTTCCGCGACCCGTACCACATGCCGGACACGCCGGTCGGCGAGAAGATCGACTACATGCGTCGCTACGCCGACGACGTGATCGCGGCGTTCCGGTAGATGGCCGCCTTCGAGTACGTCGCCGTCGGGATGACGCTGCTCGACGTCCTCGCGCGGCCGGTCGAGGCGTTCCCGACGGGCGACGGCGTCCGGCTGATCGACGAGATCCGGCTGACGCCCGCGGGCACCGCCGCCGGGCCTGCGAGCGTCGCGGCCAAGCTGGGATTGCGCACGCGGCTGGTCGGCGCCGTGGGTGACGACGAAACCGGCGAGATCCTGCTCGCGGCGCTGGCGAGACGCGGCGTCGACACGGCGTGCGTCGCCGTGCTGGCCGAGCAACGGACCTCGGCCACGGTCCTCGGCATCCGGCCGGGCGGCGAGCGCCCCGCGCTGCACGCGCTCGGCGCGAGCCTCCTCCTCGCCGTCCCGGAGACCATGTGGGACGACGTCCTCGTCGCGCCGGTGCTGCATCTCGGCGGCGCCGGCGCGCTGCCGATGCTCGACGGTGCGCCGGCCGCGGCGCTGCTCGCGGAGGCGAAGCGTCGCGGCATCCTCGTGACCTGCGACCTGATCGCGCCCGGCCCGACCACGCTGCCGGCGCTCGAAGCGGCCCTGCCCTTCGTGGACTACTTCATGCCGACGCTGGCGGAGGCGCGCGCGATATCCGGTCGCGCAGCGCTCGACGACGTCGCCGCGTTCTTCCTCGAGCGCGGCGCGGGCTGCTGCGTCTTCAAAGACGGCGCCAATGGTTGTCGCTTGGTATCACCGGCGCACCGGGTCGATGCGCCCGCCTATCGCGTGCCGGTGGTCGACACGACCGGCTGCGGCGATGCGTTCTGCGCGGGGTTCGGCGCCGCTCGCGCGCGCGGCCTCGACGAGACCGAGAGCGCACGATTCGCGTGTGCGACCGCGGCCTTGGTGGCGACGGGCCTCGGCACCGACACGGCCGCGGGGACGTTCGACGCGGTGCGAGCCGCAATGGACGCGCTGCCACCGCTGGTGTGACCTAGCTCGGCCGTCTGCTGCCTGTCTTGCAACTTTCTGTTTGACAGAAGCTTTGCCGGTGTTGGATTACCGCCCCCGGCGAATTTTCGCCCACGCACTGAGGAGAGCTTCCATGATTGGTCCCGTTCGCTCGATGTGCACGGTCGCTGCGCTGCTCGCGTTCGCCGGATCGGCGCTCGCCGCCGATCAGCCGATTTTGGGAAGCTCGCTCCAGCTGAAGAACCCCAGCGTTCCGTCGAAGACGTCTCTCAAGGCTGCCGCCAAGGAGAAGGGGTCGACGAACACGCTCGTGGGCAACCCCGTCGTGTCCGGCGCGGTGCTCGTCGTGCGCGCGAACGGCGGAACGCCGAGCAGCCAGACGTTCAACCTGCCCCAGGGATCGAGTCCCTCGACGGGCAAGCCCTACTGGAGCGGCAACACCACCAAGGGCTTCGTCTACAAGGACTCGAAGCTCGAGCAGGGCCCGATCAAGCAGGTGTCGATCAAGAAGACGTCGAGCGGCGTGTTCCAGATCAAGATCGGCGGCAGCGGCAAGGTGACGCCGCTGACCGTCCTGCCGCCGAACCTCGGCACGGACGGCTGCGTCCTGCTGGAGCTCGTCGGCGGCGACACCTACAGCGTGCAGTTCCCGGCCGGCAACGGCAAGATCACCAACAAGGGCGCGCTGCAGTACTCGCACAAGAAGCCGACGCTCGAGGGCACGTGCGTGACGACCACCACGACGACGACGTCGACGACGACCACCACCACGTCGTCGACGACGACCACGACGATCCCGCCGTGCGGCGCAGCGAACTTCAACTACGGCATCACCGCGTTCGTCAGCGCGACGCTGCGCAACTGGCCGGGGGGCAGCCAGCTCTTCGGCACGGCGGGGTGCAACGTGACCGTCGCGGCGCCGAGCGGCAACATCTCGAACCTGTCGGGCGACACCTGGACGATCACGAGCGTCAACGGCTTCAGCGGATGCGGCCTCGCGCCGCAGTTCCCGAGCTGCAACACGGTCGGCGCCACGTCGAACATCCTCGGCAACGGCCGTCCGTACTGCTCGAACTCGAGCGACGTCTTCGCGAGCGGTCCGTCGACCGCGAACGTGCTCATCAGCTGCAACCCGTGAGCCGACCCCGAGGCGGGCGGGCTCGACGAGTCCGCCCGCCTCGGGCGCTACGGCGCCTCTACCACTATCGCACGTCGCGAGACCTGCTGGTCGCGGTGCTGCAGGAGCGCGACCGCCGCTACCTCGAGTTCACGAGCGAGGCGTTCCAGGAAGGCGGGCTGAAGCCGCTCGAGAGCCTGTCCCTCATGGCGCGCTTCAACCTGAAGCATCCCGTCTGGGCGAAGCTCTTCACGGTCCTGCAGGCCGAGAGCTTCGACGAAGGCTCCGACCTGCACGATTACTACATCGAGCGTCGGCACGCCGGGCGGAAGATGCTCCTGGATTCCCTGCGCGAAGCGAAGAAACGCGGCGAGATCCGCAGCGACGTCGACGACGCGTTGACCGTCGACACCATCATGGCCTTCGCGGCCGGCGTGCAGGTCTACTACCTCATGGACCCGGCGCGGACCGATCCCGTCGCGCTGTACGAGCGGTTCACCGCGATGCTGCTCGACGACGTCACCCGCGGCGCCGATCGAACGGGTCGGCGGAAGGCGTGACGCTCGTCACGCGGTCTGTTTGAAATTCGGCGGTCCGGCGGCCACGGTCTCCGCATGGCCAACGTCCGCCGATCGCCCTTCCTCCGCTTCGTCGTCACGTGCGCGGCGATGCTCGCGCCCGCGCTCGCCCAGGCCGCCACGCTGAGCGGCAGCGTCGTCGACGGGACGAGCCCGCTCGCATCGCTCGGCGTCGCGCTGTACGCGACCGATCCGAGCCGTCCGTCGCAGTGCCCATCGGTTCTCGGCGCGACGGCGACGGCCGCCGACGGGACGTTCGCGATCTCCTACGTCGCGCCGGCCGCCGCGGACACCGTGCTGTACGTGATCGCGGACGGCGGGTCGGTCGACGCGGCGGGGCAGTTCCCGCGCGCGGGCAAGTGCCGGAGCTTCAAAGGCCCCGTCGTGCTCGCGTCGCTGCTCGGCGTGGTCGGCTCGACCGCGTTGCCCGCGCAGGTCGTCGTCAACGGACGAACCACCGTCGCGGCGGCGTTCGCGCTCGCGCAGTTCATCGACCGTGCCAAGGTCGCCGGCAAATGGCCCGGCATCCAGAACGCCGTGGGCATGGGCGGCAACCTCGTCGACACGACGACCGGCGACGTCGGCTCCGTCCTGGGCTCGGCGCCGAACGGCACCGAGACGGAGACCCTCGGATCGTTCAACTCCCTGGCGAACATGGTGTCGGCGTGCGTCGCGTCGTCGTCGGCCTGCACGACGCTGTTCGCACAGGCGACGCCGCCCCGCGGTCCCAGACCGACGAACACGCTCCAGGCGCTGGTCGACGTCGCGCGCAACCCGGCGACGAGCACCGCAGCCGTGCAGGCGCTCTTCGACCTGTCGAAGCTGCCGCCGGCGCCGTATCAGCCGGCGCGCGATCCGGGCACGCCGCCCGCCGCGTGGACGCTCGCGCTCCTCTTCGAGGGCGACGGCATGTCGCTCGACGGTCCCGGCAACTTCGCCATCGCGCCCGACGGCAGCCTCTGGGTGCCGAACAACTACACCTACAGCGACGATCCCGACGCCATCGTCTGCGGCGGCAAGACGGTCATGCACTTCACGCCCACGGGCCAGTACGTCGAGCACTCGCCGTATCACGGCGGCGGACTGAACGGCGCCGGCTTCGGCGCGACCTTCGACCCGGACGGCAACGTCTGGATCGGCAACTTCGGCTTCGGCTCGCCCGGCTGTGACGCGAAGTCCCCGTCGAACAGCGTGTCGAAGTTCACCCCGGACGGCATTCCGCTGTCGCCCGAGCATACGGGCTACACGGACGGCGCCGTCTCGTGGCCGCAGGGCATGGCGTCGGACACGACGGGCGGCATCTGGATCGCCAACTGCGCCAACGGCATCGTCACGAAGTATCCGGACGGCGACAACACGGCCGCGCAGCAGTTCGTCGCCGACCCGGTTTGCGGCACCACCCCCGAGTGCTCGCGGCCGTTCGACGTCGCCATCAACAAGAAGGGCTGGGCGTTCGTGACGCTGAACGACCGCGACGCCGTCGCCGTGCTGCGGCCCGACGGCACGCCGACGCCGCACAGCCCGCTCGAAGGCGTCTTCGACCAGCCGCTCGGCATCGCCGCCGACAGCCGCGGCAACATGTGGGTCTCGAACTCCGCGTCGCTGCGCGTCCCCTGCCCGAACGGCTTCCTCACGCCGGAATCGACCGACGGGTCGATCACCCTGATCGACAAGCGCGGCCGCGTCACGAAGGGCCCGTTCGCCGGCGGCGGGCTCACGATTCCCTGGGGCATCGCGGTCGACGGCAACGACAACGTCTGGGTCGCCAACTTCTACGACCGCCGCCTGTCGCACTTCTGCGGCCGCAAGCGGAAGACGTGTCCGCCGGGCGCCGACACGGGCTCGCCGATCTCGCCGGCCGCCGGCTACGCGTTCGACGGCCTGACGCGCAACACGGGGGTCGCGGTCGACCCGTCGGGCAACGTCTGGCTGACGAACAACTGGCTGAACGAGCCGAACCCGATCTTCAACCCGGGCGGCCACGCGATCGTCGCCTACGTCGGGATCGCGGCGCCGGTGCGCGCGCCGCTGATCGGCGTTCCGCAGAAACCGTAGCCGCGGGGGACGAACGTCCGATCGCCGTCCGTGCATCGAACGGCGATCGGACAGGACCTCTCAGTCCTCGTCCTCGTCGTCCTGGATGTCGGCGGGATTCTCGAACGGCTCGGCCGACGCCGGCTTGTCGGTCGTGATGGAGCCGTCGGACTCGCGCGCCTGGGTCCCGGCCTCCGTATCGTTGGCGCGCTCGCCGTCGTAGCGCGAGTTCTTGAACTCGCCGCCGCGCTCCCAGCCGGGAGCGACCCCCTCCTCGGCGTGGGCCGACGGGGCGAGACAGATCGCGGCCAGCAGAACGGCGGCCATGCACAGGGTCCGAAGCAGATGCGTCATGTGCGTCCTCCTCTCGGCGGCTGGACGGACGGCAACCTGCCGAGCCATCCACCGCTCTTCCTCCGATATCGGCAGGTCGGCCGGCCCGCACGAGGGCAAGGGACAACTCGCCGGATTTCCTCGGCTCGCATTCCGGGCTCGTACATCCGACGGACGTATCTTCCTTGACACGTCCACCGGCGAAGATCGATGACCCAAGCATCGGTCGAGTCGCCGGAAGGCAACGTTGCACGCCCGGGGGGAACCGTGGCTGGGCCGGATTCATTCGAAGGAGACTCCATCCGATGGCCCGTCACGCCGCGTTCCTGGTCGTAGCGCTCCTGTCCGTCGCCGTCCGCGCCCACGCCGGCGAGCACCCCCTGCAGCGTCTGCCGGGTCACAGGCTCGACGCGCTCGCGGGTGCGACCCGCATCGTCGCACCGCCGGACGCCGACGCGACGCCGCTCACCGTCACGCTCGTCCTGCGGCGCGACGACGAAGCCGGCTTCCAGCGCCACCTCGCCGCGATGCGCGGACCCGTCGACGCGCGGCCCGCGACGTCGAGCCAGCGCGAGCTCGCCGACCGCTTCGGCCCGTCGGTGCGCACCTACGAGCGAATCGAACGCTGGGCGCGCCGCCACGGCCTCGAGGTGATCGGCAAATCGGAGAACCGGCTCACGCTGTCGCTGCGCGGCACGCGCCGATCGATCGCGCGCGCGTTCGACGTCCGCATCGACGACCACCGGCTCGGCGACGCCGTCTTCCACGCGAACGACCGCGATCCCGCGATGCCGGCCGCGCTCGCGCCGCACGTGCAGTCGGTCGCGGGACTGTCGAACCTCGGACGGCCGCGTCCGGTCACGCGCACGCTCAAGCGCGGCTTCTACAAGTTGGCCTGCAACCTGCTGCTGGCCCCCATTCCGCCGCCGACCGGCTTCAAGATCTGCACCGAGGGCGGCGTGAATCCATACAAGCTGTGCATCGCCGCCGCCGAGCAGGCCGCCGCGAACGACGCCGAGTTCAACTTCGATTTCTTCCAGTACACGAGCTACCTCAACTACAACCTGGTGCTGCCGGTGAATCAGCCGTGTCCGCCGAACACGAGCCCGCTGCTCACCAACGGCCCGCGACCGACGCCCAACGTCGCGTCCGGCACGGGACAGAAGGTGGCGATCATCGGCTTCGACTCCTACCGGCGCAGCGACATCGCCGACTACCTCGCGCTGATGGGCTTCCCGGCCGACAACCTGAACCGCCTCACCGACGTGCCCGTGAACGGCGGCGCACCGCTCGGGCCGGACCAGAACGAGCAGCTCCTCGACGTGACGACCGTCATGACGGTCGCGCCCGGCGCGGACGTCGTCACCGTGCACGCGCCGTTCACCGGCGCCGGCAGCTTCCAGGCGCTCTTCAACGCCGCGCTCGACGCCGGCGCGACGATCGTCTCGAACAGCTGGAGCTACTGCGAGGACCAGACCTCGCTGGCCGACGTCCAGGGCATCGACACGATCTTCCAGAGCGCGGCCGCGGCGGGCGTCAGCATCTTCAACGCGTCGGGCGACACCGGCAGCACGTGCCTCAACGGCAGCCCGAACGTCGTCGGCGTGCCGTCGGGCGCGCCCAACGCGACCGCCGTCGGCGGCTCGTCGGTGCAGGCGGCGCCCGGCAAGCTGTACGGCAGCGAGACGTGGTGGGACGGCAGCGCCGCCACGCCGCCCACGGGCCAGGGCGGCTTCGGTACGAGCCGCTTCTTCACGCGCCCGAGCTATCAGGACGGCTTCACGGCGTCGGCGATGCGCTCGGTGCCCGACGTCGTCGCCAACGCGGACCCCGCGAACGGCGTGATGATCTGCCGCGCCGACGACGGCGGCTGTCCGACAGGCCTGCTCTTCGGCGGCACCAGCTTCACCGCGCCGCTGTGGGCCGCGTATGCCGCGCTCATCAACGAGCAGGTCGGCACGAACCTCGGCTTCGCGAACGCGAAGCTCTACCCGATGGCGGGCACGCCCGCGTTCAACGGGCCCGCCGCGCTGAGCAGCGACTTCGCGCACGTCGGCATCGGCTCGCCGAACGTCGACGGCATCGTCGTCCAGCTCACCGGCGCGACGGTCGGCCCACCCGATGCGCAGGTGTCGCTGGTGACGCCGGGGCTCGTCACGCAGGCGGTCACGTTCGCGGCCGAGCCCATCGCGGTCCCGGCCGACGGCACGTCGACGGGACTCGTCGTCGTGACGGTGCTCGACGCGAACCGTCACGCGGTCGCGGGCGCCGACGTCACGCTCGCCGCGTCGCCGAGCGGCACCGTGCAGATCACGCCGGCGAACGTCGCGTCCGACGTGCACGGCGTCGCCGTGTTCACGGTGTCGAACCTCGTGGCCGAAGACGTGGAGTTCACCGCCACCGCCGGCGGCGTCGTCCTCGGCATCACGCCGACGATGCCGTTCGTGGTGCCGCCGGCGGCGTCGGGCGGCATCGTCGCCAGCGTCTCCAACGTCGACGCGGACGGCGTGGCGTCGACGACGATCACCGTCACGCTGCAGGACGCGCTCGCGCGGCCGACGCCCGGCAAGCTCGTCACCCTGTCGCAGGGCGACGGGCATTCGCTGATCACCGCGCCGAACCCGTCCGTCACCGATTCGAACGGCCAGATCGCATTCGTCGCCACGAACCGCGTCAACGAGGTCGTCACCTACACCGCCGTCGACGTGACCGACGGCGACCTACCGGTCCCGGGCAGCGCGGTCGTCACGTGGGCGAACGGCAACAACACGTCGTGCGGCAGCACCGCGGTACCGCCAGTCGGACAGAACGGTTACGTGGTGACGCCGTTCGCCACGGGCTTCTTCGCGCAGGCGTTCAACTTCGGCAACGTGAACTGGGGCTGCACCGGCGCGACGAATCCCGCGTTCGGCCCGAGCACCGTCTACATCGCGCAGTTCCCCGACGGCGGGCTCTACGGCTTCGGACTCGGCGGCGGCACGGTCTCGAGCGCCAACCTGCTCAGCACCATCGGTCCGACGCTCGCGAACCCGGTGTTCGGCAAGGACGGCCGTCTCTACGCGACGCGCGGGTCCACCGGCGGCAACTTCACGACGGGCGCGGTGATCGAGCTCGATCCGGCGACGGGCGCGCAGCTGCGCGTCGTCGCGCCGAACCTCACGTGCCCGAACGGCCTCGCGACCGACCCGCTCAGCGGCGACCTGTTCTTCACCGGCGGATGCTTCGGCGCAGGCTCCGACGATCCGATCCTCCACCGCATCGCCAATCCCGCGAGCGCGACGCCGACCGTGTCCACCTACGCGACGTTGCCGCGCACGCCGAACGGTCAGGTCGCCTTCGCGCCGAACGGGACGTTGTACGTGCAGACGGGCTACAACGATCCGTCGCCCGCGATCGTGCGCGTCACCGGCACGGACAGCCCGACGCCGGGCGTGATCACGCCGGTGGACGGGGTGACTAGCTTCTTCTTCGTCGCGATCGCCGACGTCACGCCCGAAGGCGAGGCCGCCGCGCTGCTGGCGCTCGCGAACGGCGACCTCACGCTCTTCGACCTCCGCGCCACGCCGCCGGCGGCCACGGTCCTCGCGAACGACCTGCCCGTCGGCACGGTCGGCCCGGACGGCTGTCTCTACGCCGGCGCGGGCGACGCCGTGTACAAGCTGACGAACGCGCTCGGCGGCTGCGACTTCCTGCCGTCGACGGCCACGCCGTCGCTGAGCCTCACCCCGTCGCTCGTGGCGCCCGACCCGGCGCAAGGGTCGTCGCAGACGTTCACCGCGCGGTTCCGCAACCTCGACGTTCCGGCGGACACGCCGGTGTTCTTCAACGTCGCCGGCGCGAATCCGCGCGTGCAGATGGTCCGCACGAACGCGGCCGGCGAAGCCGCGCTCACCTACGTCGGCGACGCCACGGGTCTCGACGAGGTCGTCGCCACCGCGACCGTCGGCGGCACCGTGTACACGTCGAACGAAGCGAAGCTCACGTGGGCGCCGGGCAAGCATCCGACGTTCCTCACGCTGAACCCGAGCCCGCGCGCGAGCGTACCGGGTCAGACGCCGACCGTCGCCGCGTCGCTCGTGGACGTCTCCACGAACGATCCCACCGCCGTCGCCGGCGCGTCCGTCCGCTTCACGCTGGGGCTCGCCGAGTGCACCGGCACCACGGACGCGACGGGTCTGGCGAGCTGCTCGCTCCCGTCGCCGCTGCCCGGCACCACGACCCTGACGGCGACGTTCGACGGTACGGACACGCTGCTCGCGTCCGCCGACCGGACGGGCTTCACCGTCGTGATCGCCGCGCCCGCAACAGGGCCGTTCCTCGTCTACCAGGCGAAGCCGACCAAGCGCTCCGCGAAGTTCTACAAGTTCGGCCCGGTGACGCTCGCCGACGGCTTCGGCAGCGGCGGCTACGACGTGGTGAAGCCCACGGAGCTCGGCCTGCCCGCCGCGGTGAACGGCGAAGACCTGCGCAGCACGCCGACATCGCTCGCCGGGTACACCGTCAAGCGCGCCAAGGGCGCCGCGAAGTTCCAGAAGCGGAGTCAGCAGGTCGTCGGCACGTGCAGCAACGCGACCGTCACGATCACGAAACCGTCGACGCTGCTGGTCCCCAGCCTGACGAACGGCGACTCGCCGCCGACCGACAACCTCGTCGACCACTACCTCTGCTACGCCGTGAAGGCGAAGGGTGCGGTCGCGAAGAACGCGCAGGCCGACGTCACGGACGCGCGTGGCACCACGCGCTGGGACCTGAAGAAGCTGAAGCTCGTCTGCAACCCCGTCGACAAGAGCGGGTCGCCCACGCTGCTCGCCGGTCCCGACAAGAAGCAGCCCTTCCCGATCACGCCGGCGAGCGTCCGCACGCCCGCCGTCCACCTGCTCTGCTACGAGGCGAAGCTCGCGAAGAAGAACATCCCCCAGACCGGCTGCGGTCCGACCACGCCGGGCGACAAGGGCACGAAGATCAAGCAGCCGAAGCCGGCGTCGCAGAGCGGGCTCACGACGTCGAACCAGTTCGGCACGCGTCCGCTCGACACGAAGAAGGCGACGCTGCTCTGCCTGCCCGCGGCGACGCCGTGATCAGGCAAGGCCCTGGATATCCTGACGTTGCGCCGCGTTCCTTGACCGCGGCTTCGCTCCATCACTATGCAGGCGGGTCGGCGCGCCGCGCCGTCCTCGATGGCCGACCACACCGCACAGCAACCGTCGTGGGGCGCGATCGCCGACGCCGTCGGCCACAGCGTGCTGGTGTACGTCCTGGTGCCGACGCTGGTGAGCCTTCCCGGCTGGCTGCAATACGAGCTCGCCAACCCGCTCAACTTCACCCACCCCGTCGTCACGGCGTTCCTCCCCGTGCGCGGTTTCCGCGCGCTGCTGAACGCGTTCGACGCAGGGCGGAACGCCGGCCTGCTCGCCGGTCTGCTGAACGGCGTCTTCGTGTGCGTCTGGGCCCGCTGGCGCGGCGTGCCCACGCAGCGGCGCCAACGTCTACTGTTCGGCGCCGCGACCGGAGCCGCCGCGGGCCTGCTCATGATCGTCACGATGCTGACGATCAACTCGCTCGACTCCGGCAACCTGGTGGTGCCGTTGGTGCCCGTCGCGTTCGAGAGCGCGTCCGGGCTCGTGTGCGGGCTCATCGCCGTCCCGACGATGATTCGTCTGCTCGCCCCGACGGACGCGGCCCCGAGCACGCCGGCCGTGCCGCGAGAACGGCGGCGCGTCACTTCGTAGGCGCCACGTCGTCGGGGTTCCACCAGAACTGCGCCGTCATGGAGCTGGCGATCAGCCGGTCGCCGGCCCGCGTGAGGTACGCGTAGCGCGACCCCATGCCGATGGGGATCTGGCCGATCAGCTCGAGCGTGTCGCGGTCGAAGACGCGGATCTTCCCCTCGACCATCGAGCTGACGTAGAGCCGATTGCGCGCGCGATCGATGACGACCGGACGGTTCCCGAGGCCGGTGCGAATGCGCCGGATCAGCCGATCGGTGGCGAGGTCGTACACCTCGAGCCCCCACAAGCTGCTGACGAACAGCCGGTCGCGCTCGGGATCGACCGAAATGCCGAGTGCGCCGCCGCTCGCGACGTCGTAGCGGGCGACCGGCTTCTGCGTCTCCAGGTCGAAGGCGTACGCGTAGCGGCCGCTCTGGAACTCGGTCAGGTAGACGCGATTCCGTCCGGGGTGGATGCTGCCGGTGTCGATCGTGGCCCCGCCGGTGAATCCTTCCATCGACAGCGGGTTCCACCAGCGGTTCAGGAGCGCGTCGCTGGAGATGTTCTCGGATTGGCCGGTGCGCAGGTCTTTGCGAACGACGGCGTTGCTGAACTCCGCGACGTAGTAGATCGCCTGGCGGGGCTCGTCGTACGCGAAGGCGATCCCGTACCCGGGCCCGGCGACGACCGGAGTGAACTTCTCCGGCGCGTCGACCGGGAACGACATCGTGCTCTGCCGCAGGTAATGGCGGTCGAGCCGCGTGCCCTGGATGGCCACCTGCACCTCGTCCTTCAGGCAGAGCAGCGACTCGAGCCGGCCATTGAAGAGGGGCGAGAAGAAGCGATGGGTGGCGACGGGCTGCATCGTGGCGGCGTCGTACTCCATGATCCGGCCGTCTTGGCACTCCTCCCAGCCGATCAGCACCGAGCCGCAGACCGGCATCGAGGCATAGACCGTCGGACGTCCGGGCACTTCGCAGAAGGCGTACGCGTGTCCGTCGGCGAAGCGGGTGCCGCCGTGCATCGGCGCCACCAGCGGGAGCGTCACCGCGAGCATGCTCAGCGGGATCATCCCGGCGGTGCGCACCAGGGCGAGGTGCACGCCGGCGACGTGCGACACGATCGCGTGGGTCGCGAGCAGTGCCGCGCCCCAGACCACGATGGTCACCCGGTCGGTCGCATCGCCCGCGCTCAGCACCCCGATGAGCACGACGGCGACGACGAGGACCAGCGGCAGCGCACGAGGCGCGCGCGCGGCGAGGCGCGGATGCTCCGCGACCGTGAGCACGATCAGCGCCGCGACGCCGAACAGGGCCACGGTCGGATTCACGTCGAACGCGTAGTGGAACCAGACCATCACGCCGAGCAGGATCGCGACCGCCGGCCGGCGCAGGCGCCAGACGCCGTGATCCCGCGAGACGAGGTGATCGAGCAACCGCCGGTGCAGGCATACGGCGACGATGACCGCGGCCTCGACCACGCCCTGCCCCTTCACGGTGCTGAAGGCCCAGGCCCAGAGGAACATCTGCGCGTCGAAGACCATCACCTCGCGCAGGAGATCGTTGACGACCGGCGCCTCCGACCAGCTCGAGTACCGCAACCACCGGGACCC
Organism: uncultured Binatia bacterium (SeqCode); assembly: GCA_964432595.1. GTDB lineage: Bacteria > Desulfobacterota > Binatia > DP-6 > DP-6 > DASYLJ01. The sequence goes on along the minus strand of CAYSOF010000001.1, from coordinate 309,671 downwards.
GATCAGCAGGACGAGCAACCCCACGCAGAGGGCACACCAGGCGACATACGCCACCGTCGCGATGCCCTGGAGCGCCGGCCGGACGTCGGGGGTGCGCGCCGGGGCCTCGACGCGTGGCTTGGCGGGTTGTGGCTTCTTCTTCGGCACGGGTCGGGTGCGCTCGGCAGCTTACCCGAGGGGCGCTCGAAAGCGCCATGGACGGCGCGCCGCGCCGTCCATGTTCGACCGAAAACTTTGCTTGACCGCGCTCTTGCCCGCTGAGTATCGTCCCCGACCTCCGGCGTCTCCGCCGGACCGAAGGCGCATCGACGATGAGTCCAGACGGGTCCCACGGCGTCCCGACGAGCCCCGCCCAGCCGGGTCTGCACGTGACGATCGTGCGGCCGCCGGCCGTGGCGTCGCGGTTCTCGTACACCGTGGGCCTGATCCTGCCGATCGGTGCCGCCTACGTGGCCGGCGCGCTCGTCGAGGCCGGCCACCGCGTCGGCGTGATCGACGCGGTGGGCGAGGCGCCGCTGCAGCGCACGCCGACGTCGCGACCCGACCTCGTCCAGTACGGGCTCACGATCGCCGAGATCGTCGACCGCATCGACCCCGCCACCGACGCCATCGGCATCTCGGTGATGTTCTCGCAGCAGTGGCCGCACGTCGACGAGCTGGTCCGCGCCATCGCCGCCCGGCTGCCGGGTCGCCCCATCATCATCGGCGGCGAGCACGTCGCCGGCGCGTGGGAGTTCGTCCTCGATTCCTGTCCCCCGGTCACCGCCTGCGCGATCGGCGAGGGCGAGGAGACGATGGTCGCGTTCATGGAGTGGGTGGCGGGCACGCGCGTCCTCGCGGACGTGAAGGGCATCGCGTGCCGGATCGACGGTCGGGCGCAGCGTACGGCGCCGCGCGAGCGCGTCCGCGACGTCGACGCGATGGCCCGGCCCGCGTGGGACCTGTTCCCCGTGACCAAGTACGAGGAGGCGGGCTTCACCTACGGCGTCAACCGGGGCCGCTCGATGCCCATCCTCGCGACCCGCGGCTGCCCCTACCAATGCACGTTCTGCTCGAGCCCGACGATGTGGACGACGCGCTACTACGTGCGCAGCGTGTCCGACGTCGTCGACGAGATCGAGACGTACGTCGAGCGGTATCAGGCGACGAACGTCGACTTCTACGACCTCACCGCCATCATCAAGCGCGACTGGATCCTGGCGTTCTGCGCCGAGCTGGAGCGACGCGGCCTGAACATCACCTACCAGCTGCCGACCGGGACGCGCTCCGAGGCGCTCGACGACGAGGTGCTCGCCGCGCTCTACCGCACCGGCTGCCGCAACATCTGCTACGCGCCCGAGTCCGGCGCGGCCAGCACGCTCGCCCGCATCAAGAAGAAGATCAAGCCGGAGCGCATGGTCCAGTCGATGCGCGCCGCGAGCCGGGCCGGCATCGCCGTCAAGGCGAACCTGATGATCGGCTTCCCCGACGAGACGCGGGGGGAAATCTGGGAGACCGTGCGTCTCGGGATGCGGCTCGCGTGGATCGGCGTCGAGGATCTGCCGCTGTTTCCGGTGATTCCCTACCCCGGGTCCGAGATGTTCCGCGCGTTGCGCGCCGCCGATGCGGTGCCCGAGCTGAGCAACGACTACTTCGCCCAGCTCGGCTACGCCGATCTCGACAGTGCGCCGTCGCTGACGCGACACGTCTCGAGCCGCCAGCTCGCGCTGGTGCGCATGATCGGCATGGCGACGTTCCTGATCGTCGGCTACGCGCGTCATCCGTGGCGGCTCCTGCGCACGGCGCGAGCGCTCTCGACCGAGCGCACGTCGACCGTCGTGGAGCTGCGGCTCGTCGAGGTGAAGCGCCGCATCCTGACGGCGCTGCGCCGCCGGACGACGCACCGACTCGATCCGGTGGCGACGGCTACCCTCGGGGTGAGCGCCGAACGGTGAGCGCCAACCGCGATCCGGGGCATCGGGTCTCGTGCGTGTTCCCGGCGCGCAACGAGGCGGAGTGCCTGGCCGACACGGTCGCCGAATGGGCGGCGGTGCTGCCGTCGTTCACACGCGAGCACGAGCTCATCGTGGTCGACGACGGCAGCACCGACGGCACGGCGACGTTGCTGCGCGAGCTCGAGGCGCGGCACCCGACGCTGCGTGTCGTCTCGCATGCGACCAACCGCGGCTACGGCGCCGCGATCGCGAACGGCTTCGCGCGGGCGCGATTCCCGCTGCTGTTCTTCACGGACGCCGACGGGCAGTACGACCCCGCCGATCTGCGGCTGCTGCTCGAGCGGATCGGCACCGCCGACGTCGCGGTCGGCTATCGCGCACAGCGCGCGGACCCGGTCCTGCGGCTGGTGCTCTCGAGCGTCTACAACGCGATCGCGCGTCGCATGGCCGGTGTGCCGCTCCGCGACCTCAACTGCGCCTTCAAGCTGCTCCACCGCGACACGTGGGCCACGCTCGGGATGGAGGTCGACTCGACGGGCTTCGTCTTCAATGCCGACCTGGCGATGGTCGCGCGGCGCGCCGGCATGAGCGTGGCCGAGCTGGCGGTCCGACACCGTCCGCGATTCGCCGGCCGGTCGACCGTTCGGCCGTCCCACGTCCTCACCAGCCTGCGCGGTCTGGCGCGGCTTCGTGCGCGCGAGCGCCGTGCACTCGCCGGTGCTCGCGCCGCGCACCACGGCACCCACACGTCGTAGGCCATGTGCGCTGGCGCACGGACGAGCATGTGCGCTGGCGCGCGAACCCGGTTGCCGGCGCGACCGCCCGTGTGGGATGGTCCCGCGTCGTGATCGGCCGCCCCCTCTTCGACGCGGTCCTGCGCCGCTGGTACGGGACCCCACCCGCGATGCCGCCGCTCGAACGCCATCGCCGCCCCACCCAGGACCAGTGGAACGGCTTCCGCCGAGCGGGTCGCCCGGTCTTGATCGACGGCCTGCTGGAGGAGTGGCCCAACCACGCGACGTTCACGCTCGACGGCCTGCGCGCCCGCTTCGGCGACCGGCGATTGCCCGTCATGGGCACCGATGCCGGTCGGCTCCGGACGGACGTCGAGGCCGGCGTCTCGTTCGCGACGATGCGGCTCGACGAGTACCTCGACCGCATCGCCCGCGGCGAACCCATGGAATCGTACCTGGCCACGCCCATCGACGCCTGGCTGCCGGAGCTGAAGGCCGACATGCCGCCGCCGTCGTACTGCCGCGCCGCGCCCTGGCACAACGCGCGTCTGTGGGTCAGCCGACCGGGCACGTCCACGCCGCTCCACCGCGACGTCGCGCACAACATCTTCGTGCAGCTCGCCGGGCGGAAGCGCTTCCTCATCTACCCGCCCGCCGCCGCGCACTGGCTCTACTCGCACGACTTTCGCTCGGCGTTGCCGAACTACAGCCAGGTCGACGCCGAGCATCCCGACTACGACCGCTTCCCGCTGAGCCGCGCGGTCCGGCCGCTGGCCGTGGAGCTCGGTCCCGGCGACGCGATCTACTTGCCGTCGCGCTGGTGGCATCACGTGCGCACGCTCGACGTGAGCCTGTCGGTCGCGTTCTGGTGGGCCGACGGCGCGGTCGCGCTGGCGGTGCGCGCCGCCGAATACGTCAAGCGCGCACGCGGTCTCGAGATCTATGGTCTGGAACGAGCGCTGCGCGATCGGAGACCGGCACAGACGTCCGCCGCGGGAGACGCGGCAGCGTGACACCGTGGCCGACGTCACGCTGCTGACAGGCACGTCGACGCGCCGTCCGGTCGCGACTGCAACGTGAAGGCCGCACGCACCGCTCCGCGGGCCCGCGCCGAACGCGACGACCCGCGCGCTCAGGAGCCCGTTCCTGCCGTCCCGACGGCGACGGATCGCGCCATCGTGACCGCGAGCGCGGTCATCGCGGTCGTGGCCGTCTGCCTGCGCATCTACAACGCCGGGGCGTATCCCCCGCTCGCCGACTGGGATGCGGCCGGGCATGCGGTCAACATCGTGGATCTGCTCGAAGGCAACTGGCCGAATCCACGCTCGTGGAGCGGAAGTCATCCCCCGCTCTACCACGGCCTCGGCGCCGCCTTGTGGGTTCTCCTGCCCGAGGCCGTCCCGATCCACGTCGCATTGCGCCTGCTGGCGGCGAGCGCCTGGATCGGGACCGTCGCGCTCGTGTGGCGGGCGCTGCGCAAGCTCGTGAGCCACGTCGACGCGGCCGTCGTCGCGGTCGTGCTGCTCGGCGTGCCGGGCTTCGTGATCGCGTCCGCCATGATGACGAACGACACGCTGTGCGCCTTCTTCATCACGGCGGCACTCGCACGGCTGATCGCGGTGCGCCGCGAGGTGATGCTGACGGTGGTACACGGCGCGACCACCGGTGCGTTGGTCGGTCTCGCTGCCGTGACGAAGGCCCAGGGGCTCGCCACCGTCGCCGTCGCCGCGGCCTGGTACGCGTGGCGCGGCCGCCGGCATCTGCAGCCGGCCCTGCGGGCGCTCGCGGCGTTCGGCATCGTCAGCGCGGCGATCGCGGCGCCGCACTACATCCGCCTCTTCCTGGCGCTCGCCGGCTCGAGCGGCTCGATCTGGTCGGTGGTCGTCGGGCAGGCCGGCTCCCAGGAGAAGGAGGCCATCGCCCAGATCGTCCACGAGTCCTTCCGCGAAACCACGACCCATTCCATCGCGTGGTGGTTCCACACGGCGCTCTGGGGCGACCCGACCGGCGTGTTCATGCCGAGCGACATGAGCCCGCATCCGCTCGCGCCCTTCGTGTTCTCCGTGTGGGCGAGCGGTCTGCTCGTGCTGCTCGTCGCCGTCGCGGGCCTGATCGGCCTCTTCGTGAAGCGGCGCGACGTCCTCCGCGCGGCGGGCGCCGCCCTCCTCTTCGGCGCCGTGTACACGGTATTCCTGCTGAACGCCGCCGTCTCCTATCCTTACTTCATCCTGCCCAAGACGACGTTCATGCTCCCCGACGCGTTGCCGGGCGGCATCGTGCTGGGTGTCGGTCTCGGCATGGTCCATGCGCGCGCGCGGACGCTGCTCCGCGTCCTGCTCCTCGTCGTCGCGAGCGGCGGCATCGTGATGACGACGTACGGGTGGTGGTTGGACGCGCCACGAGATCGCCGCCCGCTTGCGCCTGCGGTAGCGACGTCCGGCCCCGCGGTCACCGTCGAACGCTACTTCCGGGATCGCGTGACGAATCCGCTACGAACGATTCGGCTCTTCGGCGCGGAGGCGCAGCTCGAGCGCGGCCTCACCGCGGTCGGAGTGCTCGGCATACCACCCCTGCCTCGGGAAGTCGGACTGTCCGCGGACGACGAATACTCCCTCGAGCTGGCACGAGCACGGGTCGCCTGGCTGACGCTCTACAACCTCATCCGCTGGATGCAGCCGATCGCGGGCGCGCTCGCCGTCGAGGTAGTGGCCGCCGACGAGCGGGGCGACTCCGCCAACGTGCGGGTGCGCATCGCGGCGGTCGCGCCGTCGCCGCCGGCGGGAGGCGACATCGGTCTCTGGCCGTTCCCGCCGTTCGAGCAGCACTTCGAGCTGCAGCGTCGCGACGGGGCATGGCGGATCACGCGCATCACGCAGACGAACGTCGTGGCGGAGAACGCGGTGCAGGCGTTCGTCGCGGCCCCGAGCCAGGCGGGTCTCGACGGCCTGCTCGCGCTCGGCTGGAAACCGCCGTGGCAGAATGCGATCGCATCGGGGCTGCGCCGGAGGCAGTAGGCGGCGGTGCTCCTCTCATGACGTCACGCCGACGAGATCCGGCACCGCCCCCGACGCCGCGCGCGTCCCGACCGGCCGTGCCCGCGTGGGCGTGGCCGGTGGCGATCACCGCCGTCTACGCGGCCGTCGCGATCTGGACGTCGATGCATCACGAGCCGTGGCGCGACGAAGTCGTGCCGATCAGCATCGCGCGTCGTGCCGGATCGTTCGCCGAGCTCGCCGCGCCGCTCAAGTTCGAGGGGCACCCGATCCTCTGGTACGTGCTGCTCTGGGCCGCATACTTCGTCGTCGGCCAGACGTGGGTGCTGAAGGCCGCCAGCGTCGGGTCGGCGATCGGTGCGGTCTTTCTGCTGAACCGGTCGCCGCTGCCGTGGTGGTTGTGCCTCGTCTTCACCTTCTCGTTCTTTCCGCTCTACCAGTACGGAGTCGTCAGCCGCGGCTACAGCCTGGAGATGCTCCTGCTGTTCGCGTTCTGCGCGGTGTACCCGCACCGCCGCGAGCGTCCGCTGCTCGTCGCGTGCGTGCTCGCCGCGCTGGCCAACACCGAGGCCTTCGGCCTCATCATGGCGGGGGCGGGGGTCGCGATGCTGCTGGTGGAGGGGGTGATGTCGGGCCCCTCCGCCTGGCGCGGCATCGTGACCGATCGCCGGCTCCTCGGCGCGGCGAGCATCTTCCTCGCCGGCGGCGCGCTCTCCGCGGCGGTCGCCTTCCCGGACTCGAGCCATCCGCTGACGGGCTTTCAGCGGCTCGACCTCGCCGGCATCGCTGCCGGCGTCGGCCGCGCGATCCTGTATCCGGTGGCACACGCCGCGCAGTTCCATGTCGTGCCCTGGGCCGACGCCTGGGTGTGGGCCTACTTCGTGTACCTGGCCCGCACGCCGCCGGTGCTGGCGTTCTGCTTCGCGTCGCTGGTCGGCATGGAGGTGCTCTTCAATCTCGTCTACGGCCCGGGCGCACCGTGGCACGTCGGCAACGCCTTCCTGGTCCTCGTCGCCAGCGCGTGGCTCGACGCGACGGCGTCGGCGTCGACCCTCGCGATCCCGGCGTCGCTCGCGCAGGGCCGGACCTGGCTCGGGCGTGTGCTGGCCGTCGCGATCGTCGTCGTCTTCGCGAATCACGCGTGGCTGGCCGCGCAGCACGTCGAAGTCGACCTCGCGCACGACTATTCGGCCAACCGGCGTCTGGCGGAGCTCGTGCACGACGATCCATCGCTGGCGACGGCGGTGGTCATGGGCGAACCCGATACACCGCTCTGGTCGGTGTCGTACTATCTGGACAACCGCATCTACCTCCCGCGGGAAGCGGTGTTTCGCGATTGGGGCATGTTCTCGTCGTCGCGTCCGACCGACTGGGATCTCGACGCCCTGCTCCGCACGGCCCGCTCCGCGCGCGACGCCTGCGCGTGCCCCGTCGTCATCACGATGGGCTACGACGTCCGACAGCCGGGCGCGTACACCAACTTCGGCGGCTCGCGGTTCGAGGAGCGCTTCCGCATCACGTCCGAGGCGCGCGACGCCTTCCTGGCCGCCACGCAGCCGCTCGGGCGCCTGGGGCCGACGATCACCGACGAGAACTACGAGGTCTTCGTGCTCCGCCCACCCGCGCCGGCGACGGAGCGCTGAACCCATGCTGCAGGACAAGCGCGTCGTCATCGTCATGCCCGCCTACAATGCGGCGCGGACGCTCGTCTCCACCTACGAAGAGGTGATGGCGCAGGGCATCGTCGACCGCGTCGTCGTCGTCGACGACGCGAGCCACGACGAGACCGTCGCGATCGCGCGGGGACTGCCGAACGTGCGCGTGCACGTCCATCCGAGGAACCGCGGCTACGGCGCGAACCAGAAGAGCTGCTACCGCCTCGCCCTCGAGGAGGGCGCCGACATCGTCATCATGGTGCACCCGGACTACCAGTACACGCCGAAGCTGATCCCGGCGATGGCGAGCATGGTGGCGACGGGCCTCTACGGCGCGGTCCTGGGGTCGCGCATCCTCGGGGGCCGCGCGCTCTCCGGCGGCATGCCGTGGTGGCGCTACGCCGGCAACCGCGCGCTGACCTTCGTGCAGAACCTGCTGATCGGCGCGCGCCTGTCCGAGTACCACACGGGCTACCGGGCATTCTCGCGCGAGCTGCTCGAGCGCCTGCCGCTCGACGCGAACTCCGACGACTTCGTGTTCGACGCCGAGGTGCTCGCCCAGATCGTGTGGCTCGGGTACGTGATCGGCGAGGTGAGCTGCCCGACACGCTACGCGGGCGACGCCTCGTCGCTCGCGTTCGGCGGGAGCCTCGCCTACGGCGTCGGCTGCATCGACACGGCCGTGCGCTTCCGGCTCGCGCGGTGGGGCTGGCTCCGGTCGCCGCTGTTTCCCACCTGAGCGGCCGATCGATTCCTACGGCGGGCGCAGTTGGGTTCGTGGTAGGGACGGCTCGATGACCGCGCTCGTCCCCGTGCTCGCGATCCTGATCCTCGTGGCGCCCTCCCTCGGGGAGGCGAAGCCGTGCCTCCGTACCTGCAAGCCGGCAATCACCGCGTGCCGCAGCGCCTGCGTCGCCGACGGAACACGGCCACGTCGCTGCAAGAAGACCTGCCGGAAGGCGGCCGTCGCCAGCTGCCGTGCGCGCGAGGGCCTGTGCTTCGGGGGCGTCACCACCACGACGATCCCGACGACCACGACCACGCTGCCGCCGGCGTGCGGCGACGCGTGCCCGACCGGCTTCTTTCCGTCCGAGCACATCGTCACGTCCGGCGTCGATCGGACCTATGCGCTGTACGTCCCGACCACCTTCGATCCGCAGCGGACGTACGCGCTGGTCTTCGCGTACCACGGCGACGGTGGAACGGGTGCCGGCGTGCGCGCCAGCCTCGGGCTCGAGGCGGAGGCGAACGACGAGGCCATCTTCGTGTATCCCGATGCGACCGAAGAATCCGGCCGGTCGTTCACGTTGGACACCGACCTCGCGGCGAACCCCGACATGACGATGTTCACCGACCTCGTCGCGGAGCTGTCGGCGCGCTTCCCGATCGACGGCGTGTTCGCGACCGGCGTCTCGCGCGGCGGGTACTTCGTGAACTTCCTGAACTGCACGTTGGGTGCGTCGTCGCTCGACGCGATCGCGCCGCAGGCCGGCAGCGGTCCGTACGGCGAGGACGACTCGGAGTACGACGTCGACGGGCACTACATCTGCCCTTCGGCGCCCGCGGCCGCCGTGCTGATCCACGGCGTGGACGATCAGGTCGTGCCGATTCCCGACGCCGAGTACAGCCGCAGCCAGTGGGTGTGGGGCAACGGCTGCGACGCGAGCACGCAGGCGATCGTGCCGAGCCCGTGCGTCGAGCACGACGGCTGCACGGCCGGCCGCCCGGTCGTCTGGTGCGCCGTCGCGGGCCTCGGTCATGACATCTGGGACCAGGCGGCCGAGACGATCTGGGCCTTCTTCGCGCGTTTCCTGTGACGTCAGCCGTTCGGCTGGTACAGCTGGATCAGGTTGCCGCACGTGTCGGCGAAGACCGCGATCGTGACGGCGCCCGCGTTGGTCGGCTCCATCGTGAAGACGACCCCCTTCGCGCGCAGGCGCTGGACGTCCTGCTCGACGTCCGCCGATTCGAACGCGGTCGCGGGAATGCCCTGCGCGAAGAGTGCCTCCTGGAAGGTGCGCCCCGCCGGGTTGGCGTTCGGCTCCAGCACGAGCTCGAGATCGTCCGGACCGTCGGGCGAGACGACCGTGATCCAGCGGTATGCCCCGACGGGAATGTCGTGCTTCGCCACGAACCCGACGACGCCGGTGTAGAACTCGAGCGCCTTCTGCTGATCGTCGACCATGATGCTGTTCAGCTTGATCCGCATGGCTCGTCGCTCTAGCCGATGACGTCCGGTCGTTGCTTCTCGGAAATTGCGAACGGCCGGCCGGGAACCAGGGCCATCAGGGACAGGCAGCCGGGGACGAGCTGCGGCGGCATGGTGCCGGGGACCTGCACCAACGGCCGCATGCGCCGTCGATAGGCCGACGGCGATTCCCCCGTCCGGCGCGTGAAGAAATCGCTGAAGCTGCCGAGGCTCGAGCACCCGACCTCGAGGCAGACGTCGGTAACCGAGAGGTCGCTCAGCAAGAGCGCGCGGGCGCGATCCAGGCGGGCGCGGATGCGAAACTGATGCGGCGTCTCGCCGAACACGGCGTGAAAGCGGCGGATGAAGTGATACGGCGAAAGGCCGGCATGCTTCGCAACCGCGCCGACGGACAGCGGTCGCTCCGGCGTTTCCCGGAGCAGATCCCGCGCGCGGCAGAGGCGCGTCAGTGCGCTCGGCGTCAGCGTCATGCGCCGGAGGGTAGCGTGGCCTCCATCATCGGTCCATGCGGCGGGTTGCTAGCGCGACAGCGAGACGCGATGCGACGCCTCCGCGCCGAACCCGAACGCGGCGATCGCGTCGTTCACGCGCCCGATCGCATCGCGCGTCCGCGCGGCGTGCCCGTGGTCGGGCAATCGGCCGTTCTCGAACGCCGCGTGGTGATGCAGCAAGAACGGTCCGGTGCCGTCGCTGGCGACGCGCACGCCCAGCGGAAAGTTCCAGGCATCGTCCAGCCGGCCGACGTCGAGCCCCAGCTCGTTGACCGCCAGGCAGAACGACACCTGATCGACGTGCACGGCCGAAGGACCCAGCAGCTCGATGCGGTCGATCAGCCAGTGCGCCCATTTCGCCCACGCCCGGCCGATCGGCCCGAGGTGGTCGCGTTCGATGACCAGCAGACCGCCGTTGCAGTTGCCGCGAACCGTCTCGAATTGGTGGAGCGCGCCCTGCGCGTCGACGAACGCGTTCGTCCAGCTGGCCGGTGCCGCCAGCCCGGCGACGGCGAACACGCGCCGCAGGATCTCGATCGACGGATTCGGCAGGTCCACCACCTTGCCGGCCACCGGCGTCCGGATGCGGTCCAGCGGCGGCGCGCTCGCGAAGGCGATGTCGACGTCGGTCAGGATGACGTGTCGGGCGTCGCCGAACGACGTGGCGAACTGCCGGATCTTGTTGGTGTGCGGATACCGCCGGTCGAACGGCTCGGCGGCGCGCGCGTCGATCCCGAGCCGCCTGCACAGCGCGGCGATCTCCGGCCGAAGCGCGCACACGTGATGCACGTACAATCGCGACGGATCGATGCCCGCGAGGTCGATTGCCGTCGCGATCCAGGGAACGAGGCTCGACCAGATCGCGGGCGTGTCGTCGACGACGCACGACCAGGCGACGTTCGAGCGGTCGATCATGCGGCGGGCGCGGCCGTTCGCTCGAAGAACCGCAGCGTCTGATGGCGGCAGGTGGTCACGACGAGGCGGCCGGTGCGGTCGAGGTCGACGCCTTTGATACCGCCCTCGAGCTTCCGGAACCGCTCCTCGCCGACCGAGCCCTTCGTCTTGCGGAACGCCTCCAGCTCCACCGCCGGCAGCGTGTACGCGCTGCTCGACGCCGAAAGCTTCCAGTTCCCGGTTGGGCTGACGAAGGCATGCAGCTCGCGTTCGCCGGCGTCGGCGACGTACAGCGCGCGTCCCTCGTGATCGAAGCACAACCCGTGCGGATAGCGCAGATCGGGGTCGCGCAAGCTGCCCGAGCGACGTCCGTCGTCCAGGCACGTGATGTCGACGCTGTGATCGTTGTGGTTGCTCACCGCCAGCCAGCGTCCGTCGTGGCTCAGCGCGATGCCGTCGGGAATCTCGAGCCCCGGTTGCGCCACGATCGCACCGGCGTCGATCTCGATCTCGCCGGACCGTACGCGATAGCGATGCGCCGTCACCGTGTTCTCGTTGTTGCAAGCGACGAACAGCTCCGCTCCCCGCACGCGCACCGCGCCGGGACCGCAGAGCACGTTGCGGCCCTCCAGGTTGCGCGTCGCGCCCTTCCGTCCGAACCATGGCGAGTCCATCTCGAGGAGCGGCTCGACGTCCATGCGGTCGCGCCACTCGTCGCTGCTCGGCACGCGGTAGCACGTCAGCCAACCGGCGCGATTGGCGACGACGATCAGGTCTTCGCGCAGAAAGTCGACACCGTGCGGGGACGCCAGGCTGGCCGAACGCAGCTCGGCGCAGCGATCGATCCGGATCGGACGGGTCGACGCGTCGACGGCGAACAGGACGAGGACCCCGTTGGTGGCCGCGGCCGCAAGGACGCGGCCCGACGGCGAGAAGCGAACGTCTTCCGTGCGCAGCGATTCGCCCAGGGACTCGTCCAAACCCGCGCAGGCGACGGCATTCAGCATGTCCCCGTTCCCCTCGGCCCGCGCGGGCATACAATGCGCGATCCTCGCCGTCCAGCCGACCGGCGCCGGGCGTCTCGCCGAGAAAATCGTTGCTCGGAAGAGACGCTTCGGGACAAGATCGGTCTCCGGCATGCGCTCCATTCTCCGCGTTCTCCGCCCGACGCTGGCGGCCATGGCGACCGTGGCGTTGCTGCTTGCGCCGGCGACGGGGACCGCGGCGTCCCGCATCGGCCGCGCCGAGTTGCGCCAGCTGCTCGACCTGATCGTCGCTGCCGGCGCGCCGGGGGCCGCCGCCCGGATCGTCGACGAGCGGGGCGTCACCCAGGCCGCCAGCGGCGTGGCCGACCAGCAGACCGGCCGGCGCATGCGGCCCGGGCTGCACTATCGCGTCGGCAGCGTCACGAAGGCGTATGTCGCCACCGTGCTGCTCCAGCTGGTCGGCGAAGGCCGGCTGTCGCTCGACGATACCGTCGAGCGCTGGCTACCCGGCGCGCTGTCCTACGGCGGCGGGGTGACCGTCCGCCAGCTGCTGCAGCACACCGGCGGCGTGCCCGACTACGTCGCGGTGCCGTACGCGGGCCTCTACACCGACCCCGATCAGCAATTCCGCGCCTGGGCTCCCCGTGAGCTCGTCGCGCTGGTCGGCGATCGCCCGCAGGCCTTCCCTCCCGGCACCGCGTGGTCCTACTCGAACACCGGCTATGTGCTGGCCGGCATGATCGTCGAGGTGGTCACCGGCAACGACCTCGCCCGGGAGATGAAGCGCCGCATCTTCCGGCCGCTCCGGCTGCGCGAGACGTCCTTTCCGGTCGATCGCGCGACGCTGCCCCGACCGTATCTGGCCGGCTATGGCTTTCTACTCGGCCAGGCGCAGGCGCCACTGCTCGGCTTCACCGACTACAATCCGTCGTTCGCCTGGGCCGCGGGCGCGGTGGTGTCGGACCTCGGCGACGTGCAGCGTTTCTTCCGCGAGTTGCTGCGTGGTCGGCTGCTGTCGCCCGCGCTGCTGGCCGAGATGACGACGTCGTTCCCGACGGGCCTGGGCTACGGCTACGGCCTGGGGGTGGTCGTGATCGACACGCCGACTGGACGCGTTTTCGGTCACCAGGGCGCCATCCCGGGGTATCGCAACGCCGTCGTGAGCACCGAGGACGGTCGCCGTCAGATCGTGCTGACGATGAACGCGGAGTTCTCCACGCCGGCGCTCTCCGAAGCGTTCAACTCGGTCGCCGTGGCGCTTCAGACACGGGTGTTCGGGCCGCTGTAGCGCCGCGCGCGGGCGACGCCAAAAAAAGTGCCTGGACTACGCGGCGCCGCTCGATCGCAAGCGCCGCAGCACCAACGCGCACTCCTGACGGCGCGCGATGCGCTGCGCTTCTTCGAGCAGCGCGCGGGCGCGTCGGACGCGGCGACCGAGTCGTTCCTCGACCCACGCCGATCGCCGATAGAGCTCCGACAGGTGGCAGTGCGACGACGTCGACTCGCAGAAGGCACGCGCGGCGCCGAGCGACTCGGCCGCCGCGGCGAGGTCGCCGGCTTCGATCTCGAGCTCGGCGCGTAGGCCCAGGAACACGCCCTTGCCGTTCAGATGCCCCGTCTTGTCGAGCCCGTCGAGGGCGCGGGTGATGCGCTGTCGGCGTGCGGCGAGCGCGCCGCCGGAATCGGCCCAGGCGGCGAGGATCTCCGTGATCGACGCGATCACCTCGATGTCGTACCGACCCGAGATCGTCGCGGCGTCGGTTGCCAGCTGGCGCGTCGTCTCGACGTCGCCGAAGAGCATCGCGCAGTACGACGCCGACATGCGGGTGTGCGCCATCTCGTACGGATCCTCGAGCCAATCGGCCCGGGCGATGGCGTCGCTGCCGACACGCTCGGCTTCGGCGCGGCGGTCGAGGTAGCAGAGGTTCTGGGCCATCGCCGTGCGGGTGAAGGACAGGATGTCCCGGAAATTGGGCAGGCGGAAATCCGCCGGCATCTCCGCGAGCACGACGCGGGCGCCCCGGTCGGCCAGCTCGTAGTCGCCACGCGTGTGCGCGACGATGGCGGTCGCGGAGATCGCACCGAGCGCCGCGAGCGGCCAGTCGAGCTCCTTGGCCGCTCTCGTCAGGTGCTCCGCCACGCGCGTCGCGGCGGGGACGTCGGAGCGGAAGAGGTGATAGCCGTAGACGACGCCCAACGAGACGAACCGCTCCCGGCTCGGCGGCAGCCGCTCGGCGAGCAGCTCCACCTTCTCGGTGGCGACACGCGCGATCGCCGAGCCATACCCGTGCCGGGCGCCTGCGGACGCGGCGCGATCCATCGCGAGGCCGAACTCCACCTGGTCGCGTTCGACGCCCGCCGGCTGGCGTTCGAGCAGCGTGAGCGCGCGATCCAGCAGGTCGACGGCTTCCCGATGGGCGAAGCGCGCGCGCGCCAGCTGCGCCGCTTCGCGGAGGTACTCGATCGCGCGCTCGTGGTCGTTGCTGCGCGCGAAGTGGTCCGCCAACTCCGCGGCGACCTCGCGCGTGGCGCCCGCATACCCCTTCTCGATCGCCTCGCCGATCCGCTGATGCATCGCACGACGTCGCGCGGGGACGAGCGTCTCGTAGAGCGCGCCGCGGTAGAGCTGGTGACGGAACGCGTACGCCTGCCCGACGCCTCCCGACGGCCAGTCCACGACACCGATGGTCCGGATGAAGCGCGACTGCCGTGCGAGCGTTTCGCAGATCTCCTCGACGTGCTCGAGGGGCATGTCCGACGCCGCGGCGACCGCGAGCGAGGAGAACTCGGCGCCGACCGCCGCCGCGGTCATGAGGAGGTCGCGCTCGGCGTACTTGAGGGTCCGCAGCTGCGTCTCGAGCAGGCCGCGCAGACTGTCGGGCACGCTGCGGTCGACGTCCGTGCCGACGGTTCCGGTCAGCTCCGCCGTGTCGGCGACCGTCACCATGAACAACGGGTTACCGCCGCTCTGCCGATGAACGGCCCGTGCCATCGCGTCCGTCCAGAACGACGCGTCCCGGCGTTGGAGGTAGGCCGTGACCTCCTCCGTGCCGAGCAGCTCCAGGCGGATCTCGCGTCCGCCCGGGTGCCGGCACACGGCCTGCGCGGCATCGAAGAGACCGTTCGACGCGAGCACGGCTTCGCCGGGACGATACGTCACGACGATGGTGAGCCGCAGCAGCGGGTGGCTGTCCAGGAGCGAGGCCACCAGGTCCACCGTCGGCGCGTCCGCGTCGTGCAGATCCTCGAAGACGATCGCCAGCGGAAAGTGCGACCCCAGCGCCTCGAAGAGCGTCGCGAGCCGCGACGTGAGATCCGCGCGTTCGGCCGGCTCCGCCGCCGGTATCCCGGCGGGATCGCCGGCGCACAGCCAGGGCATCTGCCGCAAGACGTCGGGCACGTGCGCGCGCATGGCGGCGATCACCACGGGACCGTCGGCGCTCGTGGCCAGGGCTTCGAGGGCGGAGAGAACCACGAGGTAGGGCGGCGCGCCCTGGAGGTAGCCGACGGCACGTCCGACGGCGACGCGGATCGCGTTCGCGGAGCGACCGTGCGCGAGCGACGCGACGAACCGATCGACCAACGTCGATTTTCCGATGCCCGCCTCGCCGCTGACGAGGACCACCCGCGTAGAGCCGTCCGCCGCTTCGGCGGCGACGGCGAGCATCTCGTCGAGCTCGGCCTGGCGACCGACGAGCGGACTCGACGCGGCACCGACCGCGCGCGGCGCCGGAGCCTCCATGCGTCGCGGCGGCGGCGCGCTCGCGATTTTCGCGATGAAGCGGAAGCCACGCCGATGAACCGTCTGGATGTAGCGAGCGGATTGGGCGTCGTCGTCGAGCGCGGCGCGTAGCTCGCGAATCGAGTTGCTGAGCGTTCCTTCGGATACGACGGCGTCGCTCCACACCGAGGACAGCAGCTCGTCTTTCGTGACCAGCTGCCCCGGTCGCTCGGCCAGGTAGCAGAGGACCTTCCAGGTGCGTGGACGCAGGTGGAGGGCCTCGCCGTCGCGAAGCAGGTGCCCCGAGCTCGGATCGAGCACGAAGGGCGGGAAGGAGAGGACCTGGCTCGGCACGCGCGGCGACCTCGGGACAGAGTCTTAGCCGCGCGCCCGCATCGATTTCCAGAGAACTTCCAGGACTCGCAGGGCAGTGCGTCGCTAGAGGGGCAGCATGAAGCCCGGAGCGCCCGGACCGGCACCGGCCGGATTGCCCCCACGACGGGCATTCGTCCTGCAGCTGGCGGGCGACGCCGAACCCGGCACGGGCGCGCTGAAGGGCCGCGCCGTGCACATCGACAGCGGCGAATCCGCGCCCTTCGACGACATCGCCGAGCTGCTCCGCTTTCTCGAAGCGCGGCTCGCGTGGGCCGAACGAGCGGACGATTCGCCGACGCCCCATGACGACCGCCCGCAAACCAGAAAGGAATGAGCCATGCGTCTCAGCCGACGGATTCTCGCCACCGCCGTTGCGATCGGCTTCGGCATCGCCGTCTCGCATGCCGCCGACCAGACCATTCTCGGGGACACGCTGCAGGTGAAGAACCCGAGCACGGCCGACAAGCGGAAGATCGTCGGCAAGGCGAAGGAGAGCGCGAGCGACAACACGCTCGTCGGCGACCCGACCGTCGCGGGCGCCACGCTGACGATCCGCGCGAACGGCGGCACGCCGAGCAGCCAGACGTTCGCGCTGCCGGCGGGCACGAGCGCGGCGACGGGCAAGCCGTTCTGGAGCGGCAATGCGATCAAGGGTTTCAAGTACAAGGACGCGAAGTCGGAGAATGGTCCGATCAAGGGCGTCGTCATCCGCAGGTCGGGAAAGGGCGTGTTCCAGATCACGACGAGTGGCGGCGGCAAGGCCGCCGCGATCACGGTGCTGCCGCCGGATCCGGGGACGGACGGCTGCCTGCTGCTCGAGATCGCGGGCGGCGACACCTACAGCGTGCAGTTCGCGCCGAACGACGGCGTCGTCACCAACAAGGGGCCGCGCGAGTACAAGCACAAGAAGCCCTCGGGCCAAGGGACCTGCGTCACGACCACGAGCACGACGACGACCAGCAGCACGAGCACGACGGTCACGACGTTGTGCGGCCAGTTCATCACGTCGTGGGGCGGCTTCGGCACCGCCACCGGCCAGTTCGACGACCCGATCGGCGTCGCGGTCGATGCCGACGGCGACGTCTTCGTCACCGACGCCGCCAACGACCGCGTGCAGAAGTTCGACAACGACGGAAACTTCATCAAGACCTGGGACGCCTCCGGCATGACCTTGGGGAAAATGGAGAATCCCGGCGGCATCGCCGTGGATGCGGGCGGCAACGTGCTCGTCCTCGACGGTCGTGGCATCGTCCGGCGGTTCGACAACGACGGCGACACGCTGCTGCGCTATTGGGGAGGCTTCGGCGTGATCAACACGGCCACCCACATCGACGTCGACGCCGACGGCAACTCGTTCGTCCCCGAGGGCGGCTTCCACCAGGTGAAGAAGTTCGACGTGGACGGATTCTCCGCCGGGAGCTGGGGAACGGAGGGCAGCGGCAACGGACAGTTCGACTTCCCGTATGGCGTCGCCGTCGACGGCCTCGGCAACGTCTACGTGGGAGACAACGGCAACGCCCGCGTGCAGATCTTCAACAACAGCGGGTTGTACCTCACCAAGTTCGGATCGCCCGGCTCCGGGCCCGGGCAGTTCCAGGGTCTCGCCGACATCGCCGTCGCCGACAACGGAAACATCTTCGTGGTGGACTTCCTGGGGAATCGCATCCAGCGATTCGACGCCAACGGTTCGTACCTCGGCGAGTGGGGGAGCGGCGGCGATGGCGACGGTCAGTTCGACTCGCCGATCGGCATCGCGACCGACGGGAACGGGCATGTGTTCGTCGTCGACCGAAACAACGATCGCGTCCAGAAGTTCGGGTGCGAGTAGCTGCGGCCCCGTCCGTCAAATGGTCTTTCGTCGACGATGCGGCGGACGTTCACGTCGCGCGCACGGATCGTCGGCATTGCCGCCTTTCTTCTTCGTCGCGACGAGGATCGGCGCGATCAGCTCCCGAGCCAGCGCTTCGACGTCGCATGGATCGTCGAGGTCGATGGACGGCGGCGGCATCAAGACCAGCGCGGCGAAGAGACGCACGAGGAGATCACCGGTGCGATCGGGGTCGGGGCCCTTCGCGGCCCTGATCGTCGCCGCGCAGTAGGCGGCGCCGGCGCGCAGCACCGCGGCGTCGTTGGCCAGCACCGCGTCGAGCAGCTCGCCGGGATTCGTCGCGAGCCAGTGCGCGACCAGCGGATGCCTGCGCGCGACCGTGAGCGACGTCGTCAGCGTGCGCACGATGCGGTCGACGGGGCCGGCCGCCGGATCGTCGGCAGCGGCGACCGCCGCGAGGAGGCGGGCCGACTCGCGCGCCATCGTCGCCTCGATGAGACGCTGCCGGTCGCCGAAGCGCCGGTACACCGTCATCCGGGTCACGCGGGCGCGGCGGGCGACGTCTTCGACGACCAGCTCGGCGAGGCCGCTCTGGGCCAATTCCTGGAGGGTCGCGTCCATGATCCGGTCGTTGGTGGGATGGCTGCCGACGTCGGTCGAGCGGGCGAGCGCTCGGGTCAGAACCGATCCGAGCCGGAGGGCGCCGGCCCCCGCTGATGTTACAGACATAGTAGACGCTGTAACATAGATCGTGTTAGGCGTCGCGCATGACGACCTGGCAACCGACCCGTCGCGAGCTGCTCGGCGCGGCGGCCATGGCGGCAGCCGGAGTGACGTTCGCCGGCCCGCTCGCGGGCGGCGCGCTCGCCGCAGCGACGGCCAGCTACGACGACGGCTCGACGTCGATCCCGGACGGACTGGTCGGCGACCCCGAGCGGGTGATCATCGTCGGCGCGGGCTGGGCGGGGCTCACCGCCGCCAACGCCCTTCGCAACGCCGGCATCGACCACGTGCTTCTCGAGGGACGCGACCGGATCGGCGGCCGCGCCCATACGGTCGACCTGGACGGCGTCCCGATCGATCTCGGCTGCTCGTGGATCCACGATCCGATCGGCAACCCGCTGACGACGTTCGCCGACCAGGCCGCCGTCGCGCGCCGCAACGCCGATCACACGCTCGACGCGTTGACCTACCGGATGTCGGACGCGCGTCTCGGTCGGGAGCTGGACCAGACGGAGAAGTTGGCGGCGCTGGTGCACGGCGCCAGCTTCATGTTCGGCGAGGCGGCGGGGATCGCCGCCGAGCTCGGCCCGACCGCCTCGATCTTCGACGGCGCACAGCGCTATCTCGACCGCCACGGCCTCGTGGGCGACGCCCGCAGACACGCCGCGTTCGTGATCCGGAGCCTCTCGGAGCTGTCCGAGAACTTTCCCTGGACGAAGCTTTCGCTCGACGGGGCCGTGCATCGCGATCTGCTGTACACCGGCGGTCTGGGCGTGTTTCCGGTCGGCGGCTACGAGCGACTGTATCGGGCGATGGCGGGGCCCGAGGACGTCCGGCTGTCACACGAAGTGGAGGCGATCGAGCGGACCCGCGATGGCGTCACCGTTCATGCCGTCGTACCCGGCGTCCGTCGTCGGGTGAGCTTCCGCGGCTCGCACGTGATCGTCGCGGTGCCGCTAGGCGTGCTCAAGTCGCGTCGAGGCATTCGGTTCAGCCCGCGATTGCCGCACGACAAGATCGCAGCGATCCAACGCGTCGGCTTCGGCCACATCGAGAAGGTCGCGATGCGCTTCGACGACGCCTTCTGGGCCGACGCGTCCCACACCCACATCCTGAACGTCTCGAGCCGCCCGCAGTTCCGGCTCCCGCTCTGGGTCGACGTCGACCGGATCAGCGGCGAGCCGGCGCTCGTCGCCTTCAGCGGCGGCGCGGACGCCAGGCGCATCCGCGCGCTCGGCGCGCGAGGGGCGCTCGAGGTGACCCTCGCTCGCCTGAGCGAGATCCTCGGCGTCGCGGTGCCGCCGCCCCGCGCCTGGCACGTGACGAATTGGGGAGGCGACCGCTTCACGGAAGGCGGGTACACGGCGACGGCGCTGGGCGCGTCGCCCGGTGATTTCGACGTGCTCGCCGCACCCGTCGACGGCCGGGTGCTGTTCTGCGGCGAGCACACGCACCGCCACCGCTACGCCCACGCCGACGGCGCGATGTCGACGGGCATCCGCGAGGCGAAGCGGGTGCTGCAGTCGCCGGCGGTGACGCTCAGCGCGGGGTGAGGCGGCGACGTTCGGATTCCGGTCGACCGAACTGCTCGCCCTCTGGTACGCCTGGGGGGAGATGACGCTCGCCACGACAATCCTGGCCATCGCGCTCGCGATCACCGGCTTCTGGGTGCCCGCAGGCGCCCAGACCCTCGAAACCATCCCGAACTGGGAAGCCACGGGCGTCACGGTCGACGTCTACACCCCGTCGGGCTGGTCGGCTTCCGACCCCACCGTCGTGTTCAGCCATGGCGACGGACTGTCCCCCAGCCCCTACCATTGCTATCGCGAAGTCTGGGCGGAGCACGGGATCCGGACGATCTCGCCGTATCAGACGAACGGCACCGCCGTCGCCGGACGTCAGGCGCGATGGGCGGAGATCCTCAACGTCTATGTCGCGCTGTCGCGGCTCCAGGAGCCACGGCGCATCTTCTTCGCCGGGCACTCGTTCGGCGCGTACGTGACGTCGCTGGCCGCCGGCGCCGACAGCAACGTCGCCGGCGGGCAGGCCGGAAACTGCGCCGGCGACGACTGTCCCGCGCTGCCGGCGCAGGGATACATCGTCCTCTCGGGCCAGCCCGCGCAGAACGCCGCCAACGCCGAGCCGTACTGGTTCGGGCTATCCGCGTTCGACGATCTCGCGCCACGTCGGTACGTGGCGTACGGAAGCGCGGACGCGTCGCCGCTCGATGCCTGCATGGCGAGCGGCGTGCCCGCGTGCCGCGGCGACGCCTACACGATCGACGGCGCGCACGCCGCGGACCTCGGGCTCGAGCTCCGCGTCCAGGACGGATTCGCGCATCTCACGTTCACCTGCGGCCCGAACTGGCGCCTCACGCACAGCCAACCCGCCGCCATGGAGGCGCTCGTCGACGACATCGCGGAGTGGATCGCGTCGGTGTCGGACGACTCCACGACCTTCACGGAGACGACCCGCCTCACGCTGAAGGACGACAACGTCGCGCCGATCGATCCCAAGCGCCGATCGGTGACGTTCACCGTGCGCACCAAGCGCAGCGCGCCCGGCAACCGCGTCGTCGTCCCCGCGAGCGGCTCGATCGGCGATCCCACCGTGCATGGCGGGACGCTGATCGTCGCGAACTCGGCCGGGTCGAAGGAACGCGTGCGCGTCGAGCTGCCCGCCGCGGGCTGGCGCTTGATCGGGACACCCTTGAAGCCCAAGGGCTACCAGTACCGCGACTCCTCCTCCGCTGCGCCGATCGCGACGGTGGTCCTCAAGGCCGATGCGATCACGGTGAAGGGCAAAGGCGCGGGATGGACGTACACGCTCGACGAGTCGCAGCAGGACCGCGTCGCGGTACGGCTCGGTCTCGGCGACGTCGCGTGGTGTGCCGACGCCGGCCCGCGCATCGACCTCGTCGATCGGTTCGAGGGTCAGAAGTCCTCGCCCGCGCCGCTCGTGTGCCCGATCGTCGACGCGCCGTAGGTCGTGACGCTCACACCGGACGTTCGCCGGCGACCGTCGAGCGATACAGCTCGCGCCGGAAGCCGTCGTAGTCGTTGAACGCCTGGTGGACGCAGAGCCGGTTGTCCCACATGACGAACATGCCGACTTCCCAGCGCAGGCGGCAGGTGAACGCCGGCTGGGTGAGGTGCTCGACCAGGAACGCGAGGATCGGCGCTGCCTCGTTCGGGTGCAGTCCCTCGATGCCGGCGGCGTACGTCTCGTCGCAGTAGAGCGCGAGCTCGCCGGTGCGCGGGTGTGTCCGCACGAGCGGGTGGACGCTGCCGCGCACCTTGCGCGCGAGATCGTCGGGAAGCGCGGCCGCCCCCTTGGTCTGCGCGAGCCGTCCGACGGGAGTGTCGGAGGGCGTCGCATACGCACGCGCCGACTCGAGCACATTCGCCATCGACATGTGCACCCTGAGGCCCGTCAGCAGCCGCTGCATCGTCGGACTCAATGCCCGATACGCGAGCGCGCTGTTCGCCCAGATCGTGTCGCCGCCGAAGGGCGGGATCTCGATCGACCGCAGCAGGCTGATCGCGGGCGGTTCGGGCAGGAAGGCGGAATCGGTGTGCCAGCCCGCCCCGAACAGGAAGCCGGTGCGCTCGTCCGCTTCCTTGATCAGCGGCTGCACCTCCGGAAAGCCGGGGACGCCCTTGGTGTAGGCGTCCTCGGCGAAGGGGCCGAAGCGGCGGCTGAAGGCGGACTGGTCGGCGTGCGTCATCCGCTCCTGCCCGCGAAAGTAGATCATCTTGTGGCGGAACAGCGCGGCTTCGATCTCGGCGAACGCGGCGTCGCCGACGTCCGCGCAATCGACGCCCGCGATCTCCGCCCCCATCGCGGCAGCGAGCGGCCGCACCTCGATGTGCTCGTTCGCGACTGCTGCGTTGTCGAAGTGCTCGTGCGTCGAAAAGATCATCGTCGCTCCCTCCGTCACCGGATCCATACCGAAACCCGACGGCGATCGCATCGACATCGTCGCGGAGCAGCGCTGGCGGCGTGTATACCCCGGTGAGCGAAGCGGCGGGTGGAGCTTTGCCCCGACCCGGCATAGTGTCCGCCCATGGCCGACGCCGATACCGCGCCCGCACTGACCCCGCCGCGAACGCGCACGGACATCCCCCGCGCGAGCTGGCTGATGAGTCTGCGCGCGTTGCTGGGCGCGCAGCAGGAGCGCATCGACATGCTCTCGCGCCTGCAGCGGATGCACGCGGAGCGCGGCCCGGTGGTGGCGATCACCGTCGGGCCGTTCAAGATGGTGAACCTCTTCGGCCCCGATGCCAACCGCCACGTGCTCCTCGATCGCGACCGCATCTTCTCCGCGCGGCAGCCGTGGATGATGATCATGGGCCGGATCTTTCCGAACGGCCTGCTGCTGCGCGACGGCGAGGAGCACAAGCAGCACCGCAAGATCATGCACGAGGCGTTCACGCGTCCGGCGCTCCGCCAGTACCTCGAGCGAATGGTCCCCATGATCGAGAGCGGCCAAGCCGCGTGGCGCACACGGACCGGGCCGTTCCACGCCTTCAAGGCGTTCAAGGTGCTGACGCTCGACATCGCGGCGTCGATCTTCGTGGGCGTCGAGCTCGGGCCGGAGACGACGAAGATGAACCACGTCTTCGAAGACCTCGTGGCCGCGTCGATGTCACGCATCCGCCTGCGCATTCCCGGTCTCGAGTTCTATCGCGGCCTCGTCGGCCGCGACTTCATGGTCGACTACTTCTCACGCCGGATCGCCGAGCGACGCGCCGGCGACGGCGGCGACATGTTCAGCCGGCTCTGCCACGCCGTGAGCGAGGACGGCGCCCGCTTCACCGATGCCGACATCGTCGACCACATGATCTTCCTGATGATGGCGGCGCACGACACCACGACCAGCACGCTCACGTCGATGACGTACGAGCTCGCGCGCCATCCCGAGTGGCAGGAGCGCGTGCGCCAGGAGAGCGTCGCGCTCGGCACGGACGAGCTCGGCTTCGAGGACCTCGGGAAGCTCGAAGCGCTCGGCTGGGTGATGAAGGAGACGATCCGTCGCTATCCGCCGCTGCCGGTCATCCCGCGCACGGCGACCGAGAGCTTCGAGTGGGGCGGCTACGAGATTCCGAAGGGCGCGATGGTCGTCGTGTCGCCGATCCACACCCATCACATGGACGAGTGGTGGCCCGATCCCTTTCGCTGGGATCCCGAGCGCTTCGCGCCCGCGCGTGCAGAGGACGAGCGTCACACGCACTCGTGGGTGCCGTTCGGCGGCGGGCCGCACCACTGCATCGGGCTCCGCTTCGCCGAGGTGCAGGTGAAGGCGATCATGCATCAGATGCTTCGCCGCTGGCGGTGGAGCGTGCCCGACGGCTATCGGATGCCGGTGCAGCAGGCGCCGATCTCGAAGCCGCTCGACGGGCTGCCGATCGAGCTGCGGCCGCTGTAGGTCGCGCACGCCTTGAATCGGCCGTCCGAATCCAACAGACCCGATCGCGGAGGACAGACTCAATGTTCAGTCACGTAATGGTCGGCACCAACGATCTCGACGCTTCCAAGAAGTTCTACGACGCCGTGCTCGGCACGCTCGGCATCGGGCCGGGGTTCATCGACGACAACCGGCGCATCTTCTATCTGTCACCGGCGGGCGCCGCCTTCGCCGTCAGCATCCCCATCGACGGCGCGCCTGCGTCCGCCGCGAACGGCGGCACCGTCGGCTTCGTCGTCCCGGATCCGGCAACGGTCGACGCGTGGCACGCGGCCGGCGTGGCGAACGGCGGCACGACCTGCGAAGACCCGCCAGGCGTGCGCGAAGGCGGGCTCGGCAAGATGTATCTCGCCTACCTTCGCGATCCGTCCGGCAACAAGCTCTGCGCGCTCCATCGCATGGGCTGAGCTGCGCGTCGGTCGTGGGCGCCGTCTCCGACGCGATCGGAACGGCCCACGATCGCGCCAACGATTCACCGCGGTTCCGGGCATGGATCGAGGCGGAGGGAGACGGCGTTCACCCCGGCCTCGCGCGGGTAGATACCAATCGCGGCGGCGCCGCGGGCTACCGCGTACTTCTCGACCTTGAGCGCGTGGATCGCCTTGACGGTTGCGCGGTCCTCGTAGAGCACCGGGACCACGCACCGGAGCTTGCCGTTTCGGAGCAGCTGGACGCGCGCGCCGTCCAGGGAGTGCTCGACCGCCCTCCAACGCGGCATCCCCACCCATTCGCCATCTTCGCGGTCGACGATCCAGAGGCGTAGATCCGCCGGCTTCCCGTCGCTGTCGGTGGCATGGAGCGACACCACCTCCTCGAGCTCCGCCATGGTCGCGTAGAGCCCGAAGAAGAGGACGACCGGGGTCGCCGCGAGCGCGAGCCAGCCGAACGCGCGTGGTGTGGCGGGCCACGCCAGCACGCCGCCGACCAGCAGCGCACCGAGCCCGCCGAACAGGTTCGCGCCGCGCGGCATCGGATAGGGTCCCTCGTGGAGAAGACGTACCGCGAACACGGCGACGCCGAGCACGAGCAGCGCGCCGCCGACGACGATCCGAACCGGGGAAGACGAGCTGCGTTTCGTCACGACGTTCCTCCGAAGCGACGGCTACGACGCCGTACCGGGATTCGACGTCGCGAGCGGCTGGGGGTCGATCGACATCGCCACGTTCGTGAACGCGTTCGTCGTCGCGGCCGCCCCTCGCTGACCCGCGGCGCGGCGGATCGAAGGATCGTCATGGAGAGACGCAGAACGGCGGCGCCGGCGTCTTCGACTGCGCCGTGAACTTGTCGACCTTGTCGCTGCCGGGCTTGCCGGGCGCGTCCGAGCAGTAGAACGTGTTGCCCACGATGAACGCCGCGGCCACGCGTCCCTGCGCGAACTCGTTCAGCGTGTAGGCCCACGACGCCTTCCCGCCCTTGAAGGTGATCAGGTTCGGCTTGAAGATGGCCCGCGTGATCGCGGCTCCCGGTGGCCCCTTGTACGTGTAGGAGTTCGGCCCGGTCGCGGTCCAGCCCGAAGGCGACAGCCCGACGACGACCAGCTCTCCGCCGAGCGCGACGGAGTTGTAGACGACGACCGTCGCGCCCACGAGGCGAGGATCGCTCGGATCGCCTTGGAAGGGCGGCGCGATGTGCTGCGACGATGCCGTCTTGGTGTCGGACTTGAACGTCACCTTGCGCTTGTTCGGATCGGCTGGCGCAGCGCTGCGATCCTTCAGGACGAGCTTCGTCGTCGGCATGGGAACGAAGGTCTGGAAGGTGGGGATCGTGGTGCTGGTCGTGGTCGTCGGCGGCGTCGACGTGGTGGTCGTGGTGCCGCCGGGCGGCGTGCTGCCCGGATCGGCCGGATCGCTGCCGGCGTCGATCTCGTCACGGTCGAAGAACCCGTCCTCGTCACGATCCACGCCGATCCGACTCCCCGAGCCCGGCGGCACGCAGTGGTAGGTCCGCTCCTGGCCGACGGTCGCCGCATGGGCGCGCAGCTGGGCGTCGGTGAGCGGCGGCTCGCTGCCACGATCGCTCTGGAACGTACCGGCCGGAATGCGCCGCCAACCACGAGCCTCGCCGGCGAGCACGCCCTTCACCGTGAGCTCGCACGCTCCCGCCGCCGCCTGCGCGATCAGCAGGTCGATGCGCGGACCCGCGTTGACTGCGTTCGTGGCGGTGAGCGTCGCCTGCTGCCCCACGATCGGCAGCAAGTTGGTGTCGGCGACCAGCATGAAGGCTTCGAGCTGCGCGGCCTCCGTCGGCGTCAGCGTGAAGGCGGTCGCGTTGTGGAACCGCAGCAGCGTGTCGACGCTCCCGTCGTGCAGGAACCCGAACCCGCGCACCTGATCGCCCTTGTGGCCGTTGTCACCGACCTCGAAGAACGGCACCGCGGGCATGCCGAACATTCCGACCTTCTGGTACAGGTTCCGGAAGTGCGCGACCTTGAACTCCTGCGGCTCGCCTTCGATGGTCGAGAAGCCGTCGGTGCCGAAGAAGCCCGCCGTCGGATCGATGCGGTGACAACCGTTGCAGTCGAGCACGCCGTCGGTCAGGGGCCCGAAGAAGACGTTGCTGCCCGCCAGCTCCGTCGCGGTGAGCGAGTCGTCGAGGTTGCGGATCGGGTTCGGCGGATACGTCACCTGGAGAATGAAGTCGGTGAAGCGCTGCATGTCGGCGACGCTGATCGGTGCGCCGCGCCCGAGGAGGCCCTCGAAGGCGACGATGAACTTGTTGAACGCCGCGTTCTCGTCGAGCGCGTTGCCGCCCGGATCGTTTCCGCCGGTGCGGTCGCCGCGCCAGTGCATCGGTCCGGCATTCGCGAGACCGCGGAGGCTCTGCGTGGTCATCGGCCCCTTCATCGGATGGAACGTCGACGCCCCACCGACGCGAAACGGATTCGGATTGTTGAGCAGCGTGTCGTCGGGGTTGCCGAGATCCCACGCGAGGCTGTCGAAGTCGGCGAAGACGTGGCAGCTGGCGCAGGACGCCTCGCCGTTGCTCGACGACAGCCGGGCGTCGTAGAGCACCGGCCGGCCCGAGATCACCGACGACGGCTCGGGATTGTGCAGCGGGAGGTGGTCGATCTCCGTCTCACCGACCGTGTCGACGACGGAGATGGCGTTGTCGAAACGCGTGAACACGTACAGGCGGTTCGCGCTCTCGTTGAGGACGAGCCCCGTCGGTCCGCCGCCCGTCACCGCGATGTGATCGGCAGCAGCGGGGACGAACGTGTCGCTCTCGAGCGCCGCGGTGTCGAAGACGCCCACCACCGACGAGCCGAACGCGGCGACGTAGAGCGTACCGCCGTCGGCCGTGACGACCATGCCGAGCGGTGTGGCGAGGCTGTCGTCCTGCACGCCCACCGGGCTCGGCACGACGCCGTAGTCGATGTGCTTGTTCAGATGGCGCGGCAGCACGCTCGCGCCGTCGAGGACGGTGATGCGCGCTTCGTGCAGGTGTCCCCGCACCGTCGAATCGGTGAAGACGCCGGGGCCTTCGAAGCGGACCTCGTTCACCGCCTCGGTGTTGCTGACGTAGACCTTCCCCGACACCGGATTGGTCGCCATGTTGAACAGCACCGTCCCGACGCTCTGGAACGACGTCGGCGCCGCGGCGAGGTTGTTGGCATCGATGGCGAAGACGTCGCGGTCCGGGAGGTTGAAACGGACTGCGGGATTCCAGTTCCGCCCGAGCTCGTCGGTCCACATGCCGGCGAGCGCGTCGAAGCGCACGATGAGGCCCGTCTCCGGGGCGGCCACCAGCTGGAAGTTCGTGTTCGGCGCCGGCAACCCACCCGGCATGAACGTCCCGCCGACGTTGCATCCCCCCGCCGACGCGCCGCCGTCGCACACGGCGCCCTCCGAGATCGCCGTCGTGCGATTGCCGGTGTGGAAGCCCGCGGCATACACGGTGCCACCGCTCGGGCTCACCGCGAGCGCACGCGGCGTGTCGGTGAAGAGCGTGAGGATCGAGAGCGGCGTACCGCCGAGCGACGCCGGACCGAGGTTCGTGGCGTCGAACACCCACACGTCGGCGCGGCCGACGCCGGGCGTCGTGAGCTGCGGATTGCCGGGGCGGTTCTGTCCACGATGCGCGGCCGTGACGAAGGCCCGCGTGCCGCCCGCGCCGGCGAAGACGACGTCGCGCGGCTCGTCGCCCACCAGGAGCGTGCGCGAGACCCGTGCCGGCGTCGAGCCGAGGTCGACGATGCTGACGCTGTCGGAGAGGTGGTTCACCACCCACACCTCGGTGTTCGTTCGCGCCGCGACCGCGACGGGCTCGAGGCCGACCGGCACCGACGCTTCGTGCGCGAGCGATCCGTCCAGCGCCGACACCGTGAACACCTCGAGCACGTCGTCCGGCGTGTTGACCGCGAAGAGCCGCGTCCCGTCGGGACTCATCGCCAGCGGCCGCACGTGACCACTTTCGAACGTGGTGAACGCCGCGTTCGCGCTGCCGACGACCCCGATCACCGCACAAACGGCCCCGACGAGTCTCGTCACTCTGCCCATGGTCCCCCCATGTGCCGGTGTCACCGGCGCGAGCGAGCGGACGCTACCGCCTATCGCATCGAACCGTCAATTCTCGATTGACGGCCACGGCTTGCCTCTGGATTGATGCGTTGCGGCGGCACGCGCACTTCCGCTACGCCTGTCGCATGTCGATGGACGCCGTCGCCCGTCTTCTCGTCGAGCGCGCCTGCGAGCGCCTCATGACCGACTACACGCGCTTCGTGGATTTCGGTGAAGCCGCCAGGATCGCCGACCTGTTCTCCCCCGACGGCATCTGGGAAGCGGACGGCGTGCGCATGGACGGCCGTGATGCGATCCGTGCGGGATTCTCGGCGCGTCAGGGCGTCGAGCGACGGACGTCGCGCCACGTGATCACGAACGTCGCGGTGGACGTGCTCGGCCCCGACGAAGCCACGGCGCTCTCCTACCTCGTCAACTACCGTCACGACTCCCGAAGCGGCACCGCGGAGCGACCCGCACCGGTGGACCATCCGAAGTTCGTCGGCGAGTACCACGACCGCTTCGTGCGAACCGCCGACGGCTGGCGGTTCGCCCATCGCCGGTGCGACGTCACCTTCGTCCGCGTGCGCTCCGCGCCGGCCTGAGCTTCGACGGTTGCGTTGCGTGGCCCGTCCACGCGATGCTGCCGGACCATGCAGTTCCAGATCTTGTACTGCAGGCCCTGTGGCTACCGCGAGCGCGCGGAGGAGCTGGCCGTCGAGCTGCGCAGCCGCTTCGGCGCGGAGGTAGGCATCGAGGAGGGCGGGTTCGGCCAGTTCGACGTGTTGCTCGACGGAGACGTCTGCAAGATTCCGTAGCTCGTCTCACGACACGGCGGCGGACGCGTCCTCCTGCTCTCCGAACAGGAGGGCGACGTGTTGAACGGCCGCCACGGCGCAGGCCAGCCACAGAACCCCCAGCGCCGCTTGGAGGGCGACGGGTAGGCTGGATGCTCCGAGCGAACAGGTGTCGAGACTCCACGCGCTCGCCGGGCGGCTCGCGAGCGCAAGCGCAAGGGCGACGCCGTGGAAGCCGTTCGCGGCTACGTGGATCTGATATTCGGCCGGCTCGAGTCCACCGAACCGACGGCGGCTCGTCGCCTCCTCGCGCAGGTCGAGGGCCAACATGAGCTGGTCGACGGCGATCGCGGCCGCGGCGGCCCACAGGCACGGCCCCGAGGCGTCGGCCAGATAGAGCAGCGCCAGCGGCGGGAGCACGAGACACGCGCGGATGGTGTGGAGCACATGCTCCCGACGCGACTCGGGAAAGGCGAAGAGCCGGTAGCGGCGGAGGTGGAAGTAGACGCCGTCGATGGCGCCGAGAAGGAACGCGGCGAAGAGCGGCGCGACGCTCACCAGCAACAGTCCCGGCATGACGGCACTACGCGAGCGCGATGCCGCGGCGGAGCTGTTCGTCGCCGTCGTCGAAGTCCGGCGCGGCAAGCCAGAGCCGAACCAAGTGACGCTTCCGATCCGCGTCGTCCCAATCCTGATACTCGGTGCGCTTGTGAAGGATGACCGAGTTCTTGAGGAGCTGGATGTCGCCTGGACGAAATTCCATGTCGAGGTAGAGCGCCGGATCGTTTGCGGTCGCCTCGAGCGCTTCGAGGGCCGCCGTCTGCTCCTCCGTCATCCGGGGCACGTCGGCGAGCTCCTGCGCCCGACGGATGTACCAGGGGATGAAGAACGTGTTCAGTCGGCCACCCTGCTCGCGGCAGATCGGACGAGAGAAGTGGACGGGCGACGGCATCTCGGGCTCGAAGTAGTGCCAGTAGAAATCCCGGAACAGCACTGGAACGAGCTCGGGATGCGTTTTCCCGATGGCGTTCACGACGCTGACGGAGCTCACGATACGGCTCTCTCCACCTCGTTTGGCCCCGCGCAGGCAGAGCAGGCCGATGACGTCGGCGCCGTCGGTGTGAAAGTCCTGCTCTGCGCGGGTCTTGTAGAGGCGCGTGCTCGGTGCCGCCGGGTCCGCGCCCGTGTCTCGGACGTGGGTGAGGACCTCGCCGCTGAAGTTCTGCGGCACGGGGCTGCCGAGATGCAGTCCGAGCGCCCAGTAGGCCGCGACGGCATCGTCGAACGCCATGCGCTCGACCGGGAGGCCGCGCACGAGCAGAAAGCCGCGTCCGTGAGCGAGCGTCTCTCGCCAAGCCGAGATCGCCGGCGCGAGCGCATCGAAGGCGACGTCCTCATGCGTGAGGTTCTCGCGCGGCGTCCCGAGCGCGCGTATCCGGGCAACGACGCGCTCGATGTCTCCGATCTCCGCCGGCGTGAGGAGGTGGATCCAGTCCGTTCGGGACGCGAGGTCGGCACCCGTCCACGCGGCCGGACCGTCGATCGGTATGAGCATGATGCTTCCTTCCTACCGGCCGAGCTCGGCCGCATCCCGACGGTGAAGGGTCACGCGTTCT
Organism: uncultured Binatia bacterium (SeqCode); assembly: GCA_964432595.1. Classification (GTDB taxonomy): domain Bacteria; phylum Desulfobacterota; class Binatia; order DP-6; family DP-6; genus DASYLJ01. The sequence goes on along the minus strand of CAYSOF010000001.1, from coordinate 278,752 downwards.
GCTCTTCGCGGGGAACGCAGCAGCTCACGCCGCACGCCGACTCGGGTGCCGCGACGTCGGAGGAGGTCGCGGGATTCGGCGCCTGTGCGGCCTTCCGCTCCTGACCGAGGAAGTCGCGAAGCTGCGTGTCCGCCGCCGTGTCGGCGTCCACGTCCTCGAGGAGCGTGTACATCTCCCACGGGATGCCGTCCTCGTCCCGAACCCAGAACTTGTCGGCCTTCGCGTAGCAGCACGTCGTCCCCTCCTGCTGCAAGAGTGGAGTGTCGGTCCGCTTCACGCGGAGCATCTCGGAGGCGACGTCGCCCGTGCCCGGGTAGCGGACGCCGAGGTGGCTCAGCGTCCCGGGCTCACCGCCGAGGCTCATCGAGAAGACGACGGGCGGGTCCTGCATTTCGAACTTCGCATAGTCGTGCCGAACCTTGGCAGGCTCGATGCCGAGGAGCTTCCGGTACTTCTCGACCGCCTCTGGAATGCTGCGGACGTAGACCGCGACGTGGAACGTGTTCGCCATGGGAGTCTCCTTTGCGTCGGATATCGACGAGTTTCGATATAATTGCGCGGGACATCGACGCATGTCAATATGTCGCTATGCCGAAAGTGACCGCCTGCTGCCCGCCCGTTCTTCAGGGGGCCCTGTCGAAGAGCGATGCGGAGGAGCTCGCATCGCTGTTCAAGGCGCTCGGAGACCCCGGGCGTCTTCGGGTGCTGAGCTTCATCGCGTCGCAACCCGACGGCGAGGCATGCGTCTGCCATGTGATCGAGCCTATGGGACTTTCGCAGTCCACGGTGAGCCATCACCTCAAGCTGCTCCACGATGCCGGCCTGCTGGAGCGCGAGAAGCGTGGGGCCTGGGTCTTCTACCGCATCGTGCCCGAACGGCTGGAGGCGGTCCGTGCCGCGCTCACGACGCGGGCTCCTCGGGCTCGGGTAGCGAAACGAGCATGAGCGACGCGCCCGTCCCGTCCCTCGCGCGCAGGCTTTCGGCCGAGGCGGTCGGGACGGGCTTCCTGCTTGCGACCGTAGTGGGCTCCGGGATCATGGGCGAGCGCCTGGCGGGCGGAAGCATCGGCCTTGCCCTCCTCGCCAACACGCTCGCGACGGGAGCCGTTCTCGTCGCGCTCATCCTCACGTTCGGTTCGCTGTCGGGGGCACACTTCAACCCGGCGGTGACGCTCTCCGCGGCCGCAGAGCGCGGACTACCGTGGTCCGAGGTCCTGCCCTACGTCGGTGCACAGCTCGCCGGCGCCGTCGCCGGCGTCGCGATCGCGAACCTGATGTTCGACCTTCCCCCGTTCTCGTTCTCGCGGCACGCGCGGCACGGTTCGACGCAGCTCCTGAGCGAGCTCGTGGCGACGTTCGGGCTGCTGTCGGTGATCTGGGGTTGCTCCCGACTCCGTTCTCCGACCGTCGTCGCCGTCGCGGTCGGCGCCTACATCACGGCGGCCTACTGGTTCACTGCGTCGACGTCGTTCGCGAACCCGGTCGTGACGATGGCGCGATGTCTCACGGACACGTTCGCGGGCATTCGTCCGGTGGACGTGCCCGGCTTCATCGTCGCGCAGCTCCTTGGCGCCAGCGCCGCGACGGCCCTCTTTCGCTGGCTCGTTCCGGCGCTGCGATGAAGCGCGTCGTCTTCGCCTGCGTGCACAACGCCGGACGGTCGCAGATGGCGGCGGCGTTCTTCAACGCGTTCGCCGACCCGACTTCTGCGGATGCGGTCTCTGCGGGGACCGAACCCGCAGCGCATGTCCACGCGGAGGTTCTCGCGGCAATGCGCGAGGTCGGCATCGACCTCTCTCACGCCAGGCCGCAGAAGCTCACCGACGAGCTGGCGTCCCGAGCCTCCCTGCTCGTCACGATGGGCTGCGGGGAGTCGTGTCCCGTCGTGCCCGGCCTCGAGCGAGCCGACTGGCCGCTCGACGATCCGAAAGGCAAGGCCGTCGAAGCGGTTCGAGCGATCCGGGACGAGATTCGCGGCCGTGTCCACCGCCTCGTTCACGAACGCGGCTGGGAACGAGGCATGCGTTGAAGTGAGGTCTTCGCTCTCAAGGCGAACAGATGGTCGTCTCGTTGCAGAGATTGGCGTAGGCAGCGCCCGGTGTGATCCCGCAGCTGGGAAGACAGGTTCTGCCTGCGGGGCAATCCTCGTCGTCGACGCAGGCGCCGGAGGACACTCCGGGCACCTCGAGGCTCACGAACGTGCCCTCCTCCTCGTTCCGCAAGCTGCAGATGCCGGTCGTGAGGCCAGGAAGCCCCGGGGCACTCTTCAGGCAGAAGTTCGATATGAAGGTCGAGTCGAGGCAGTCCGTGTCGGTCACGCAGCGTCGGCCCGCTTTGCAGAAGGACTGACTGGACGTGATCAAGCTGTCCGGATCCGTCGCTTCCACTTCCTGGCAAGACCAGTCGGGGTACCCCGGACACTGAACGTCCGACTGGCATGGCACGGGGGGGAAACAGGGCGGGTTCGTGTACGGGAGGACGCACTGTCCGTAGGTCGCGCGGTTGGTGCCGCACGCGTCGTCGTGGGCAGCGCTGCCGCAGATCGCATCGCTCGGGCAGTCGGCGTCGTCGTCGCACTCGTACCAGGTCCAGATGCTGCCGTCGGCATGGCATATCTGATTCGGGTAGTGGACCGAGGTTCCCGTGCACACCGCCTGGCCGGTGTCCGAGTTGCACCTCCCGCCATAGGGTTGGAAGAAGCACGCGTTGCCCGGCGGACCGACGGTGTCACCGAGGCAGTTGTTGTCGCACGTGCCGCAATGTTGGTCGTCGTCGCGCTGCGAGCACTTGAAGTCGCAGCACAGCTGCGGGACCCTGTTTCCGTTCCCGAGCGTGGTCTCGCCGCACCAGAAGAAGACGTCGTCGAACGGCGTACCGGCGACGCAGCATGGCCGCTCCGCATCGGCGCAGTAGCCTTCGGGTGGCGCGCCCTCGGCGCCGCAATTGATGCACCTCTGGCCGAGACCGCACTGATCGGGAACCGCACCGAAGGTACACCTGGCTCCGAACACCGCGCAGGATCCGTCCCTGCACACGCCGTCTTTCTGCGTCGGCTTGTCGATGCAGGCGGTCCCCGCCGGTTCCCGCGCCGCCGTCGACGGAGCACACGCCTTGGACGAGCCAGAGCACTTCACGTCCTCGCGGCAGTAGTCGTCCGGCGTCTTCAGGCAGACGGTCCCCGCGGGCTTGACCGCATCAGGCGGGCAGACACCGACACCATTCGGGCCCGGCACGCAGAATTCCGCGCTGTCACAGTATCCGCCCCGCCCGGCCGGAACGTTTCGGCAGACGCGATTCGGGTCGACGGTGGGAAGCGGGCACCCGCCGTCGTGGCAGAAGATGTCGTCGTCGCAGGGGTTCGCCGGGTCTTGCGCGTAACACTTGGTCGCGCCGGACGCGAAGACGTTGGGCGGACACGCCGCCGCGGCTCCGCTGCAGGTCTCGGCAGGGTCGCAGACGCCGGTCCCCGCGCGGCATTCCTTCGTCGACGGCTCGAACTGATCGACCGGGCAGACGTTGCTGACGCCGTCGCACGCCTCGGCGACGTCGCACACGCCGTTGGCCGCCCGGCAGACCACTCCCGCTTTGGTGACCTCGTCGGCGGGACACGCGGGGGACTCTCCGTCGCACCGATCCACACGGTCGCAGACGCCGACTTCCGGACGACAGATGGTGTTTTCCGGCGCCATGCGATCGATCCGGCAGTCGTTGCTGCCACCGGAGCATGTCTCCGCCACGTCGCACGGGCCGGCGCTCGGTCGACAGGTCGTTTCAGGACCGAGGCGAACGTTCTCCGGACAAACGGCGGACGTCCCCGTGCAGTGCTCCACCGCGTCGCAGACGCCGGCCGCCGCGCGGCACACCGTGGTCGACGGTTGGAAGAAGTCCGGCGGACAGCCGGGGTCTCCGGAGCACGTCTCCGCCACGTCGCAATCGCCAGCCGACGGCCGGCACACGTTCCCCTGCTGGAACCCGTCCTCGGGACAGTCCTTGCTGGAGCCGCTGCACGTCTCGGCCACGTCGCACACGCCGTCGACGCTCCGACACACCGTCTCGGGTCCGAGGAAGGAGTCGGGCGGACACGCGGCGTCCGTTCCGGTACACGCCTCGGGGAGATCGCAGACGCCCTTCGGTGCCCGACAGAAGTCTCCCGCCCGGAGGAGCTTGTCCTGCGGACACTCGGGGCTCACCCCGTCGCACATCTCTTCCTCGTCGCAGCTCCCCTGGAGCGGACGACACACCTCACCGATCAGCATCATCTGATCGGCGGGACACGGGTCACCGGAGCCGTCACACATCTCCGCCGCATCGCACGGCCCGACGGCGGGCCGGCAGACGACGCCCTCGAGCGGCGTGTGCTGGCAGGTGCTCCCGTCGCACGTGTCGACGGTGCACGAGTTGCCGTCGTCCGCGCACGGCGTACCGGCCGGCTCCGTCGGACACGGATCGGTGCAGACGTCGCTCGAGCAGAATTTGCTCTGGCAATCGCCGCCAGCCGTGCACGCGAGGCCATCCGCGCAGGGAGCGCACGTGCCGCCGCCGCAATCGACGGCGGTCTCGTTGCCGTCCTTCGCCCCGTTGCTGCACGGCGGCAGGGTGGTGGTGCTGGTGCTGCTGGTCGTGGTCGTGGAGGGAGCCGACGACGTCGTCACCGTGGCGAGGGACGTGGTCGTGACGATCGGCGACGGACACCGGCAGCTCTGGTCGCACACTCCGTCCGCGGCGCAGCCGCCGCTTCCCGGCGGGTCACAGGCTTCGCCGCCCGAGACGACGCCGTCGCCACATCGAACGTTGCAGTCGGTTCCGCCTGCCTTGCAGCACTCACGACAGGTGGCCGCGAACCCGCGGCACGCCTTCACGCCCGCCCGCAGGGCGCCGCGCGCCGTCTTCACGCACTGGCGCTTCGCTCTGCCACGCCCCGTACAGGCCGACTTGCTGGTCTGGAAAGCGCCCTCGTAGGCGTCGCGGCACGCCTGTTGTGCGGTTTTGCAACCGCTTCGGCACGCGTCGTTCTTCGCTGCGACGGCGGGCATGGCTCCGGCGGTCATCAACCAACAGCCGATCAACACGAGCAGCGCGCGGAGCTGGCCGACGTACGACACGGAAGCCTCCCCATCCAGCGTCGAGAAAGTCCCTGGATGGCTAGAATCGGGTCGGCGAGCGCTAACATGCTGGATCCTCGACGGTCAACGATCTTCCGCGACCGTCGCTTCGGATACGATTTCGTATCGTCAGCGGTCGCGACGGGTAGCAGGCCGCTACTCGCGACGTAGCACCCTCTGCGCAGACCCCACGCGAGTCGACCGCCATCGGCGCGGCTCGTACCCAGCAGAGGAGACGACCATGACGACCGACCCGACATCCCTGTCCTACCCGTGCCATCGCGGGCCATCATCCCAGCGGGCGCCTCGCACCGGGCTGGCGCGAGGCTTCGCGACGACGCTGGTCGTGCTGGGGCTCGCGCTTCCCGCGCTCGCGACCGAGCCCGACGACGTCGTACCGCGGTACGACCGCGACGCCCTCTCCGCGATCGCAGACGACGTCGTGCGCCGGGCGGCCACGGGTTCCGACGGAGCCGTGGTCGAGTCGGTTCCGCCCGACCCCGCCTCCGCCGGCGCTCGTGTCGTCGACGAGCTCGACCCGGAGATGCCCGCCGCGCCCATCGCGCCCGCGCAGGAGGGCATCGTCGTCCCGACGTCGTCCGGCCTGGCAGCGCAGCCGAAGGTCGACTTCGTGCCGGGCGTGAGCGATCAGGGTTACCAATCCAATTCGTCGCGGCGTCGTTCGCGCACGCCGCGCGGGCTCACCTTCTCGTCCGGCGCGCGCACCCGCACGTCGGGCCTCGACCCGACGCTGCGATCTCGCGCGGCCAGCACGGCCCGCCGGGGACGGCAGTTCGTCTACGGCTTCCTCCGGCTCCGCGTGCCGCTCGACGAGACCGTCGAGCGACGCCTGGCCGAGCTGGACGTGACGTTGCTCGGTCCGCACGACGACCATCACAAGGCCCGCCTCCCGCTGAGCGCGCTCGAGCGGATCGCGGCGCTCCCCGAGGTCGAGTGGGTGGGCGTCAGCACGCGCGCGCAGAAGCGCAGCCGGGAGCTGTCGAAGCTGCGGAGTGCCGGCGCCAGGTCGGCCGGCATCGACCGCGCGACGCCGATTCCGATCGTCGTCAATTTGTTCGACGGCGACGACGACGGCACGTTCCGGCGCGAGCTCGAAGCCGCCGGAGCCACCGTCGGCGAGTACGACGCCAGCCTGCGCCTCTATCGCGCGGTCGCCGACCGCTCGACCATCGACGCGATCGCCGCCCTCGACTTCGTCCTCTTCCTCGAGCTCGTCGAGCAGATCGACGACCACCACGACCAGAGCATGCCGCTGATCGACGCGGACCTGATCCGGCCCGGCACCCCGCTCGGGCTGACGCGCTACAGCGGCGCGTCGACGCTCGTCGGCATCCTCGACAGCGGCTTCTCGATGGGGCCGAACGCGTCTCCCATGCACGGCGACCTCAGCAAGTACACGTGCGGCAAGAACTTCACCGACGAGGCCGGCAACGCCTTCAACGATCCGAACGGGCACGGCACGCACGTCATCGGCACCATCGCGGGCACGGGCACGATGAACGCCCGCTACAAGGGCGTCGCGCCCGGAGTGGGGAACCTCGAGCAGATCCGCGCGGCCAAGGTCACCAAGGCCAACCGCCAGGGCCTGTCGTCGTGGGCGGAGGCCGCGATGGACTTCATGTCGTCCTTCTCCGAGTGCACGAGCGCGCCGCCCGACGTGATCAACATGAGCAACGGCGTCCCCTTCGAGGACGCGCCGTTTCCCGGCACCGACAGCCTGTCGCGCAAGCTCGACGACAAGGTCTGGACCTACGGACAGGCGTACGTCGTCAGCGCCGGCAACGAAGGGCCGACCCCCGGCTCCCTCGGCCGGCCCGCCGTCGCCAAGAACGCGCTCACCGTCGGCAACGTGTTCGACCGGCAGTACTTCGCCGTCGGCGACGTCACGAGCTCGAGCAGCCGCGGACCGACCGCCGACGGCCGCATGAAGCCGAACGTCGTCGCCCCCGGCAACATGATCACGTCCGCCCAGGCGGGGAGCACGAACCTCTACACCGACAAACACGGCACGAGCATGGCCGCGCCGCACGTCACCGGGCTCGTGGCGACGCTCATGGAGCACTACAGCGATCTCAAGGGGCGGCCGGCGTTGCTACGCTCGCACCTGATGGGCACCGCGATCGCCCACGACGACCTCACCCAGAAGAGCAACGACTACGGCCTCGGCCGCGTGTCGGGGTACAAGGCGCACTGGGACCACACCAACTCGGCGGGTTGGCAGACGCAGTGGATGTACGGCGGCCTGAAGGGCCCCGGGTTCGCCTACCAGGAAGTCGTCGTGCCCCCGAACACGAAGCGTCTCGTCATCGCGCTCACGTGGGACGAGCCGGCGGCCAGCGCCGGCGCCAGCCGCGCCGTGGCGTACGATCTCGACCTGTGGCTCGACCAGACGCCGTACTGCATGGAGGAGTTCGGGGCGTGCGGCGAGTTCGCGTCGCTCTCCGACGTCGACAACGTCGAGTTCATCTCGTTCGACAACCCGCCGGCCGGCTCGTACCGCGTGAAGGTCGTGCCGAGGACCTATCCCACCTTCCCGCTGCCCTACGGCGTGACGACGGTGATCATCCGCGGCGACACCACCCCGGCCATGACGAACGTCCTGACGCCGCCCGTGGGCGGCGTCACCGTGGGCTCCGTCTTCGAGGTGAAGGAGACGGTCGCCACGCAGCACTACGTGGCCTCGGGGGTGCAGGTCACGCCGACGATCATTCCCTCCGGCCTGACGCTGCTCAGCATCGAGACGAAGCGCCACGACGGCGGCTACATGGCGTTCAGCAACAACACGGACTTCCTCACGCTCGGCAATCTGCTCCCCATGTTCTCGCGACAGGTCAGCTACTTCTTCCGGGCCGACACGCCCGGCGCGAAGACCTTCTTCGCCCGCGCGTGGTCGGAGAACGCCGGGGAGGTCGTCGCGAACACGACCATCCAGGTCCGCGCCCTGACGGCGAACCTCGTGCCGGTGGGAATGGGAACGAGCCCAGGCGCGCCGATCGTGACGCCCGGGTCGTCGCTCTCCGTGTCCGAGACGACGTACAACGCGGGACCGGGCGCATCCACGTCGACGAAGACGCGCTACTACCTCTCGCTCGACGCCGTGAGGGGCCCGGGCGACACGCTCCTCAATGGGACGCACTCGGTTCCCGCGCTTCCCGCCGGCGTGAGCCACACGGCCAACGTCAAGGTGACGATCCCCGCGAACGCGCCGATCGCTGCCTACACCCTGATCGCGTGCGCCGACGACCAGGGCACCGTCGAAGAAGGCGACGAGGCGGACAACTGCATCGCCGGCCCGACGGTGACCGTCGCACGGCCGGACCTGGTCGTGAGCGTCGTGTCGTCGCCGCCGTCGACGATCGCGCGCGGCAGCAAGATCAAGATCACCGAGATGGTGACGAACCTCGCCGCGGTCGCCGCCAAGTCGACCAAGACGCGCTACTACCTCTCGCGCGACGGCGTGAAGGGCGGCGGTGACCAGCTGCTCGGGGGCAGTCGCGGCGTTCGCGAGCTGGCGCCCGGCGCCTCCAACTCCGGTACGGCGAAGCTGTCCGTGCCGAAGACGACGCCGCTCGACACCTACTTCGTGCTGGCCTGCGCGGACGATCAGAACGTGGAGGTCGAGAGCGACGAGGGCAACAACTGCAAGGCGTCCGCGGCGACGGTCACGATCACGCAGTGATCGTGCACGAAGCTCGGCCCCCGGTGCGCGCAGCGCCGGGGGCCGAGTCGCGTCCCGAGCCGACCACCACATGATCGTACTCGCGAACCATCCGCGTCCCTGATACGACGCTCCGCGTATCGCCGCGCCCCTCCGCATGCGTGCAATCGTCCTCAGCTGCGACCGCTACGCACCGATGGCGGCGCACATGGTGCGCACGTACCGCACGCTCTGGCCCGACCATCCGTTCGTCTTCCGCATTCCGTTTCAACAGGCACACTGGCCGGCGGCGTGGCGCGACCCGGCGGTGGAGCACGTCCCGTCGCCCAGCCCCATCGTGGCTACCGTCGAGGTCCTGCTGCGCGACCTACCGGACGACGAGTGGGTCTACTGGTGCATCGACGACAAGTGGCTGATCGACGTCGACGTCGCCGCGGTCGGTCGACTCCACCAGTGGCTGCTCCGGCTCCACGATCCCGCGATCACCGGACTCATCTTCTGCCGCTGCCGGATGCTCCTGCACGACGGACACGTGACTGCCGAGGGCGGCACGACGACGCCCGACGGCGAGGTGCTGCTTCGGCGTCTCGACTACCACCAGTTCTGGATCCATCAGTACGTGCGCGTCCGCGTGTTGCGCGACGCGTTCCGGCGCTTCCCGCACGAGCCGACCCGCGCCAAGCAGCTCGACGAGTGGACGGGCCAGGAGCCCGGTCACGGCGAGGTGTGGAAGGTTCCCGCGAACGAGACACGGTACGTGACGGCGCGGAACCTCGCCGTCTTCGGTGAGAGCACCGACGCCGGCCGCCTGCTGTCGACCTGCGCCGCGAACATGCAGCGCCTCGGGATCACGCCGCCAGACGTCGAGCGCATCGAGGCCGACGTTCGCATGGGCGCCCCACTCGCATGATCCCGCTCTCGGGCGAGCGCGTTTGCGTGACCGGCGGCGCCGGCTTTCTCGGCCGCCACGTCGTCGCCGAGCTCGAGGCGCACGGCTGCCGCGACGTGATCGTGCCCAGACGCGCCGACTATGATCTCCGCGACGCGTCCGCCGTCGCCCGCCTCTTTGCCGAAACGCGCCCTACCATCGTGATCCATCTCGCCGCCGTCGTCGGTGGCATCGGCGCCAACCGAGCCCATCCGGGCTCGTTCTTCTACGAGAACGCCCTGATGGGTCTCCACGTCATCGAGCAGGCTCGCCGGACGAAGGTCCGGAAGCTCACGTGCGTGGGCACGGTGTGCGCGTACCCGAAGCACACACCCGTGCCGTTTCGCGAAGACGATCTGTGGGACGGCTATCCGGAGGAAACCAACGCACCCTACGGGCTCGCCAAGAAAATGCTGCTCGTGCAGCTGCAAGCCTACCGGCAGGAATACGGCTTGCCGGGAACCTACCTCCTCCCGGTGAATCTCTACGGGCCGCACGATCACGCCGATCCCGAGACGTCGCACGTGATTCCGGCACTCATTCGCAAGTGCTGCGACGCTCGCGACGCAGGAGACTCGTCGATCGTCTGCTGGGGTGACGGCTCGGCCACGCGCGAGTTCCTGTACGTCGAGGACGCGGCCGAGGGCATCGTTCTGGCAACCGAGCGCTATGACGATCCCGAGCCGGTGAACCTGGGCTCGGGCGTCGACATCTCGATCCGGGAGCTGGCCGCCGCCGTCGCGCGGGAGACGGGCTTCACCGGGCACATTCGCTGGGACGCCACGCAGCCGAACGGTCAACCCCGCCGGCGCCTCGACACCAGCCGCGCGCGCCAGCGTTTCGGCTTCGTCGCCCGCACGGCGTTCGCCGAGGGTCTCCGCCGCACGGTCGCGTGGACGGAGAGCGCCCGGCGCCGCTAGTCGGACGCCACCGAGGGACCGTAGGCGCGACAATCCAGGGAACCTAACCCGACCCGAGAGCTATCGGACGTTCGGTTCCGTCGGTCGCCGGATTGCGCGGTCGCCGTCCCATTCCTCTGTTCAGCGGAATGGCGACCCGCAGTTCCGAGCAGTAGGCATGGGACATCTTCCTCGACGAAAGGGGCGATTGCCATGCTATCGTTCGCGCGTCTCTCTTGCGCCTGTCTCGCCGTCACGCTCACGCTCGGAACGGTAGGATCTGCTCACGCCGCCGCCGAACTCTATACCCCGCTGCAGCTCGTGGGCAACGAAGATATCCTGAGGTGCTCGATCATCAACGTCGGAACGAAGGCGCGCGTCGTCGTCATCGAGGTCTTCACCATCAGCGGCAGCCGCGTCACTGGCAGCGACGTCAACGTGAACCCAGGTGCAGGCAACAGTCTCATCGTATCCGGGTCCCAAATTTCCACGTCGAGCTTCTGCAAGTTCACCGTCGAGGGGAGCAAGAGCCAGTATCGCGCCTCGTCCAGAGTCGGGAACGGCCAGACCGACTTCGTGGTCGTGCCAGCCGAATGAGGCAGGCCTGAGGGTGGCTCGCGGATCAGGTCCGCCGAGCGGTGGGCGAACGAGTGCGCGAAAACGAGGGGCCCCACCTGAGCGCTAGGCGGAGGCACCCGCCGGCACTCTGCGCGAGCGCGAGGATCGCGAGACAGCGGATCGATCTCCGCTGGATGAGCAGCGCGTGCGACGTCACCCCAGCAGCACCCACCCCACCCGTTCTCCGTGAACGTCCCGCGGTCCATTCGCATTCAAGCACGCGATGGCCGACCGGTGGTGGAAGACGGTGGGACGCAGATCGCTGACGCGTTCGATCGCGGCGCGTCGTCCGCGGTCCAATCGCCGGTCTTCTCGAGGAAAGGGGACAGTTCCTCCGGGCCCCATCGCAACGGCAAGACGCCATCGACCCATTGCCAGCCTTCGATCTCGAACTGGACCAGGCGCTGAGCCCCCTCGAATGCGCTGACCCGAGGCCCGTCCCAGATGACGACTCCGCGCGCGGCCACATGGAGGAGCCCTCCGGACGCAAAATCGATGAACACGAGCCCGCACCTCGGATTCAACTGCAGGTTGCCGAGCGTATTGAAGAGAAAGTTTCCGATGAAGTCTGGAATGGTCAGTCGCGAACCGTCGGCATCGACCCGAATGAATCCGCGCTTCCCGCCGCGGTGGGACACATCGACTCCCTCGTAGCGCGCGGAAGTCGCCTCGGAGCTCGGATGGGCCGACGCGATGTAGAACGTGTCGGCCTGGCGGATGCGCTCCTGCTGCTCGGCGTCGAGCGTTGCGCCCCGTCGAATCTGCGCTTCGCCATGGGAGACTTCCACGTACTCGGGCTTTCGGGCCTGGATGTACTTCGGACAGTTGCCGAAGCTCTGGGACACTGCGATCTGCAGTTCGGACCCGGACGCCTCCTGAATGACGCCGTTCATGCGATTGCGACGACGCGTGTGAGGCTCTATCCCAAGCAGCCCGACCGATGCGCCGGGCACCAGTGCACGAGCAAGCGGATCCGTCGCGTTCGGGCGCGCGTCGATGACCAGAGTCTTCGGATCCGGCGACTGAACGAAGCCGGCAGGGCCGGCCAGAACGGTGGCCCACGGCCGTCGGGTCGAATCCAGGGCTCCGATCAGGATGAACGGCAGCTGCGCGAAGAACGTGCGGTGCTGGTCAGGCATGTAGTCTCGAACCACACGCCTGCCCAGATCCTCGATCTGCTCCCGAACGCCCAAGCGATCCTGGATCGCGGCCTCTCCAGGGTGGAAAACCTCGCTCCGCAATCGATCATCGATGTCCATCGTGCTCCCTCCCGACGGCTGGCTGCGCGCGTTTCAGAGCTCTCCCAGATAATCCAACTTGCCGATCTCCACGCCGTTGTGTCGCAGCATCGTGTAGGTCGTCGTGGTGTGGAAAAAGACGTTCGGCAAGACGAAGCGCTGGACGTAGTCGATCCCCTTGAGGGTGACCTCCCCGCGCAACGTCTTGAAGGTGATCGGTTTGTCCTCGGTGCCATCGATCTGCGAAGGCTGCGCCGCGGCCAGGAAGGCCAACGTCGTCTCCACCCGGCCGTCGAGCTCCGCGAACGTCGTTTCGTCGTCCGAGAACTTCGGGGGCTCGGCACCGGACAGGCGCCAGACGCACAACCGGGACATGTCGGTGGCGATGCGAATCTGCGATGCGAACGGCAGCATGTCCGGAAAGAACCGAAAGCCGATGAAGGCGGAGGGATCGATCTTGCGCGCCTCGCAATGTGCAGCAGCCTTGGCGAGCAGATGCCGCAAGGTCGTGAGCGCCCGAATCGCCGGTGGAATAGTGATTTGATACATTCCCAGGGACATCGTGACCTCCAGTTGATGTGAGTTGTACGAACCTCGCTCCTGCGAGGTTGCGATGCGGGCAACTTGCGCCGCTTCGAGTCGCGACGGAATCCGACGCTCGCGCAATCCGGGTTTGCGTCGACGCAATGTCCGGGATCCAGCGGAGCCACAGGTGACCGCTCTGAGCGATGGCGTTATTCTCAGCGATCCATCGTCCCGAGGAGCAGATGCATGAGGAAGTCGAAGACAGAGACTGCGGAGACTCGCAGACGCATCGTCGATCTTGCCGCGCAGACGTTTCGCAGCCACGGGATCGCGGCCACGGGCGTCGCGGAGATCATGGCCGCCGCCGGTTTGACCCACGGCGGCTTCTACCGGCACTTCGGGTCGAAGGATCAGCTCGTCGCAGAGGCCTGCTCGTTCGGCCTGGACGACATGGTCAGGTCCTACCGAAGGGCTTCGGAAGGCGGCCGTGAGGGGTTCGTCAAGCACCTCCAGTCCTGCCTCACGCCAGCCTATCGGGATGATCGGCGCGGCGGGTGCCCGCTGGTGGCGATGGGCAGCGAGCTGGTGAGAGCGGACGCGGCCACGCGACGAGGGGCCTCGAACGGCTTCCGGGAACTGATCGACGAGATCGCGCGATGGCTGCCCGCCAAATCCAGGCGTGATGCGCGTGACGAAGCCATCGCGGTCCTCACTGGAATGATCGGCGTCGTGACGATGTCCCGGGTGGTGGACGATGCGCGCCTTTCCGCCCGAATCCTCCGTGTGGGCAAAGACGAACTCGCGCGCCGGTTCGGAACGAACGCGCCACGGCGACGAGGCAGCGTCCGTCGCCGGCCGCGCGGCTGACCCGACGCCAGGTGGCGGAATGGCGAAGCGCCTTCTGACCGCGGGCGGCCGTTTAGATGATCGGTTTACTCTAAACGCATGGCCTGCTACCACCATGAACGTGGACAGTCGCATCACCCATACTCCCCGCCCGGCGTGAAGGTTCCCATGCCGTCTGATTCGGTTCAGCACGCGTTACGCGGCGGGGTCAGATCTCGGGGATCGAGTCCCATGAATTGGGACGATCTCCGCTTCGTGCTCGCGCTCTCGCGCGCTCGGGGCCTCCATTCGGCCGCCCGTGTGCTCGGCGTCAACGCGTCCAGCGTGTATCGCCGGCTGGAGGCACTGGAGACCAGCATGGGGGTGAGGCTCTTCGAGCGGCTCCGGACCGGCTATCGACTGACCGACGCGGGCGAGCAGCTCACGGCAGCAGCCTCACGCATGGAGCTGGAAGCGTTGGTCGTCGAGCGTCGCGTGCTCGGGGCTGACGTGCGTCTGCAGGGGAGCATGCGGCTCGCCACGAGCGAAGCCTTGATGATCCATGTGCTCGCGGATCACGTCGAAGCGTTCCGCGCCCTGTATCCCGACGTCGATCTGGATGTAGCGCTGAGTAACCGACAGGTCGATCTTGCTCGGCGGGATGCCGACATCGTGATCCGCGCGACCAGTGCGCCGCCCGATCACCTCGTCGGTCGGAGCGTTGGTCATGTCAATGCAGCGGCCTATGCGTCGACCGCCTATCTCGACGCCAACGGTCGCGGTCAGGCGCTCGCCGCGTACGAGTGGGTCGGATACCACGGTGCGCTCGAGCAGCACCGGCAGGCGCGCTGGACATCGGACAACGTCCCGGACGGGCGTGTGAAGCTTCGCTTCGATTCAATCAGTGCAGTTCTCGCGGTGGTTGCTCGCGGCGTAGGCTGCGGTGCGCTCCCCTGCTTCATCGCAGACGACCACCCCGCGTTGGAACGGCTTCCAGGCACGTACCAGGAAACCGACGTGCAGATGTGGGTGCTCACGCACCCGGATCTGAGGAACTCCGCAAGGATCCGTGCGGGGCTGCAGTTCTTCGGCTCGCGACTATCGGCCTACCGCTCGAAGCTCGCGGGGGCCTGTAGGAGCGATTGACCGGCCGAGGCGACAGAGCAGCCGCTGTCAGACGCTGACCCGCCGGTCCTCCGACCTTGCCGACCACCAGACGCGGTCGGTCGCCGTGCAGCCCCATCGACGCACGCCAGCAACCCGGCTCGTGCGCTGCACGGTGCCGTGGGGAGTCCAAACGCCAGGGGTGCACCGGCAGGGCAGTCACGCCGATCGCGACCGGGCCGGACAGCGTGCGGTCGTCGCCGTCGGGCGCGAGCAACGCGTCGGTGTCGGGAAGACGTCGACGTCGATGCAGGTCGTGAAATCACCCGGCGCAGCGGTGACGCAGGTGAGACGACGCCCGGCGCTCCGTGCACGGCGCGAGATCGACCGCCGTGCAGTTCGCCTCCAACACCACGACCCGGCGACTGCCGTCTGAAGTCCAGCTTGTCATACTGGACTTCGCGCTGCTTCATCTCCAGGCAACGCACGAAGACGCGCTCAGTCGTGCACTTACGAAAGAGCGGGCGACCGGGGTCGAACCGGCGACGTCCAGCTTGGGAAGCTGGCATTCTACCACTGAATTACGCCCGCGACGGGCGGAACGTAGCCTACACGGCGGTCACGGACAACCGCCGATCGGCGTGTTCGTGCAGATGCCGCCGGGAGCACACGTGTCGGTGGTGCAGGCGTTGCCGTCGTCGCAGCCCGCATCGGGATTGCCCGCGGGCGGCTCGAGCGGGATCTGCCCCGGCGCGGTCGCCGGCGCCCAGCGGCCGGTGAAGTAGTCGATCACCTGCAGCTGGTGTCCGCAGACGCCCTGCCCCGTGAGATCGTCGGTCGTCGAGAGCGTCAGGAACCACAGACCGAGGAACGTGCCGAGCGGCCCTTCGACGTCGCCGCGGCCCGTGAGCTGATAGAGCGTCGCCGGCGCCCGACGCATGTCGGTCACGAACGCGCGACGACCCGTCGTACCATTGCAGAGCAGATCGCCCGTCGAGACGAACGCGATGCGCCGACCCGTCGGATCGATCGTCGGATGCGACGACTCGCCGACGTTCGCGGGCGTGCAGCCGGGCACCGCCACCGGCGTCAGCTGGACGAGCATCGGGAGATCGCCGAGGTCGACGGAGCCGGCATACGCCTGCCGTCCCGGGCCGCCAGCCGTTCCCGGCAGATCGGTGGCCGTCGAGTCGAACAGGATGGCGACGCGGCGGATGCCCGACGCCCGCAGCGTCCGGCTCTTCACCGCCGACGAAACGGTCGGATTCGTGCTCGGTCCGTTGCCGTCGGTCAGCTGAAACGTCCGCGCCCGCTTCAAGTCGTACCAGAAGATCTGGGTGATGCCCGAGTCCGATCCGTTGCCGAGCAGCCGTGCGCGCGACTCGAACGCGATCACCGTACCGAGCTTGTTGAGCGCCGGGTTGCGACTCGGCGCCGCTCCGTTGGTGAGCCGCTGCAGCGTGTCGACCCGCGTGTCGTACAGGTAGATCTGGGACACGCCCCCCGGCCCGATCAGCGACGCGCTGGACTCGAACACCATCTTGCCGCCCGCGCGGTTGAGCGACGGTCGGACGCTGTCGCCGTCGGTGCCGTTCGTGATCCGGCGCAGCGTGTTGCTCACCAGGTCGAGCAGGAAGATCTGCCGATACGCGGCCGCCGGTCCGGTGCCGCCGTCGTAGGAGCCCAGCGCGTCGAACGCAATCAACGTGCCGTGCTGGTTGATGCTCGGGTCGTCGGGCTCGCCCGGGCCCGACGTGATCTGCCGGATGGGCGGAACCGGAGGCAACGGACAGCCGGCGAAGACACCGCCGATGTCGCAGTCGTGGGCGAAGAGGTTGAAGAGGAACACCTGCCGCGTCGTGTTGCCGGTGCCCGCGAGATCGGCGTTCGACACGAACCCGACATGGCGGTCCCACGAGGGCGTTGCGGGATGCGACGTCGGCGCGCCCTTGGACAGACGGATGGCAGGCGGCGAGTTCTTGTGGAGCGCGTGTGCCGGGACGGTCAGCAGCAGGCCCGTGGCGAGAGCGGCGGTGACGATTCGGATTCGCACGCGGGGACGGGCAGCAAGAACGACGCCGACCGCGCGGCCCTGTTTTGGCGGGCCGACGCCGCGGTGCATCGTGCATGCGCGACGTGGCGGAAGGTTCGTGGCGCCGGCGCACGAAAACGGCGCACGGCGTGTGCCATGCGGTCAGTACCACCACCAACCGCAGCAGCAGCAGTCGTCGCCGAAGCCGTCGATGTCGACGTCTTCCCAGAGATCGATGTAGCCGAACAGGTCGAGCCAGTCGTCGCCGCTCTGGCCGTCGAGGTCCGTGTCCTCGGCGACGAACGCGTCGCCGAACCACAGGAGGTCGTCGCCGTTCCCGAGACGCACGTCGAGGTCGTCGTAGACGTCGATCCCGGCGATCGACACGTCGTCCTCGTCGTTGCCGGAGATGATGTCGAAGCTGCCGTCCACGGAAACGGCCTCCACGACGGTCAGGTCGTTGCCGCTGCCCGTGCGGATCAGCAGCGACTCGAAGTACGACGGACCGAAGACGTTGACGACGTCGTACCCCTGGCTCGTCGCGATCCGAAGCGGGCCAGCGTACACCTCGTCGAGATCGACCAGGTCGTCGCCCTTGCCCATCCCGATGTCGAGGACGCCCGGGAGCGTGACCCAGGTCATCAGCAACCGGTCGGCGCCCTGCATCAACCGGATCGTGATGCGCCGGACGCCGTCGAACGTCACCGCGTCGCTCGAGCCGTCGACGAGGGTTCCGTCGAACCCCGTCACCTCGATGCTGCCGTCGGCCGGGGTGATCTCGATCGAGTCCGGGGACGCGTCCCCGGTCAGGTACAGGTGCGAGCCCTGTAGGGACGAGACCACGTCGGCCCGGGCGGCCGCGGCGCCGATCACCAGCATCACGAACGCTCGGAGCGCGGTCCACCTGGGGGAGGCCATGCGGCCGCCTTCAACCATCGAGGCCGCGATTGGTTGCGCCCCTTGCTTCGGCACGACGACGGGAGCCACGACCGACCGGAGGAGGGCAGGTCTCATGCGAACGATCTATGGAGTAGGCGCGTCACCGTTCGTCCGCAAGGTGCGGGTGGTGATGGCCGAGAAGAAGCTCGAGTACCAGCTCGAGGCCGTATTCCCCGGCGCACAGACGCCCGAGGGCTGGGACAAGCTGAGCCCGCTCGGCAAGATCCCGGCGTTCAAGGACGGCGATCGGACGCTCGCCGACTCGTCGGTCATCTGTGCCTATCTGGAGCGCGTGGCCCCCGAGCCGAGGCTCTACCCGGCCGACCCCTACGACTACGCGCGAGCGCTCTGGTTCGAGGAGTACGGCGACGGCGGGCTCGTGCCGGTCGTCGGTGGGAAGATCTTCTTCCAGCGCATCGTCGGCCCGCGCTTCATGGGCAAGGCCACCGACGAGGCCGTGGTGAAAGAAGGGATCGAGGTCGATCTGCCGAAGCTGTTCGGCTACCTCGAGACCCAGGTCACCGGCGAGTATCTCGTCGGCAATCAGTTCTCGATCGCCGATCTCGGCATCGTGTCGCCGCTGATCAACCTGAAGTACGCCGGCGTGGAGGTGGACGCGTCGCGCTGGCCGAAGCTGGCCAAGTACGTGCGCCATCACATGGAGCGCCCGACCATCGCGCCGCTCATCACCGAGGAGAAGGCGCAGTTCGGCTTCTGACCGTCGCCCCGGTCCGTCGGGCGTTGACCACCCGACGGACCGGGGATATGCGATCGAGCACGTGAAGGGTCACGCCCGGAACATCATGACCGAACGGGTCACGTCCGTGGCACCCGAGACGCAGCTCGATGCGATCTCCGCGGTCCTCGTCGGAGAGGGCATCGGCGGCGTACCGGTCGTGGACGGCCGCGAACGCGTCGTCGGCTTCGTCAGCGACATCGACCTGATGAATGCGCTGCTGCGCAGCGATCCGTCGACCACCGAGGCGCAGGCCATCATGTCGAAGCCGCCGATCACGATCGACGAGTTCGCGCCCTGCGAAGAGGTCATCACGCTGCTGCGGGAGCGACGCATTCACCATCTTCCCGTGGTCCGGTCCGGGAAGCTCGTCGGCATCATCGCGCCGTCGGACGTACTGCGCTTCTTCGTCGACCACGTCTTGCCGCCGCCGCCCGAAGTCGGGTGACGTACTCGGTGGCCGTGATCGGCGGTGGCATCGTCGGGATGGCCACCGCGATGACGCTCGGCGAGAAGCTGGGCTCGTCGCTCGTCGTGCTCGAAGCCGAAACGCGGCTCGGCGGGCACCAGAGCGGACACAACAGCGGCGTCATCCACTCGGGTCTCTACTACAAGCCCGGCTCCCTGAAGGCGCAGAACTGCACCGACGGGCGCGAGCTGATGTACCGATTCTGCGAGACCCACGGCATTCCGCATCGTCGGTGCGGCAAGGTCGTCGTCGCGACGGAGCAACGTGAGCTCGAGCCGCTCGGCGTGCTCGAGGAGCGCGGTCGCGCGAACGGCCTCACCGGCATCCGACGGCTGCGGCGAGACGACATCCGTGCGCTCGAGCCGGCGGTGAGCGGGCTTGCGGGCCTCCACGTCCCCGAGACCGGCGTCGTCGACTATCGGAACGTGCTGAAGGCGTACGCCGGGCTCGCCACCGACGCCGGCGTCGAGATCCGGATGGGCGCCCGCGTGCGCGCCGTCGACCGGGTTCCCGACGGCTTCCGCGTCACGACCGAGACGGGCGTGCTCACCTGCACCGCGATCGTGAACTGCGCCGGGTTGCAGGCCGACCGCGTGGCGCGACTCTGCGGCGTGGCGCCGGGTCTCGAGATCGTCCCGTTCCGCGGCGAGTTCTGGTCGCTGCGACCCGAGCGTCGCCCGCTGATCCGCACCCTCGTCTACCCCGTGCCGGATCCGGCGTTCCCGTTCCTGGGCGTCCACCTGAGCCGCCGCATCGACGGCAGCGTCGAGTGCGGGCCCAACGCCGTGCTCGCCTGGAAGCGCGAAGGCTACCGGCACACGAACGTCTCCGCGCGCGACCTCGCGCAGATGGCGCGCTACGGCGGCTTCTGGCGCATGGCGTCCCGTCATTGGCGAACGGGCGTGCACGAGATGTGGCGCTCGTTCAGCAAGCGCTCGTTCCTGGCGTCGCTGCAGCGGCTCGTCCCCGAGCTGCAGGTCGACGATCTCGTGCCCGGCGGCTCGGGCGTGCGCGCGCAGGCGGTCGAGCCGGACGGCACGCTCGTCGACGACTTCCGGATCGTCGAGTCCGACGGGATGGTGCACGTGCTGAATGCCCCGTCGCCGGCGGCCACGGCGTCGATCGCCATCGGTCGCAGCATCGCCGCGATCGCAACCGATCGCTTCGGACTGCGTCGCGCCGGTTGACCCCCCCGGAGCCCACGCCTACCATCACCGTCGTGTCGAGCACCCAGGCCGCCATCCGCGCGCTCTTCGACGAGTGCGCGCGCGTGCAACGCACGTTCCTCGACGAGCAGGCGGCGGAGCTCGAGCAGGCGATCGATCTCGTCGCCGGCGCGCTGTCGGCCGGGAACAAGCTGCTGCTCTTCGGCAACGGCGGCAGCGCGGCCGACGCCCAGCACATCGCGGCGGAGTTCGTCGGACGCTTCCTGAAGGAGCGTCGTGCCCTGCCCGCGATCGCGCTCACCACAGACACCTCGGCGCTGACGGCGATCTCCAACGACTACGGGTACGACGAGGTGTTCGCGCGCCAGCTGCGGGGCCTCGGCAATGCCGGAGACGTCGCCGTCGCCCTCTCCACCAGCGGCCGCTCGCCCAACGTGCTGAAGGCCGTCGCGGCCTGCCGTGAGATCGGCATCAAGACGATCGGCCTCACCGGCGGCACCGGCGGCGAGCTGCTCGGTCTTGTCGACGTCGGCCTGCGCGTGTCCGCCAGCACACTGTCGCCGCGCATCCAGGAGACGCATATCCTGATCGGCCACGTGCTCTGCGAGCTCGTCGACGAGCGCCTGTCGTGAGCACGTACGACGCCTGGGCGACGCCGGTGCCCGTGACGATCCCGCGCCGATCGTTGCTGCTGCACGGGCTGCTGCTCGTCGCGACGGTCGCGACGACTACCATCGCCGGCGCGCTGTTCGAAGGCGTCGATCCGTTCGCGGGAATCGCCGTCCTCGCGGGTGGCCTGCCCTTCTCGCTCGCGTTTCTCGCCATCCTGCTGGTCCACGAGTCCGGTCACTACGTCATGTGCCGGCTGCACGGGGTGAGCGCGTCCCTGCCCTACTTCCTGCCGGCGCCGCCCGTCATCTTCCCGCTCGGCACGTTCGGCGCGTTCATCCGCATCCGCTCCCGCTTCCCGGACCGGCGCGCGCTGTTCGACATCGGCGCCGGGGGCCCATGGGCCGGGTTCGTCGTCGCCCTGGTCGCGCTCGTGTTCGGATTGTCACGCTCGACGGTCCTGCCCGCTCCCGTCACGGGGGGTGCGCTCGAGCTCGGCGACTCCCTGCTGACGGCGTTCCTCACCCGCGTCGTCCTCGACGCCGATCCGTCGACCGTCGTGCTGCATCCCGTCGCCTTCGCCGGCTGGCTGGGCATGCTCGTCACGTCGATCAACCTGCTGCCGGCGGGGCAGCTGGACGGCGGCCACGTCCTCTATGCGGCATTCCGCCGGCGCGCGCGCTTCGTGCCGTTTCTGATCGTCGCCGCGCTCGTCTGGCTGGGATGGACCGGCTGGTCGGGCTGGCTCTTGTGGGCCGTCCTCATCACCGTGCTGGTCGGCCTGCGTCACCCGCCGACCCTCGACGATCCGCGCCCGCTCGGCGCCGCGCGGACCGTGGGAGCATTCATGAGCCTCGTCCTCTTCGCCGTCACCTTCGTGCCCGAGCCGTTTCGGTTGCTGCCATGAGCACGCGGCCCAGCTGGCACGAGTACTTCATGACGATCACCCGCCAGGTGGCGGAGCGCTCGACGTGCACGCGCGCCAAGGTCGGCGCCGTCATCGTGCGCGACAAGAACATTCTGGCGACGGGCTACAACGGCTCGCCGGCCGGGCTGCCGCACTGCCTCGACGTCGGCTGCCTCGTCTACAAGTCGACCACACCGTCCGGGGACGTCGAGGAGAACTGCTTCCGCACGATCCATGCGGAGATGAACGCGATCGCGCAGGCGGCCAAGAACGGCGCGAGCATCCGCGACGCGGACATCTACATCACGCACACGCCGTGCATCCATTGCTTCAAGGTGCTCGTGAACACCGGCGTGAAGCGCATCTTCTACGAGAAGGAGTACAAGCTGCACACGATCCAGGAGATGCAGCAGTACACCGACGTCACGCTCGACCAAGTGCGTTAGTGCTGCAGCACGCGGCGTGGACCGACGTCCCGGGCCTGCAGCACGGGTTCCTCGATGCGCGCGACTGCGCGGGAGCGGGGCCGTGGGACCCCGTCGTCGCGCGCGTCGGCATCGCCCTGCCCGTCCATACGGCGCGGCAGGTGCACGGCGTCGGCGTCGTCGACGCGCCGGTCGCCCCGCGCGTCGGTGACGGACGGCCGCCCGGCGATGCGGTCGTCAGCGCGGAGCGCGGGCTCGCGGTCGGCGTCGCCACGGCCGACTGCGTGCCGATCCTGCTGCTCGCGCGCGAGCGCGGCGTCGTCGCCGCGGTGCACGCGGGCTGGCGCGGCGCGGCGGCCGGCGTGATCGATGCGACGCTCGCGCGACTGCGCGCGGCGTTCGCCGTCGAGCCCGCCGCCGTCGAGGCGTGCATCGGACCGGCGATCGGCGGGTGCTGTTATCAAGTCGGTGCGGAAGTTCGCGCCGCGTTCGCGGGCGACCTCACGCTGCCCGCGTGGCGTTCCGACGGCGACCGCTTCCGCGTCGATCTCCGACACGCAGCGCGCATCCTGCTCGCGGCGGCGGGCGTCGAGCGTGTCGACGTCGCGGGACCGTGTACGATGTGCGGCGACGGCTGGTGCTCGTACCGTCGCGACGGCCAGAACGCGGGCCGTCAGCTCAGCGTCATAGGCTGGACGTGAGCGCCGGCGCGGCGTCGTGCCGCGCGAGCGATCCGTCGTACTGCTCCGGGGCTTCGAGGAAGTCGCGCGTCGTCTTCGCCATCGCGCCCCCGTGGTAGCCGTCCATGAAGCGGTGGTCGAGCGTCACGCAGAGCGTGAGCATCGGACGAATCACCACCTCGCCCTCCTCGGCGACGACGCGATCCTCGAGCGCACCGATGAGGACCGCCATCGGCACGCGACTGAACGGCACCAGCGGTCCGAGCGCGGCGTGAATGCCGAACGTACCGACGTTGCTCACCATCGCCGTTCCGAACTCGTCCTTCACGACGCCGAAGCGCGTGAGGTCGAGGTCGCGGTCGTAGATGAGGTACGCGATCCCGCGCATCAGCGGACCGAGCGCCCAGAGCGGGATCTTGTCGAGCAGACCCTTCGTCCGCTCGATCTGCTGATCCTTGCGCGCGCGCAGACGGGCGACCCGTTCCTCGCACTCGCGGGCGATGTCGATCACGTTGCGCTCGTTGGCGCGCGCGATCTTGATGCCGGAGAGCTCGGCGCCGCCCTCGGCCGCGACCTGCATGAAGATGTCGACGCTGTCGCGGATCATGATGCGGTTCCGCGCGACGATGCCGTTCATCTGCGGGAACTGGGACACCGCAAGCGCGACGCCTTTCACCACCATGTGGGTGATGGTCACGTGCACGCCCGTCTCGCGCCGCACCCGCTCCGCGTAGTCGATGGCGGCCTGCATGGGGACGTCGACGAGGGCGTAGGTGCTGGGGTCGCGCGGCTTGCTCCAGGTGTGGACGGCGAGCTTGCGCCAGCCACGCAGTGGAACCAGGGGGCGGAATCTCCCGGCCATCGGCGCCCCGACTATCTCCGGCTCGCCCGGGTGTCAAATTTTCGCTATGGGCGTGGCTTGAGCCTAGGATACTGCGCTGCTACCGTCGCGCGTGGGGCGGCGGAGCCAAGGGCCCCTGGAGGTACCAATATGAAGCGGCTTCTGATTGGCCTGGCTATGGTGGTGGGGCTGGCGTGTTCGGGCGGGGTCGCCCAGGCACACGATGCGTACAACGATCGCGACTCGCACCCGCTGCTGCTGGCGTCGTATCCGGTCCACTTCGTGGGCTGGTCCCTGGAGTGGCTGGTCACGCGACCGATCCACTTCTTCGTGTCGCAGCCGAAGCTCGAGCGGATGTTCGGTCACTCTCCCAGCGAGGACCCGTTCGGCGACTACCCGGCTTACGATCCGGTTCACCCTGTCGAGTGATCCGCGCCGCGGCGGACGCCCCGCCGCCTCGTGAGCTACGAGCGCAAGGACGCGCACTACAAACGCGCGAAAGCCGCGGGCTATCGCGCGCGTAGCGCCTACAAGCTCGCCGAGCTCGACGACCGGTTCCGCCTGCTGCGCGCGGGCGATCGGGTCGTCGATCTCGGAACATGGCCCGGCGCGTGGGTGCAGGTGGCCGCCGAGCGCGTCGGCCCCCAGGGTCGCGTGGTCGGCGTCGACCTCGCCCGGGCAGACCCCCTGCCCCTCCCGCACGTGACCTTCCTCGTCGGCGACGTGCGCGACCCCGCCGTCGTGACCGCCGTCCGCGAGGCGTTGGGCGGCGCGGCGTCGGTGCTGCTCTCGGACCTCGCCCCGAAGCTGAGCGGTATCCGCGACGCCGATGACGCCCGCTCCACCGAGTTGGCCATGGCCGCTCTCGACGCCTGCCGCACCCTGCTCCGCCGCGACGGTCGTCTGCTGGTGAAGCTGTTCATGAACGCGGACTATCCGCAGGTTATCGCCCGGATGCGCGAGGCGTTTCGTCAGGTGAAGACCACCCGTCCGGAGGCATCCCGACGCGGGTCCTCGGAGCTCTATGCGATTGCGACCGGGTACACCGGGCCCTGTGGATAACCTGTGGATTTGTGGACATCCCATGCGGCCTAGGCAGATCTCCCACCCGCACCCGCAAGTCATTGAAGAATGATCGGCAAGGAGCCGAAATTGCTGCGTAAGTTCCCTGTCCAGACCGCCCGCGACGGCTGCCGGGCCGCCATCCACCGCGCGGAATGTCGACCCGGAAATGCGCGCCAGGCACGGTGTGGATAAGTCCCGGCGGCGGGAATGCCTGGGAGTGAAGCACTCCGCCCCCATGCATCGCGCGAGTCGTTGTCGCAGTAGGATACGCCGACCTCACGTCGTTGCTGGAGCCGTCGCACAAGCGCTTGCACTCCTGCTCTCGTTTTCGACGGCGTCCGGCGCGGCCGAACTCGACGCGGCGCGACTCGGAGCCGAGTCGGCGGAGCTGTTGGCGGCCCTCATACGGATCGACACGACGAATCCGCCGGGCAACGAGACACGGGCCGCCGAGCTGCTCGCGACGCGGCTTCGCGCGGAGGGCATCCCCGCCGAGGTGATCGAGTCGTCGCCCGGTCGCGGCAATCTGTACGCGCGCCTCGCCGGCCGCGGTCATGGGCGACCGGTCGTGTTGCTTTCGCATCTCGACGTCGTACCAGCGGCCGCGAGCGATTGGAGCGTGCCGCCATTCGCAGGCACGCGCGAACGCGGTCGCGTCTACGGTCGTGGCGCGATCGACGCGAAAGGCATCGCGGTCGTCGAGACGATGACCCTGATCGCGCTTCGTCGCAGCGGACGGACGCTCGATCGCGACGTCGTCCTGCTCGCGACCGCCGACGAGGAGGCGGGAGGGGCGGCCGGCGCGCAGTGGATCGTCGAGCGGCGTCCGGAGCTCGTCGCCGGCGCCGAGTTCCTTCTGAACGAAGGTGATCACATCCACGAGCGTCCCGGCCGCGGGCGGCTCGTCCAGGTCGCCGTCGGGGAGAAGGCGCCGTTCTGGGTGAAGGTATCGACGCGCGGCCCGACGGGCCACGGCTCGACACCGCCGGAGACGACGGCGGTGACGCGACTCGTGCGCGCGCTCGATCGTATCGGCCGCCACCAGACGCCGATCCGCGTGACCGCCCCCGTTCGCGACTATTTCGCGGCGTTGTCGGCATGGGAACCCGAGCCCCTGCGCTCGTCTCTCGCGGATCTCACCGTGTCGCTGCAGAATCCGGCGTTTTCTGCGGATTTCACCAGCAATGCGCGCCAGAACGCGCTGGTTCGGAACACGATCACGCCGACCGTGATTTCGGCAGGAACGCGCACGAACGTGATCCCGGGCGAGGCGGCGGCCCACGTCGACTGTCGGTTGCTCCCCGGCGAGGATCCGACGGCGTTCCTCGCGGAGCTGCGCGCCGCCGTCGACGATCCCGAGGTGACGATCGAGGCGACACTGTCGTTTCCGACGACGAGCTCGCCGACGGACTCGGCGCTCGTCACCGCGATTCGCGAGATGGCCGCCGCCGAGCTCGACGGCGCCGTCGTCGTGCCGAGCGTGATTCCGGGCTTCACCGACAGCCACTGGTTCCGCGCGCTCGGCATCGCGAGCTACGGGTTCGTGCCGTTCGTCCTGCGTGAAGAGGATCAGCGGACGGTGCACGGGATCGACGAACGCATCTCGGAAGAGAACCTCGCGCTCGGCGTCCGTCTCCTCACGTCCGTGCTGCGCCGTCTCCGCTGAACGAGCGTTGCATTTCGTTCGTCGCCTTGCTCTAACGTCGTTTGCGATCGATGCGCCCAGCGTCCCTGTTCATGGTCGGTACACGCCTCGGGAGCGGAAGGAGGTCGGGATGGCACGGGTGAAGGACGAGCCTCAACGCGGGCGACTCGCTGCGCTCCAGGACATGCTCACCGGCGGCAGCCAGGCGCTGCTCGACCAGGCGAGCAACTTGCGCGACGGTTTGCAGACGCGCCTGGTCGAAGTCGGTCGCGGCGTGGAGGAGCAGGTCGCCGCGCTCATGGCCGCGACGGAGGAACGTCTCGGCGAGCGCCTCGACGAGCTGTTGAATCGGCTCGCCGTCTCGATGCGCAAGGATATCGACCGCTTGCGCGAGCGGTTGCGCGTCCTGGAAACGCGCGTCGCCGACGTGCCGAAGGAGGGCGTGCGCGAGCTCGTCACACCGCTGCGCAATCTGGCGAACAACGCGATCGAGAGCGCCGCCGCCGCACAGGTCCGCATCGAGGAGCTCACCGCGCGGCTGCAGCACGTCGAGCGTCGTGCGGCCGAGATCACACGCGAGACCACGCAGGACACGGCCGACGGCGAGGAATCGCGGAACCGGGTCGAGCGCATCGACCAGCGGCTGACCGACCTCGGCCGCGAGGTCGGAACCAAACTCGGCGAGCTCGGGGCGCTGCGCGAGCGGCTGACGCGCATCGAGGCCCGTGTGCTCGAAACCAGCAAGGACCAGATCGCTCGCGCCGGCGAGGCGACCGGCCTGCGTGATCGTCTCGCCCGGCTGGAAGCGCGTCTCAGCGATCTCTCGCGCGAGCAGGTCGCGCGTGCCGTGGAGGCTGCCGGGCTGCGCGAGCGCGTCTTCCGTTTGGAGCAGCGCGCGACCGCGCTGGATCCGTCGCGTCCGGTGGACGACGGTGCGCCGTCGCCACATCATTCCCAGGGATAGCCGCGCGTGGACGTCGTCCCGGTACCGCAGCTGAGCGACAACTACGCGTACCTGGTGACGGATCCGTCGACGCACGAGGCGGCCGTCGTCGACTGCGCCGAGGCCGCGGCGGTTCTCGACGAGGTCGCCCGACGGAAGGTGAAGCTCACCACCGTCCTGGCGACGCATCATCACTTCGATCACGTCGGCGGCAACCAGGATCTCCTGACCCGGGTTCCGCAGCTGCGCGTACACGGATCGGCCGACGACGCGCCGCGAATTCCCGGAATCACGAATCGGCTGCGCGACGGCGATTCCGTGTCGCTGGGATCGCTGAGGGGCAGGGTCATCCTCATCCCGGCCCATACGAGCGGCCACGTGGCGTATCATTTCCCCGACGCCAAGGCCGTCTTCACCGGTGATACGCTCTTCGCGGGCGGCTGCGGGCGGCTCTTCGAGGGCGACGCCGCACAGATGATGGCGTCGCTCGGCAAGCTCGCGGCCCTCCCGGACGATACGCGCGTGTTCTGCGGTCACGAGTACACGGAGAAGAATCTCCAATTCGCGCTGACGCTCGAACCGGGAAATCGCGCTCTGGTCGAGAAGTATCAGCGCGTGCAGGACCTCCGCCGGGCCGGAAAACCGACGGTTCCGAGCACGATCGCGGAGGAAAAGGCGACAAACCCGTTCCTACGCACCTCGAGCCCGGAGCTCGAGGCGTCCGTGCGGGCCAAGGTCCCGGACGTGCCGGCCGGCGATCCGGTCGCCTTGTTCGCGGCCGTCCGAGGTTTGAAGGACCGGTTCTGAGCGGATAGACGCTCGGGCCCATGGCTGACGAGCTTCTCACCTCCACCGCCGACCGGGTCCTGACGCTCACCCTCAATCGTCCCGCCAAGCGCAACGCGCTGAACCAGAAGATGATCGATGCCGTGCGGTCCACGATCGCGCGCGTCGGCGACGATCCGAACGTCCGCGTCATCGTGATCCGCGGAAACGGGCCGGCCTTCTGCTCCGGCATGGATCTGCGGGAAATGGCGGCGCAGCGGGAGCAGGGCGAGGCCGACCTTGGGGGGCTCGAGAAGATCACCGAAGACATCGAGAATTGTCCGCTACCGACGATCGCCGCCGTCCACGGCGACGCCATCGCCGGCGGCGCCGAGCTGGCGCTCCACTGCGACATCATCGTCGCCGCCGACACCGCGCGATTCTCGATGCCGCTCGCGCGGATCGGGCTGGCGGTGCCCGTCACCCTGACCTGGAAGCTCGTCGACACGATCGGTGCGATCAAAACCAACGAGCTGCTGTTCACCGGCGAGGCGATCTCCGCGGAAACGGCGCTGTCGCTCGGTCTGGTGAATCGCGTGGTTCCGGCGGACGAGCTCGACGGCGCCCTCGGCGGGCTGACGCGTCAGATCACGCAGAATGCCCCGCTGTCGATCCGCGCGATGAAGGCGTTCGTGCAGCGCGCGATCGGTTTTCGACGCAACACGCCGCGCGAAGACCTGGAGGAGCTGCACCGGGTGGTGCGGTCCAGCAAGGATCTCCAGGAAGGCCTGGCCGCACAGCGCGAACGCCGGCCGCCGAAGTTCATCGGCAAATAGTACGGCGTCAGCCGAGCAGGGCGCGCAAATCGGACGGATCCGTCACGGGCGCGGAACAGGTAAAATCGCGACAGACGTAGGCGGTCGCGACGCCGCCCACGGCCGGACGATCCCGCGCCGGCACCGGCAAATTTGCCGTGCCCGGCGTCGCATGGACCAGCACGCGATGCGGGACGAACTTTTCCGCCACCGTCCGCCACATCGCGATGGTGGCCGGATCCGACGATTCGCCGACGACGACGATCTCCGTCGGACCTTTCGACCAGCGCTCGAGTGCTTCCAGGTAGGTCGTGTAGCCGAACGCGTTCTTGGTGGCCGCGGCATGGTAGAGGCGCAGTATCTCCTCGGCGCGGGTACGCCAGCGACCCTCGTCCGTCATCGTGTGCAGCCGCAGCAGGACGCCGGCGGCGACGCCGTTGCCCGACGGAATAGCCCCGTCCGAAGCCGACTTGCTCCGCGCGATCAGCGTCTCGCCGTCGTGGGGTGTGAAGAAGTAAGCGCCGCCCTCGCCGTCGTGGAACCGGCGCTCGAGCGCCTCCATGATCTCCAGGGCGCGCTCGAAATGGCGGAGGTCGCCGGTCGCCTCGTACAGATCCAGGCAGGCGGCGGCGAAGAATGCATGGTCGTCGAGGAACGCATCCTGTTTTGCGCTGCCGGCGGCCCAACCGTGCAGCAGACGGTCACCGTCACGGACCTGCGTCCAGATGAACTCCGCCGCGGCGGCGGCCGCGGCGACGTACCCCGCGTTGCCGAGAACCCGACCCGACTCGGCCAACGTCCCGATCATGAGGCTGTTCCAGCTCGTCAGGATCTTCTCGTCGCGTTCGGGCGGAACGCGCCGACTGCGTGCCGCATAGAGCCGTTCGCGAGCGGCGGCTATCGCCCGCTCGACGTCCGCCTCCGATCGGCCGAACATCTTGGCGATCTGATCCATCGTGACGGTCAGGTGCGGAATGTTCCGGTGCTCGAAATTTCCCTCCGGCGTCACGTCCCACCAGCGGCAGACGAGGTCGACGTCTTCGGCTGGGACCACGGAGGCGACCTCGTCGGGCGTCCAGACGAAGAACTTGCCCTCCTCGCCCTCGCTGTCTGCGTCGGTGGCGGAGAAGAATCCGCCGCCCGGGTGACGCATTTCGCGCAGAACGTAGTCGAGGGTGTCCTCCACCACGCGACGGCACCCGGTGTCGCCCGTCACCTGGTAAGTCTCGAGGTAGAGCCGCGGCAGCTCGGCGTTGTCGTAGAGCATCTTCTCGAAGTGCGGCACCAGCCAGCGCTCGTCGACGGAATACCGGTGGAATCCACCGCCGATCTGGTCGCGCATTCCGCCGGCGGCCATCCGCGTCGTCGTGAGCGTCACGGCATCGAGCAGGCTTCGACGCCCGGTGGCGACGTACTGTCGCAACATGAGACGAAACGCCTGGGGATGGGGAAACTTCGGCGCGCCGCCGAGCCCGCCGTGCTCCGCATCCACGTGTCCGAGGAGCGCTTCGGCGGCGCGGCGGGGCAGGGTGTCGTCGAGCGTGTCGACCGGCGCCGACACCTCGTCGGCCCGACCGACGCCCGCCACCAGCTGGCTCACCGCTCGCGCGACGTCCTCGGGCTTTTCGTGGAACGCCTTTGCGACGGCGATCAGCAGCTTCGGGAATCCCGGCATCCCGTGGCGGTCGACGGGCGGAAAATAGGTTCCGCCGTGGAACGGCTTCCCCTCTGGCGTGAGGAACACGGTCAACGGCCAGCCGCCGCGTCCGATCAGGAGCTGCACGGAGCGCATGTAGACGTCGTCGATGTCGGGACGCTCCTCGCGATCGACCTTGATGCTCACGTAGAGATCGTTCATCAGGCGCGCAATCTCGGGATTCTCGAACGACTCGCGCTCCATCACGTGACACCAGTGACACGAGGAGTACCCGATCGAGAGTAGCACCGGCTTGTTCTCCGCGCGGGCGCGCGCGAAGGCTTCATCGCCCCACGGATACCAGTCGACGGGATTGCGCGCGTGCTGGAGGAGATAGGGACTCGTTTCACGCGCCAGACGATTTTCCGTCGACATGACGGGCATCGTACACACCGCGGGGTCGGTGACAATCGCTCGCGGAAGCCGCATTTGGTGCGACGATCGTCGGACCGGATCGCACGGATGCACGCCGGATGATGTCTCGCGGGCTAGAATCCTGGGAAGCCGAGGCCTAAGATGCGCCGGAAACCGTCGCTTGACAGCCCGGAGGCTCTTCGGCAAAAGCGCCTGAACAAATTTGACCAGCGCCTAATCTCCCAAGGGGAGAGCGGAGGACCCAGCATCAGGGGTGAATCCCGGTCGGACCCGATACGACCGGGACGGGCAAGCTCCTCAGCCCGAACCCGTCAGCTAACTTCGCCGGCGCATAAGGAGCAGGGATATGCAGTCCGAGCCCTCATGGGCCGGGGGATCAATTCCCCGTCTTTTCGTGATTCTGGCGGCGATCGTGGTGTGGGGTGGGATCGCCCGCGCAGAGCAGTTCGACGTCCTCGACTACCCCGAGGCCAAGAACGGCAGAGCCTCCTGGTACGGCCCGGGCTTCGCAGGGCGCAAGACGGCCAGCGGCGAGCGCTTCAACCCTGAGGAGCTCACCGGTGCCCATCGGACCCTGCCGCTCGGGACCAAGGTCCGGGTGACGAACCTCCACAACGGCCGTTCCGTCCTGGTCCGTATCAACGACCGGGGGCCGTTCATCCGTCACCGTGACATCGATCTGTCCGCCGGCGCCGCCCGCGAGCTCCAGATGCTCGGCCGCGGCGTCGCGTCGGTCCTGATCCAGCCGCTCTGATCTTCCGGTCGGTCAGCGCGGGTCGAAACGGCCCGCGCGTCCGACCAACCCCTTCGGCCGGAACGTGATGGTGCGTTCCGAGTCGTCGGTGGCCGTGCCGAGCACCAGCACCTGCTCCCCGGCCTCACGGAGCACCGCGCACGCGCGATCAATGTCGGACGGCGCGACGATCGCGCAGAAGCCGATGCCCATGTTGAAGGCGCGGAACATCTCGTGGTCGGCGATCCCGCCGTGGCGCTGGATCAGCTGGAAGATCGCGGGAACCTGCGGCCAGTCGGTGATGTCGAATCCGACGGGGCGGGTCGTGCGGACGAGGTTGAAGAGGCCGTCGCCAGTGATGTGCGCCAGCGCCCGCACCGTGAGTCCGGCGTCGAGCAGCGCCATCGCCGCGCGCACGTAGATCCGGGTCGGCTTCAGCAGCTCGTCGACCAGCGTCGATCCCAGTTCGGGCACATGGCTGTCGAAGCGCAGCCCGGCATGCTCCATCAGCGTCCGACGAGCCAGCGTGAAGCCATTCGAGTGCAGGCCGGCGCTGGTGCAGCCGATCAGCACGTCGCCCGCGGCGACCGACTGTCCGCTCAGGACGCGATCGAGCGGCACGACGCCGATGGCCGTCGCGACCAGGTCGAACGAGCGCCCGTCCTTCGACGGGTGCAGCATCTCGCGCACCTGGGCGAGCTCGCCGCCGGGACAGCTGACGCCGGCTTCCTGGCACCCGCGTGCGAGGCCTTCGCCGAGCGGGCCCAGCATGGCCGCGTCGGGCGTCTCGACGGCGATGTAGTCGACCAGCGACACCGGCCGCGCACCCACGCACACGATGTCGTTGACGTTCATCGCCACGCAGTCGATCCCGACGGTGTCGAACCGTCCGGCAGCCTGCGCAACCAGCAGCTTCGTACCGACGCCGTCCGTCGAGATCGCGATGCCGAGGTTCGGAGCGACCGGGACTACATTCGCGAAGTATCCGATGTCGAGCGTCGGTCGATGATCGGGGGCGTAGTCGAACGTCGGGCGGATCCAGCGCAGCAGCGCGCCGAGACCCGACGACACGGATCGTACGCCGGCCTGTTCCTCGGTGAGACCAGACATGCGTCGCTACCGGAGCCAGAAACTCGAGTGCCCTTCCGATTCGCACCGGAAGGGCACTCGCGCGATAGGGGACAAGGGGGGGTGGGCGTCCTTCATCATGCCTCGCGCGAGGCATGACCTTATCGCAGGAAACCGCCTGAGGGGTAAAGTATCAGGCCGACCGTCGCAGCCCCGCAGCGCGACCCGTGATGGCGTGGCGCGAACCGTTCACGCGACGGAACGGGAAGCGAACGACCTTGGCGCCGTCGACGCGAATCGCGGTCTGCTGGCGCTCCTGCCAAGTGCGCAGTCCGCGCCGCATGTAGGCGACGTCGAGACCGAGCGCGTTGCAGATGTTCCCGAACGAGAACGGCCACTCCTGGTCGTCCGATCCGAACCACTCTTCGACATCCGAGAACAGGCGCTGGGCGGCACGCTCACGGGCACCTACGTACTTCTGGAAGGTGCCGACCGCGTCCTCGAGCACCGCCAGCATCAGCCGCTTCTCCGGCTGGAGCGACGCATCGATCTGGATGCGAGAGAAGAACTGTGAGGGAAGAACGGCCTCGGGCTCGAGCTCGACGCCACCACCGTTCCGGATCCCCACGCTTCGATCCGCCTCTGCACGATTCTCCATGCCGGACGCGTATGCCAGGTCCGTGCCATGGAGAGTCGTGAAACTTGTCTCGACTTTTCGCGGGTGCGGTGGGCGACGAGTCCCCCGGGCGTGAAACGCCCGTAACGAAACACCACCGGACCCCGTGGCAAAGCGCCACAGAGCGAATCAGCGAGACGGCGTGAGCGCTGCGAGTTGCCGCTGCACCAGTCGCTGCGTCCGCCGCAACATCTGGGCAAGCGTCTCGCGCTCCTGGTCGGACATGGTCGTATCGTGCTGCATCCGACGCAGCACGCGATTCAGGCGCCGTGCGGCCAGCATCGCCTCACGGGCGGCCGGTCGTTCGACCGGGACGCCGGTCTGCTCCTCGCGGAACTGCCGCACCGACATCACGTCGAGCTGCAACCGCTTCCACAGGGCAAGCGCCGCAGTCGGGTCTTCCTGGCGGGCTATCCCCATGAGCAGCTCGCGGGACACCGCCTTGCCGTCGCGGTGGAGGTCCGCCTTCACCGGCTCGGGCAGACGATTGATCGACAGCGTGTTGGATACGTACGGGCGGCTCTTCCCGAGCAGCTCGGCCACCTCGCGATGGCTGTATCCGTGGCGTTCGATCAGGAGTGCCAGCGCCTCCGCCTCTTCCAGCGGCGCCAGGTCTTCGCGCTGGACGTTTTCGATGAGCGCGATCTCGAGCGGATCGTCTCCCTCGCGGATCAACGCCGGCAGTCGTTCGACCCCGGCGAGCGTCGCGGCGCGATAGCGCCGTTCGCCCGCGAGCAGCTCGTAGATTCCGCCTGCGATCCGACGGACCACGATCGGCTGCAGCAGCCCGCGCGTCTTGATCGACGCCGCGAGCTCCGCGAGCTTCTCCTCCGCGAAGTACTTCCGCGGTTGCTCGGGATTCGGTTGCACCGACGAGAGCGGCAGCATGGTCAATACCGTCCGCTGCCGCCGCTGCATCGTTCCGGCGACCGTCAGCGACCGGACCTTGCCGTCGCCTGCGTCGCCGTCGTGCGCCTCAGGCACGTTCCACCACATAACCCACCTCCGCCCAACCCAAAGGAGTCACCGGTCGATCACGGAGCCCGCCGCCATCCGCCGATACTCGCGCGCGCCGGCCGGAGGCGGCTCGGAACTCCGGCCGGCGCGCGGTACAGCTCATCCGACCCCGGGGATCTTTCCCGCGAGAGTGAACGCGACCACCAGTGCGTACAGTGCGAGCGCTTCCATGAGCGCCAAACCGACGATCAGCGGCGTGAAGATGCGGTCGGCCGAGTTGGGGTTGCGACCGATCGACTCCATGGCCGCGGCCGTCGCCCGGCCCTGCGCGATGGCAGCGCCGAACGCCGCGATGCCGAGGCCGAGGCCAGCGGCGAGGGCGATCAGGCCCATCTCCATGCCACCACCCGCAGCGCCGTGATCCTGCGCCAGGGCGGGGCTCGCCAGCACCATCAGGCCGACGAGCACACCGAGAACCGTACCGAGAACCTTCATGTTTCCCCTTTCATGGGCCCGTGTTTCCCGTCCTCTCCTCTTCTTCTTCCACTCCCACCGGGACGAGCACCAAGACGTTGGCTAATGATCGTGACTGACGGACAACGCGATGTAGATCGCGCTCAGCATGGTGAAGACGAAGGCCTGCACGACGCTGACGAACGCCCCCAGCACGTAGAACATGACCGGGACGCCCACCTTGGTGAGGTCGGTGAAGATGGTGACGACCTCGTGGTCGGCGAACAGGTTGGCGAACAGACGGATGCCGAGCGAGATGGGCCGGAACGCGTGGCTGAACAGCTCGATGAAGAGCATCAGCGGCGCGATGAACATCACTGGCCCGAGGAAGTGCTTGAAGTACCCCGGCCCGTGCGCCTTCACGCCGTAAGCGTTGTACGCGATGAACGAGACGACACCGAGGGCCAACGTCGTACTGAAGCTGGACGTAGGCGGGATGAACCCGGGTACGAGGCCCAGCAGGTTCGACACCAGGATGAAGATGAAGAACGTCGCGAGGAGCGGTACGTACTGCTTGTAGTGATGTCCGATCACGCCTTCGGCGAGACCGGAGATGCCTTCGACGAAGACCTCGGCGAAGTTCCGTCCGGTGACGCCGTCTTCGGGCTGGATGGCACGCTCGGTGTCGGCCAGCTTCGGCCGCATCCGGAACGCGAAGAGCAGCAGGAGGAGCGTGACGAGGATCGCCGTGGCGGCATTCTCGGGAATGCTGTTCACGCCGGGAATCGCGGAGAGCCAGGTGAATGCGTGGTGTCCCATCTACTCTTTCCGTGTACGGACCGCTTCCCAGACCGCTGCGGTCGGTAGACAGCTCACTCCCAGTGCGAAGCCCATTGGATCCGGTCTGTACTCTCCCGAAGAGAACACGAGCCACCCGAGCCCCAGGAAGGCCGCGAGTTTAACAAACAGAATCCCGATAGCAAGGCGCGGACTGCCTCTACGCATCGCGATTCCGAACCAGACGGCATAGAGGAAGGTCGACAGCCCGATCGCGCCCCCGCCGAGGAGCACACCGTACACGGCCGGTCGCCATACGAAGAAGGCGACGAGGGCGGCGAGCGCGACCAGCGCCCAGTGACGAGCCTGGACGCGGCTAGCGCTGGGCGCCACGGTCCATGCGCTCGAACCGGCGCAGCATCTGGATCAGCCGGATGAACCCCCCGACCACGGCGACCACCGTCAGCCCGGTCATGGCCCAGGGCGTCGTGCCGTACTTCCCGTCGATCCACCAGCCGACGAAGGCCCCCGCAGCGATCGTTCCCGTGAACTCGAAGGCGATCGCGCCCCCGCGCGCGTAGCGGATCAGGGGCCGCGGCGGGGTCACGCGCCTCCGCCGGCCAGGGCGGCACGGGCCGCGATGCCCAGCCGGTCGATGTCCGCGTCGCCATGGGCGAGCGAGATGAACATGGCCTCGAACTGGGACGGGGGCAGGTACATGCCCTCGTCGAGCATCCGCCGGAAGAACCGGCCGAACGCCTCGGTGTCGGACTTGGTGGCAGTCGTGAAGTCGTGCACCTCGTCGACGCCGAGAAACAACGTGATCATGGAGCCGACCCGATTGACGCATCCCCGGACGCCCGTCGCCGCCAGCGCCTCGCGCAGCACGGTCTCGGCGCCGGCGCCCAGCTGCTCGAGACGCCGGTACGACGCCGGCTCCCGCTCGAGCGCTTTCAACGTCGCCAGACCGGCGGCAACGCTGATCGGATTCCCGGACAGCGTTCCCGCCTGGTAGACGGGTCCGGCCGGCGCGATCTGCTCCATCAGGTCACGACGGCCGCCGAAGGCGGCCAGCGGCATCCCACCGCCGACGATCTTCCCGAGGCACGTCAGGTCCGGTTCGATGCCGAACCGCTCCTGGGCACCTCCCCACGCCAGGCGGAATCCCGTCATCACCTCGTCGAAGATGAGGAGCGATCCGGCGCGTGACGTCTCCTCGCGGAGCGTCTCGAGGAACCCGTCGCGCGGTGGGACGACGCCCATGTTGCCGACGACGGGCTCGACGATCACCGCCGCGATGTCGGCGCCGCGGCTCCGTAGCAGCTCCCGGATGCCGTCGACGTCGTTGAACTCGGCGCTGATGGTGAGCGCCGCGATCTCCGGCGGAACGCCCGGGCTGTCGGGGACGCCGAGCGTCAGCGCGCCCGAGCCCGCCTTGATGAGCAACGAGTCGACGTGCCCGTGGTAGCAGCCCGTGAACTTGACGATGCAACGGCGCCCGGTGGCGGCCCGTGCCAGACGGAGCGCGCTCATCGTCGCCTCGGTGCCCGAGCTGACCAGCCGCACCTCGTCGATCGACGGGACCGCCGACACGATCATGCGGGCCATTTCGATCTCGAGCGCGGTCGGCGCGCCGAAGCTGGTCCCCGCCTTCGCACGCTCCGCGACGGCGTGGACGACGTCGGGATGCGCGTGACCGAGCACCAGCGGGCCCCACGAGCCGACGAAGTCGAGGTAGCTCCTTCCGTCGGCGTCGACGACGTGCGCACCGCGGCCCCGTTGGATGAAGATCGGCGATCCGCCGACGGCGCGCCACGAGCGAACGGGGCTGTTCACGCCACCCGGAATGACCGCGCGGGCTTCCTTGAAGAGCTTCTCCGACGTCTGTCCCATGAGTCGTTGGCGGCAGCGGTAACACGCGTTCCGGAGGCGAGCAATTCTCCTTGCGGACGGCGCCGCCGATGACCTAACTGAACGATCGCGAACCACGCGACGGGAGTCTTCGACAGCTGTGGATAAGGGTGTGCGTAGTTCGTCATCGGGCAATCCGGACGCCGTCTGGCGGGCGATCGTCGAGCGTCTCGGGAGCCGCATAGGTCCGGCCGACGTCGCCGACCTGATCCGTCCGCTCCGACCGCTGGGCCTCACGCAGAACGAGCTGCGCCTCGAGGCGCCGAATCGACTGGTCATGGTGTGCGTCAACGACACCTACGTCGACGCGATCCGCGAGACGGTGGCGGAGCTCATCGGGCCGCGGCAGATCGTGCTGCAGGTCTCGAGCCGCGAGCAGGGCGAGCTGTTCCCGAACGCCGTCCCGCGGACGCTCGACAAGAAGGCGCTCGCGGCGAAGGCCTCGCTGAACGCCCGCTACACGTTCGAGACGTTCGTCGTCGGCGCGTCGAACCAGTTCGCGCACGCCGCCTGCCGTGCGGTCGCCGGGCAGCCCGGGGACCACTACAACCCGCTGTTCGTCTACGGCGGCGTCGGGCTCGGCAAGACGCACCTCGTGAACGCCATCGGTCACCACGTCCTCGGCAAGCGTCCCGACGCCGGCGTCGCCTACCTCTCGTCGGACACGTTCATGACAGAGCTCATCGCCAGCCTGCGCAAGGACCGCATGGAGGAGTTCAAGAAGCGGTTCCGGCACGTCGACCTGCTGATCCTGGACGACGTGCAGCTGCTCTCGGGCCGCGAGCGGACGCAGGAAGAGTTCTTCCACACGTTCAACAGCCTGCACGAGAAGCATCGGCAGATCGTCCTCACGTCGGACAAGGTCCCGAAGGACATCCCCGACCTCGAGGAGCGGCTACGGAACCGCTTCGAGTGGGGCCTGATCGCCGACATCCAGCCGCCCGACGTCGAGACCCGCGTGGCGATCGTCGAGCGGAAAGCCGAGCTGGACGGCATCCCGCTCGGGCGCGACGTCGCGCTGTACCTGGCCGAGCACTTCGCCGCGAACGTCCGGGAGCTCGAGGGATCGCTCACGCGCCTGGGCGCGCATGCGTCGCTGCACCGCACGGCGATCACCGTCGACTACGCGCGTGAGGTGCTGGAGACGCTGCGCGCCGAGAAGCCGGCGACGACCGTCACGTTCGACGCGATCACCGCGGCGGTCTGCGAGCACTTCGCGCTGAAGCAGAGCGACCTGCGCTCGCGACGTCGCAGCCGGCACATCGCGGGGCCGCGGCAGGTAGCGATGTACCTCTGTCGGCGGCTGCTCGGCACGTCGCTGCCGCGCATCGGCGAGATGTTCGACCGCGATCACTCGACCGTCTTCCACGCCGTCGAGGCGACCGAGAAACGGTTGAAAGACGACGTCGCTTTCCAAGCTGCGGTCGATCGGCTGGAGCAACGCATACGTCATCACCAGACCTCATGAACAACCGCGTCATCACTGTGGACAACCCGACGGTGATCCTCTAGGGATTTCCTGGACCCGGCGACTTGTCCACAGGATCCACAGGCCCTACTGCGACGACGAGATCCTGTATCAAGACAAAGCACCGAAGTACTCGGTGCCGGGGATAACGGGGAGAACCCAGCTGCTCTGAGGTGCTGCATGGAGGTCACGGTCAAGCGAGAGGACCTGGTGAGCGGGCTCTACCTGGTCCAGGGCGTGGTGGAGCGCAGGACGCCGCAACCGATCCTGACCCATGTCCTCATCGAGCCGGCCGAAGCGGGCGTCGCGCTGATCGCCACCGACATGGAGGTCGGTCTGCGCGCGCAGGTCGCGGCGCAGACGAAGAAGAAGGGCACGGTGACGGTGAACGCGCGCAAGCTCTACGAGATCGCGCGCGAAGTGACCGCCGAAGAGCTCACACTGAAGTCGACCGGCGCGGGGTGGGTCGACGTGGTCGCCGGCCGTTCGCGCTTCAAGGTCGTCAGCCTCGAGCCGAAGGAGTTCCCGGAGCTGCCGTTCGGGCCCGGCGCCGCGGGTGGTGTGCCGATTCGCATCGCCGCAGGCACGCTCCGCGAGATGATCGATCGCACCTTGTTCGCGGTGTCGACCGACGAAACCCGCTTCAACCTGTCGGGCGTGTACGTCGAGTCGGGCGAGAACGGCGTCCTGCGCATGGTCGCCACCGACGGCCACCGCCTGGCGCTGATCGACCGCTCGTTGGCCGAGGCGAAGCTGCCCCGCGGTGTGATCATGCCGCGCAAGGGCCTCGTCGAGGTCCGCAAGCTCCTCGACGAGACGGGCGAGGCCGAGCTGACGCTGGTCGTCGCCGACAAGGACGTCCGCGTACACACACCGACGGTCTCGTTCTTCATGCGGCTCGTCGAAGGTGAGTTCCCCGACTATCGCCAGGTCATCCCGGGCGAGCCTCGGGTGAAGGCCGTCGTCAACCGCGACGATTTCCTCGCGGCGTTGCGACGCACCTCGCTGCTGGCGAGCGAACGCTCGCACGGTGTGAAGCTCCACCTCGAGAAGGGCACGCTCGAGCTCTCGGCGAGCAATCCGGACCTCGGCGAGGCCAGCGAGGACATCGAGGCCTCGTATGCTGGCGACCCGATGACCATCGGGTTCAACGGCCGCTACCTGCTCGACGTCCTCAATGCGCACGCCTCGGGCGACACCATCGAGATCGGCCTCACCGACGAGGTGGGTCCCGGTCTGATCCGCGGCTCGCAGGACCCGACGTACACCTACGTCTTGATGCCGATGCGGCTCTGAGCGCGCCCTGACGGACGCTCTCCACCACCCCATCGGACAGGGACGCTCAAGTAGCGTCCGACGCCTGCGACCGGTATAAAGGTTCGTTGCGCAGAGCCGCCAATGGATACGCCTGAGGAGCAGCCGAACACGGAGTACGGGGCCGGGAACATCAAGGTTCTCGAAGGCCTCGAGGCGGTTCGCAAGCGACCCGGAATGTACATCGGAGACACCGGGGAGCGCGGGCTGCATCACCTCGTGTTCGAGGTCGTGGACAACTCGATCGACGAGGCCCTCGCCGGGCATTGCACGTCGATCTCGGTCACCATCCATATCGACAACAGCGTGACGGTCGAGGATGACGGCCGCGGCATCCCGGTGGACATCCATCCCACCGAGGGCGTCTCCGCCGCCCAGGTGGTGCTGACGAAGCTCCACGCCGGCGGCAAGTTCGACAAGGGTGCCTACAAGGTGTCGGGCGGTCTTCACGGCGTCGGCATCTCCGTCGTGAACGCGCTGTCCGAGACCCTCGACATGGAGGTCCGGCGCGACGGCAAGGTCTACGAGCAGCACTATCACCGCGGCGATCCCACGGGCCCGGTGCAGACCACCGGCGTCACCGATCAGCGCGGCACCCGCATCACCTTCAAGCCCGACGCCCTCATCTTCGAGGGCACCGACTACAGCTTCGACATCCTGTCGCAGCGCCTGCGCGAGCTGGCATTCCTGAACCGCGGCGTGAAGATCGTCATCACCGACGAGCGCGACCGTGATCGGAAGGCGCACGAGTTCCTTTACGAGGGCGGCATCTCGTCCTTCGTGCAGCATCTGAACCGCGCCAAGTCCCCGATACACACCGACGTGATCTACCTGCAGGGCACGCGCGACGGCGTCGACGTCGAAGTCGCCATGCAGTGGAACGACGGCTACGCCGAGAACGTCTACGCCTTCGCCAACAACATCAACACGGTCGAGGGCGGTACCCACGTCGTCGGCTTCCGCGCGGCGCTGACCAGCACCGTCAACAACTACGCGGTCGCGAACGCGGTCCTGAAGAAGGACGAGGACGGGCTCCAGGGTGAGGACTGCCGCGAGGGCATCACGGCCGTCATCAGCGTGAAGGTACCCGAGCCGCAGTTCGAAGGGCAGACGAAGACGAAGCTCGGCAACAGCGAGGTGAAGGGCATCGTCCAGGCGCTCGTGAACGACCGGCTCGGCGTCTACTTCGAGGAGAACCCGAGCGAGGCGAAGCGCATCGTGATGAAGGGCCTCGAGGCGGCACGCGTCCGCGAGGCCACCCGCAAGGCGAAGGAGCTCGCGCGACGAAAGGGTGCCCTCGACGGCATGTCGTTGCCCGGCAAGCTCGCCGACTGTCAGGAGCGCGATCCCGGCAAGTCGGAGCTCTTCATCGTCGAGGGCGATTCGGCCGGCGGCTCCGCGAAGCAGGGCCGCGATCGCAAGAACCAGGCGATCCTCCCGCTGCGCGGCAAGATCCTGAACGTCGAGAAGGCGCGCTTCGACAAGATGCTGTCGTCGCAGGAGATCAGGGTCCTCATCACGGCGCTCGGCGCCGGCATCGGCAAAGAGGACAAGGATCTCGGCAAGCTGCGCTACCACACGGTCATCCTGATGTGTGACGCGGACGTCGACGGCGCGCACATCCGGACGCTGCTGCTGACGTTCTTCTACCGGCACTTCCAGGAGCTGATCGAGAGCGGCCACCTGTTCATCGCCCAGCCCCCGCTCTACCGCGTGAAGCGCAGCAAGACGCAGCAGTACCTGAAGGACGAGCCCGCCCTCGAGGACTACCTGATCGAGCTCGGCGCCGGCGACATCACGCTCCGCGGTGCCAACGGCACCGGCGTCACCGGGACGCCGCTCAAGCAGCTCGTCAAGAAGGTGATCCGGCTCGAGAAGGTGCTCGACATCCTCGAGCGGAAAGGGC
Source organism: uncultured Binatia bacterium (SeqCode) (assembly GCA_964432595.1). Lineage (GTDB taxonomy): Bacteria > Desulfobacterota > Binatia > DP-6 > DP-6 > DASYLJ01. The sequence continues at coordinate 236,463 of CAYSOF010000001.1, read as the reverse complement.
GCAACCGGCAGCTCGTCACGGCGCTGGCGCGGCAGGCGAAGTTCGACGCGTCGGTGCTGAACGATCGCGAGCGTCTCCAGGAGTGCGTCGCCGAAGCCGAGAAGTACCTCGGTGTCGCGGCGCCGGAGCTTCTGCCGGTCAGCATCGAGTTCGAGGACGACCGCGAGCATGCGTGCCTCCGGCTGGTCGCGTCGACGCGGGCGAACGGTGCGCAGCATCGCAACGTCTTCGATCGCGAGCTCGTCACCGGCGCCGAGTTCGAAGAGGCGCGACGCATCGCCCGCGAGCTGGCCGCCGTCGGCGATCCGCCCTACACGCTGGGCGAGGGCGACCAGGCCGAGCTCATCCCGAGCCTGCAGCGCGCGCTCGAGCGGCTGATGGCCGCCGCCCGCAAGGGCCTCGAGATCCAGCGCTACAAGGGTCTCGGCGAGATGAACCCGTCGCAGCTCTGGGAGACCACCATGGACCCCGAGTCGCGCACGCTCCTGCAGGTGAAGATCGAGGACGCCGTCGAAGCGGACATCATCTTCTCCACGCTGATGGGCGACGAGGTCGAGCCGCGCCGGAAGTTCATCGAGGAGAACGCGCTCAACGTTCGCAACCTCGACGTCTGACGACGTCCTGATCCCGAGGTCCGATGGAGCACAACCCGCAGCGGGTCCCCGTCAACATCGAGGACGAGATGCGCTCGTCCTACATGGACTACGCGATGTCCGTCATCGTCGGACGGGCGCTGCCCATCGCCCGCGACGGCCTCAAGCCGGTGCATCGCCGCATCCTGTACGCGATGTTCAGCGAGGGTCTGCTCCACAACCGGCGATACTCGAAGTGCGCCGGCGTCGTCGGCGAAGTGCTCAAGAAGTACCACCCGCACGGCGACTCCGCGGTCTACGACGCCCTGGTGCGTCTCGCCCAGGAGTGGAACGTCCGCTACCCGCTGATCGACGGTCAGGGAAACTTCGGGTCGATCGACGGCGATCCGCCGGCGGCCTACCGCTACACCGAGTGCAAGCTGACGGAGCTCGCCGAGGAGCTCCTTGCCGACATCGACAAGGAGACGGTCGACTTCAACCCGAACTTCGACGAGTCGACGAAGGAGCCGGTCGTCCTCCCGACCCGCATCCCGAACCTGCTGATCAACGGCGCGGCCGGCATCGCCGTCGGCATGGCGACGAACATCCCGCCGCACAACCTCACCGAGGTGTGCAACGGCCTGATCGCGCTGGTCGAGCATCCGGAGCTCACGATCGACGAGCTGATGAAGTACATCCCCGGTCCGGACTTCCCGACGGCCGGCTTCATCTGCGGGCAGAAGCCCATCCGCGATGCCTACCACGAGGGCCGCGGTATCCTGACGGTCCGCGCGAAGTGCGAGATCGAGACCGACGAGAAGACCGGACGCTCGGCGATCATCGTCCACGAGATCCCCTACCAGGTGAACAAGGCGCGGCTCATCGAGCGCATCGCCGAGCTGGTGAACGAGCGGAAGCTCGACGGCATCTCCGACCTGCGCGACGAGTCCGACCGGCAGGGCATGCGCGTCGTCATCGAGCTGAAGCGCGATGCGGTGGCGGAGGTGCTGCTGAACCAGCTGTACAAGCACACGCCGCTGCAGGAATCGTTCGGCGTGAACATGCTGGCCATCGTCGAAGGGCGTCCGAAGTTGCTAACCCTGAAGGACGCGCTGCAGGTCTTCCTGAAGCACCGCCGCGAGGTGATCGTCCGCCGGACGATCTACGACCTCCGGAAGGCCGAGGAGCGGCTTCACATCCTCGAGGGCCTGAAGATCGCGGTCGAGCACCTCGACGAGGCCATTGCCATCATCCGTGCCGCGGCCGACCCGCCGACCGCGCGCGAAAACCTGATGGCGGCGCTCGGGCTGTCGCAGCTCCAGGCGCAGGCCGTCCTCGACATGAGGCTGCAGCGCCTCACCGGGCTCGAGCGCGACAAGATCATCGCAGAGTGGGAGGAAGTGCAGAAGCTGATCGCGCGCCTGAAGCAGATCCTCTCGGACGATCGCGAGGTGTCGAAGATCATCGTCGAGGAAACGACGCACATCCGCGACAAGTACGGCGACGAGCGCCGTACCCGCCTCGTCGACGAGGCCGCGGCCATTTCCGTCGAGGACCTGATCGTCGAAGAGGACATGGTCGTGACGATCTCCCACGAGGGGTACGTGAAGCGGAACCCCGTGGGACTCTATCGCGCCCAGCGCCGCGGCGGCCGCGGCAAGATCGGCGCGACGACCAGGGATGAGGACTTCGTCGAGCATCTGTTCGTCGCGTCGACGCACTCGTACCTGATGTTCTTCACGACTGCGGGCAAGGTGTACTGGCTCAAGGTCCACGAGATTCCGCAGGCCGGCCGCGCGGCGCGCGGCCGTGCCATCACGAACCTGCTGAGTCTGAAGCCCGAGGAGAAGCTGTCGGCGTTCCTGCCTGTGCGCGAGTTCCAGGAAGGGCGCTACCTGGTCTTCGCGACGCGTCGCGGGCTCATCAAGAAGACCGACCTGATGCAGTATGCGTCGCCGCGACCGTCGGGCCTGATCGCCATCGCGATCGAGGAGGGCGACGAGGTGGTCGGCGTCCGGCTGACGGACGGCTCGAGCGAGATCATCCTGTCGACCGCCGAGGGCCAGGCCATCCGCTTCGAGGAGGCCGAGGTCAGGCCGATGGGTCGCTCCACGTACGGCGTCATCGGCATGAAGCTCGACGAGGGCGACACCGTCGTCGCCGTGGACATCGTCGAGCCGGGCGCGACGCTGCTTGCCGTCGCCGAGCTGGGCTACGGCAAGCGCACCGGGATGGACGAGTACCGCCAGACTCATCGCGGCGGTAAGGGCATCATCACCATGAAGACGACCGACAAGACCGGTCGGGTGATCGGCGTCCACATGGTGAGCGACGAGGATCAGCTCGTCATGGTCACCAGCGGCGGCAAGGTGATCCGGGTGCGGGCCAACGAGATCCGGGTCATCGGCCGGAACACGCAGGGCGTGCGGCTGATCGGGCTGGAAGAGGGCGAGCGCCTGACGTCAATCGCCCGGGTCGCCGAGCGCGAGGACGAGGAGTCGTCCGAGACGGCGCCGGTGGACGCGTCGTCGGATTCCCAGCCCGACGGCGAGCCGACTTCCGAGAGCTGATCGGTTCGACGTCGAACCGCCGGCGGAGCATCTTGCGCGGCGTCGTGCACCTGAGGCACGGTCGCCGCGGCTATGGCGCCGACGGTCACGGTTCTCGGCGGCGGAAGCTGGGGCACGGCTCTGGCGCTGCATCTGGCGGCTCTCGGCCGCCGCGTCGTCCTCTGGGCCAGGAACCCGGATCTCGTGCAGAGCATCCGGACGACGGGCGAGCATCCGCTGCATCCGGGCGTGACGTTCCCGAAGTGTCTCGAAGCGAGCAGCGACCTCGCGTCGTCGTGCGGCGGGGCCGATGTCGTGCTGTTCGCGTGTCCGTCGCACGCGCTGCGCTCCGTCGCCGAGCGGGTGCGGCCGCTGCTCGTCGGCCGGCCGATGGTGGTCACCACCTCGAAGGGCATCGAGCAGGACACCGGAATGACGATGTCGGCGATCCTCGACGAGACGCTCGGCACCGTGGTCGGGGCGCGCGTCGCCGCGCTCTCGGGGCCGAGCTTCGCGCGTGAGGTCGGCCGCGGCCTGCCCACGGCGGTCACTGCGGCGTCGTCGACGTTGGCCGTTGCGGAGGAGCTGCAGCAGCTGTTCAACGGGCCGACGTTCCGGGTCTACACGGGCACGGACCTCATCGGCGTCGAGGTTGGGGGTGCGGTGAAGAACGTCATCGCGATCGCGGCAGGCGTGAGCGACGGTCTCGGCTTCGGCTACAACTCGCGCGCGGCACTGATCACCCGTGGGCTGGCCGAGATCACCCGGCTGGGGATGCGGCTCGGAGCCGAGCGCCAGACACTCTACGGCCTCTCGTGCCTCGGCGACCTGGTGCTGACGTGCACGGGCGATCTGTCGAGGAACCGGACGGTGGGGATCCGACTCGGACAAGGCGAGAAGCTCGGCGCCATCGTCGCGAGCATGCGCGAGGTTGCGGAAGGGGTGCGCAACACCGTGTCCGTGCTGGCGCTTGCCGCGAGCGTGGGCGTCGAGATGCCCATCACCGAGCAGATGGACCGGGTCCTCCACCACGGGAAGCCCCCCCGCCAGGCGGTCACCGATCTGATGACCCGTCCCCTACGTCAGGAGCACGAGTGAGGCGCCAACGTTGACTTTCCCCACGGCCCATGATGTGGAGTGCCGTTTCCAATGAAGCGGACCTATCAGCCCAGCAATCGACGCCGGAAGCGGACCCACGGCTTCCGGGCTCGTATGGCATCGCCGACCGGGCGTCAGGTGCTCAAGCGGCGCCGCGCCAAGGGGCGTAAGCGCCTCACGGTGTCCATCCCTCCGAAGCAGCCGGGCTGAGCCGTGGACGGCTCGCGATCGTACCCGAAGTCGGCGCGCATCCGCCGACGGCGGGAGTTCCTGAGCCTCCAACGTGACGGAAGACGGCGTCACAGTGAGAGCTTCGTGGTGATCAGCCGGCCGAGCGCCGGCGACCATTCCCGGCTTGGGGTGACCGTCAGCTCCCGGGTGGGGAATGCCGTCGTGCGGAACCGCGTGAAGCGGTTCGTGCGCGAGGTCTTCCGGCAGCATCGTCTCTCCCTTCCGCGAGCTGCCGACCTGGTCGTCATCGCGAAGCCGGGAGCGCATCGACTCTCCTATGCCCAAGCGGCCACCGAACTCGCGCGCACGCTGGAGCTCGTCCCCGGACGCTGATCGGCGGCCCTGGAGCGTCGCCGTCCCGCTGGCGGCGGTTCGGCTCTACCGAGGCCTGCTGCGGCCAGTGTTGCCACCGAGCTGCCGCTTCGCGCCGTCCTGCTCGGAATACGCGATGCAGGCCCTCGAGGAGCACGGCGCCGCTCGGGGCACCCTCCTGGCAGCTCGCCGCGTGATGCGGTGCCATCCGTGGAACGCCGGCGGGTACGACCCGATCCCGGCCAGAAAGGGCTGACGTCGTGGATCAGAGGCGCGTGTTTCTGGCGGTCGGATTGTCGTTCCTGCTGCTGCTGCTCTACCAGAACTTCGTCGTCGCGCCGTACCGGCAGATGCCGCCGGAGCCACCGGTCACCATCGTGCCTCCCACGACGCCGGAAGCGGCGGCACCGGCGGCCAAACCCGCGCCGGCCGGCGGCATCGCGGTGATGGCGGGCGGGACGCCCGTCGTCGTCGAGACGGACGTCATCCGCGCGGAGCTGACGTCGACCGGCGGACGGCTCGCGAGCCTGCGGCTCAAGAAGTTCCAGGAGACCGTCGCCAAGGACAGTCCGCCGCTCGACCTCGTCGGCAAGCTGCCCGTCCTGCCGTTGACCATGAGCCTGGGCCCGGGGGCGACCGACGCCGGCGTCGTCTACACACCCGACGTGACGTCCCTGACGCTGACCGGCGAGCAGCAGGGTACAGTGGTGCTCAAGGGTGCCGCTCCCGACGGTCGGCTGCTCGAGAAGAAGCTTACTTTCAAGGGGAACAGATATATATTCGACGTCACGACGGCCGGGGCCGCCCCGGGCTTGTTCTTGACCGCGATTGCCAAGGAGGGCGCCGCCGGTGGACAGCAGCCCGGCTACGAGGTCGCGATCGCGCTGGCGAACCAGAAGCTGATCGAGCACCCCACCGCAGATTTCGCCGACGAAACGGTCACGGTCGGTGACGCGGCGTGGGCCGGCTTCAGCGCGCAGTACTTCGTGTCGTTGGCGCTGCCGGCGGACGGAACGGTCGGCGTCACGATGGAGAGCGTGCCGACGGGGCTGCAGGACGACGAGAAGAAAGCGGAGAAGCTTCCCGTCGTCCGCTTGGATCGAAGCGGTGCGGACACGAGCGGCGCGTACCGCGTCTTCATGGGGCCGAAGGAGCGCGACATTCTGGCGGCAGCTGGCCATCAGCTCGACCGCGCGCTCGACTTCGGCTGGTTCTGGTTCATCGCGTTGCCGCTGCTCTACCTGCTGAAGCTGCTGCACAGCATCACCGGCAACTACGGCGTCGACATCATCGTGCTGACGACCCTGGTGAAGGTGGTCACGATTCCGCTGACGCAGACCTCGCTCCGCAACATGAAGGAGATGCAAAAGCTGCAGCCGGAGATGGCGAAGCTTCGCGAGCGTTTCAAGGACGATCAGGCCGCGCTGCAGAAGGAGGTGATGGAGCTCTACAAGCGCCATCAGGTGAACCCGTTCTCGGGTTGCCTGCCGATGGTGCTGCAGATCCCCATCTTCGTCGGCCTCTACAACGCGCTGAACCACGCGATCGAGCTACGGCATGCGCCGTTCATGCTGTGGATCAACGACCTGTCTGCGCCCGACAAGCTCATGGTCGCCGGGGTCCCGATTCCTGTCCTCACGCTTCTGATGGGTCTCAGCATGCTCGTGCAGCAGAAGATGACGCCGCAGCAGGGCGATCCGATGCAGCAGCGCATGATGATGATCATGCCGATCATGTTCACGTTCATGTTCATCAACTTCCCCGCCGGGCTCGTGCTCTACTGGCTCGTGAACAATCTCCTGAGCATTGCGCAGCAGTGGTGGATGCTGCGAGCCGATCAGAAGGCGGCCTGAGCCATGCGCAGCGTCGAGAGCGAGGGCGGAAGCATCGACGAGGCGATCGACACCGCGCTAGCTGCGCTGCGTGCAGAGCGGTCACAGGTCGAAATCGAGATCCTCGAGAACGCGCCGGCCGGTGTGTTCGGGCTCGGCGGCAGGAAGGCGCGCGTACGAGCGACGCTCCGGTCCATGGCGGTCACGGAGGCAGACGTTTCTCAGGAAACAGCTCGAGCTGCGCAGGCGCGCGAGCTTCTCGAGCAGATCCTTCGACACCTCACGGACGATGCGCGCGTCGAGTCGAGCGGTCAGAGGAACGCCGACGGCAACATCGTCCTGTCGGTGCTCACGGCGGACAGCGGCGCAATCATCGGACGGCGCGGCCAGACGCTCGATGCGCTCGAGCACATCGTCAACCGCATCGTCCTGCGCGACGAGCGCTCGGCGAGCGGTCGGGTCGCGATCGACGTCGAGGGCTATCGCGAGCGCCGACAGGAATCCCTCGAAGAGCTCGCAAAGCGTCTGGCGGGCAAGGCGCGGCAGACCGGGCAGATCGTGACGCTGAATCCTCTCAGCCCGCGTGACCGGCGTATCATTCACCTGACGCTCGAAGGCGATCCCGGCGTGACGACACGCAGCGAGGGTGAGGGCGTGTTCCGCCGGCTGCTCATCGTTCCCGAGCGGCGTTCGCGCCGCTGACGGTGCATGGGGGCCACCGAGGTCGACGTCCTGCGGACGGCTGCCGCGACGGTAGGCGTCGACGTTCCGGTGGAGGCTGCCGAGCGGATCGTCCGCCACCTCGATCTCCTCGACATCTGGAACCGCCGAATCCATCTCACCGGGGAGCGCGATCGTCAGACGCTGCTCGAGAAGCATGCGGTCGACTCGGTGGCAGCCGCGCTGATGCTCCCGCCGAGCGGATCAGTGGTCGACATCGGCAGCGGGGCGGGTTTCCCGGGAATCATTCTCGGGTGCCTCCGTCCTGACCTGGATGTGACGATGGTGGAGCCCAGGCGACGGCCATGCAGCTTCCTTGCTGAGAGTATCCGGACGATCCCCCTCCCGCGAGCGCGTGTGATCGAAGCCAGGGCGGAGGACGTCGTCCGCGATCTGGGCGGAACGGCGACTGCCGCCGTCTCACGAGCGCTCCGCCTGGAGGTTTTCCTCGCGGTGGCGAAGCCGCTGGTGGCGCCAGGCGGTTTCGCGATCGCCATGCAGACCCCACGAACGGACGAGGGGCACGCCCGCGAAACCGCCAAGCGGCTCGGTCTCGAACTGGTGGAAGTTCGCGACTATTCCCTCCCTGGCGGCGGGGAAGCGCGACGTTTGCTGCGATTCGTCCCGTTCTAACCACGTCATCCCGTTTCCCGGGTGACACATGTGTGCTACAGGCCCATCGGTCGGAGGTGGTCGACGATGGGTCGCGTCGTAGCTGTGGCGAATCAGAAGGGTGGGGTGGGAAAGACGACGACCGCCATCAATCTCGCTGCCGCGCTCGCGCTCTCCGGCCACCGCACGCTGCTGGTGGATCTCGATCCCCAAGGTAGCGCCACGACCGGCGTCGGGCGGCATCACGCGGACCTGCACGCCAACGTCTACGAGGTGATCATCGGCGGGCGCCAGGCCACCGAGGTCACGCATCCGACTTCCGTCGAGAACCTCGACGTTCTGCCTGCGACGCGCGATCTGGTCGGCGCCGAGGTCGAGCTGGTCAACATGCCTGAACGCGAGCACCGGCTGTTCGAGGCCCTGGCCACCGTTCGCGAGGCCTACGAGTTCATCCTCATCGATTGCCCTCCGTCGCTCGGTCTGCTGACCGTGAACGCGCTCCGCGCCGCCGACGGCGTCCTCGTCCCGCTTCAGGCCGAGTACTACGCGCTCGAGGGTCTGACCGCTCTGCTGGACACTGTCGGTCGTGTGCGTGACGCGCTGAACCCCACGCTGGCGCTGGACGGGCTGCTACTGACGATGTTCGACGGGCGGAACAGCCTCGCGCGTCAAGTACAGGCCGAGGTTCGCACGCATTTCGGCGCCCAGGTCTACAGGACGGTGATCCCGCGCAACGTGCGACTCTCGGAGAGCCCGAGCCACGGCGTCCCCGTGCTGATCTACGACCCGAGCTCGCGGGGGGCCGTTGCGTACCGTGCGCTCGCTGTCGAAGTGCTCACCCAGCGGCACGAGACCGCGCCCGGCGCGCGGCGTGCCGAAGGATAAGAAAGACAGAAATTAAGGAGTCTGGCATGCGAAAGGCATTGGGCCGTGGGCTCGAGGCTCTCTTGCCCGGCGCACCGCCGTCGGCGCCGTCCCCGCGCACCGACGTTCCCCGCACGACGGTTCCCCTGCGCGAGATCGTCGCCAATCCCGACCAGCCGCGACGTCACTTCGACGCCCAGGCGCTCGCGGCGCTGGCCGACTCGATCCGCCAGCACGGCCTGCTGCAGCCGATCGTCGTGCGCCGCACGGGCGCCGGCTACGAAGTCATCGCCGGCGAACGCCGCCTGCGCGCGGCCACGCAGGTCGGGCTCGACGAGGTGCCTGTCGTCATCCGCGACGCCGACCCGCAGACACGCCTCGAGCTCGCGCTGATCGAGAACATCCAGCGCGAAGACCTGAGCCCGCTGGAGGAAGCCGAGGCGTATCGCCATCTGATCGATGTCTACGGGCTCACGCAGGAGGAGATCGCTCGCCAGGTGGGCAAGAGCCGTCCGGCGGTGGCGAACTCCCTGCGGCTGCTATCGCTCCCCGAGGCGGTGAAGGTACAGCTCGAGAGCGGCGAGCTGACGGCGGGACACGCACGCGCCGTCCTGTCGGTCGAAGGCACCGCGGAGCAGGTCGAGTTCGCGCGCGACATCACGGCCCGGAAGATCCCGAAGAGCGAGGCGGAACGCCTCGCCGCCGCGCGGCGCACGAAGCCATCGCGACGCACGCAGGCGGTGAGCCTCGCGCAGGATCCACACTGGCACGCGGTGTCCGAGGAGCTCACGCGGGCGCTCGGAACGCGCGTCCGTCTCACACCGCGGGCACGCGGCGGATCGATCGAGATCGAGTTCTACTCGGACGCCGAGCTCGACCGCCTGATCGACCGTCTGCGCGGTTCGTCTCGGGGCTGAAAACCGCGCGTTGGTGTTTTGACACCGCCTTCGGGCCGGTGCTAGAAGCCACGCGTTCCGGGTCGGTCGCGCGTTCGGCGGACCTTTGCCCGGCACACCCGCGGAGTACTTCGATGGCGATATTCGGCAAGGATCGGGAGCGCAACGACCGAGGCTACAACCTGCCGCCCGTCGCGGGGTCGAGCCAGGGAGATGCGGCGGTGGGCGAGCGCGACAGGAGCAAGGCCATGCCCGAGGATGGAAGCGGTACGAGTGCCTTTCTGGGCAAGGGAAGCCGGGTCACCGGCAAGCTCAACTTCGAAGGTCCCGTCCGTATCGAGGGGCAGATCGAGGGTGAGATCTCCGCGCAGGACACGCTGACGATCGGCGAGAGCGCCGTCGTCAACGCGACGATCACCGGCAACGCGATCGTGATCCACGGTCGGGTCACCGGCGACGTCACCGCGCGCAAGCGTCTGGAGATCCGCGCCCCCGGCAAGCTCTTCGGGAACATCTCCACGCCGAGCCTGGTCATCCACGAAGGCGTCGTCTTCGAAGGCCAGTGCTCGATGGGGGGCGACTCGCAGCGTGCCGACAAGGGTAAGGTCGCGCACCTCGAGCGTCCCGAGACACCGCCGCTCAAGGTGCATTCCGAGGGCGCCAAGTAGCTCGGCGCGTCTGCGCCCCGCCCTCACCCACATCGTCCGCATCCCGAATGCTGCAGCCTGACTACAGCTTCTTCATACAGATCGGTCTGTTCCTCCTGCTTTGGGTCTGCCTGAAGCAGTGGTGGTTCGACCCGACCATGAAGCTGTTGAAGGAGCGCAGCGCGCGCTCCGAAGGCGCCGTCGAGGAGGCGAAGAAGGTCCAGGCGGAGGCGGAGCAGCTGCGGCGCGAGCATGCGGTCGCGCTCGAGCAGACGAAGGCCGAGGCCCAGCGCGACGTCCACGAGATCCTGCGCGCCGCCGAGGCCGAGCAGAAGCGGCTCATCACCGAGGCGACGGAAGACGCGCAGCGGACGCTGGCCGACGTGCGGTCGCGCGTGGCCGAGGAAGTCGCGCTCGCGCGCAAGGAGCTCCGTGCCGACGTCGAGGGCATTGCGCGCGAGGTCGCGCGCACGGTGATGGGACGGGCTGTTTGATGGTCGAGCACGGCGCGCATCATCCTTCGATCACCGACCTCGTCTTTCCGGCGATCAACTTCGGCCTGTTCCTCGGCCTGATCATCTGGAAGGGCCGCGGGCCCATCAAGGAATACTTCCGCGACCGCACCGAGAAGATCCGCGACGCGCTCGCCGCCGGCGCCACCGCCCGCGAAGAGGCCCAGAAGCTACGCGCGCAGCTCCAGCGCGATCTGGCCGATCTGCCCGCGCTGCGCGAGCGTCTCAAGAACGATCTGCGCTCCGCCGCCGAGCGGGAGCGCGACGTGTTGCTGACCCAGGCGCGCAACGTCGCCGAGCGCATCCGCTCCGACGCCAAGCTGCTCGCCGATCAGGAGACCGCTGCAGCGAAGCGCGAGGTCCGCAACGAGGTCATCGAGGAGGCCATTCGGAGCGCCACCGCCATCGTGAGGCAGTCGCTCACTCCCGCCGACCAGGAGCGGTTCGTCCGCGACTTCGTCGGCGCTGCGGGGCCGACACCGTGACGGGCGGCCTCGGCAAGCGATACGCCCGGGCCCTGTTCGATCTCGCGCGTGCCGACGGCGCGCTCGACGCGGTCGGCGAAGAGGTGTCCCGCGCGGCCGCCACGTTCGACGACGCGCGCCTGCGCGCCGTCGTGCTCAACCCGGGCATCGACGCCACCGCGCGCCAGGGCATCGTGCGCGAAGTCGTCGGCAGCCTGGGCGTCTCGACCAACGTCGGCAACCTCGTCCGTCTGCTCGCCGACCGCGACCGGCTCGCTCTACTGCCGGACGTCGCGGCCGCGTACGAAGCGATGGTCGACGAGGCATTGGGTCGCCGCCGGGTGCGGATGCGCTCGGCCATGCCGCTCACCAGCGCCGAGAAGACCGAGCTCACCGAGCTCGCCCGGAAGCTGGTCGGCGGAGAGGTACTGGTCACCACGGAGGTCGATCCCGAGCTCATCGGGGGCGTCGAGCTCGACGTCGGTGGGACCGTCTACGATGGCAGTGTGCGAACGCAGCTCGCTCGCATGAGCAGCGAGATGGCCGGGGACGGCTCCTGAGCCGTCTCAGCCGGGGGGAATAGTCGATGCAGATCCGCGCGGCGGAGATCAGTGACATCATCCGCGAGCAGATCAAGGACTACGAGAAGCAGCTCGAAGTCCGTGAGACGGGAACCGTGCTGTCCTGCGGCGACGGCATCGCGCGCATCTACGGTCTCGACAAGGTCGCGGCCGGCGAGCTGATCGAGTTCGGCCACGGGGTCTACGGCCTCGCGCTCAACCTCGAAGAGGACAACGTCGGCGCGGCCGTCATGGGCGAGGCCACCACGGTGAAGGAGGGCGACGAGGTCCGTCGCACCGGCCGCATCGCGGAGGTCCCCGTCGGCGACGCGCTCCTCGGCCGCGTGGTGAACGCGCTCGGGCAGCCGGTCGACGGCAAGGGCCCGATCAAGACGAACGACACCCGCCGCATCGAGCTGAAGGCTCCGGGCATCATCGCGCGCGAGCCGGTGAAGATGCCGCTGCAGACGGGTATCAAGGCCATCGACGCCATGATCCCGATCGGCCGCGGCCAGCGCGAGCTGATCATCGGCGACCGCCAGACCGGCAAGACCGCCGTCGCCATCGACACGATCATCAACCAGCGCGGCGGCGACGTGCAGTGCATCTACGTGGCGGTCGGCCAGAAGCGCTCGACGGTCGCGCAGGTCGTCGACAAGCTCACCAAGTTCGGCGCGATGGACTACACGACGGTCGTCGTGGCGTCCGCGTCCGACCCGGCGCCGATGCAGTTCATCGCGCCGTACAGCGGCTGCTCGATGGGCGAGTACTTCCGCGACAACGGTCGCCACGCCCTCGTGATCTACGACGACCTGTCGAAGCAGGCGGCCGCGTACCGCCAGCTGTCGCTGCTCCTCCGCCGCCCGCCGGGCCGCGAGGCGTATCCCGGCGACGTCTTCTACCTGCACTCCCGCCTGCTCGAGCGCGCGGCGAAGATGAGCCAGGAGGAAGGCGGCGGCTCGCTGACGGCGCTGCCGATCATCGAGACGCAGGCGGGCGACGTGTCGGCGTACATCCCGACCAACGTCATCTCGATCACCGACGGCCAGATCTTCGTCGAGACCGACCTCTTCTACTCCGGCGTCCGCCCCGCGGTGAACGTCGGCATCTCGGTCTCCCGCGTCGGCGGCAACGCGCAGATCAAGGCCATGCGCAAGGTGGCCGGTCCGCTTCGCCTCGAGCTCGCGCAGTACCGCGCCATGCAGGCGTTCGCGCAGTTCGCGTCCGACCTCGACGCGGCGACGAAGCGCCAGCTCGACCGTGGTGAGCGTCTCGTCGAGGTCATGAAGCAGGGCCAGTACGCGCCGCTTCCCGTCGAGAAGCAGGTCCTGATCATCTACGCCGCGGTGAACGGTCACCTCGACGCCCTGCCCACCTCCGCGGTGCAGCGCTACGAGCGCGAGCTCTACGCATTCGTCGAGGCGAAGCACGCCGGCGTGCTGGCGGCCATTCGCGAGAAGAAGGAGCTGACCGACGACGTCGTTCCGCAGGTGAACGCGGCGCTGGCCGACTTCGCGAAGATGTTCTCGGCCTGAGTCGATGCCGAGCCTCAAGGACCTCCGGAAGCGGATCAGCTCGGTCCGCTCCACGCAGCAGATCACGCGCGCCATGAAGATGGTCGCGGCGGCCCGGCTGCGACGCGCGCAGGAGGCGGCCGAGCGCGCGCGGCCATACGCGGAGAAGCTCACCGAGATGTTCACCGCGGTGGTCGCCGATCTCGAGGAGGGCGCGCATCCCCTGCTCGCCCGCCGCGAGGAGAAGCGCATCGACGTGGTCGTCATCACCAGCGACCGCGGTCTCTGCGGCGGCTACAACGCGAACCTCCTGCGGCTCACCGAGAGCTTCCTGAAGGATCACGGCGATCAGGCCGTGAAGCTCACGCTCTGCGGCCGCAAGGCGCTCGACCACTTCAAGCGACGCGGCCTCACGCCGCTCGCCGAGCGCACGAACGTCATGGGTTCGCCGATCACCGAGGTCGCCGGGGGCCTGGCTCAGACGCTCACCGAGCGCTTCGCGAACGACGAGACGGACGCCGTCTACCTCGTCTACAGCCGGTTCCGTTCGGCCATTGCGCAGGTGCCGACCGTCACGCCGCTGCTGCCGGTCGCCGCGCCCGAGAATCCCACGGCTGCGCCGGTCGAGTACATCTTCGAGCCGCCGCGCGCCGAGCTGCTGGCCACGCTCCTTCCCCGCTACATCCAGGCGCAGCTCATGCAGGCGCTTCTCGAGTCCATCGCCAGCGAGCACGGCGCCCGGATGACCGCGATGGAGAACGCCACCACCAACGCCTCCGACATGATCCAGCGGCTCACGCTCTCGATGAACCGCGCGCGTCAGTCGATCATCACCACCGAGCTCATGGAGATCGTCTCCGGAGCTGAAGCGCTGAAAGGGTAGTATTCGTCATGCCGAGCAACGGACGCATCACGCAGGTGATCGGTCCCGTCGTGGACGTCGAGTTCCCCGACGGCAAGCTGCCGCCCATCTTCAACGCGCTCCTCGTCACGAACGCCGCCATCAGCGACCAGGAATGGAACCTGGTGCTCGAGGTGGCGATGCATCTCGGCGAGAAGACGGTGCGTGCGATCGCCATGGACTCGACGGATGGTCTGGTTCGCGGCATGGAAGTGCGCGACACCGGCGACGGCATCACCATCCCCGTCGGCGAAGGCGCGCTCGGCCGCATCGTGAACGTCATCGGCGAGCCGGTGGACAACAAGGGCCCGGTGGCGGCGACGAAGCGATCGCCCATCCACCGCGAGGCCCCCGACTTCACCGAGCAGGACACGCAGGTGCAGGCCTTCGAGACCGGCATCAAAGTCGTCGATCTGCTGGCCCCGTATCAGCGCGGTGGAAAGATCGGCCTCTTCGGCGGCGCCGGTGTCGGCAAGACGGTCATCATCCAGGAGCTGATCAACAACGTCGCCAAGCAGCACGGCGGCGTCGCGGTGTTCGCCGGCGTCGGCGAGCGCACGCGCGAGGGCAACGACCTCTACCTGGAGATGCAGGAGGCGAAGCTCTCCGACGGCAACTCCGTCATCTCGCGCACGGCGCTCGTGTTCGGCCAGATGAACGAGCCGCCGGGCGCCCGCGCCCGCGTCGGTCTGACGGCGCTCACGATGGCGGAGTACTTTCGCGACGACGAAGGCAAGGACGTGCTGTTCTTCATCGACAACATCTTCCGGTTCGTGCAGGCGAACTCGGAGGTGTCGGCGACGCTCGGCCGCATGCCCTCCGCCGTAGGCTACCAGCCCACGCTCGGTACCGACATCGGCGAGCTGCAGGAGCGCATCACGTCGACGAAGAAGGGCTCGATCACGTCGGTGCAGGCCATCTACGTGCCCGCCGACGACCTGACCGACCCCGCGCCGGCCACGACGTTCGCCCACCTCGACGCGACGACGGTGCTGAACCGCGCCATCTCCGAGAAAGGCATCTACCCCGCGGTGGACCCGCTCGACTCGACGTCGCGCATTCTCGACCCGGGCATCGTCGGCGACGAGCACTACAACGTCGCCCGCCAGGTGCAGGCCATCCTGCAGCGCTACAAGGACCTGCAGGACATCATCGCCATTCTGGGCATGGACGAGCTCTCCGAGGACGACAAGCTCGCCGTGGCGCGCGCCCGCAAGATCGAGCGCTTCCTGTCGCAGCCCTTCCACGTCGCCGAGCAGTTCACCGGCTTCAAGGGCGTCTACGTGCCGCTCGCCGAGACCATCCGCGGCTTCCGCGAGGTCTGCGAGGGCAAGCACGACGATCTGCCCGAGCAGGCCTTCTACATGGTGGGCACGATCGAGGACGCGATCGAGAAGGCCCGCAAGCTGGCGGCCTGATGGCAGACTCGCTCCGGCTCCGCGTCTACACGCCCGAGCGTCAGCTCGCCGACGAGGTGGTCCGCGAGGTGACGGCGCCGGGCGCGTACGGCCAGATCGGCGTGCTGCCCGATCACGCCGCGCTCGTGACGCTGCTCGAGCCGGGCATCCTGTCGTACAAGCAGGACTCGAAGGTCGTGAGCTTCCAGATCGGCGGCGGCTTCGCCGAGGTGCGCGACAACGTGATGACCGTGCTCGCCGACTCGGGCGAGCCCGTCGCCGCCTAGCGGTTCGACGTCGAACCAGCCAAGGAGGACCGATGGGTCGCCTCGACGGCAAGCGCGCCTTGGTCACCGGCGGCGGCCGCGGCATCGGTCGGGGCATCGTGCTCGAGCTCGCGCGCGAAGGCTGCGACGTTGCGATCAACTATCGTCGCAGCGCCGCCGAGGCGGACGCGACCGCCGCGGATGTCCGCAAGCTCGGACGTCGCGCGGTCGCGCTGCAGGCCGACGTCGGCGAGCAGCCGGCCGTCGACGCGATGGTCGCCGAGGCCGCGAAGGCCCTCGGCGGCATCGACATCGCCGTCGCGAACTCCGGCGTCGCGAGCCGCGTCCAGCCCGTCGCCGAGATGGACCCGAAGGAGTGGCGACGGGTCATGGCGACCGATCTCGACGGCGCCTTCTTCACCGCCCGCGCCACCCTGCCCCATCTGCTGGAGCACCGCGGCAGCAGCCTGATCTTCATCTCGTCGATCGGCGCCGACATGGCCGCGCCCGGCGGCGCGCCGTACTACGCCGCCAAGGCCGCGGTGAACACGATGATGCGCGTGATCGCCAAGGAGGTCGCCGGTGCCGGCGTGCGGGTGAACTGCATCGCGCCCGGCCTGGTCCGCTCCGACATGGGAGAGCGGCTGATCAAGTTCCTCGGCGACACGGTCGTGCGCTCGATCCCGCTCGGTCGCGCGGGAGAGCCGTCGGAGATCGGTCGCGCCGCGGTGTGGCTCGCCTCCGACGAGGGCTCCTGGATCACCGGTCAGGTGATCCGTATGGACGGCGGCGCGTCCATGTAGTCAATGGACGAGTCCTGGCCGGACCTCGGAAGGCCCGGCCAGGACATCGTCTACTGCCACATCGAGCGGGTGAGCTCGCGCTCGCTGATGCCGTTCTGGCGCAGCGCGAGCTCGGCCTTCGCGGCGTTCAGCCAGGCCTCCGGGCCGAACATGTACGGGAGGCAGTTCATCACCGGGCTGATGTCGTTGGCGTGCGACCAGCCGCCGAAGAACAGGACGCCGGCGGTGAAGCAGCCGCGACGGAGACGGTCCTCGTCGTAGATCTTCGAGACGCGCTTCCGCGGCGCGGCCGGCATGTCGACCGCCGGCTCGACGACCTCGCCCTCGACCATGCGAAGCTGGCCGTCAGTCGGGATCGTGTTGACCTCGCGGATGATCCGCGTCTTCACGGCGTCGGCGTCTGCCGGCACGCGGCTCTCGATGTTCGAGTAGTGGACGACGCCGCCGGCGTCGGTCCACTTCCACATGTCGTCGGCGGCGGCCAACGCCGGCACGACGGCCAGCGTCAGGGCCAAAAGGAACCTCTTCATCTGAAAACTCCCTTCTTTCTGCGTGCGAGGCCGGCTGCACCCGGCCTCGGGCGAGGACGCTACGCTCGCTGGGCGCGCCGCGTCTACCGAAAAATTCGTTGACACGCCCGACGATGAATTGTACTGAACGGTCGGTATGTCGGCGCGCCAGCGTCAACGGGGCGTCGAGCGTCCCGACCCGTCGCGCGAGCAGATGATGGCCGCGGCCATCGATTCCTTCGCGTTGTCGGGCTACCAGGGCACGTCGATCGACAAGATCGCCCGCGAGGCGGGGGTCACGAAGGGCGCGCTCTACTACCACTTCAAGGACAAGGAAGAGCTCCTGTTCGAGGCGGTCACCCAGCGGGTCGGGGAGTTCGAACGCTATGTGCTTCGCGATGTCGGGCCATCGAACGACGCCCTCACCACGCTCCGCCGGGTGGTCGACGCCTGCTTCTTCCACGCGACGGTTTCGAACCATCGCCGCTTCATCATCACGCTGATGGTCGAAGCCCTCGACACCAATCCGCGGCTGTCGGATCAGTTCCGCAGCATCCTGCGCCGCATGCGCTACTTCCTCGCCGAGGTCGTACGCCGCGGCCAGGCGGCGGGCACGCTACGCACCGACGTCGCGCCCGAGGCCGCCGCGGCGACGATCGCCGGCGGGATCATGGGCGCGGAGATACAGCACTACCAGGACCCCGCAGAGGTAGACCTGCGTGCGGTCCTCGATACGCTCATCGAGCAGACTGCCGACTGGCTCGCGCCTCGCGCGAAGCCGGCGGCCTGAGGGAGGCACACGCATCATGGTGAACTTCAGTCCCAGCGAGGAACAGGAGCTGCTGCGGCAGACGCTGTCGTCGTTCACGCGCGACGTCGTCCGACCGCAGGCGCGCGACGCCGACGAGAAGAACGCCGTCCCGGACGGGCTGCCGGCCAAGGGGTGGGAACTCGGTCTCGTGCAGGACGCGATTCCGGAGTCCTTCGGCGGCTACGGCAGCACCCGATCGGCCGTCGCCGGCTCGATGATCCTCGAGGAGCTCGCCTACGGCAGCCTCGGCATCGGTCTGCACCTCGTCGCGCCACGCCTGGTGACGATTCCGCTGCTGGCGCTCGGTACCGACGAGCAGAAGGCGCAGTGGCTGCCGAAGTTCGCCGGCAACGACTACGCCGCCGGCAGCGCCGCGCTGGTCGAGCCCCGCTGGGACTTCGACACGAGCGATCTCCAGACCCGCGCGACGAAAGAGGGCAACGACTGGGTCATCAGCGGCACCAAGTGCTTCGTGCCCCTGGCGCCCGACGCCGTCGTGACGGTCGTCTACGCCGCCGCGCCCGACGGCCTCGCGGCGTTCCTCGTCGAGAAGGGCGCCAAGGGCGTCACCGTCGGCGAGCGCGAGAAGAACATGGGCGTCAAGTCGCTCGCGACCTACA
Organism: uncultured Binatia bacterium (SeqCode); assembly: GCA_964432595.1. Classification (GTDB taxonomy): domain Bacteria; phylum Desulfobacterota; class Binatia; order DP-6; family DP-6; genus DASYLJ01. The sequence continues at coordinate 217,773 of CAYSOF010000001.1, read as the reverse complement.
CGGTGACGTACGACAAGGTCCGCGTTCCGGCCGCCGCCCGGTTGAACGGCGACGTGCAGTCGCTGATCGACGCCAGCCGCGTCGCCTCCGCATCGGCCGCGGTCGGCGTGGGTCGCGCCGCGTTCGACTACGCGAAGGAGTACGCCAAGGAGCGGAAGGCCTTCGGTGTCGCGATCGCGCAAAAGCAGGCGATCGCCTTCATGCTCTCGAACATGGCCATCGAGATCGACGCCATGCGCCTCCTCGCGTGGGAAGCGGCGTGGCGCATCGACAAGGGGCTGCCGGCGACGCGCGAGGCCTACCTCGCCAAGCAGTACGCCGCCGACCAGGTCCTGAAGATCGCCGACAACGCGCTCCAGGTACTGGGCGGCCACGGCTACATCCGCGATCACCTGGTCGAGCTCTGCCTGCGCGACGCCCGCGGTTTCGCCACTCTCGACGGTCTCGCGATCGTCTGACGCGAGGAGACACTACGATGATCGATTTCGAACTGTCGGATCCCGTCCAGAACATGCAGCAGATGACCCACATGCTGGCCGAGCAGGCCATGCGTCCGATCTCGCGCGAGTACGACGAGCGCGAGCACGAGAAGCCGTGGGACTTCCTCAACATGATGTGGGGCGTGTCGAAGGGCGCGTCGATGACGGGCGGCTCGGACGACGCCGCCAAGGAGAAGGACGCGAACCAGAAGAAGGCCGCTTCGGAGCGCACGCTCAGCATGTGCGTCACCGTGGAGGAGCTCTGCTGGGGTGACGTCGGCCTCTATCTCTCGATTCCGAACCCTGGCCTCGGCGGCGCCGCCGTCGCGGCGGCGGGCACGGCCGCGCAGAAGGAGCGCTTCCTCGCTCGCTTCAAGGACGGCGCGCCCAAATGGGGCGCCATGGCCATCACCGAGCCGAGCGCCGGCTCGGACAGCTCCGCCATCCAGACGACTGCGGTGAAGGACGGCGACCACTGGGTGCTCAACGGCACGAAGATCTTCTGCACCAGCGGTCTCATGGCCGCCGAGAAGTCGGACGGGTTCGTCGTCGTGTGGGCGACGCTCGATCGCTCGGCCGGCCGCGCCGGCATCCGCGCGTTCGTCGTCGACGCGCACACGCCGGGCATGTACGTCACCAAGTGCGAGGACAAGCTCGGCATCCGCGCCTCGGACACGGCGACGATCGTGTTCGAGGACTGCAAGATCCCGCTCGACAATATCCTCGGCAGCGCCGAGATCCCGAAGACCAGCCAGGGCTTCAAGGGCGCCATGGCGACCTTCGACGCCACCCGCCCGATCGTCGCGGCCAGCGCCATCGGCGTCGCGCGGGCGGCCTTGGACTATGTGCGAGAAGTCCTGAACGAGAAGGGCGTCACGGTGCGCTACGGGGCGCCGCCGCACAAGCTGACGGCGCTCGAGCGCGACTTCATGGAGATGGAGGCGCAGGTCCAGGCGGCGCGTCTGCTCGTGTGGCGCGCGGCGTGGATGCTCGACAACGGCAAGCAGAACAACCTCGAGGCCTCCATCTGCAAGGCGAAGGCCGGCCTCGTCGTCACCTGGGTGACGCAGAAGGCGGTCGAGCTGCTCGGGCCGCTCGGGTACTCGCGCGCGTCGCTGCTCGAGAAGTGGATGCGCGACGCGAAGATCAGCGACATCTACGAGGGCACCCAGCAGATCAACCAGCTCATCATCGCGCGACGCATCCTCGGCTACTCGTCGGAGGCGCTGCGATAGACCTCGCGCCGTATCTCGCCCGCGTTCCCGATCATCGGGAGTTCCTGACGCTCGAGGAGCTCCGTGCCAGCGCCCGCACGCTGTGCGCGGAGTTCCCCGGGCTGGCCCGCCTGGAGACGGTGGGCCAATCCGCCGAAGGCCGCCCCATCGAGCTGCTCACCGTCGGCCACGGGCGACGACCCGTCCTGCTCGTCGGTGTGCCGCACCCGAACGAACCCATCGGCACGCTCACCATCGACTTCCTGACCCGGCTCCTCTGCGAGGATGCGGCGCTGCGCACGCGCCTCGACGTCACGCTGTACGCCGTGACCGTCGCCGACCCCGACGGCTTCGTGCTGAACGAGGGCTGGTTCAAAGGAGCGTTCTCGCCGCTGCGCTACGCGCTCGAGTTCTACCGGCCGCCGCATCGCGAGCAGGTCGAGTGGAGCTTCCCGGTCGACTACAAGACGCTGCAGTTCCCGAAGCCGGCGCCGGAAACGGCCGCCGTCATGCGCGTCATGGAGCGCACCCGGCCCGAGGTCTACTACTCGCTGCACAACGCCGGGTTCTGCGGCGTCTACTTCTACCTCTCGCACGCGCGGCCCGCCCTGTTCGACGCATTGCACGCGCTGGTGCGATCGCAGTCGCTTCCGCTCCACCGCGGCGAGCCCGAAGTGCCCTACCTGAAGACGCTCGCGCCCGCGATCTACGAGCTGTTCGGTATCAGCGACACCTACGACTACCTCGAGCGCACGCTCGGCACCGACCCGGCGCCGATCATCGAGGCGGGCACCAGCGGCGACGACTGGATCCGTCGCGTGCGGCCGGACGCGTTCTCGTTCGTCTGCGAGCTCCCCTATTACACGTCGCCCGCGATCGACGACACGTCGCCTTCGACGATCACGCGACGCGACGCGGTCGTCGCCGGCACCGACCGTGCCCTCGCGCTCCACGCCGAGACCGAGCGGGGATTCACCGGCATCGCCGATCGTGTTCCCGACCACCGCCTCACGCGCTCGGTACGGGACTACCTGCGGAAGTCGCCGCAGCGGATCGCCGCCGAGCGGGCGAACGCGAACGGCGCGGACTATGCGCGCATCGCGACAGTCGCCGAGGCGATGGACGCGACGACGTGCACCGTCTTCTACCACAGCCTGTACATGGGCGAGGTCCATCGCCTGGCGACGATGGTCGGCGCGGACGACCTCGCCAGCGCGCTGCGCGCGCGACTCGATGCCCTCGCGTCGGACGTGCGGCGCGAGAGCGGGCTGCACGTGCTGCCGCTCCGATCGCTGGTCGCCGTGCAGGCGGGCGCCGGCCTGCTCGCGCTCGATCCCGACACCAACCGCTGATCAGGCGGCGATCAGCACCTTCAGGACGCCGGGAGTCGCGGCGCGCGCGAACGCGGCGACCGCGTCGTCGAGCGGAAACACCCGATCGACGAGCGGCGCGACCGACACCGTGCCGCCCGCGAGCGCCGCCAGCGCGGGCGCGAACGGCCCGCAGCGCGAGCCCACCACCGTGATCTCGTCGATGACGGCCTTCGCCAGGTCGAGACGGTGCTCCTCGCCGACCGTCGTCTTGAGGACGATGGTGCCGCGCGGCCGGACGAGGGTGAGCGCCGCGGCCAAGCCGCCTGCCGATCCGGTCGCGTCGACGACGAGGTCAACGCCCGGCGTCGGCGCGCCCGCGTCGACGCCGAGCCGCTCCGCCAGCGCCAGCTTGTCGGCGTGCCGGCCCGCGATTCGCACGTCGGCGCCGGCCCGGGCCAGCACCTGGGCGACGAGCAGCCCGAGCTTGCCGTCACCGAGGACGACGGCGCGTCGTCCCGCGACGTCGCCGAGCTGCTCGAGGATCTCGAACGCCGCGGCGAGTGGCTCGACGAACACCGCGTCCGCGTCGGTGACGGTGTCGGGCACCGGATGCAGCACCGACGCCGGCACGACGAGCAGATCGGCGAAGGCGCCGTCGGCGTCGACGATGCCCGTCACACGACGCGTCGGACAGTGTCGCCCGAGGCCGCGCGCGCACCAGTCGCAGCGGCCGCACGCGAGGTTGATCTCGCCGACGACACGCCGGCCGACGAGCGCCGCATCGTCGGCGTCGACGACCTGCCCGACCCATTCGTGCCCCGGCGTGCCGCGAAACCCCATGTAGCCGCGGCAGATCTCGAGGTCGGTGCGACAGATGCCGGCGAGCCGTACGCGAACGACGGCCTCACCGGTCCGACGGACCGGATCGGGCTGGTCGCGTGCGAGCGTCAGCCGGGTGCCGTCCCAGCGGAGCGCCCGCACGCGGTCACCTCACTTGCGGTACCCGACCACGTCGGCGCCGTCCATCGGCGCCGCGGCCTGCGGCGACGGAGCCGTCGCGCCGGGCGGGCAGAGACGCTTCGCCTTGGGCTCGAGCTTCGCGATGTCTTGATCGGTGAGCTCGCGCTCCGACTTCTCGAGATGGATGCTCGGGTCGCCGAGGATGTGCGCTCGCGCGAAGCTGATCTCCTTGCGGAGACCGAAGTAGTAGAGCGTCACCTGGTACTCGTCCCACGGCCCCTCGTCCGACAGGAAGCGCGCCTGCGCGACGTCGGGACAACCGTTGCGGCCGATGTACGACGCCAGCTTACGGTTCAGGGTTATCTCTGAACGCAGCTGTCGCATGTCCAACTGCTGCGCCTGGTCGGCGGCGGCGTTCGCCGCAAGCGCCATCAGCAACGTTCCCACCATCGCCGTCACCACACCACCACGTCCCATGAGACCTCCTCCGGGCGGACGCTCCGCCTCGTCGAGACGATACACTTCGACCCGGTGAGTGTCATGCACGCGATCCGTTTCCGTCGGCTGGTCGTAGACCGATCGTAGGGTCGCCAGTCCGCCGGCCGCAATGCAGTATTGAATTCCCGACCGGCATAAAACGCATGCTCACACGCAGTGATGTCGATGGCATCGCCGAACTATATGAAATCCCAGCGGAGTTTGTTTAGCGATCGGAAGAAGATCGTCATTGACAAGACTGCCTGCGCGCAGGTAGGTCATCCGTCAGTGACTGCGGTGGGCAATCTGGGAGTGAGGGCCGAACGGACGCGGCGCGCAATTCTGCAAGCCGCCGAACGGCTCTTCGCGGAGCGCGGCTTCGCGTCGACGCGGCTCGAGGACGTCGCGGAGCGGGTCGGCATCAAGCGCGCGTCGCTCGTCTACTACTTCCGCAACAAGTCCGAGTTGTATCAGCAGGTGCTCACCGACGTGTTCGCTGAATTGCTGCGGCGGCACGAGCAGGCGCTCCGAACACCCGGGCCGCTCGCCGAACGCGTCGAGCGTTCCGTGTCCGTCTGGGTCGACTACGTCGTCGAACGCCCGGCGGTGATGGCGCTCATGCTGCGCGAGGTCGCCGACGGCAAGCGCTCGTCGGCGCCGATGGCGCTCGGCAAGCACATGGCGCCGGTCTTCGCCGAGCTGATCAAGACGATCGAGCAGGGCAAGCGCGACGGCGAGATGCGCGCGGTCGATCCGATGCACTTTCTGATGAGCGTCGCGGGTGCCACGATCTTCGTGTTCCTCGGTACCGCGCACTTTGCGCCCGAAGCGCCACCCGCGATTCCGCACCAGGTGGAATTGCACCGACGGGAGCTCCAGCGTCTCACCCGCACGATGCTGGGCATTCAAGGACCACGCTTGGTCCGAAAGAGGCAAACCCAATGAGCAATCCGATGGACAGCATTCCCGATTCTCCGCAGGTCGACTGGGCCACGTGGATCCGTGGGCTCGGTCGCCACGTGCGACGGCTCCGGGAGTTCCTCGGACTCTCGCAGGAGCAGATCGCCAAGATGGCGGGCGTGAGTCAGGGCGCGGTGAGCCGCCTCGAAGGTGGTCGCGGTCTGGCGACGCCGCTGCTGGTCGTCATGAAGATCAACGCGGCGTTGCGTCGCGCGGTCTCGACGATCGATCCCGAGCTGCTTTCCGACGACGCGCGCCGGCTCCTCACGAAGGACCCGCGTGCGACACCCGACATGGGGCAGGGCAGCTTCGAGGCGTACCCCATCCTGAAGGAGCCGGCGCTCGAGGAGCTGATCGCGCTCTACCGGGAGCTCCCCGATCGCCATCGGGCGAAGCTGCTGGCGGTGGTGCGTGCGACGACGTCGGCGCTGCTCGGTGCGGACGCGCCGGAGCCCGAAGTCGACCGCTCGCGCGCGGGCTCCGGACGCTCGGGCGGCGGTTGACCTCCCCGTCGGGCTCCCGATACAGGGAGCCCCGGCATGGCGACGATTCGTAAGCACCGCGGGCACTTTCTCGAAGATTTTCGCCCCGGCGACCTCTACCGGCACAAGGGCGGGAAGACCGTGACGGAAGGGCTGTTCGCCCTCTTCACGGACTTCTCGATGACGACGAACCCGCTGTCGAAGAACGCGCGCTACGCGCGCGCGTACGGTTTCGACGGCCTGGTCGTCCCTCCGGGCCTCGTGATGCTCGTGGTATTCAGCCAGAGCGTCGAGGACGTCTCGGAGAACGCCCGCGCGAACCTCGAATACATCGACATGCGCTTCGGCGTCCCGGTCTACATCGGTGACACGCTCGAAGCGGAAACGCGCGTGCTCGGCGTGAAGGGCTCGTCGAGCAACCCGATGCTGGGCGTCGTCCACGTGCAGACCACCGGGCGCAACCAGAACGGCGAGGTCGTCCTCACGTTCCAGCGCAAGGTGCAGGTGTGGAAGCGCGCCAAGGATGCCAAGCTGCACGACGGCGAGGCCGCACCCGAGACCATCGACGTCACGCTCGGCTTGCCGGCGTACGACGGCTCGCGAAAGTACCGCGACCTCGCACATCTGACGAACGCCGACTCGTACCTCGAGGACTTCACGCCGGGCGACGTCATCGAGCACTCGCGCGGTCGCGTCGTCACGACCGACCACATCATGCTGACGGGCATCCTCGACAACACGTCGCAGGTGCACTGCAATCAGTGGATGGTCGAGCAGGAGCCCGAGCGCTACGTCGGCGGGCAGCTGATCGTCTTCGGCGGCATCCCGTTCAACCTGTGTCTCGGCATCTCGTCGGCGGATCTCGGCGACAACTCGCTCGGCGACGTGCGCTACATCACCGGACGCCACACCGCGCCGATCTTCGCCGGCGATACCGTGTTCGCGAGCACCGAGGTGAAGGGCGTGAGCGACATGCCCGGCCGCCCGGACCTCGGCATCTTGAGCGCGGTGCTCCGTGGCCACAAGTTCGTGCGCAAGGGCGACGCCACGGAGAAGGTCGAGATCTTCTATCTCGAGCGCGAGCTCGCGCTGAAGCGCCGCAGTCACTACGCGACCTGACGAGCCGTGCGCGTGGCGGGGGCGGTGCTGGGCATGCTGGGGGTGGGGCTGGCGGTCCGCAGCGCGCTGCTGCTCGGTGGACGCGGGCGCCCGCGGCGCGGTCCGCAGCCGGCCTTCGTGCTCGCCGGCCCGTACCTCACACTGCGCAATCCGCTCTACGCGGGGGCCCTGCTGGCCATTCTCGGCGGCGCGCTGTGGCACGGATCGGTGTTCGGGTTCGTCGCGACGGCGATCGCCGCGGTCGCGGCGCATGCGTGGGTGATCGGCATCGAGGAGACGCGGCTGCGCCGGCGGTTCGGCGCGGCCTACGAGGAGTACATGCGGCGGGTGCCGCGCTGGATTCCGACGGGAAGACGGCGTGGGCACGGGACGACGGAGGAGTGATGCGGCGGATCGTGTGGATGGCGGGGGTGGTGCTCGTCGTGATGTGGGCGTGGGCGCTGCGGACGCCGACGGCGTCCCTGGTGCAGCTCAAGCTGGCGCTCGATCGCCACGACCTGGCCGCCGTCGAGCGCCGTGTCGACCGGCAGGCGTTGGCCAGCGAGGCGCTCGCCGGTCTCGTCGACGAAACGAACGGCGCGGCGCAGCCCATCCGACTCGCCATCCGCGGTGACGCCGGCTGGCTGCCCGCGATACCGTCGGCACGTTCGTGGCTCCGGCTGCAGCTCGACCGCACGATCGAGCGGCTCGTCGAGGACCCGGCGGCGCGGCTCACGGTCTCGTGGGAGCAGCTCGAGAACACGCTCGACACGCTCCAGCGGTCCGGCGCGACCGCGTTCTTCCGCTTCACCGACGACGACGGCGCAACCTATGCCGTGCGCATGCGGCAGGGGTGGTGGCACTGGCGCATCGTCTCCATCGAGCAGGACGGACGGCCGCTCCTGCTCGCACCGTCGCCGCAGCACGAGCAGACGGCGGCGGTTGCCGAGCACGTCGACGACCTGCCCGTCACCGGCATCGTCACCGAGCCGCCCGCCGATCTCCCGTTCGAGGAGCCGGTCGCCGAAGCCGAGCCGTCGCAGGCCGACCCCGACCTCGACGCGCTGCCGCGTCTCGCGCCGATGGTCGCGGCCGTTGCCGAAGCACCCGCGCCGGAGCAGACGCCCGAGCCGCGCGCCCACTGGACGCCCGGGGGACGTCCCTTCGTCCGTCGTCTCGACGGCACGTCGTGGACGGTGCAGGTCGGCTCGAGCACCGACGCGCTCGCCGCCGCGGTCCAGCGCGATCGCTTCGCGAGCCGCGGCGAAACGGCCATCGTGCAGGCGGTGACGGTGCGTGGCACGCAGTGGCACCGCGTCCTCGTCGGATCGTTCCCGACGAAGCGCGAGGCCGATCAGGTCGCCACGCGGCTCGGCTCGGGCGCCGCGAACTGAACCGGAGGAAGCCGGGGGGGCGGTGACCGCCGTCACCGCCCGTCCCCGTGTCCTCCGTCAACCGCCGCCCGTCTCCACCACCACCCCACTCACTCACCCACCACCACACCAACCGTGAGCCCTCCCGCGAGTCGGCCCACGTCCACACCCACGCGGTCGAACGAGAGCAGCATTCGTGCCGCGTCGACGGGTGGGCGTAGCGGTCACCGATCGCGCTCTCGAAGCTCCCGACTCCGCGGGCGAATCGGCGTACCCCGCGCAACGACCATGCCCGAGGGCATCGCAGCGGGCGCAGCGGTGCCGGTGACACGTGCCGCCGCATGCGCCGATGGCCCCGCAGCCGCCGTGCGCAGCCCGCGACGAAGCGGTGACGCGCACGTGCAGGCCCGAACACCGCTGGGGCGGAGCGCCTCTCGGGCGCGTCCGCTCAGCGCCCCAACAGCTGCTGCATGTCGGGATTCTCGGCGATCGAGGGATCGAGACGCGCCGCCTCGACCGCCCACCGCTCGATCCGCGCGCGGTCGTTCACCTGCCGTGCGAGGTCGATGAGCGTCAAGATCGCGTCGCGGTGCGAGCTCGGATCGCCCGACGCGCGCTCGAGCTCGTCGAGCGCGCGCGTCGTGTCGCCCGCCTTGGCGTACGCCAGCGCGAGGTTGTAGCGCGCCCGCGGATACGACGGGTCCTCCTCGAGGCACCGCTCGAGCGCGCGCGCGGCGTCGTTCCACCGGCCGAGCTGGCCGTAGACGAGACCCAGGGCGAACGCGCTGGACGGCACCGGGTCGTGGGTCAGCAGCGTCTCGAACTCCTTCGCGGACTCGTCCAGGCGGCCGTTCTGTCCGAGCAGCATCGCCAGGTTGTGACGCGCCTGGATCGACGTGGGCCACAGGCGCAGCGCCTCGCGATACTCGTGCGCGGCCGCGTCGACCTCGCCGCGCGCGCCGAGGAAGATGCCGAGGTTGTAGTGCGCCTCCGGCGTGTCGCCACCGAGATCCTGGCTGGTGCGCCACTCCGCCGTCGCCTTCGTGAGCGCCTGGGCCACCTGCGGCGGCAGGTCCTTCGGGTCGACGTTGCGCAGCCCGAGCGCCGCGTGCAGCCGAACGACGAGCACCGGATCGTCGAGCGCGTCCTCGAGCGCCGTCCGCACCTCGGGCGAGAACGCGGATCGCTGGCCGAGCGCCCAGGCGGCGCCGGCGCGCACGAGCGCCTCGTCGTCGTGCATCGCCGTGACGAGCGCCGGCGTCACGCTCGTCGCGGTCGGAAAGCGCGCCAGCAGCCGAGCGGCGCTCGCGCGGCGCACGGCGTCGGACGTGCTTCCGAGCAGCTCGACCAGCGTCGGCACGCTCGTGGCGTCGCTCGAGCGACCCTGTGCGATCGCAGTCGCGATCGCACGACGATGCGCGCGCACCGTGTCGTTCGGGTACCACGCGCGCATCTGCTCGGCCGCCCAGGCGGCGTCGCGCTCGGTGTGGCAGCGGTTGCAGGCGTTCGGGATGCCGAGCGTGAGCGTCGCTTCCGGATCGGGCCGCTGGAACGAATGATCGTGGCGTGGATCGCGTTCCATGTAGACGGTGATCGGCATGTGGCAGCCGATGCACTGCGCGCCGGCGCTGCCCGCGGCGTGATGCGTGTGCGCCTCGCTCTCGTAGGACGCGTCGTGGCAGGTGCGACAGAGCTCGTTGCCCTTCTTGCGCGTGCCGTTGTCGTGCGTGTCGTGGCAGTCCCAGCAACGCACGCCTTCGCCGTGCATGCGGCTCATCTCGAACGAGATCAGCTCGTACAGCTCCTCCTTCACCTGACCGTCGGGATAGTACGCGTCGGTGTCGAGCAGCTCCGGCTCGAAGACGTCGAGGAACGGCACGCCGGGACGATACGGCGCGCGCTCGACGCGACGGCTGTGGCAGCTGCCGCACGCCGCGAGCATCAGCGCCGGATCGGCGTTGCCGTACGCATCCTCTGTGCGGCCCTCCCGCCGCGCGTGTACGTGCGCCGCGCCGGGACCGTGGCACGCCTCGCAGCCGACGCCCATCTCGGTCCATCGGCTGTCGTACCCGTCCGTCGCCGCGTCGTAGCCCTTGTCGTAGCCCGTCGTATGGCAGAACAGGCACTGGACGTTCGCGGTCATACCGCGGTTGCTCCAGTGGCCCCAGTCGGCCGGCTTGCGCGGATCGTGTGCGAACAGATCGAACCACTCGGCGCGCTCGACGTCCCATGCGAGCGGCAATGCCTGCAGGCGATCGGCGCCGTAGTGGCCGACGAACTGCTCGACGTGGCGATGGCCGAGTGCGTAGACGAGCGGTACGTCCTTTTCGGTCCCGAGATCGTGCGCGGCCATCAGGAGCTTGCCGTCCGTCTCGAGCAGCGGTCCCGGCGGTCCGACGCGCGCGAGCACGTCCGCCTCGGGCGTCGCCGGCAGCATCGCGAGATGATGGAACGACTGCTTCCAGTGATCCGCGAGCGCGGCGTGACACTGCACACATGCCATGGACCCTGCGTAGGCGTCGGCAGCCGGCTCTGCCTCGTGACGGCACGACGTCAGGAGGGCGGCGCCGAGCATCAGCGCAAGCACGAGCCCTCGCATCTCCGCCACGTCGGCGAGCATAACAACTGGAAGCGTCACAAAAAAACGGTTGACACCACGCACCCTGCGTCGTACCCCTGAAATTCATGCGCTCGCGGCTCCGGGTTCTGCTGTCTTTCTTGCTCGTTGCAGTCTCCTTCCTGGCTCCGACCCGGTCCGAGGCCAAGTTCCAGTGGCAGAAGAGCCTCTTCGGCTGCGAACCGCCCGCGGTCTTCTACTCGTCGCGTCATATCGCCGGCGCGCGTCCGTGCTGTCCCGTCGTCGAGGGCATGTGCGCGAGCGGCGTCGAGTGTCCCCCGAGCGGCATCTGCGCCGCGGACGGGAAAGCCTGTCAGCCGACGCCCCCGGCCGGGCGTCCGAACATCGTCGTGATGATCGCCGACGACCAGGGCTCCTGTCAGTTCGGGACCGCGGGCGAGTGTCGCAGCGCGCAGAAGGGCTTGCCCATCCCCGCGCCCGTCACGCCGAACCTCGATCTGCTCGCCGGCCACGGCACCGTCTTTCCGGTGGCGCACAACACGGCGTCGTGGTGCTTCCCGTCGCTCTTCAGCATCGTGACGGGCCGCTATCAGCGGAACATGGTCGGGTCGAAGAAGCCCGCGGACGACTTCGGCGCCATGCCGCGCTCGCTCCGCCTCCTCGTCGGCGACGAGAACGCCCAGCCCGATCCGTACGACGCGAAGAACAGCATCGGCGGCTACTGCACGTTCCTCGGCGGCAAGCTGACGGAGCGCCTCGGCGATCCCGGCTTCCACGCGCGTGCGCGCACCGGCGAGCGCGCGATCGGCCGCACGCACTGTGTCCCCGGCGCGCCGGGACAGCCGCCGCTGTGCGGCACCAACGCGCAGACCGTCTACGATCCGACGGCGATCTTCCGCGGCAGCGATCTGTTCGAGTTCCTCGACACCCTGCTCTATCGCGTGCCGGGTCCCGGGCCCGCCACCTACGCCATGCAGAATTTCTTCGCGTGGTACGCGCCGCGCATTCCGCATCAGCCGCTGCGCGCGCCAGTCGTCATCCGCGACTACCTCTTCGGCTCGGGCCCCCAGTATCCACTCGGCGGCGCCTTCAATCTCGGTCAGTTCTGCAGCGGCGCCAGCTGTCCGGCGAGCGTCAACGCGCTCAACGAGACGGTATTCGGCGACGTTCACGAGCTGTACGGCAACCTGTGGTGGATGGACGACAGCCTGCGCGAGATTCGTCTCTACCTCGAGCGCATGGGCGCGCCGCACTGCATCGCCAACAACGGCAAGAGCCGCTTCGACGTCGCGTCGCCCGAGGCGTGCGGCGGCACGTGGGCCGAGGCCATCACGCCCGACCTGGCGCGCAACACCATCATCATGTTCCTCGCCGACAACGGCTGGCACCTGCCCGACTCGAAGCACAGCTTCACCGAGAACGGCACGCGCACGCGCCTCATCGTCTTCGATCCGCGCAACCTGCCGACGATCCCACCGGCGGATCCGGCCCAGTCGATACCCCCGCCGCCGCAGGAGAGCGAAGCGCTCGCGCACGCCGTCGACGTCCACGCGACCGCGCTCGGCTTCGCGCTCGGCGCGTCGCAGCCCGTCCTGTGTCCCGAGGCGCCGAACGGCGGCGGGAGCCGCTGCGACGGCCTCGACCTGCGCGCTCACCTCGTGACCGCGCCGGGCGGCCCCGCGGCGCCGAACACGCTCCGCAAGTCGATGTGCGGCCATCAGACGCAGAAGCCGACCGTGCCGACGAAGAACCGGTACCTCGTGACCGGTCCGGGCGCGGTCGGGCGCTGCACGAACACGGCCGCGGCCGCGTGCGTGAACGACGCCGGCTGCGCGTCGAACCAGTTCTGTCTCGGCGGCCGGTGCGCGCCGAAGGGCGACCAGAGCTGCACGACGAGCACGACGTGTCCGAGCGGCGCCGTCTGCCTCGGCAACAAGTGTCGCATGGCGCCTCCGTGCCTGCAGGACTCCGACTGCTCCGCGCTGTTCCCCGGCGGCTCCTACAGCTGCGTCGCCAAGGAGCAGAAGTGGTGCCGCAACGATCCAAGCGTCGCCTGCTCCACGAACGGCGACTGCCCGGCCTGCGGCCCCGGCGAGGCGGCGTGCAAGCGCCTGTGCGAGCCGCAGCGTCTCAAGTTCTACGTGAACGCCGGCGCCTCGATCCCGGAGCTCGCCGATCTGTTCACCGATCCCGACGAGGTCGGCCTGCACAAGGGCGGCCCCGGCGATACGACGCTCGTCTATCAGATGTCGCAACTTGGCGGCGCCTACGGCGACGCCATACGCCGCGCGAACTGCTGCATCGACGAGTGGTGGCCGGATCAGGCGAGCCTGGGCACCAAGTGCTCCGTCGGCTACAGCTGCCCCGCCGAGCTGAGCTGCACCCAGTAGCGTCGCCGGTGGACCGCTCGGCGTCCCGGCCCGACCGGTCGGACGTCGTAGGGTTGTGCGCACCGTTCCCGGCGTGACAGCACGGCGGGAATGGCCCGTCCGCAGCCGATCGACCCGGGTTCTCCGCGTCCCGAGCCGGCCCGCCTCTCCAGCTGGCAGAAGGTCGTCTACGGCTTCGGCGATCTGGCCTTGGCGATCCGGCAGACGGCGTTCCAGTTCGCGCTGCTGCCCTTCTTCACCGACGTCGTCATGCTCGCGCCGTGGCTCGCGGGCCTCGGCAAGATGCTCGGCCTCGTCTGGGACGGCGTCAACGATCCCGTCACCGGTTACGTCTCCGATCGCACGCGCACGCGGCTGGGGCGACGTCGGCCGTTCCTGATCGCGGCGGCCGTCCCGATGGGCCTGACGTTCGCGCTGCTCTGGATGCCGCCGTCGAACATGAGCGGGCTCATGGCATTCGCGTACATGGTGCTCGTCTATATCGTCCTGGACACCTGCTTCACGCTGTACGCGACGCCGTATCTGGCCCTCGGCGCCGAGCTGTCCGACGACTACCACGAGCGCACGCAGCTATCCGCCGCACGCTCGTTCTTCCACGTGATCGGCCTGTTCCTCGGCGGCGCGATGCCCTTCGTGATGCTCGGCCTGTTTCCGGAGGACAAGGCTCGCGGCTACGCGACGATGGGCATCGTCGTCGGGGTGTTCATGACCGTCGTCGCGCTGATCACGGGCCTCGGCGTGCGCGAGCGCATCCGGCCCGACGTGGAGCAGAGCACCGACGGCCCGTCGTTCCGCGCATTCTTCGGCGGTCTCGGCGCGACGATGCAGAACCGCGCGTTCCGCATCATGGTCATCACCTTCGGCGTCATTCAGATCGGGGGGGGCATCCACCAGACGCTCGTGCCGTACGCGTTCCAGTACTGGCTCGGCCGTCAGGACCTCGTCGGCGCGGTGATCACCGTCTACATGGGCTCGTTTCTCCTCTCCATTCCGTTGTGGACGTTCCTCGCCAAGCGGCTCGGCAAGGATCGTGCGCTCAAGCTGTGCATGCTCTGGGCCGCGATCGCGCTCACGTGCCTGCCGTTCGTCCTCTCGCCGGACATGAGCAACGCGCGCCTCGGCGTGATCCTCGTCCTCGCCGGGCTCGGCAACGGCGGGTGGGCCGTGCTGCCGGTCGCGATCACCGCCGACATCATCGACACGGACGAGCTCGAGACACATCGACGTCGCGAGGGCGCGTACTTCGGACTGTGGACGCTGGCGCTCAAGCTCGCCACCGGCCTGGCGTCGGGCATCGTGGGTGTCGGGCTGCAGCTGATCGAGTACGTCCCCAACGTCGCGCAGACGCCGGACACGATCTTCGGCATTCGGATGCTCTATGGGCCGATCCCGGCGGCGTTCCTGCTCGCTGGGCTCGTGCTGTTCTACCGCTTTCCGTTGACGCGGGAGCGGCACGCGGAGGTACAAGCCGCCCTCGCGGCGCGTCGAGCGTGACCCACCGCGTCCGCCTTGCGACGGGCAGACTGCTTGGGTAGCGTCCGCCGCGATGACGGACTTCCGCGCGAGCGGAGAGGCGATCGCGATCGAGAGCGTGGACCAGCTGGTCGAGCAGCTGCACCTGGCCGGCAAGCCCCGCGATCGCTGGATGATCGGCACGGAGTACGAGAAGGTCGCGGTCGACGCGCGCACCGGTCAGGCGATGCCCTACTCCGGGCCGCGCGGCATCGAAATCGTCCTCCGCTCCATCGCCGAGCGGTTCGGCTGGGAGCCCAAGGAGGACGAGGGGCACGTCGTCGCGCTGGCCCGCGACGGCGCGTCCATCACGCTGGAGCCGGGCGGGCAGGTAGAGCTATCCGGCAAGCAGTGTAGCTCGCTGCACTGCACCTACGACGAGCTCATGACGCACGTGCACGAGCTCGGCGCCGTGGGGGCCGACCTCGACATCGCATTCCTCGGCCTCGGCATGCAGCCGGTCAGCACCCTCGACGAGATCGAGTGGGTGCCGAAACAGCGCTACCGCATCATGCGCGAGTACATGACGAAGGTCGGTACGCTCGGCCACCGCATGATGAAGCAGACCGCCACGGTGCAGGCCAACATCGACTACGGCGACGAGCGCGACGCCATGCGGAAGCTGCGTGTCGGCATGGCGAGCGCGCCGATCGTGAACGCGATGTTCGCCAACTCGTCGGTGTCCGAGGGCGGGCTGAACGGCCAGATGAGCTATCGGGGCCACGTCTGGACCGACACCGACAACGCGCGCAGCGGGCTGCTCCCGTTCGCGTTCCGCGACGACGCCTCGTTCCGTCACTACGTGGAATGGGCGCTCGACGTTCCGCTCTACTTCATCCTGCGCAAGGGGAAGTATCTCACCGACGGCGTGATCGGCGTGCCCTTCCGTCGCTACCTCGAGCACGGCGCCGCCGGCCACCGCGCGACGTTCGACGACTGGAACCTGCACCTGACGACGCTGTTCCCCGAGGTGCGGGTGAAGGGCTACATCGAGTTTCGCTCCGCCGACAGCCAGCCGCCCGAGCGCACCGTCGCGCTGCCGGCGCTGGTGAAGGGCGTCTTCTACGAGGCCGACTGCCTCGACGCCGCGTTCGACCTGGTGAAGCGCTGGACCCATGAGGACACGGCGGCGCTGTATCGCGAGGTGACGCGGGAGGCGCTACGCGCCAAGATGCGCGGTATCCCGGTGGTCGAGCTGGCCCGCGAGCTGCTGGCAATTGCCGAGGAAGGCCTCAAGCGGCAGGCCGTGCTCGACGGGGCGGGCCGTGACGAGCGCATCTACCTGGCCCATCTGGCCGAGCAGCTGTCGACCGGCCGCTCCCCCGCCCGCGTCATCGCCGAGAAGTGGGACGGCGAATGGCACCGCGACGTGCAGCGCCTGATCGCCTTCTCGGCCTTCCGCCGTTCCTGACGCACCGCGCCGACATCGTTTTTCCATCTTGCTTTTTTGGAAATGGCGCGATAAGGAGCCCTAATTTCAGGGTCCAAGCGTTTTCATTGCGAGGACGGGTTCTTTTGCAACTGGGGGGATGGTAACAGACTGGGCTGTTCCGCCGATCCCACCGGATGTGGACTCCAGCCCAGCGCGGCGTGGAGTGTGGAGGGGAAGATGGTTGCAAAAGGTAAGCGGGGGCTCTCGGGCGGACACGATAGGTTGGCTGGATTGTTCGAACCCGACGTTCTCCTACCGGCGCAGTATTTCGCGGCTTTTCGGCGTGCAGGCGGCTTAGAGCGTGAGCGGCTCCTCATGCTCGCCGTGCTGGAAGATGCGATCGACTGCTATCAAAAGTACGCCCATGCCCGGGATCCGCGGGGCAGGCAGATGTTCGAGGAGTCCCGCGAGTGGGTGCTCTCGGCGGATCGCAGCTGGTTGTTCTCGTTCGAGAACATCTGCGACACGCTCGAGATCAACGCCGACTACGTCCGGCGCGGACTCCGCGAATGGCGCGATCGCGGGATCAGTGCGCATCGCATGAAGGTCGTCGACCTCGTCCCCGAGGGCGAGGTTCCGGGCCTTCGCGAAGCGACTGCCTAGGTAGATCTACCGAACGGTGATGACGACGTCCCGCTCGCGCGGGCCGTCGAGCTCCACCAGCATCACCGCCTGCCATCGACCGAGAAGCAGCCGGCCCTGCCGGACGGGGATGGTTTCCCCGGGCCCGAGGATCGTCGCCTGGATGTGCGCCGCGGCGTTGCCGTCGACGCGATCGTGGCGCCAGACTCCTGCGGGCACGAGGCGATCGAGCAGGTCGAGCACGTCGATGCACACGTTGGGGTCGTCGTTCTCGTTGATGACGATCGCCGCGGTCGCGTGCGGCACGTAGACGTTGCAGAGCGCCTCGTCGAGCCCGGCCTGGGCCACGACGTCGGCGACCTGCGACGTCAGATCAATCAGCTCGCGCTTGGTGGACGTTCGGAGCCGAAGGTGACTGATCATGGCTGATCGTCCTGGCGCTGGTGCCCGGAGGCGGCGTCGCCGGCGGAACGCCCTGCCCGGCGCTCGCTCCTGAGATCGGGAACGGCATGCCGCCGGCGTCCTGCAGCCCGCTCTCGAGCTTCTTCTGGTCCACCGACGCGGAGAGGCCTCGCCGCTCGATGATCGACCAGCTCTCACGGAAGAGCGCGGGCGTATAGCCGTAGATGTCCTGATGCGCTTCGGCGTACAGCTGGCCGTCGCGCTCGCCGATCTTGACGGTCTGATACGTGAACTCGCCGGGCACGCCGATCGGCACCATCGGGAACAGTCGCTCGATGTCCTCCGGATAGAGCCGGATGCAGCCGTGGCTCACCTGCATGCCGACGCCCCACGGTATGTTGGTGCCGTGGATGCGGTACATCGGCAGCGTCAGCTCGATGCGATGCTTGCCGAGGGGGTTGTCGGGATCGCCGCCGGGGATGAAGGTGCGGGCGTCGCCGCGCTCCTCGATGTGTTCCTTGCGGATGGACTCGGGGATGTTCCACTGCGGATTGACGGTCTTGCCCGAGACCCTGAAGCGCCCGCTCGGCGTTCGCCACTCGTCGCGTCCGAGCCCCACCGGGAACGTGTGGACGACGGTCGTGCCGTCGGGACCCGGACGGTAGAAGAACAGCCGCATCTCCGGGATGTTGACGACGATCCCGGTGTAGTCGCAGCACGGCAGCACCCACTCCGTCGGCAGCAGGATGGTGGCGCCGATCGGCGGCACCCACGGATCGAGATCGGGATTCGCCTCGACGATCTCGTTGTAGCCGAGGCTGTAGAGTCGAGCGAGGTCCATCAGCGTGTCGCCCTTGCGGACGCGGTAGACCTGCACCTTGCCGATGACGGGAGCCACGCTGCCGGGCGCCGGCGTGGGAATCGTGTAGGTCGGGATGGCCTTCGCGAAGAACGTTTCCTCTGCGTACTCCGCGCGCGCCTGACCCACGGCCGCCGCCAGGAGCATCACCACCATCGCCGCTGCTCGCATTATCGGTACCTTTCCACCCTTCGCGCGCACGGTACCTAGCGACTGGGGGCTATACAAGACGGTTGTTCACAACGGCACACCCTGTGCGCTCAGCCGACGGCGAAGCGCCTCCGCATCGACGTCCGACACGGCCACACCGTCGTCCCGCGCAACGAAGGCGGCGGTCGCCGCGGCCTGTCCTTCCGCCATGCAGGGCCCGATGACACGCGCCGACGCGAAGGCTTCGCGGCTGGCCGCGAGGCAGCGGCCGACGACGGCGAGGTTCGCGATCCGCTCCGGCAGCAGGCTGCGGAACGGTACGCCGTACCAGACGCCGTCGTCGAGGAAGCGCCACTCCGTACGCCCGTCGTCGACGTGCAGCTCGATCGGCCAGGCGGCGCGGCAGATGCCGTCGTCGAAGCGCCGTCCGCCGAGCACGTCGTCTTCGGTCAGCCGGTAGCGGCCGACGATCCGCCGCGTCTCGCGGATACCGAGCCGCGGTGCCGCGTCGGAGACGAACGCCTCCTCGAAGCCCGGCAGACGCGCGCGCAGGAACTCGCCGCAACGCTCCGCCTGCTCGCGGCCGAGCATCTCGCCCAGCCCGAGCTCGCGCGCATCTGCGCCGTCGACGGCGTGTCCGTCGATGGCGACGCGGCTCATCGCGACGAGCACCTCACCGGGCCGTCCCGTCGGGATGACGTTGCCCGAGCGGCGCGGCAGTCCCTCGGCGGCGTAGTGCGCGTCGAGCAGATCGCTGAGACCGAAGATCGCCGGCAGCGCGCGCTCGAGGTCGACGTGCTGCATGTAGAACATCATCGACGGGTACTGCAGGGTCTCGCCGCGCTCGACCGGTGCGCCGGCGGCCTGCGCGACGACGGCGTCGCCGCTGGCGTCGACGAACGTCCGCGCCCGCAGCGCGACGTGGCCGGACCGCGTCGCCACGGTGACCGCGTCGATCGTTCCGTCGCGCACGACGGCGTGCAAGAAGCGCGCGTGCAGCAGCACCGTCAGCGACGGCGCCGCGCGCACCATGTCGTCGTAGAGCCGCTTCAGCGCCCACGGCACGTAGGGCACCGCAGCCGTCGTCTTGAACGGCACCGGGCCGTAGCACTGTCCCGACGACGCCAGCCGGTCCATCACCTCGGCGGCGAACCCGCCGACGATGCGGACGAGGTCGCCGTTCGGCGCGCGCTGGTAGAACCCGCAGAACGTGCCGACGCAGGCGCCCGTCGACATCCCGCCGAGGAACGGCGCCTCCTCGACGAGCACCGTGCGCAGCCCGAGGCGCGCCGCCGTGACGGCGGCGGCCATTCCGGCCGAGCCGCCGCCCACGACGACGAGGTCGGCCTCCATGGCGACCGGCACGCGCTCCTCGGGGAGGACGATGCTGCCGGCGGCCATCGCGCTCAGCTGGCGGGCGTGCCCCGCAGCCGCTGCGCCACGTCGGGGACGGCCTTCAGCAGCATGTCGAGCCGCGCGATCTCGGCGCCCGCCCCTTCGGCGAGGGCCGCGCGGTACGCGTCGAGGGCGGCGTCGACCTCGGCCTCTTTGCCGGGGGCCAGCGTCTCCTGCTCGGTCAGGCAGGCATTCACCTTTTCAGCGAGCTCCTCGAGCTTCTTCTCGCCCTCCTCGCCGAGCTTCGCGGTGAGCATCTCGCCCCAGAGGGCCGTGAACGCGAACGTCGGCACGGACTGCAGCCGCAGGCCGCCCGAGAGCCGGTAGACGCGTTCGGCGAGCGCCTGCGGCGTGTTCATGCCGCGCCGGGTGGTGAACGCCTTCATCGCCGCCATGCGGTCGCGCAGGCGCTCGAGGCCGAAGTGGCCGGAGAGGAGCGTGATGGCTTCGGTGAACTCGGGAGGGGTCAGGTTCGCCATGAGCGGGCTCGTGATGGCCCGTCCGGACCATACTGTCAACGCCCGAAGCGACGTGGTAACCGCGCTGCCGGAGGATCCATGGCGGAGGACATCGCACTCGTCACCGGCGCGTCCAGCGGCATCGGCGAAGCCCTGGCCCGACGGCTCGCGCGCGACGGCCGCAACGTCGCGCTCGTCGCGCGGCGCGCCGACCGGCTGGAGAAGCTCGCCGCGGAGATCCGCACCGCGCACGAGGTGAACGCGCACGTCATCGCCGCGGACCTCGTGCAGCCGAACGCCGTCGCGACGCTCGCCGCGGAGGTCGAAGGCCGCGGTCTCGTCGTCGACTGGCTCGTCAACAACGCCGGCTTCGGCACCGTCGGACGGTTCCACGAGCTGCCGGTCGAGCGCGAGCTGGAGCAGATCGCACTCAACGTCGACGCCCTGGTCGAGCTGACCGGCCGCTTCGTGCCCGGCATGGTGCGCCGCAAGCGCGGCGTCGTGATGAACGTCTCGTCCGTCGGCGGCTACCTGCCGAGCCCGTTCATGGCGACGTACACTGCGACGAAGGCGTTCGTGCTGACGTTCTCCGAGGGCATCGCGGCGGAGCTCGCGGGTACGGGCGTCGAGGTGCTCTGCGTCTGCCCCGGCGTCACCCGCACCGAGTTCCAGGAGACGGCCCACGTCGACGTCAGCGACGTGCCGAGCATCGCCTGGCAGACCGCCGACGAGGTCGCCGACGAGGCCGTGCGGGCGGTCGGCAAGGGTGCCGTCGTCGTGAACGGCGTCATCAACAAGATGATGATCAACACCCTCAAGTTCGTCCCGCGCTCGATCGTGACGCGCGTTGCGGCTGGGCTCATCAAGCCCCAGGAGGCGTGACGATGGCCAGATCCGTCGTCCTGGTCACCGGCGCGTCGAGCGGCATCGGCGAAGCGCTCGCACGACGTCTCGCGCGCGACCGGCGCGACTTGGTGCTCGTGGCGCGACGGATCGATCGCCTGGAAGCGCTCGCCCACGAGCTGCAGGACCGCCATGCGATCCGTGTCGACGTCGTCGCCACCGACCTCCTGGCGCCCGGCGCCCCGACTCGGCTCGCCGAGGACCTCGAGCGCCGCGAGCTGCAGGTCGATTGGCTCATCAACAACGCCGGCTTCGGCACGGCGGGCCGCTTCGACCGCATGCCGATCGCGCGCGAGCTCGAGGAGATCCGCCTGAACGTGAAGGTGCCCGTCGAGCTGACCGGCCGGATCCTTCCCGGCATGGTGCGGCGCGGTCGCGGCGTCGTCATGCACGTGGCGTCGGTGGCCGGCTACGGGCCCACGCCCTACTCCTCGACCTACGGCGCGACGAAGGCCTTCCTCATCTCCTGGTCCGAAGCGATGGTCGTCGAGCTCCAGGGCACCGGGGTCAACGTCGTGTGCGTGTGCCCCGGGTTCACCCGGACCGAGTTCCAGGAGAAAGCGTCGATCGACGCCAGCCAGGTGCCGTCGTTCGCCTGGCAGTCGGCCGAGACCGTCGCCGACGAGGCCGTGCGCTCGGCCGACGTGTCGGGCGTCGTCGTGAACGGCGTGCTGAACAACGTCGGGACGGTGCTGATGCGCCTCGCGCCGCGGGCGAGCCTGGCGCGTCTCACCGCCGCGGCGATGCGCGGCCGTCTCGCCGGTTAACGGGGCGTCAGCAGGTAGAGCGTTCCGCGCTCGCGCGCTTCGCCCGCGAACGCCTCGGCGGCCTCGCCCGGCCCGACGAACAGGTCGACGTGCGCGCCCTTGATGGCGCCGCCGGTGTCCTGCACGACGACGAACCGCCGCGCCTTGTCGGTGACCAGGTAGACCATGCTGCCCGGCGGGATCAGGGCCGGATCGGCGGCGATCGAGCGTCCCGGCGTCAGCTCGACGCCGAGGCTGCCGATGACGCCGCCCTTGCCGATCCGGAAGAACGTGTAGCGCTCGTTGCGCGCCATGAACGCCGCCTGCTCCTCGGGTTGCAGCGTCGCCATCACGCGCTTGATGCCGGGGATGGTGGCCTCCTCGCGGGTGAGGAGGCCCTCGTCCATGAGGACCTTCGCGAGCGCCGTGTACGGCCGGCCGTTCGTCGCGGCGAACATGATCGGCAGCACCCGGCCGTCGTCCATGCGGAGGCGGCCCGAGCCCTGCACGTGCAGCAGGAAGAGGCGCAACGGATCGTCCGTCCACGCCAGCTCGAGGCCGCGCCCGACGAGCGCGCCGGCGTCGATTTCCGCGCGCGACGGATAGGGCGCCAGCGTGCCGTCGGGCAGGCGGCGGCCGACGACCTTCTGACCGTCGCGCTTCTCCTCCGTGAGGTTCGGCGGCTTGGCGTAGATCGGGTAGCGGAAGACCGCGTCCGGCCTCGAACGGCCGCGCAACTCCGGCTCGTAGTACGACGTCATGAGCAGCGGGTCGCGGAGCTGCTGGACCTCGTAGGCCACCGCCACCGCGACCCGACGCCCGTCGCCCTCCGCGCCGCGCGCGATCGCGTCGAGGAGGCGCGACGCCGCCATGGTGCTGTCGGCGTCGCCGGCCGCGGCCCACCGCGGCATCGTGCGCTCGACCGCCACCCGCAGCGACGCCATGTCGAGGTCGTCGGTGAAGTCGGGAAGGTCGTCCGGCTCGACGGGGATCAGCGGGCCGACCGGCTGCTTCGGCCCGCAGCCCGCCGACAGGACCAGGCATGCGACCCCGATCCACCACCTCGTCGCCGTCCGCACCGGGCGCGATTTGTACACGAGCGCCCCGCGCGGCTACAAATTGCGCCATGTCGGGTCTGGCGGCGCGACTCCGGACCCTGGTCGGAGACGACGGCGTGGTCGATCACCCCGACGCGCTCGCGGTCTACGACTGCGACGGCTACACGCTCGAGCGCGCGACGCCCGAGATCGTCGTGTTGCCGCGCACGCCCGAGGAGGTCGCCGCGGTGATCCGTCTGCTCGCCGCCGACCGCGTGCCGTTCGTGCCGCGCGGCGCGGGCACCGGCCTGTCCGGCGGGACGCTTCCGATCGCCGCGCCGGTGATGGTCTGCACGAGCCGTCTCACCCGGATCGAGTCGATCGACGTCCGCAACCGGCGGATCGTCGCGCAGGCCGGCGTCGTCAACTCGTGGATCACGCGCGCGGTCGCCGCGAACGGGCTGCTGTATGCGCCCGATCCGTCGAGCCAGCCCGCGTGCACCATCGGCGGCAACGTCGCCGAGAACTCGGGCGGACCGCACACGCTCAAGTACGGCGTCACGACGAATCACGTGCTCGGCGTCGAGCTGGTCCTGCCGACGGGCGAGGTCGTGCGGCTCGGTGGCGCCGTGGAGCAGCGGCCGGGGTACGATCTCGTCGGGCTGGTGGTCGGCGCCGAGGGCACGTTCGGCATCGTCACGCGCGCGACCCTGCGGCTCGTGCGCGCGCCCGAGGCGTACCGCACGTTGCTCGCCGTCTTCGAATCGGTCGAGGCCGCCAGCGAGGCGGTGTCGGGCATCATCGGCGCAGGCATTGTGCCGGCGGCGCTCGAGATGATGGACCAGCTGATCCTCGGCGCGGTCGAGGCCGCCTATCGCATCGGCCTGCCGACCGACGCCGGCGCCGTCCTGATCGTCGAGCTCGACGGCCCGGCCGTCGGCCTCGATCCGCAGATGGAGCGGGTGCAGGCGATCTGCCGCGCGCACGGCGTCCGCGAGCTGCGCGTGGCGCGGGACGACGTGGAGCGTGCCGCGCTGTGGAAGGCCCGCAAGCGCGCGTTCGGCGCCGTCGGCCGCCTGGCGCCGAACTACTGCACGCAGGACGGCGTGGTGCCGCGCACCCGCGTCCCCGACATCCTGCGCGCCATCAAGGCCGCTGCCGAGCGTCATCAGCTGCGCATCGGCAACGTCTTCCACGCCGGCGACGGCAACATCCATCCGATCATCCTGTTCGACGAGCGCGACCGCGGCCAGGTCGAGCGGGCTCTCGCCGCGGGCACGGAGATCCTCGAAGCCTGCGTCGCCCTCGGCGGCAGCGTCACCGGCGAGCACGGGATCGGCGTCGAGAAGATCGCGCAGATGCCGCTGCTGTTCGGTCCCGACGACCTGCATGCCATGAAGACCCTGCGCGACGTCTTCGACCCCGAGCACCGCGCCAACCCGCACAAGGTGCTGCCCGACGCCAAGGTCTGCGTCGAGACGCGCACGCCGCGCCGCCAGGTGCCGGTCTGACGGCGCACGTCGACGGGGTCGCGCCGGGACGCGTCGAGCGGCCCGAGAGCGTCGAGGCGGTGCAGGCGATCGTCCGCGCGGGGCGGCCGCTCGTGGCGACCGGGCTCGGCGCGCATCTCGACGTCGGCGCGCCGCCGCGGGCGCTCGACGTGCTCGTGCGGCTCGACGCGCTGGACCGTGTGGTCGATCACCAGGCGGCCGACATGACGGTCACCGCCGAGGCGGGTTGCCCGCTGGCGACGCTGCAGGAGGTCCTGGGGCGCGCCGGACAGTGGCTGCCGATCGACCCGCCACTCCCGGAATCGACCACCGTCGGGGGCTTTCTGGCGGCCGACCTGTCCGGGCCCCTGCGGGCGTCGCAGGGGACGGCCCGCGACCTCGTGCTCGGCATGCGCGTCGTCGGTGCCGACGGGGCGCTGGTCGCGAGCGGGGGACGGGTGGTCAAGAACGTCGCCGGCTACGACCTGTCGAAGCTGCACATCGGGGCGCTCGGGACGGTCGGCGTCATCGTGGAGGCGACCTTTCGGGTACGACCCAAGCCCGAGGCGGAGGTGGCCGTCGTCATACCGTCGGCGCGACCGGCCGAGGTCGCCCTGGCGGTCCGCGACGCGATCGAGCCCTTCTGGCTCGAGGTGGCCGGCCCCGGCGTGCTCGACGACGGGCCGGCCGCGATCGTCGGTCTGGCCGGCATCGCCGCCGAGGTGGACGACGCGGCGGCGCTGATCGCGCGGCTCGCGCCGGCCGCGCGTCGGGTCGACGGCGGCGCCCTGCTCCGCGTGCGGCTCGGGAGGTTCGACGCCGAACCTGCGGCGGCGGTGCTCACGGCGGCCGCGCTGGCTGCCGATACAGGACCCGTGATGGACGCCGTCGACGCCGCGGCCCGCGCGACGGACGCCGGCGTGCGCATGCTGGCGCACGCCGCGAACGGCGTCGTGCGCGTCGCGATCGCCCACGCCCGGCACGTTCGCCCCCTGGTCGAGCTGCTGCGACCCAGGCTGGGCGAGATGGACGGCACGGTGGTGGTCCGTCGCGCGACGCCCGAGGCGAAGCGCGGCCTCGACGTCTGGGGCGACGTCGGTCCCGGGCTGACCCTGATGCGGACCCTGAAGGCGGCCTTCGACCCGCAGGGCATCCTTGCTCCGGGCCGCTTCGTGGGGGGCCTGTGACGGCCTGCCCGGTCTGCCGCGTCGGCCTGGTGGTGTTCGAGATGGATGGCGTCGAGATCGACCGCTGCAACCGGTGCCACGGCACCTGGCTCGACGCCGGCGAGCTCGAGGTGCTCGCCGCACTCGCCGGTGGCGACGCCGGTGCGCTCGACCGGACGTTCCACGACGCCCCCGACGCCGGCCGCAGCGCGCATCCGTGCCCGCGCTGCCGCCGCCGCATGCGACGCGCGACGGTGGGCGGCGTCGAGATCGATCGGTGCCGACGCGGTCACGGCGCGTGGCTCGATGCCGGTGAGACGGAGCGACTCGTGCGCGGCGGCGATCCGCCCGCGGTGGCAGGCTTCCTTGGCGAGCTGTATCGCCAGGATCTGGAGGGAGGTTCGCGATGATGATCCTGGGTGTGATCGGTGTGATCGCGGTCGCCGCGTTGTGGTTCGTCAGCATCTACAACGGGCTCGTCGCGGCGCGGAACATCGTGAAGGAGTCGTGGGCGCAGATCGACGTGCAGCTGAAGCGCCGGCACGACCTGATCCCGAATCTCGTCGAGACGGTGAAGGGCTACGCAGCGCACGAGCGCGGCACGCTCGACGAGGTGATGCGCGCGCGCAACCAGGCGACCGCGGCGCACGGACCCGCGGCGCAGGGGCAGGCGGAGCAGCAGCTGACCGGCGCGCTCGGACGGCTCTTCGCGGTCGCGGAGAACTATCCCGACCTCAAGGCCAACACGAACTTCCTGTCGTTGCAGGAGGAGCTCGCGTCGACGGAGAACCGCATCGGTTTCGCACGCCAGCACTTCAACGACTCGGTGCGCGACTACAACACACGCATCCAGAGCATCCCGGCGAACTTCTTCGCGGGCGGCTTCGGCTTCACGGCGGAGTCGTTCTTCGAGCTCGACGACGCGGCCGCGCGCCAGACGCCGGCGGTCAAGTTCTAAAGTGCGACCCAAGACCATGTCTTGGGTCGGGACGGACGCGAGCGTGGAGCTTACGTTTCCGCGCGAACGGTATGCCGCGGCCGGCGAAGCCGGCGCGGCATGCGTGGCACGCACGCGCTACTGAGCCATGTGGGAGGCCATTGCACGGAACCGCCGGCGATCGGCGGTGCTGCTGGCGGCCCTTGCTGCGCTGCTCGTCCTGACCGGCGCGGCGTTCGGTGCCGCGGTCGATCCGACGATGGGGGCCGGCGCCGGAGCGGTGATCGCCTCGATCGCGTTTCTCGGCATGTGGGGCGTGTCGAGCGTGGGTGGCAGCCGCATGCTGCTCGCCAGCGTCGGGGCGCGCGCCATCGAGAAGGGCGACGCGCCGCAGCTGTGGAACGTCGTCGAGGAGATGACCATCGCGGCAGGGCTTCCGACGATGCCGCAGGTGCATCTCGTCGAGGACGACGCGCCGAACGCGTTCGCGGTCGGACATCGTCCGGACCGCGCCGCGGTGGCCGTGACGTCTGGCCTGCTGCGGCGGCTCGATCGCGACGAGCTGCAGGGCGTCGTCGCGCACGAGATCGGCCACATCGCGAACCAGGACACGCGCTTCCTCACGATGGCGTCGGTGATGGTGGGCAGCCTCGCCCTCATCGCCGACCTGTGGCTGCGCGTGAACCGCGTCGGGCTCCGGCGCACGAGCCGGAGCAAGGGGCAGGCGGGCCTGGTCGTCCTGGCGCTCGCCGTCGCGGTGCTCGCGCCGATCGCGGCGCGGCTCCTCTACCTGGCCTGCTCGCGGCAGCGCGAGTTCCTCGCCGACGCGTCGGCCGCGCGCTTCACGCGCTATCCCGAAGGACTGGCGTCCGCCCTCGACAAGATCGTGCAGCACGCGGCGCAGCTGCAAGCGACGAATCGCGCCGTGCAGCCGCTCTTCATCGTGACGCCCCTCGAAGGCGCGGAGCGCGGCTCGTGGCTCGCGACGCATCCGCCGACGTCGACGCGGATACGGATCCTGCGCAGCATGAGCGGCGGCGCCGGCTACGGCGCGTACGAGGCGGCGTTCCGGACGGTGGAGGGGCAGGGCGTCCTCGGCGCCCGGACGCTCGCGGGCGACACGGTGGTGCCGGTGCGTGCCCGATCGGCGGAGCCTGCGGCGCCCGTCGCCGCCGTGGTCGAGCGCGCGACGTCGACGAACGCGGCCGTCGATCGCATAGCCGGATACGTGCCGATCGCGTGTGCGTGCGGGGTCGCGATCAAGGTGCCGCCCGGCTTCGCCGACGACACGATCGCCTGCCCGCGTTGTGCGACGATGCATGCCGTGCCGCGGGTGCACGACGCGCGCTACGTGCGCACCGGCGCCGGCTGGGAGGTGTTCCGCTGCGCCTGCGGCCGCACGCTTCAGCTCAGCCCGGGCTTCGCGGGCTCGCGCATCCGCTGTCCGGGTTGTCGGACGGACGTGACGATCGTCTCGCCAGCCGGCGCCTGAGCTGGCAGGATCGACGCCGATGGCGGACCTCGACGCGGTGGTGCTCGTCGGTCACGGCGCGGTGCCGTCCGACTGCCCGCGCGATCTCGTCACGCGGCTGAAGGCGCTCGAGGGTCGCCGGCGCGCAACGGGCGGAACGATGACCGTAGAGGAGGCCGAGCTCGACGCGCGCATCCGGAGCTGGCCGCGCACCGCCGACACCGATCCGTACGGCGCCGGCCTGGAGGCGGTGGCGGCACGCCTGCGTCCGCTACTCGGCGGCGCGCGCCTCGTCGTCGCGTACAACGAGTTCGGCCCGCCGACGCTCGAGCAGGCCGTCGAGGCACTGGCGGCGGACGGCGCTACGGCGATCGCGATCGTCCCGTCGATGCTCACGCCGGGCGGCGTGCACTCGGAAATGGAGATCCCGGAGACGATCTCGCGCCTGCGCGCGGCGCGCCCGCGCCTGGCGCTGCGCTACGTGTGGCCGTTCGACCTGGACGCGGTCGCGCGGCTGCTGGCCGGGCACGTCACAGCTTCGCGATGACCTCGTCGCGGAGCCGCGCCAAGCCGGTTTCGATGCCCTCGGGATCGAACGCGGGCGGGGCGACGACCAAGCGCGTGACGCCCATGTCGCGGAGGCGCTTCATGCGGTCGAGGTGCTTCGAGCCGGCGGCGGTGAGCTCGATCGACGACGGGTCGCGGCCGATTTTCGCGCACTCGTCGCGCAGCACGTCGAGCAACGGCGCCAACACGTCGGGATCGTCGACGCCCGGGAAGAAGCCGTCGCCGTAGCGCGCGGCGCGCTTCGCGGCGAGCGGCGTGTGGCCGCCGACCACGATCGGCACGCCGGGCTTCTGGACCGGCTTCGGCTGCGAGTGCAGCGTGCCCCAGTCGAAGAACTTGCCCTTGAACGGCGTCGGCTCGTCCTTCCAGAGCGAGCGGATCGCGCGCACCGACTCGGCCGTGCGTGATCCGCGGTCCCCGAACGCGATGCCGAGCGCCTGGAACTCCTCCTCGAGCCAACCGACGCCGATGCCGAGGATGGCGCGGCCGCGCGACAGCACGTCGAGCGTGGCGACCTCCTTGGCGACGTACAGCGGATGGCGCTGCGGCAGGATCAGGATGCCCGTCGCCAGACGCAGCGTCGTCGTGACGGCGGCGACGTAGGCCAACGGCAGCAGCGGGTCGGGAATCGGGATGTCCTCGGGCGCCTGGATGCGGCCGGAGCGGTCGTACGGATACGTCGACTTGTAGCCCGCCGGGATGACGACGTGCTCCACCGACCAGATCGACTCGATGCCCGCGGCCTCGGCCGTGCGCGCGAGGTGGACGAGCGCGTCGGGGAAGCTGAACGGGCCGGCGTTCGCGAACGAGATCCCGAATTTCATCGGCGCAACAGACACCGGTGGCGTCCGCGGTGCAAGACGGTGTAACCGACCGCGCATGCGGTGGACGATCGGCGACGTGCGCATCACCCGGCTGCTCGAGAGCGAGGTGCCGACCCGGGCGACGTTCATCATCCCCGACGCGTCCCCCGAGGCGCTCGCGCGGCACGCCGACTGGCTGCGGCCCCACTTCATGGACGAGCGCGGCCGCATCGTCGCCGCCGTCCACGCGCTGGCAGTCGAGTCGCAGGGACGGCGGATCGTCGTCGATACGTGCGTCGGCAACGACAAGGAGCGCACGATCCCGATCTGGCATCGGCTGCAGGGACCGTTCCTGGACGACCTCGCCGCCGCCGGCTTCGCGCGCGAATCGGTCGACACCGTCGTCTGTACGCATCTCCACGTCGACCACGTCGGCTGGAACACGATGCTCGTCGACGGGCGCTGGGTGCCGACGTTCCCGAACGCGCGCTACCTGATCGTGCGCGAGGAGTGGACCCACTGGAGCGCCGAGGGCCCGATGGTCGAAGGCGACGTCGTCGGCGACTCGGTGCGCCCCGTCGTCGACGCCGGCCTCGTCGACCTGGTCGCGCCGGACCATCGTCTGACGGACGAGGTGTGGCTCGAGCCGACGCCGGGTCACACGCCCGGGCACGTCAGCGTGCGCATCCGCTCCGGCGGCGTCGACGCGATCATCACGGGCGACGTGATGCACCATCCGGTGCAGTGCGCGGAGCCAGGGTGGCACAGCAACTTCGACGTCGACGCGGATGCGGCGCGGCGGACGCGGCGAGCATTCCTCGAGCGCTACGCCGACCAGCCGGTGCTCGTCATCGGAACGCACTTCGCGACGCCCGTCGGCGGGCGGATCGTGCGGCACGGCGACGCCTGGCGCTTCGTCGTCTGAGGTGCGAAGGTCGGCCGCGTCATGGGGCCGACCACCTCCGCCGTCCGCGTGGTCCCTACCGAGCAGCTCCTCTCGTGCGTCCACTGCGGCCTCTGCCTGTCGTCGTGCCCGACCTATCTCGAGCTCGGCACCGAGCCCGACTCGCCCCGCGGCCGCATCGCGCTGCTGCGCGGGCTCGAAGAGGGGCGGCTCGAGCCGACGGACGAGGTGCGCCGCCATCTCGACCTGTGCCTCGGCTGCCGCGCCTGCGAGACGGCGTGCCCGTCGGGCGTGCCCTACGGCGCCCTCATCGAGACGGCGCGGCCGTTTCTCGAGCGACACCGGCCGGCGCCGGCGCGCGCGGCGCGCACGCTGCTCGCCGCGGCGCTGACCACGCCGTGGATGCGGCGGCTCGCGTTCGCACCGGCGCGGCTGATCGCCGGCGCCTCCTGGCTGCGCACGCTGCCGTGGCGATGGTCGGCGTACGCGGCGGCGTTGCCGCGCACCGCGCGCCGCCCCTTGCCGCCGGTGCTCGAGCCGGAAGGAAGCGCGCGCGGGACGGCGGTGCTCCTCACCGGATGCGTGGCGGAGACGCTCTTCGACGCCACGAACCACGCGACCGCCGCGTTGCTGCGACGCGCGGGCGTGCGCGTCGTCGTGCCGCGGGCGCAGGGCTGCTGCGGGGCGCTGCCGCTGCACCTCGGCGCGCGCGAGCGTGCGGTCGTGCTGGCGACGCAGGCCACCGCCATGCTGGCCGCGACGGGCGCGGACTGGGTGGTGACCAACGCGGCCGGCTGCGGCGCGCTCGTCCGCGAGTACACGCACCTGTTGCCGGACGACGCGAACGCGGCGTGGGTCGCGGCCCGCGCCCGTGACGCGACGGAGCTGCTCGCCGAGATGGGGCTGCCGTCGCCGCCGCCGGCGGCGGCGCGGACGATCGCCGTGCACGATCCCTGTCATCTCGCCCACGGGCAGGGCGTGCGCGCGCAGGTCCGCACGCTGCTCGCGTCGGTGCCGGGCTGGCGGCTCGTCGAGCTGGCCGAATCCGACACCTGCTGCGGCAGCGCCGGCACCTACAACCTGACCGAGCCGGCGATGGCGCGCCGCCTGCTCGACCGCAAGCTCGATCACGTCGCCGCGAGCGGCGCCGACGTCGTCGCGGCGGCGAATCCCGGCTGCCTGCTGCAGATGCGCGCTGGGGCCATCGCGCGCGGGCTCGCGGTCGACGTCGAGCACCCCATCGACCTGCTCGCGCGCGCGCACGGGCTCACGTGATCCTGCTCACCTGATCGCCGCCGACGTCCCGCGGTGTCGCCGGTACATGTCCTCGGCCCAGCGGAACACGGGATGCGCGGCGAGCTCGTCGCGATACCGTCGTCCACCCGGCGGCGGCGTGGGCAACGGATATGGGAACTCCGGCGGTGCGACGACCGGCGACAGCAGCGCCGCCGCGGTCAGGTCGGCCACGCTGAACGCGTCGCCGACGAGATAGCCCGACGGCTGCAGCTCGACCTCGATCCGGTCGAGCGCCTCGCGGACCTTGACGCGGCTGCGCTCGGCGCCCTCGGGCGTGATGTTCATCGCGCTGCGCATCGCCATGCGCACACCAGGTTGCACCATGCGGTACAGCCAGCGTGTCACCGGCCCTTCGCCGCCGGCGAACGCATCGGTCACGAAGTCCGGGTCGTCCAGCACCTCGAAGAACACGACACGACGGATCGCCGGTCCGAGCTGCTCGTCGAAGTAGTCCTCGAGCTCCAGTGCGCGCCGGCGCGCGGCGTCGTCGGCCGGGTAGAGCGGCGGCGACGGGTGCCGCGACTCGAGCGCGGCGATGATGCGCGTCGAGTCGGCGATGGTCTCGCCGTCGATCACGAGCACGGGCACCTGTTGCTGCCCGGTCATCCACAGCATCCGCGGCAGGTGGGGCCCGGGCAGCAGGGTCTCGCGCACATGCGGGAGCCGCTTCCAGTCGAGCGCCCAGCGCGCCTTCTCGTTGAAATGCGATGCACGAAACTGGAAGAGCGTCGGCGGCGCCATGCAGCTCGGTCTAGACCAGCGAGGACGCTGGAGCCACAGCGGTAAGCCGCACGTGTAATGTGTAGAAGGTACCCGCCGGCCCGCCGTCGACCGCATGAACGCGTGGCGATTCCGGGGTGGTACGATCCCTGCACCGCTGCGCCTGCGTGCAAGCCACCGTCGGAATCTTCCGGACTTCCTCCAGCGCGCGCGACGCATGCCGTGCGGTGCGCGAACGCCTACCGGCCGCACGTCTCCGACTCTTCGCCCCGGACACGACCGTGCGCGAGCTGTCGGCGGCGCTGCCCACCGACGACTCCGAACAGCCGGGAATGGGCTCGGCGGTGGCGGGGGTCGTCGGTGGTGCGGTCGGCGCCGCGGCCGCGAGCCTGCTCGTGCCGCCCGCCGGCGCGATCGCCATCGCCGGCATCGCCGCGGGGGCGCTGCTCGGCGCCGGCAGCGGCATGGTCGCCGGGTCGAACCTCGAGGAGGATCTGTCCGAGGGCCTCCCGCGCGACGAGCTGTTCGTCTACGAGGACGCGCTCCAGAAGGGCCGCGTCGTCGTCGCCGCATTCGTCGAGACGGACGACGAGCTGGCGACTGCGCGCGACGTCCTCTGCGCGCAGGGAGCGGAGACCGTCGACGCCGCGCGCGAGGAATGGTGGGTCGGCCTGCGCGACGCCGAGGAGGCCGAGTACACCGGCAGCGGCCGCGATTTCGGTACGGACGAGCCGCTGTTCCGCCGCGGCTTCGAAGCCGCGCTGCACGGCGAGCCGATCGACCTGGCCGAAGAAGACGTCGCCACGTGGCTCGTCGCCCGCTATCCCGACGTCCACGACACCGAGGCGTTCCGCCGCGGATTCGCGCGCGGACGCGAGCACCTCGCCCGCGTCCGCAACCTCGGCGTGACGCGCCCGCCGATCGTCGACGAGGCGACGCTCCTCTAGCACCGGAGGCGGTGAATCGCGCCGCGGCGATCGAGCGGACCGCGGCATGCTGGTCGCGCGGACCGCGAACGCTACACTCTCGCGTCCGTTAGCCTACAGGTAGCCGAAGTCCTTGAGGCGCTTGCGCACGGCGCGATCCTCGGCGGAGGCGTCGCGCGCGTCGCCGCCGACGTAGCCGAGGTGCTCGAGGAGCGTCATGACGCGCGCCGCGCCGGTGCCGGTGCCCTCCGCCGGACAGCCGACCTCGACGTCGGGCCGGTCGGGCGGCTCGTAGCCCAGCGCGCCCGTGCCCGGACGCGGTACGTAGACCTCGACCACGCGGTCGATCGACGCACGCGCGCGATCGCGCTTCGCGCGCGACGCGATCGGCATCGCGATGATGGTGACGATGTCGTGCCGCGCGAGCGTCGTCGCCAGAAAGACGAGCCCGTCCTCGCCGTTCAGGCCCTCGATGTGCGGTGTGCGGACGTCCACCAGCTCGGTGCGCAACGCATGCGCGCGGAGCCGGCCCTCGATCTGGTGCGCCATGGTCTCGACGTCGTGCATGTCCGGACCGGTCACCCACACGGTGAACGCCGCCATCACCCCTCCGCCGTGCCCGGGAAGCGGCCCGGACGAAAGATCACCTTCTTGTCCTTCACGACGAGCTGATCGTTCAGGAACAGCTGCACGGCCTGCGACAGTACCTTGCTCTCGAGCGCCTGACCGCGTGCCTTCACCTCGTCGAGCGAATCCTCGCCGACGCGGATGTGAAAGACGTCCTGCAGCACGACCGGTCCCGCGTCGAGCTGCTCGGTGACGAAGTGCGCGGTGCATCCCGAGACGCGCACGCCTTCCTCCCACGCCTGTTTGTAGGCGTTCGGACCCGGGTGGTACGGCAGCAGCGACGGGTGGATGTTGATGATGCGGAACGGGTAGCGGTCGATCACCTTCGGCGACAGGATCTGCATGTAGCGCGCGAGCACGACGAGGTCGGGCTTCACGTCGGCGAGCCGCTCGAGCAGCCAGTCGAAGTGAGCCGCCTTGTCCGCCGACGGCGACCACGCGAACGGCAGGCCGTGCGACGTCGCGAGCTCGCCGAGCGTCTCGTGATTCGACAGCACGGTGACGATGTCGCCGTTCAGCAACCCCGCGTCGCGGTCGCGAATCAGCTGCTCGAGGCAGTGCGGCTCCTTGGTGACGAGCACCGCGACGCGCTTGCGATCCGGCGGACCGCCCGCGAGGCGGAGCTTCACCTCCATGTTGATCTCGCGGCCGATGCCCTTCAGGCCGTCGACCAGCTCGTCGAGCGTGATCGACAGGTCGGAGAGATCGACCAGCATCGTCATGATGAAGAGACCCTCCATCACGCGCTGCTCGATGTCCTCGATGTTGATGTCGCACGACGCGAGGTACGTGGAGACCCGCGCGACCACGCCCTTCTGATCGTGACCGATGACCGAAACCACGGCGCGATTGCGGGCGCTCATGGCTCAGGAACTTACCGGCGCGGCGCCGCGAGACGCAAGCAACACCGTCAGGCGACGACGCCGTCGGCGCGCAGCCGGGCGATCTCGTCCGCGCTGCAGCCGAGGACGCGCGACAGCACCGCGTCGGTGTGCTCGCCGAGCAGCGGCCCCGGGCCGCGCACCGCGGCGGGCGTCTCCGACAGCAGGTACGGCGGACCGTCGACGCGCACCGTGCCGCCCTCGGGCGTCGATACGGAGACGAAGTGTCCGCGTGCCGCGAGCTGCGGGTCGCGCTCGCACACGTCGCGCGCGTCGGCGACGCGGCCGGCCGCCACGCCGGCCGTCTGTAGCGCGACCATCGCCGCCTCGGCGTCCTGCGTGCGCGTCCACGCCGCCAGCAGACCGTCGATCTCGGGTGCGTGCGCGACGCGTCCCGCGGCCGTCGCGAAGCGCGCGTCGGCCGCCCACGCCGGATCGCCCAGCGCGGACCGCAGCCCCCGCCACTGCGCGTCGTCGAGCACCGTGACGGCCAGCCAGCGGTCGTCGCCGGCGCATCGATACACCCCGTGCGGCGCCGCGGGTCCCTCCGGCGAGGCGTTGCCGACGGCGACCGACGTCGCGCCGTCGATCGCGCGCTCGAGCAGAATCGGACCGAGCAGGCTTGCGACCGTCTCGAGCTGCGAGAGGTCGACGCAGGCGCCGCGGCCCGTCCGCCGCCGCTGCCACAGCGCGCCCAGGACCGCGAGCGCGCCCGCGTTGCCGCCCGCCAGATCCGAGTACGAGTAGCCGAACCCCGCGGGCGGCCCGTCCGGCTCGCCCATCAGCAGCGTGTAGCCGGTGAGCGCCTGCAGCGTCGGACCGTAGCTCACGTGGTCGCGGTCGGGCCCGGTGAGGCCGAAGCCCGTCATGCGGACGGTGATGATGTCGGGCCGCTCCGCCGCGAGTGCGGCGTGGTCCAGGCCGAGGTTCGGCATGACGCGCGCGCTGAAGTTGTCGACGACGACGTCCGACGCGAGCGCGAGGCGTCGCGCGAGGGCGACGGCGCCGTCGCGGCGCAGATCGAGGACGATGCTCTGCTTGCCGCGCATCAGCGAGCCCGTGAGCCCGCCGCGACGATCGCCGAAGTCGAGCGAGTCGCGGCGCTCGATCTTGATCACCTCGGCGCCGAGATCGGCGAGGATGCGCGTGCAGACGGGGCCCGCGACCACCCACGTGAAGTCGGCCACGCGAATGCCCGCGAGCGGGCCGGACCCGGATGACGCCACGGCCCGACGGTTAGCAGGAACGGCGCCGGACTACAGCACGGACTCGATCTTGACGTACACGACGCCGAATTCGAAGTCGTTGCCGGGACCGTTGGTCACGACGTCGGTCTCGGGGCCGCCGTTGACCTGCGCCTGGTCCTTCGTCGTCGTTGCCGACATCGAGACGGTGTCGTCGTCCTCGCCGAGCGCGACGTCGAGGTTGCGCATGAACGCGCTGTCGTCGATGGCGAGCGCGTCGTTGCCGTTCGCCGTCACGATGGTCACGACGTCGAAGAACTGCGACGTGCCGCCGATGCCGATCCCGTCCGCGCCGGTGCCCGTCGCGAGCTTCACGCGGTCGCTCGCCGTCACCAGGTCGAGCGTCACGGTGTCGGCGCCGGCGTCCGTCTGCACGACGACGTTGCCGCCGAACGACGACGTGCCGAACACGACCGTGTCGTCCTCCGGGCCGCCGCTGATGCGCGTGTTGCCGCCGATGTGGGAGTCCTCGATCTCCAGGTGGTCGCTGCCGATGCCGCCGACCATCTCGAGGTCGTTCACCAGCATGGCGTCCTCGAGGAGCACCTCGTCGTCGCCCTGGAGCATGTCCACCTTGATGTTGTTCTCGACGCCGACGGCGTGGAACGGCACCAGCGTGCCGTTGACGGTGGTGACGCCGTCCAGGCTCTGGACGTCCCAGGTCTCCGGTGCGCCGCCCGGAACGACGTGGATGGCGTTGCCGACGGAGTCGCCGGTGATCTTCAGGCTCCCGCGCTGGACGACGGCCGTGACGTTGCCCGCCGCGAGTGCCGCGAGGGGCGTGGTGAGCGAGAGCGCGGCGACGAATGCCAGGGAACGCGTGCGAACGATCATTGCGATGCTCCTTTGGCGGGACGACTCCCGAGCGGAGCCGGACCTTCTCGCAGGCGCGGGCAACGCGTCAAGGACAAAATGGTATCCTAGCGCACACGCCATGCCAGGTCGCACGGCGATGGGTAAGCTAGCTAGCCAACCAGTCGCGCGTGACGGCGGCCTGGTGCTCGCCGGTGCGCGGAGGCCGTGCGGTCCGCCACGGCGCCTGCCCAATGCGTGCGGGCCCGCCGGGGAACGGCACCGTGCGGCCGAGGTCGGGATGCTCGATGGGCACGAAGAATCCGCGGTCGGCGAGGTGCGGGTCGGAGAGCAGCGCCTCGGGCGCGCGGATCGCGGCGTACGGAATCCGCCGGAGCTGCGCGCCCTCGTGGAGCTCGGCGACCGTCTGCTCGGCGGCCCATGCATCGAGCACGTCGAACAGATGCTCGGCATGCGCCTTTCGATGCGTGGCGTCCTCCCACGCGGGATCGTCGAGATCGGCCGCCTTGCCGTCGGCCTTCACCCACTCGAGCAGTGACGTCCAATCGCCGAGCGTGCAATGCATGACCCAGCCGTCGCGGCAGCGGCCGACGCGGAAGTAGCGCGTCCAGTGCAGCGTGCCCTGCCGCTCGGGCACGACGCCCGACTGGTGGAACATCCCGGGCACGTGCTCGAGCGCGCCGGTGACCGCGGCCTGCAGGCTCACGTCGACCAGCTGACCGCGCCCCGTGGCGTCCCGCGCGAGCAGCGCGCTCATGGTGCCGATCGCCGCGAACGCGCCGGCCTGGTGGTAGGCCTGCAGGCCGAGCGAGCGCAGCGGCGGACCGTCGCGATGGCCGTTCACGAACAGCATGCCGCCCATCGCCTGCGCGACCGTGTCGGAGCTGCGCCAGTCGCGGTACGGCCCCGTCTGGCCGAACGGCGTGATCGCCGCGACGACGAGCCGCGGGTTCGCAGCGCGGAGCGCGTCGGTCGACCCCGGCGGACCGGTGTCGATCACGACGTCGGCCACGGCGGCGAGGCGCGCGACCAGCGCGCCGTCCGCGACGACGCTCCGCTTGCCCGCGGCGTAGAACCAGAAGAACAGGCTGCGCTCCCCGTCGGGCGCGCCGTCGTAGAAGGGCGGCATGCGGCGCAGCGGGCTGCCGCCGGGCGGCTCCGCCAGCACGACGTCGGCGCCCATGCCGGCGAGGAGGCGGCCGGCGAGCGCGCCGGTGCGATCGGCGAGATCGAGGACGCGGACGCCTGCCAGCGGACCCGTCACAGCGCCAGGAAGAGGTCGCGCACGGCCTCGTCGGTGAGGCGCGACACGCTCGTCACGCGATCGCTGAGCGCGGCCAGCGTCTCCACGGAGCTCGGACCGACGTCGATGAGGACGGAGAACAGGGAGAAGCCGAGCCGCTTCTTGTCGGCGAGGAAGCGCTCGGACCACGCCGGATCGACGCGGCACTCGCCGTCGGTGATCAGCACGACGTCGCCGCGCCGCCAGCGCGCGGCGGCGAGCCCGTCGCGGGCGGCGTCGAGCGGCAACTCGAAGTCCGTGCCGCCGCCCGGGAAGTGCTCGGCGACGTCCAGCGCGCGGTCGACCGAGACGCGATGGTGCTCGCGCGGGTTCAGATCGAGCGTGAAGAGAGGCTCCTCGCGCGACGAGAAGCCGATGAAGCGGAACAGACGCCGCTGCCGGCGCGCGATCTCGAGCAGCGTGAGCGCCACGGCCTTCGCCCAGATCTCCTTCTCGCCGGCCATCGACGCGGAGCCGTCGAGGCAGACGATCATCGGGCCGCGGCCGCGCTCGTCGACGCCGCGCAGCTCGTACGAGAGCAGCCGGCCCTCGATCAGTCGGCGCGCGAAGTCGCGGCGCAGCAGCGGGTGCCGAAGCGCCAGCAGCTCGGGCGGCAGCAGGCGGTCGAGCTCGCGGCCCATCTCGACCGCGTAGGTCTCCTCGTTCGCCCGCTCGACGCTGCGCTTTCGGAGCGCCATCGCGAGGGCGCGCATGCGGCCGACGGCGGCGCCGAGCCGCCGCAGCTTCGGGTTCGTCGCCAGGCGGCGTCCGAGCTCGATCTGGCGGCCGGGGCTCGAGCGGCCGCCGCTGCCGAGACCGGTGCCCCAGCCGTGCGCCTCGTTCCGCGCCTCGGCCAGCTGCCGCGTCAGGCCGGACGTCGCGTCGGGCAGGGCGTTGCGCGCTCGCGCCGGCATCTCGGCGAGCCGCTGCGTCGTGTTCTGCACCTTCTGCCGCAGCCGCGCCTCGGCCACCTGCGCTGCCCGTGACGCGGCGTCGCGGGTCTCCTCGGACGCGTCGCTGTCGGCCAGCTCGTCCAGCTCCTCGCCGCGACGGCGCAGCTCGTCCTCCTGGCGCTCGAGGTCCCACAGGTCGAGCAGATCGCCGCGCGGCAGCAACGCCTCGCGGCGCAGGAGGTCGAGGACGTGCTCACCGATGAGCACCGTGGCGAGCCCCGCGGCGACCTCGTCGAGCTGCGTGTCGGAATGGACGTGCGCGAGCAGGGGATGCTCGCGCAGCCGATCGAGCAGCACGCGGTTCAGCGCCGCCGCCGGTGCGACCTCGCCCGGATCGCGCCAGCGCGGCTCGAGCTTGTAGAGCAGACAGAAGACGTCCTCGAGCAGCTCGCGGAAGTGCGGGACCAGCGCCCCGCCGGCCTCG
Organism: uncultured Binatia bacterium (SeqCode); assembly: GCA_964432595.1. Taxonomy (GTDB): domain Bacteria; phylum Desulfobacterota; class Binatia; order DP-6; family DP-6; genus DASYLJ01. The sequence goes on along the minus strand of CAYSOF010000001.1, from coordinate 178,469 downwards.
AGCACGGTCCGTAGCGACGGCGCGTCGTCGGCGAGCGCCGCGAACGCGCTGCGGTCGAAGGCGTCACTCTCGACGCAGCAGTGCTGGCGCGGCGGGATCAGGACCGTGCGCATTGCTCAGAGCCGCGCCAGCATCTCCTGCTGGATCTGGACGATCTCGCGGTGCAGCGCCTCGACGCCGTCCGTCGGGCGGCCGCCGCCGCGCGCCGTGGCCAGGATGTCCTCGACCTTGCCGAGGATGCTGCGCAGCTTGGTGTGTGCCTCGACGGCGGCGCGGCTGCGGAGGTCGCCGTTCTCCCAGTCGCGCAGCGCGTAGTCGCGCAGCTCGCGCGACTGGTAGAGGAGCACGCGCACCTCGTCCTCGTAGCCGTGCAGCAGCTCGCGGATGGTCTCGCGCACCGGCGCACGCTCGGCGGGGTCGCGCCACAGCACGTGCTCGAGGAACGCGACGTCGTCGTCCGTGACGGCGGTCCGTCCCTCCAGCCAGGCGTGTGCCTGCATGACGCCGATCGCCTGCGCCCAGCGGCGGTCGGATGCGACGATCTCCTTGCGGCCGAGCTCGCGGCGCAGGTCGGTCACCACGCGCAACACGTGCCCGGGCACCGGCATCGCCGCGACCTCGGCGCGCGCCGCCTCCAGCTCGTCGAGCGTCATCGTCGTGCGCGTCGCCGGCGGCTTGGCCTGCAGCAACTTCAGGAAGCGGAAGTCCTCGGCGATGTAGTCGACGGTGAAGCGCAGCAGGAAGCGGTCGTGCAGCGCCAGGAGCTCGTCGTCCTCGGGAAGCTCGTTCGACGCCGCGACGAGCGAGAGCAGCGGCACCGTCGACACCTCCCGCCCGTTGTGGAACCGGCGCTCGTTCATGAGCGTGAGGATCGTGTTCAGGATCGACGAGCTCGCCTTGAAGATCTCGTCGAGGAACGCGATGTGCGCCTCGGGAAGCTTGTGGGTGGTGAGGCGGCGGTAGTCGTCGTGCTCGAGCGCCTGGAGGCTGACCGCGCCGAACAGCTCCTCGGGCGTCGTGAAGCGGGTGAGCAGCCACTGGAAGTATCGGGCGCCCGTGAGCCGCCGGCAGACCTCGTCGGCCAGCATCGACTTGGCCGTGCCGGGGGGCCCGATCACCAGCACGTGTTGGCCGGCCAGGAGGCCGACCAGGGTGCCGTCGATCAGCGGGCCTCGCTCGAGGAAGAGCTGCTGCAGCTCGTCCCGGATGGTGCGGATCACGGACCGGGGGGACGACACCCGCGGAAAGATAGAGCCGCCGAGACCCCCGCCGCAAGCCGCCTCGCAACCGCGGGCGTCGCACGGCAAGATGCCCTGAGGCAATGGCTACAAAAGCATCGACCGGCCGGGCCCTGCGTGACAGGCGCCGCCGGACCCTCATCAACGACATCCTCCCCCGCGTCCAGGCCGAAACCGGCCTCACCCGCGAAGAAACCCTCGTCCGCGAGATGATCGAGACGAGCCTGAAGCTTCTCCGCGACGGGACGCCGATCGGCGACCTCAAGCTGCTGAACGCGGCGCTGCGCGAGCTGCGCTACGCCTTCAAGGTGTTCACGCCATGGAACGGCGTCCGCAAGGTCAGCATCTTCGGCTCGGCGCGGACGCCTCCCGGCACCCCGTCGTACCGGACGGCCGCCGAGTTCGCGCGACGGATCACCGCGCGCGGCTACATGATCATCACCGGCGGCGGCAACGGCATCATGCGCGCCTGTCAGGAGGGCGCCGGGCGCGAGCGCAGCTTCGGCGTGAACATCCGCCTGCCGTTCGAGCAGGAGGCGAACGAGTTCATCCACAACGATCCGAAGCTCGTGACCTTCCGTTACTTCTTCACGCGGAAGCTCATGTTCGTCAAAGAGGCCGACGCGCTCGTCCTGTTCCCGGGCGGCTTCGGCACGCACGACGAAGGCTACGAGGCGCTGACGCTGATTCAGACGGGCAAGAGCGGCCCGCTGCCGATCGTCTGCCTCGACGCGCCGCGCAGCACGTACTGGAAGGCCTGGAAGCAGTACGTCGAGGATCACCTGCTGCGGCAGGGCCTGATCTCGCCGGCCGATCTCTCGCTCTTCAAGGTGACGACCGACCTCGACGAGGCCGTCGAGGAGATCACGCGCTTCTACCGCGTCTACCATTCGTCGCGGTACGTCGGCCGGAAGCTGGTGCTGCGCCTGAACCGTCCGATCGCGCCCGAGCTGGTCGAGGCGGTGAACCGCGACTTCGCGGCGCTGGTGACGTCGGGTGTCATCGAGCAGCGCGACGCGCTCGACGAGGAGCGCGAGCAAGAGCCCGAGCTGGACGCGCTGCCGCGCCTGGTGCTCGAGGCGGATCGCCGGGGGGCTGGGCTCCTCCGACAGCTCATCGACCGCGTGAACGCAGAGGGTTGACGCGGATGGGACGTCTGATCCTGATGCGCCATGCGGAAAGCGAGGGTAACCGGGACGGTTGCTTCACGCCCCATCCGGAGATTCCCCTGACGGATCGCGGTCGTGAGCAGGCCCAGGCGGCGGCCCGGTTGATCGCGGAGCGGCTCGCGCCGGTGCGGATCGTCTCGAGCCCATTCCTGCGGGCGCGGCAGACGGCCGATATTCTCTCCATGGTGCTTGGGCTCGACGTCGAGATCGCCGAGGACCTGCGCGAGCGCTCCTACGGCGAGCTGGCCGGCTCGCCGTACAGCTCGCCCCGGGTCGGGTACGATCCGACCTGCTATTGGACGTGGCGCCCTCCCGGCGGTGAGACGCTCGAGGAGGTGCTCCTCCGCGCGGGCGCCGTGCTCGACCGGATCGCGGCGGCAGCGCCCGAGGACGAGGTCGTCGTCGTCAGCCACGGCGCGGTGATGATGGCGCTCCACCGACACGTGCGCGGCACCTGGGGCCCGCGGGCGGTCGTCGGCAACGCCGAAATGGTGCTCGTCGAGCACGCCGGCGGCCTCTGGCTCGACGCGAATCCCTTCGACGTGGAGCGTCGCGCTTGAGCCTCCTCCCCCATGCGTGGCAAGATCGCCCCGGAGTCGGAGTTCGGCCGGGGAGGTGGTGGATGCGGAGGTTCGGGGGTGCGGGCCCATGGCTCGCGCTAGCCGCGGCTTTGGTCGCACCGGTGGCGCATGCCGGTGAGCCCAAGGTCACGGCTCGCGCGGCGATCATCGTCGACGCATCGAACGGCGAGGTCATCTGGGAGCGCAACGGCGATCTGCCGCTGCCCCCCGCCAGCACCACCAAGGTGCTCACCGCCATCGTGGCGTTGGAGAGCGGCCGCCTCGACGACAGCTTCACGGTGAGCGCGGACGCCGCCGCCACGGCCCCGTCCAAGATCGGGATGCGGCCCGGTCAGTCGATGGTGCTGCGCGACCTCCTCTATGCCGTCCTGCTCAAGTCGGCGAACGACGCCTCGGCGGTCGTCGCCGAGGGCATCTCCGGCTCGGAGTGGGGCTTCGCCCGGCGGATGAACGCCAAGGCGCGCGCCGTCGGCGCCACCGACTCCAACTTCGTGAATCCGCACGGCCTGACCGCCGCGGGACATGTATCCACCGTCCGCGACCTGACTCGCATCTTCCGTTACGGCATGCGGCTGCCGATGTTCCGCGACCTGCTCGAGACGCCCTCGGCCGAGGTGCCGCTCGAGAGCGGCGCCAGCACGAAGATGATCGCGCTGCGCTCGCACAACCGGCTACTGACCGGCTGGGACTATCGGGTGATCGGCAAGACGGGGTACACGCGGCCCGCCAAGCGCTGCTTCGTCGGCGCCGCCAACCACAACGGCAAGGAAATCGTGATCGCGCTGCTCGGCTCCACCGATCTGTGGGGCGACGCGCGCCGGCTCGTGGCGTTCGGGCTCGACGACCCGCGCGCGCTCGAGGAGCCGGCGCCTGTCCCGGTGCTGCGCGCGGCCAAGCCCAAGCCCAAGCCGCCGGCGAAGCGCGGTCGCACCCCTGTGCTCACCGCGAAGAAGCCCACGCGGCCGACGGCCCCCGTCCAGGAGGGCGACCTCGACCCCACGCCCCGCGTCTCGGCGGCCGGCCGTGGCAAGTACACCGTGCAGATCGGTCCGTTCCGCACGACGAAGGAAGTGCAGGCGGCGCGGGCGAAGCTCGCGAAGCGCGGCTACACCGCGCGCGCCGTCGGGCGCACGCTCCATCTCGGGCAGTTCACCAGCAAGACGCGTGCACAGCGGCTGGCGAGCCGCCTGAAGATCAGCGGCTACCGGCCGACGATCGCGTCGTCGCGCTGATCGGCGACGTCGTCGCGAACGTCAGCGTGCGCCGCTCGCGTGCGGCGTGACGCTCGATGGCGAGCGTCACGAGCCGCTCGACGAGCGCCGCGAGCGGAACGCCGCTCGCCTCCCACAGGCGCGGGAACATGCTCGAGCGGGTGAAGCCGGGCATCGTGTTGATTTCGTTCACCAGCACGCGGCCGCTCGCCTTCTCGATGAAGAAGTCGACGCGCGCGAGACCCGAGCAGTCGACGGCGCGGAACGTGTCGATCGCGAGCGCACGCATGCGGTCGCTCACGTCGGCGGGCACGTCGGCGGGGATGACGGTGCGCGCGCCGTCGTCGACGTACTTGTCGACATAGTCGTAGAACTCGTGCGACGGAACGATCTCGCCGACGACCGACGCCTCGGGTGTATCGTTTCCGATCACTCCGCACTCGAGCTCGCGCGCGACGACCGCTTCCTCGACGATCACCTTCGGGTCGAACGACGCCGCGTCGGCGAGCGCTGCTGCGAGACCGTCGGGCCCGTTCACCTTGCTGATGCCGACGGACGAGCCGAGATTCGCGGGCTTGACGAAGCACGGGAAGCCGAACGACTCGCGGATGCGGCGCTCGACCTCCGCGACCGGCTCGAGATGCGGGCGCGTGACGAGCCAGCGGCAGACGGGAATGCCGGCATCGCGGAACGCGGCCTTCATCGCCCCTTTGTCCATGCCGACCGCCGACGCCAGGACGCCCGCGCCGACGTACGGAATGCCGGCCATCTCCAGCAATCCCTGTACCGTGCCGTCCTCGCCGTAGGTGCCGTGCAGAACGGGAAAGATCACGTCGAGCGTCGCCGGCGGCGGACCGTCGTCGAGCGGGATAAGCGCGCGTCGCGACGGCTCGGCGGCGAGCGTCACCTCGAGCCCGTAGTCCGCGATCGGCTTGAGGTCGCGCTGCGCTTCGTCGAGGAGACGCAGGCTCTCGAGTCCGGTGCGCCAGCGTCCCTCGCGCGTGATCGCGATCGGCACGACCTCGAACTTCGCCGCGTCGAGCGCGCCGATGACGGTCGCCGCGGAGCGCAGCGACACCTCGTGCTCGCCCGACCGGCCACCGTAGACCACGCCGACCCGCAGCCGCCTCGTCATGTCTCGCTTCTGGCACCGCGTCGTGAGGGTTACAAGTGGCAGTACGAATGGTGACTGACGACACGTCGCGATCAATCGCGTGGAAATTCGCACGGAGAAAATGCGCGACGACGTTCTCGTCTCCCAAACATCCGTTCGCGTTCTCCCCGCTCGTCGCGGATCGCGCGGCGTGTGTCCCGCGAACGCCGCGGATCTGTTCAAGCTCTATCTTTCTGCTTGACAGCCGCGCGACGAGTCCGGTAAGACGATCACGCTCTCAACGAACACGTATCGCGTTTTTCCGATCCTCCTGCTGACGTTCGCGTCGCACCGTTGTTCCTCTCCGACGGTGGTCGTACGTCCAACGGGCGGCTCGGCAGGACGAGGCTTCTTCTCACTCGACTTTCGCGCACAGCAGGGACGCCGCGGCGGAGGCCCGGGAGTGGTGGACGGGGCGGGGTGGGACGTTCAGCCGTCATGGACGCGTCACGGGGCGGCCCCCCGGGCCTCCACCGCGTCGTCCCCGCTGTCACCCGGTGACGGCGGCGAGCGCGCGAGGATCGATCGGCTGGCCGTGCGAGAACTCGACGTGGTTTCCGTCGGGGTCCGCGACGATGCAGAAGTAGCCGACGACCGGCCCGGCGTACGTAGGCGCCGACACGAGGATCCCCTCCGAGCGCGCAGCCTCCGCGGCGGCGTCGACCTCCGCGCGTGACGCGACCGCGAACCCGAGGTGCATCAGCGACGCCTCTCCCGACGCCGGCTCGGTGGCACGCTCGATGCAGACCAGCACGAAGCGCGGATCGCGCTCGACCTCGCTGAGCCACACGACGCGCATCCCGTGATCGGTGCGGTCGTGCACCACGTGCAGGCGCACGTGCCGGCGATAGAACGCGATGGTGCGCTCGACGTCGCGTACTCCGAGCGCGACGTGCGTGAGCGCGGGCTTCATGCAAGCCGCTTGCCGACCTGGTCGGCGACGAGCTCCGCCACCGCGTGTCGCAGCGCCGGCAGCTCGCATCCCGCGGCTGCGGCATGTCCACCGCCGCCGAGCGATTGCGCGAGCTTGGAGAGATCGACCTGGCAATCGGGTGACCGTCGCAGGCTGACGGCCAGGCTCTTCGCGTCGTACAGCGCGAAGACCGCTCCGGGCGTCTTCTTGCCCCATGCGTCGGCGATCTCGCTCGGATGGCCGTCGACGACCGCGCTGACGAGGAGGGCGTCGCCGATGCGGCGCTCGACGCGGCTCGCGTCGGCGACGGCGAAGCTGCGCGCGATCTCGGCGGCGACGCGCTCGCGCGCGGCGGTCATGCGCGGGGTGTACTCCACGCGCTCGTCGAGCGTGAGGAAGTCGTCGTACGCGTCCGGCCCGAGCACGCGCACGACCCATGCCAGCTCGCGCGAGCCGGGGACGCGATGGAGCCAGCGGTCGTTGTCGTCGGCCATCGCGACGACCGGCGCGAACGGCGCGAACGCGGGCGCCGCCACCCGCTCGGCGGCCAGCCGCTGCTCGAGGTACTCGTAGGTCAGGCGCGAGGCGGCGTAGTCCTCGCTGAGCACCTTGTCGGTGAACGGCACGTCGATCGCCCCGGTCCGGTGGCGCTCGAGCGCGGTTCGATGGTGATCGATCCAGAAGATGCGCAGGCCGTCCGCCGCGAGCCGGCGCAGGTGCGCGTCGGTCTCGGGCTCGCGCCAGGAGATGTCGGTGATCCACAACTGGTTCTCGCGGCCTTCGACGGGACGGACGGCGCGCAGCGTGGCGTCGATCTCGCTGTTGCTGGCGAAGGTGGCGACGACGTCGGCGCGATCGCCGAAGTAGCGCGCCACGGCGACCGCCGCGGTGACGCCGTCGAGGCAATGGGGACCGTGGCTGACGATCTGGACGTGCGGTCGCATGGGCCCGGGATTATGGACGATCGCTCCGGCCGAGCGCCAGCTGGCCGCCGTCGTAGATCAGCCGATCACCCTCGACGCGCGCGAAGGCGGTCAGGCGATGCGGTCGCGTCGACGCGACGTCGAGCACGTGGACGACGTCGACGCCGCGGACCGCCAGCGCGTCGGCGAGGAGCTGGCGATGGCAGCGCCACGGCACCGCCTCCGCGCAGAGGACGGCAGTGGCGCGCGCCGCGGCGTGCGCGAGCAGGGCGTCGAGCCCGTCGCGGAACTCGGCGGTCTCCATGTGGTCGGCATAGCCGCGGAATCCGGGCTCGCGCCAACCGACGTGCGGCGACCCGGGATGCACGGGCCTGCGGCCGCCGAGCGCGGGCAGCCAGTCGTACCGGCGACCGGATTCGGCCAGCGACGCCGCGAGCGCCTCGCTCGCGAAGTGCGGGTGGCGCCGCGACGCCGGAAAGCGCCGGACGTCGGCGATCCCGGCGACGCCGTGCGCGTCGAGCAGTGCCAGGAATTCCGCGAGCGAGCGCGTGGAGTGACCGAGGGTGTGGACGATCACGGGGCGAGTGTAGCAGAACGCCTGGATGCGGTGGCTCCTCGTCGTGACGCTTCTCGCCGCCGGATGCACCTCGGCGGGCCGCTATGCCATCCAGCGCCCGGACCTCGAGTGCAGCCGCGCCACGCGCGTCGTGCGACGGACGCTCGTCGAGCTGGGATACACCATCACCGAGATGGTGGAGGCGAGCGCGGCGCGGTCCGGCCTCGTGGGTGGGACGAAGCCGGCGGCGGGCGGTGGAACCGAGCGCGGGCGCGTCAGCATCCGCTGCACCGCGCGCGGCGTCGAGGTGCAGCCCATCGAGGACGCCATGATGCCGAACTGGGAGTTCAGCCGGAAGTTCGGGTACAGCTTCCGCGAGCTCGTGCAGCGTCCCGACGTGGAGACGCCACGCGTCGAGGCGGGGCTGCAGACGCTGGTCGAGTCGATGGACAACTACGAGGCCCGCCTCGACTTCGGCAGCAACGCGACGCAGGGCGGCGCGGTGCTGATCCGCGTCACGATCCGCAACGGCACGGATCGCGCGGTGGCGCTCGACGCGGCGGGCCTGACGCTGTCGGGTGCCGACGGCAAGCCCGGGATGGCGCTCGAGGGCGCGGCGTTCGACGGCGCGCTCGTCGCGGGACCTGCCGCGGACCGCATCCGCGCGGAGCGTCTCGAGCGCGTCGAGGTGGCGCCCAACTCGACGGCCGTCCGCTTCACGATCTACCCGCCGGGCAAGTGGACGAACGCCCAGATCTCGATCGAGGACGTGGAGACGGGCGAGACCGAGGGCTTCATGACCGCGGTGCAGTAGCTGGCGACGAGTCGGCCGCCCACTTCGCCGCCTTCGCCTCATCGATGCTCCGGAAGCGGGATACGCCGCGCGCGACCGGCTCGGATCGGGCCAGAGTCGCGAGGCGACGCAGCCGTGGCCAGATGCGTGGATCGCCGCTCGGCAGCCACTCGTCTTGGCGGGCGTCGTCGAACGTCCGGAACTTCCGCACCGGCATCCTAGTGTCCCGTCTCGAAAGTAGCGCCTACGATCTCGGGCGGTCTCACGGCGCCTGGCATGGTTGCTCCTCCTCGCAATAGGGCCTGCTATTCTTCGTCGTCGCGCCTTGCCAGGCGCCGCGATCCCACCCGATCTCGTACGCGCTACTTTCGAGACGGGACACTAGTGCACCGCCGTCGAGATAACGTCATGAATCTTGCCGTCCCTCGACGTCCCTCGCGGCGTCACACCTCCTCGGCATATTCGCGATATTCCTGCGTCGGCGTTCCTGGCGAGGGACGCCGATGAACGGCAATCTTCATGACGTTATCTCGACGGCGGTGCACTAGTCCTCGAGACCGAACTTGCGCTTCAGCTCGGCGGCGTCGGCGCGATCGTGCGGCCGAACCGTGTCCTTCTTCATCCGGTAGAGCATCCGGGGAGTCGCGACGCGCGCCGGTACGCCCGCGACGTCCTGCGCCTGCCACTCGACGTCGCGATAAGCGAAGACGTCGCCGATACGAGCCGTCAGGTCGATCGCGAAGTCGTCCGGCGTGCCGTAGCGCACGACCGCGTATTCGCCGGAGAGATCGTCGGCGCGGATGTCGTCGATGTCGGGATCGTCCCAGATGCGGCGCAGCGCGCGTCGCAATCGCTCCACATTCGCCTGACTCGGCTCCACGAAGAGGTCGATGTCTCCGGTGAAGCGCATGATGCCGTGCGCATTCACTGCCTGACCCCCGAAGAGCACGTACTCCACGGCCTCGTCACCGAGAGCGCGCAGCACGTCGGCCAGGCGATCGTAGGCGGACGCCACGCCGATCAGAACTAGGCGTCGTCGCTGTTGCGGTCAAACCGGCCGTGCTGGCGGGAATCCGAGCGTCGATCGCAGCATGTCGAAGTCGAAGCGCTCGCCGGGCGGGAACGATTGCTCGCCGTGCTCCATGTCGTCGAGCAGGAGAGCGAGGCGCTGCCGCATCGCGGGGCGCTCGGCCGCCTCGCGCGGCGTGAGGCCGTCGAGGGCGGGCAGATGCTCGTCCGGCCACGTCGAGTAGTGATGGCGCTTGAAGTCGAGAACGAGCTGGGCGGCCTCGGGCGGCATCGTGGCCCGCCCGGGTGGCTCGGGACGTCCGACCAGGGCGCGCGGGTCAGTGTGCTCGCGCGCGCGATGGCGGATGCGATTGCCCGAGGCGCCTTCGAGCAGCGTGCGCACGACGTCGGCGCGCGTCTGCGAGTTCGTCCGTACGCGCAGTGCCCGGTCGTCCACCTCGACGTCGGCGATGGTGACCAAGCCCTTGCTGCCCAGCACGAAGCGGCTGGTGCCGTCGGCATCGTCCAGACGCTCGGTGATGAGGGCAAGCGCCGACTCGACGGCCGGCCGGTCGGCCGCGTCGAGGGCGAAGTGGTCGGTCGTGAGCAGCAACGGATCGCCGTCGGTGTTGGTCAGCGTGAGGGCACGCGTGCGATCGAGCTCCGTCGCGCACTCGTCCTCCCAGGCGTCGAGCAGGGCGCGCACGATGGCCGGCCCGCGGAGCGCGTCGGGATCGACGACACGGGCACGTGTGCCGAGCTGCCGACGCACCGCCCGCACGACCCGGGTCGCCGCCGACGGACGCAACGGCTGCGGATGGAGACCCGAGAAGATCTCGAAGCCGCTCAGCCGAAGCACGCGGGCGAGCAGCCGATCGCCGCGGCGGACCTGTGCCGTGATCTGGTCGTCGCCGACGTGCGCCACCTCGCCGGTGAAGACGTCGCGCAGGGCCAGCGACATGTCGGGCGCGAGGTCGAGCACCTCCCACGTCGAGAGCCGCGTCGCCTGCTCGGCGAGCAGCCAGTCGCGCTGCGCAGGCTCGAGCGTGTGCCGACGGGCGTCGAAGTAGAGGTCGACGATCCGGCGCCCGTCCACGGGTTCGTGGAAGACCAGCCACGGGATGTCGAAGTCGGGATGGCCGACGAAGATGTCCTCGGCCCTCCTAACGATCCCCGGGTAGCGCGCGTCGGCGAAGCGGTCGAGTGCCTGCATCATCCGTCGATCGAGCGCGAGCACCTCCGGCAGTGTCGGCGGCGCCGGAGCCGATGCGTCGGCGTCGAGGTGACACTTCTTGTACTTGCGGCCGCTGCCGCAGGGGCACGGGTCGTTGCGGCCGATTTGGCGCGTGGAACGCGGCGGGTCGATGGCTGCGATCTCCCACATCGGACGCGCGGCGAGCCGCACCGTCATTGGGCCGTCCGGAGCGTGCACCTCGAGTGTTTCGACGATCGGTCGGTCCGGCTCGATCTCGAAGGCCGCCTCATGACGTTGGCAGAACACCGCGAGCGCCTCGGCGCAGGCGGCGATGAGGCGCACGTCGCCGGACGTCTCCTCCCGCGGTATCCCGTCGTCGCCGGCGCAGATGAGCCTCGGGTGTGCCGCGCGCGCCGCGACCCGCCAGCCGTGCTGCTTGATCTCGCGCCGACGGACCGACGACAGGTCGCCGCTCCGCGCATAGTCGAGCGCCGCCAGGCAACCGCGCAGGGTGAGGTCGAGCGGAGGGCCGCCATCGTCCGGCACCTGGCTCGTGAACGCCTCGTAGGCATCGAACGACTCGAACACGAGGAACCCGAAGCTCTCGCGGTGGTTCCCGATGATGGAGACGCACGCGCCCGCGACCTCGAGCGACGGAACGTCGAGCGCGAGTACCTGGTCGTCGGTCGCGAAGCGCCAGGGAGCGATGGTCCACAGCTCGGCGGCGGCGCGGAACAGCCAGGCGACGAGATCGGCCGGGATGGCGCCGCGTTGAAGGTAGCCGCGATCCGGCGGCCGCCGGCCGCCGCCGAGGTCACGCTGCATCTGCGCGGCCACGGCATCCAGATCGGGTGTCGGGGCGACGACCACGTCGACCCGGTCGCCGAGCTGCCGGCGAACGGCGTCGGCGACCGACGGGTCGGCGACGCGGACGCGGAACCGACCGTCATGCCGGAGCGGCAGCTCGAGGGTCTTCGTGAGCGCTGCGGCGACGGCGTCGGGGGCGAGCGGCGACTCGCCGATCTCGGCGGCGACGATCAGGCCGTCGGGGTTGACGATCCACAGCGCGACGTCGGGGCGGGTGCGTACGCCGTTCTCGACGACGTCACCCGGCGCGGGGTAGCGGCCGCCGACCCACTCGATGACGTTGCGGCGGGGAGGCACGGGGCGTTTCTAGTGCGCAAGGGGGGCGCGAGGAAAGGGCCCAGCACGAGCAGCTCTGCGCCGAGCTGGCCATGCGCCCCGTTCCGCGACCACGTGGGGGCTCAGCCGCGCTTTGCGGCCATCGCCCGGTTGCTCCAGTGCGTCGCGCCCCGCGGCGTACTCTCCAGCGTGGCGGTGACGACCGGTTCGCTCTGCGCGTCGGTGATCCGGCGGAACGTGCCGGGCCGCGGCGCATCGAGCAACCCGCCGCCCGACGAACCGCGCGCGCCAATGGCCGAACGTCTGCATCGTGACGCCCACGCGCTTCGCCACCGTCGTCTTCGCCGCGCGGGTCGCACACGAGCACGATGCGCGCGCGTGGCTCGAGGGCTTACTGCGCCAGCGTCTCGCGCTCCGTGGGCGTGATCACCAACGCGACCTTCGGTCGTCCCCTCGCCGTGCCGCCGCCTGCGCATAGCAGGAGACGGATCAGCGACCGTTGGGTGCGGCGAACTTCAGACTCGGGACGGCTGGGACGTCTGCGCGCGCGCCCGACGGACCGGCCCGACGTCGTCAGTCGCACACCTCCGGCTCCATCGCCTGCAAGCGCTTCGCGATCTGATCACCGCCCGTGCTGGTCGCCCGCCCGCGCGACGAGCGAAGGATCTGGCACGCTTCGGCCTTTCGGCTCGTGTCCTTCAGCAGTGTGACCTGCGCGAGGCGCGCCTCGTACCACGCCGTCGCGCCGGTCGGGCTCGCCTCGAGCACGCGACGCCAGTACGCGAGCGCCGCGTCGGCGTCGCCCGCCGCGGCGGAGGCCTTCGCGGCGCCGCGCATCGCCTCGGCGGACGTCGGGTCGCCCTGCAGGACCTCCTCGTACAGCCGGCGCGCCACGGCGGGATCGCCGCCGCGCAGCTCGAGATCGGCGAGCGTGATCTTGTCGGCGGGCGTGCCCCCGCTCTGCAGGATCGCGGCGTACACCTTCCGCGCGAGGGCGAGCGCCTGCGCCTTCTCCGCGGGCTCGCCGCGCTCTGTGCGTGCGGCGAGGTCGCGACCCATGCGGGCCAGGGTCTTGCTGCGCTCCGTGCTGCCGCCGGCCGCGAGATACGCGTCCAGGTCGGCCGTGGCATCGGCCAGCTGCCCGAGCGCCACCTTCGCGGCGAGGCGTGTCTCGACGGCTTTCGGCAGCAGCTCCTTCTGGCTCGGGTACTTCTTCGCGAAGTCGGTGAGCAGCGCGAGCGTCGTGTCGTGCGCGGGCGGCGTCGTGCCGGCGGCCGCGAGCGCACCCATCAGCGCGGCGCGGGCGACGAGCGCCTCGTCGTTGCCCTTCGCGGGCGTCGCTTGCACGTAGGCGTCGAGGTCGGCGACCAGCTGCGCGCGCTCGGCCGGCGGTGTCTTCGGACCGAGCGCGTTGACGCGGCACTCGAGCGCCGCGAGCCGCGCGCGCGCCGCGAACGGGCCGGCGGGCACCTGTGCGAGCTCCGTGGCCGCCTTCGCGCAGTCGCCGCGCGTCCGGTACAGGTCGCCGAGCAGCCAGTACGCCTCCGCGGCGCCGTCCGACTTGCCGAAGCGCTGCAGATAGGCGGTGAGCGCCTCCTCGAACGCGGGTGTGGCCGACGGGTTCGCCGCGCGCACGAGATCGAGCGCGCGGACGCGGTAGTACGCCGCCTCCCGGGCTCGCTCGCTGTTCGGGTATTCCTTCAAGAACGCGCCGAAGAGCTCGGCGGCGTCCTGCGCCCTGCCGGCGTTGAGCTTGCAGCCGGCTTCCATGAACAGCAGCTCCGGACGGTACTTCGCGCGCCCGCCGTCCTGGACGTTCGCACTCGCGGCGGCGAGCGGCGCGACGTCGCCGCAGCGGCCGCGATCGACCGCGAGCTGGGCTTGCAGCCAGAGGCCGTAGCTCGAGCGCTGGCCGAGCTTCTCGGCGACGAGCGTCTGGATGCGATCGGGCCACGCCGCGCCGCGGGCCGCGAGGCCGCGTGCGAGCGCGGTCGCGTCCTTCTCGGCGGCCGCATCGCCCGGCACCTTCGGCAGGCGGTCGCCCAGCTGGCCGAAAAGCGTCTCGGGATCGTCGGGCGCCGGCTGGGGCGGCGCCTCGGGCGCCTTGCCGCCGGCCTTCCGTCGCGCGACCTCCGCCAGCGCGGACTTGGCGCGTGTCGCCGTGCGCGACTCGCTCGACGCCTGCTCGAGGTCGGCCGTCGCTTTCGCCCAGTCGCCGAGATCCATGTACGCGAGCCCGCGACCGTAGAGGCTCTCCGACGAGATCTCCGGCACGCCCGCGATGTCGGCGAACTGCGAGAAGCCGTCGACCGCCTTCTGCAGCAGCCCCTTCTTGCGGGGGCCGTCGGGCACGAGCTGCGCGCCCTGATAGCGCACCCACGCGAGGTGGTACGCGACGATCAGCGACTGGATCTCGAGCTGCTTCCAGCGGTCGCTCTCGAGCAGCGTCTCGAGCTCGCCGTCGGACTCGACCACCTGGTCGCGCAGCCGGTCCTGCTCGTCGCTGATCTGGTCGGCCGCGTTCGCGAGGTCCTTCTCGAGGCCCGAGAACTCGCTCGCCGCACGCTCGCGCTGGCCGCGCTCGAGCTGGTCGTAGAACGCCTTCGCGCGCGACTCGAGCTGCGGGACGTTCTGCGCCGCGGCCGGAACCGCCGCCGCCAGCAGCGCCGCCAGCAGCCAGCCGCGCAGCCTCACTCCGAGGCCAGGGCGAAGCCGGTCGCGCCCGCCTCCTTCGACAGGCTGAGCACGCGCATGACCTCGCCGAGCACGACCTCGCGATCGCCGGCCAGGATCACCACCTTCTCCTTCGCCTTCGAGAGCGCGTCCTTGAGCACGCTCGCGATCATCGCGTCGTCGCCGGTGACCGGACGCTCGTTGACGAAGATCTCGCGCGACGGCGTCATCGTGACGGTCACGCCCTGCGTCTCCTGGTCTTCCTGCGCGGCCTCGGGCAGCTCGACGTCGGCGGGCTTCATCATGGCCGACGTCGTGATCATGAAGATGATCAGCAGCACCAGGAACACGTCGGTGAGCGGCGTGACGTTGATCTCGGCGACGATGGCGCGGCGACCGTTGCCGCGGCCGGGGCTACTGAAGGCCATGGCCCCTCCGTCCCGCGGCCACCGCCTCGAGCACGCGGCCGCTGCCGATCCGCAGCGCGGCGTCGATCCGGTCCACCCGCGCCTGGAAGTAGTTGTAGAAGACGACGGCGACGATGCCGACGCCGAGGCCGAGCGCGGTGGCGATCAGCGCTTCCGAGATGCCGCTCGCGACGACGCCGAAGCCGCCGGTGCCGGCGAGCGCGATCGCGTGGAACGCGCGGATGATGCCGAGCACCGTGCCGAACAGCCCGATGAACGGGGCCGCCGAGCCGATGGTGCCGAGGACCCAGAGGTTCGAGCCGGCGCCCTGCACCTCCTCGAACGTGCGCTCGGTGGCGACGCGCTCGAGCTCCGGCATCGGGACGCCCTGCTCGCCCTCGATCAGGTCCTCGTAGACCCGGCGCGCGGGGCAGGCGCGATGCTTGTGCACCGCCTCGACGGCGCCCTTCAGGTCGCCGCGCGCGAGCATCGGGACGACGTTCGCGGTGAGCTTCGCGGTCGACGAGATGATGCCGCGCAGGCTGAACAGGCGCTCGAGCACGATGCCGAGCACGATGATCGAGCAGATGATCAGCGGGTACGTCGATAGCGCGCCCTGGTGGATCAGGGCGACGAAGTCGAGGTTCGGGGCTCCCTCCATGACGGCGGGGGCGGCGGACGGGACGGCGGTTGGATCCATGACGGATGCTCCTCGATGGTGCGAAAATTCGAATTCAGGATCGTCCGCGCGCGACGCGCGAGACGTCTTTCTCCCATTGCGGACCGAAGGCGAGCACGAGGATGTGGCGCATGAGGCCCTGCGGCTGCGCGAGCGCGATCGACGTGCCGCCGCCGGAGCGCGCCATGTCGTTGAAGCTCTCGCGCACCTCGGCGTAGAACTCGGGCAGCGGCGTCACTTCGCGCGGCTCGTCGCCGTAGAGCCACTTGTTGAGCTTGCGCTCGTGCTCGTCGTGCAGCTGCTTGCTGACGTCGACGGTGCTGACGACGCCGTTCTGCGCGGTCCACGACGAGATCATGCCGCGGATGGGGCCGATGTCTTCGTCGTGCGGCGGTGAGCTGCCGATCAGGATGATCACCTTCTTCGCCTCGGGACGCCACTTGAGCTGCGTCATCGCGGCCTGCAGGCCGTCCCGCACGGCTTCTTTCCAGTCGCCGCCGCCCTCCGCGACGATGCCGCCGAGAAAGCTCTGGACCTTCTTCGTGTTGAGCGTGAGGTCGGTCCACTTGACGACGAAGTCCTCGCTCTGCCGCGGCGCGGTCGCGATCTTGTCGTCGGCCTTGTCGCGGTAGACGACGGCGCCGATGCGTGCCGACGGCACGAGGCGCTGCATGTTCGCGGCCATGTCGCCGAGACGGCGCTTCAGGTCGTCGATGATGTTCTGCATGCTGCCCGACGCGTCGACGACGATCGCGACGTCGAGGCCGCCCTTGCGCAGCGTGCCGACGTATTTGCCGAACGCGGTGCCGAGCGAGATGCCGAGACCGCCGCCGCCGCCGCCGATGCCGAAGCCGCCGGTGCCCTTCCCGGCCTGCGCGAAGCGCGAGCCGAGGTCGGTGCCGGCGCCGACCGGCTTCACCGGCCGCGCGAACTGCACGACCGGGCCGGTCTTCGTGCCGGTGACGGCCTTGGGCTTCACGGGCTGCGGCACGGTGATGGCCTGCGGCGTGCGCGCGACGACCAGGTCCTTGATCTCCTCGTCGTTGCGCTGCTCCTGCGGGCGCACGACCTCGGGAATGTCCTCGAGCGAGAAGATCTCCCGGCGCTTCTTCTCGCCGAGCCCCACGCCGCCGCCCGATCCGATGCCGAATCCGGGGCCGACGCCGAGACCGAAGCCGCCGCCGATGCCGGCGACGTCGAAGTACAGCATCAGGCCGAGGAGGCCGTGGAGCAGCACCGACGCCGCCAGCATGGTGCCGGTGCGTAGTGCGCGGGGGCGTGTGGTGGCGTCGAAGACGGGGTCGGAGCGCATGAGGAGGGGGCGGAGGGCCGACGTCTATTGGAGTGGTTGGAGAGAAGCTGTCAACGGCGGCACCGGCTCACCATTTGAGCCGGGCGCGGAGCGTCCGGGCCTGCGTGCGGCTGACGGCGACCTCGCTCGCGGGAGTGTCCCGCATCACGAGCTTGTAGCGGCCGCCGAACCACGGGACGATCTCCTTCACGTGCCGTAGGTTCACCAGGCTGGCTTTGTGCGCGCGGAAGAAGAGCGCCGGGTCGAGGCGATCCTCCAGCTCGCGCAGGGTGTAGTTGGTCATGAAACCGCGCTCGACGTTGTGCGCGTACACCAGCCGGTGCTCCACCCCGAACCAGAACACGTCCTCCACCGGCAGCAGCAGGATGCGTTTCCCGCTGTGCACCGACACCTGACGTACCCACTGCTGATTGCGCTCGTCGATCCGACGCAGCACCGCTTCGATGTCGACGGACGAATCGCCGCTGGCGAGCCGCTGTCGCACCCGGCCCACCGTCGCCTCGACGCGCGCGCGGCCGTACGGCTTCAGCAGATAGTCGACGGCCTGCACCTCGAACGCGCGGATGGCGTATTCGTCGTACGCCGTCGAGAAGACGACCTGCGGCGGCGGATTGCGCAGCGCCTTCAGCACCTCGAAGCCGTCCATGCCGGGCATCTGCACGTCGAGGAAGACGAGGTCGGGATGCTTCTCCTCGATCATCTCGACGGCCTCGAGCCCGTTCGACGCCTGGCCGACGACCTCGACGCCGCCGAGCGACGCCAGGAAGCCGTTCAGCCGATCGCGCGCCAGCTTCTCGTCGTCGACGACGAGCGTGCGGATGGCGGCGTTCACGCGGCCGCCTCCTGCGCGGGCAGCCGCAGGCGCACGACGGTGCCGCTGCCGGGCGCGCTGTGGATCTCGGGCAGGTGCGCCGGGCCGTACAGCCGCTCCATGCGCTCGCGCAGGTTCCGCAGGCCGACGCCGCGATCGTAGACGTCGTCGAGCACCGCGCTGCCCATGCCGAGGCCGTCGTCGCCGACGGTGAGCGTCAGCGTTTCGCCGTCGACCTGCGCGTCGATCGACACGGTGCCGACGCCGATCTTGCGCGACAGGCCGTGCTTCACCGCGTTTTCGACCAGCGGCTGCAGGATGAGGTTCGGGATGAGCTGGCGCAGGCTCTTGGGATCGATGCGCGTCGTCACCTGCAGGCGCTCGTCGAACCGCGCGCGCTCGATGTCGAGGTAGGCCTGCGTCATCTGCAGCTCCTCGGACAGCGGCACGAACTCCTGCTCGGCGCGGTGCAGGATGTAGCGGAAGATCTCGGCGAGCCGCTCGACGCACGCCTCGGCCTTGTCGGGGTCGGCGTGGATGAGCTGAGCGATCGAGTTCAGGCTGTTGAAGAGGAAGTGCGGGTTGATCTGCGCGCGCAGCGCCGCGAGCTGCGCGGTGGCGGCCAGCTCGGCCAGCTCGCGCTCGCGCGTCTGCAGCGCTTCGACGTGACGCCAGACCAGGTGGTACGAGATCAGCGTCACCAGCATCGTCGGCACGACCGGCAGCAGGGCGTAGAGCCGCACGAACTTCTGCCGGATCTCCGGCGTGATCGTGATGATTTGCTCGGGCGCGTTCGGCGCGCCGAAGAGCGAGCCCGCGTTCAGGAACCACGCCGCCACCGCCGCAACGATCATCGACAGCGTTCCGAAGACGAGCAGCGACACCACGGTCTGTCGCACCAGCTGGCCCGTCCACGAGCGTCCGCCGAGGACGGGGAATACCCAGCGCCAGAGCGAGTACGTCACCGACGAGAAGACGATGCTGGCCAGGACGAACGTCACCGGCGCGCTCCACGACCGCCACAGGAAGAGGTGCAGGAGCCCCAGGTGCAGCCCGGAGGCGATGCCCGTCCCGAGGACGAGCAGCAACATCTTGTTCCGACGACTCGACGACGACATCACGTAAGGCCGCGGAGCCATGGGGTTCGTATAACCCAGGGTCGACCGCGCCGCCTACCCTGCTACGCGTCACGAGCGCTGGCGAGGGACGTGGCGCGAACGGTCGAAAACGCCGGGTCAGACGTTGCTGGATGACGTCGCGCGTGCCGGGCGGAACAGCGGCAGGGTCACGTCGGCGTCGAGCTCCTCGAAGACCACCTCGACCGGCATGCCGATGCGGACGTCGCCGACGGGACAATCGACGAGGTTCGACATGATCCGGACGCCTTCCGGTAGCTGGACGACGACGACCGCGTAGGGTGCGACCGCCGCAAACGCCGGGTGGTTTGCCTGGTGCATGATCGCGGTGCTGAACACCTCGCCCCGCCCCGCGACCGGCGTCCACTCGCTCCGCCGGGACAGGCACCGGCTGCACGCCTCGCGCGCCGGGAAGCGCAACGTCCCGCACGCGGTGCAGCGCTGGACGACGAGCTGCCGGCGCCGGGCGGCCTCCCAGAAGGGGGCCATCTCGGGCGTCACGGCGGGAACGGGGCGGCCGGGAACGGCGCTCATGCGGGCAGCCTCGACAGGATCAGGTTCGAGTGGGTGCTGAGCACGCCGCCGTTGCCCGATACCAGCGCGAGGTCGTGCTTCGCCGCCTGGCGCGCGCCACCCTCGCCGCGCACCTGGATGACGGCCTCGGACACCGGCGTCATGCCCCACATGTAGAAGCTCGACAGCTGGCCGCCGCCGGTATTGAGGGCGAGCGTGCCGCCGGGACCGGTGTGCGCCTCGGCCGCGAACGGTCCGCCCTCGCCCTTCGCGCAGAAGCCGTAGTCCTCGAGCGTCACGAGGACGGTGAACGTGTAGCAGTCGTACAGCTCGACGACGTCGATGTCGGCGAGCGTCACGCCGGCCATGTCGAACGCCGGCTTCTTCGCGAGCACCGCGCCCGAGGTGAGCGTCTCGGCGGCGTCGCCGCCCGGATGGCCCTGGCCCATGCCCCAGACGTAGACCGGCGGCTTGCGCAGCTGGCGCGCGCGCTCCGCGCTGGTCACGATGACCGCGAGCCCGCCGTTCGAGACGAGGCAGCAGTCGAAGAGGTGGAACGGCTCGACGATCCAGCGCGACGCGCGGTACTCGTCGAGCGAGAGCGGCTTGTCGTGCAGCTGCGCCTGCGGGTTCAGCGCCGCCCAGCGCCGCTGCGCGACGGCGACGCCGCCGAGCTGGTCCTGCGTCGTGCCGAAGCGGTGCATGTGGCGGCTGGCGACGAGCGCGTACATGGCGTTCACGCCGAAGAAGCCGTAGGCCGCCTCCCACCCACGCGCGAAGCCGTAGGCCGCGCCGCTCGACTTGCGCGCGCCGTCGGGCGCCGGCGGCTTCAGCGGCGCGTCGGAGAACACGCACGCCACCGTCGTGCAGAGGCCGGCCGCGATCGCCTGCGTCGCATGTTGGATCATCGCGCACGCGGTGGCGCCGCCGAGGTTCATCGTGGCGGTGAGGCGCAGGTCGCGCAGGCCGAGCGCCTGCTGCAGCTGGAACGAGCCCATGCCCTGGTCGTTCCACGTGAGCCCGGGGTTCACGAGCAGCCCGTCGAGCTGATCGCGCTCGAGCCCGGCGTCTTCGAGCGCGAGACGGACCGCGTCGACGGCGAAGCCGACCGCGTTGGTGCCGTACACCTTTCCCTGCGGCGTGATCCCCAATCCGGCGATCGCCGCGGCTCCGCGAAGGGGGTGCGCGGCCATCGTCAGCGCAGCAGGATGCGGAAGTGCTTGCGGAGCAGGCCGGCGCGGTCCTGGACCGACTCGCTGCGGCTGCCGGCCATCAGCACGTCGAACAGCTCGCGGTCGCCGGCTTCCTTGTACGTGGCGTCGTCCTTCAGCGCGTCGAGGATCTCGTGGATCACGCGCGGGATCTCGCGCTGTGGGATGACCAGATCGCCGCGGCCGAGCGTGCCCGTCCAGTTGGACGCGTAGGGACGAAGCACGTTGAGGATGCGTTCGGTGAGCGACCGGTCGCTGCGAGTGCGATCCACGGAGGCAGATTAAACCACGGGCCCCGGCCGATAAAAAGGGGGAAGTGACGGTTGAAGCGGCTCCCACGGCGCTGCAAAGAAAACCGATGTCGGTCCTCGTCGACGGTACGTGCGATCCGCGGTTCGCGCCCGTGCGTGATGCGTTCGTGAACAACTTCGCGGTGCACGACGAGATCGGCGCGGCGGTGACCGTGTCGATCGACGGCCGCGTCGTCGTCGACTTGTGGGGCGGGCACGTCGACGCCGCACGGCGCGTGCCATGGCATCGCGACACCCTCGTGAACTTCTTCTCCGTCGGCAAGGCGCTCACGACGCTCGCGGCGCTGGTGCTCGTCGACCGCGGGCGCCTCGATCTCGATGCGCCCGTCGCGCGCTACTGGCCGGAGTTCGCCGCGGGCGACAAGGGCGACGTCACGACGCGCGACCTCCTCTGCCATCGCGCGGGGCTGCCGGCGGTGCGCGAGACGCTGCCGCCGAACGCGATGCTCGACTGGACGGCGATGACGACGGCGCTCGCCGCGCAGGCGCCGTGGTGGACGCCGCGCACGCGGCACGGCTACCACGTGAACACGTTCGGCTACCTGGTCGGCGAGGTGGTGCGGCGCATCGACGGCCGCTCGCTCGGCACGTTCCTCCGCGACGAGATCGCGCGTCCGCTCGGCGCCGACGTCCACATCGGCCTGCCGGCCAGCGAGGACGCGCGCGTCGCGGAGTGGGTGTGGTCGGGCGAGTCGGCGGTGCCGCCCGACGCGCCGTCGCTCAGCGACGAGATGCGGATGCTGCGGAACACCTACGCGAATCCACCGGGGCTCTCGGGCCACGGCGTCATCAACACGCCCGCCTGGCGACGCGCGGAGGTCCCGTCGACGAACGGCCATGGCACGGCGCGCGGCATCGCGCGCGTGTTCACGGCGCTCGCCGCGGGCGGTGCGCCGGTCGTCTCGCGCGACGTCCTCGCCGCGGCGGTCGTCGAGCACGTGAACGGCCCCGACGCGATCCTGCACCGCCCGTCGCGCTTCGGCCTCGGCTTCCAGCTGACGCAGCCCGAGCGGATGATCGGCCCCAATCCGGGCGCGTTCGGTCACTTCGGCGCCGGCGGCCTGCTCGGCTTCGCCGACCCCGAGAGCGGCATCGCGTTCGGCTACGTGATGAACAAGATGGGCCCGCGCTGGCAGACGCCGACCACGCGCGCGCTCATCGACGCGGTGTTCGCGAGCGTCGGCTCTTAGGCCACGGCCGACGCGCGTCGCGTCGGACAGTGACGCTGCAGCGCTTCCGCGAGCTCGAGCGGCCGTACCGGCTTCGCGATGTAGCCGTCCATGCCCATCGCGAGGCAGCGCTCCGCGTCGCCCTGCATGGCGTGCGCCGTCATCGCGACGATCGGCAGGTGCCGATCGGTGCGTTCCTCCGCGCGGCGGATCGCGGCGGTGGCGGCGGCGCCGTCCATTTCCGGCATCTGCAGGTCCATCAGGACGACGTCGTACTCGCGTGCGGCGACGGCGGCGACGGCGACGCGCCCGTCGGACGCCACCGTGACGCGGCAACCCATGCGCTCGAGGAGCCGCACGGCGACGAGCTGGTTCACCGGGTTGTCCTCCGCGAGCAACACGTCGAGGCCGAGGTCGCTGGGCAGCTCGGCCGCGGACGCCGGGCGGGGCGCCGCCGCGGGCGGCGGCGCCGCGTTCAGCACCTGGAGCAACGCACGGTAGAGCTGCGCCTGACGGCACGGCTTCATGATCGCCGCCGCGAAGCCCGCGGCGTGCATCGCCTCCGAGCCGCCGGGGAAGCTCATCGAGGAGAGCAGCACCAGCGGCGTGTCCGCGATCGCCGGATCGCTCTTGATGATGCGCGCCGTCGCGACGCCGTCTTGATCCGGCATCTGCATGTCGAGCAGCACCAGCGTGAAGGGATCGTCGCCGGCGGCCTGCCGCAGCGCCGCGACCGCCTCGAAGCCGTTGCTCGCCTCCGTGAAGCGGAAGCCCCACGCGTCGAGCTGGTGGCGCAACACCTTGCGGTTCGTCGCGTTGTCGTCGACGACGAGCGCGCGCACGCCGTGCAGCGACGGCGGCAGCGCGTCGGGCGTCGTCGCCGGGCTGGCCTGCTTGTCGAACGTCAGGTCGAAGCGGAACGTGCTGCCCTGTCCGGGCTCGCTGTCGACCAGCAGCGTGCCGCCCATGAGCTCGACGAGCCGCCGCGAGATCGTCAGGCCGAGCCCCGTGCCGCCGAAGCGACGCGTCGTGCTGCCGTCGGCCTGCGTGAAGCTGTCGAAGATCGCGGCCTGCCGGTCCTTCGTGATGCCGATGCCGGTGTCGGCGACCGCGAGACGGATCGTCGCGCGCCCCGGGGTGTCGGCGACGCGCTCGGCCTGCAGTACGACCTGCCCCTGATCGGTGAATTTGATCGCGTTGCCGAGGAGGTTGGTGACGACCTGACGCAGGCGATGCGGGTCGCCGCGCAGCCGGTCGGGCAGCGACGGCGGCACGTTGCAGACCAGCTCGAGGCCCTTCTCGTACGCGCGCGGCCCGAGGAGCTCGGCCACTTCCTCGAGGATGGTGCGCAGCTCGAAGTCGATGCACTCGATCGAGATCTTGCCGGCCTCGATCTTCGAGTGGTCGAGGATGTCGTTGATGATGGTCAGCAGCGACTCGCCGCTGCTCCGGATCGCGAGCGCGTACTCCTGCTGCTCCGGCGACAGCTGGGTGTCGAGCAGGACCGCCGTCATGCCGAGCACGCCGTTCATCGGCGTGCGGATCTCGTGGCTCATGTTGGCCAGGAACTCGGACTTGGCGCGGCTCGACGCGAGCGCCGCGTCGCGCGCGTGCTCCAGCTCGGCGGCCTTCTGCGCCAGCTCCCGCCGATACCGCGTATGGACGAACGGAGAGTATACGGTCGACATGAAGATGACCGCGACGCCCATGCCGGCGGGGCTCAGCACGCCGTCCCACGATCCGGTGACGGTGCGGGTCACGACGAGCCAGCAGAGGAACCCGATGGCGGACTGCACGGCCTGGGGCAGCGGCCGCCAGGGCAGGGTGGCGCCGGTGCCGACGCAGACGACGAAGAACAGCGCGGGCCCGGTGACGGCGTCGTGCCGGAGATAGGCGGTGGCGGAGCCGATGATGAAGGTCGCTGCGATCTCGGCGACGATCAGCCACTCGAAGGCCGTGCGGCCGAGCCCGAGTCGGGGCGAGAGCAGCCCGACGATCAGGATGGCCAGGCTCGTGCCGCGGAGCGCCCAGAAGAGCTCGCGACCCGCAAAGCCATTGCGTACCTCCGCGAGGCTCATCAGGAGCATTGCGGCGATGATCGTGCAGGCGCCGATCGTCGCGCGCGACTCGAGGAGGACGAGCTCGTCGTCGTGGTGGCGTGGCGTCTGCGTGGTCTGGGGGCGCATCGGGGCTCGGCGGACTGAGCAAGTCGTGTGCCTTGGCTCGCTGCGAGCTTTCCGACGACCAAGCATGCAAGCAGCGACGCTCCTGCGTCGCCCGGCACATTCGTGACCGTGCGGCTCAGCCCAGCGGCTTCCGCATCGGCACGAATCTGATCGTCAGCCCGCCGGGCAGCGGATGCTCGATCGGGTCGCCGCTCACGTAGCCGAACGCGCCGTAGAGGCGCTGGCCGGGAAGCGTCGCCATGAGCTCTGCGTCGCGGAAGCCCTCCCGCCGTGCGGCATCTTCGCAGTGGTCCAGCAGGGCCCGGCCGATGCCGCGGCGGCCGTGGTCCGGGTGGACGAAGAAGGCCCGGATGCGCGCGGCATCCAGCGTTGGATCGAGCAGCGCGGACTCGCGGCCGGGCTGCGCGTCCGCGCCGAAGAGCGTCCGGCGCCGGCTCCAGCCGCCGCACGCGACGAGGGCGCCGTCGAGCTCGACGACGAAGTAGGTGCCGTCGCGGACGAGCTCGGTGTCGACGCCCCACGCGGTGCCGAGCGCCGCGTCGATCTGCGCGTCGGTGTAGTCGGGACGGCCGAAGGCGCGCGCGGATGCGGCGATCAGGGCCTCGAGCGCCGGGACGTCGTCCAGCGTCGCCGGCCGGATCACGCCACGCCCATGAAGTCGAGCAGCAGGTCGAGCTGCGCGGTTAGCATCGGCAGGCCGGGGTGGATCGTGCGGCCGACGTCCTCAGCCAGCGCGAGCAGCGGCGTCCTGTCCTGCGTGACCACGCACTCGGCGACCACCGCCGACCGCTCGACGAGGTCGCGCGACATCGGCAGCGCGTCGCCGGACCGCATGCCGAGCGACGTCGCGTTGACGGCGACGTCGAAGCGGCGGCCGTCGTCGCCGACGCGGACGTCCACGGCGGGGAACGCGGCGCGTACCTGCGCCGCGAGCGCCGCGGCCTTCACCGTCGTGCGGTTCACGATGGCGAGCGTGGCGCAGCCGTGGCGTGCGAGCGCGAACGCGATCGCCGACCCCGCGCCGCCGGCGCCCGCGAGGGCGCACGCCTTGCCGGCCACCGTGTGCCCGGCGCCCGCGAGCCCGGCGACGAATCCTTCGCCGTCGAGCGTCGTGCCGGTGAGCCGGCCGGCCGCATCGCGACGGATGACGTTGACGGCGCCGACGATGCGGCCGTCGGGTAGCACCTCGTCGATCAGGGGCACCATCGCCTGCTTGTGCGGCATCGAGACCACGGCGCCCGCGAAGTTGCCGATGCGTCGGATCGCCGCGACGACCTCGGGCAGGGCGCCGTCGGGCACCTGCATCGGGACGAAGACGAAGTCGCCGAAGCGGCCGCGACGCTGCAGGATCGTGGTCACGAGCCCCGGGGAGCGCGCCTGCACGATCGGGTCGGCGATCAGGGCGAGCAGCTTGGTGGCGCCGGTGATCATCGATGCTTCATGGGGGCTTCATGGGCGCTCCCCGTGGCGCCGCAGCGGGATCAGCGCGGCGAGCAGCGCGACGACGGCCAGGACCATCCGACTCCGATGCCACGACGCCCAGCGTTCGAGCTCGGCCGGCAACGCGTCGCCCGGGATGCTCGCCGCCGAGAAGCGCGCGTTGGCATCGGCGAAGTACACGAAGAACATCGCCACGCAGACGATCATGGACAGCGCGGCGACGAGCGCCGACCAGCGTCCCGGATGCCGCGTGATGAACGCCGCGAGCGCCGCACCCAGCGCCGGCAGCGCAGCCATCTCGGTGACCGTGCCGAAGAAGCTCAGCAGGCGCGCGTCGTTCGCGGCGTACCACGCGTAGAACTCCGCCGGCGGCAGCGACTGCCAGTGGGGGACGAGAACGAAGCCTTCCGTGAGCATCGCGCCGGCATAGACCCCGAGCGCGCCGGCGGAGAGCAGCAGCAGCAGGCCGGTGACCGCTTTCAGGGGACCGCCTTCATGCGCCGGCCGGTGGGGGAAAGCGGATGTACTCGTCGATCATCAGCAGCGCGAGGTCGGTGCCGTTCGGGACGTCGCCGTCGAGGCGGCCGCGGCGACGGAGGTCGGCGAGCAGCGCCTCCATGATCTGCGGCCGGGTGAGGTCGTCGGTGTGCTCGAACGCCGCCCGTTTCTCCGCCTCGTCGGCGAAGCAGTACGCCTTCCACGAGACGGAGAAGCGCACGTCGTCCCAGTGGTAGCGGACGACCGTCTCGTCGCCGAACCCGACCCGCCACCGATCGTCGCCCTGGTAGCCGAGGCGCATGCCGATCTCGAGCGGCGGAAGCGGCTGCGCGGCTTCCGTGACGCGGTCGACGCCGTGGAAGACCGTGTCGGTGTCGAGGACGATCGCCGTGTTGTGCGCCGCGGGAACGGTCGTGGGCGGACCGTCGGCCCCGTCGGGATACAGCGCGAGCTCGCCGCCGCGGCATCCGCGCCACCACGAGACGCCGGTGGCGATGGGCATGCGCCAGCGATCGAACAGGCCGGAGTGGTGCATGACGACCATCAGCCACTCGGGGTCCTTCGTGCGATTGGCGCCGCGGAACTCCGGCACGTCGGTGTGTACGGCCAGCTCCTGTCCGGGGACGAGCAGGTTGGCGTAGACGATGGCGGGCGAGATCACGGGACGCCCGAAGAGCTTGCGCGACGCCTCGACGAACCCCTCGTGCCAGAGGAAGCCCTCGATGCCGTCGACGACCGGCTTGTCGTAGGCGTAGGTCTCGCGGAAGTAGTTGGTGCGCACCGCCGCCGACTCGAACGACTCGCGCCTGCCGAAGCGCCCGCCGGTGCGGATGTAGTTCATCGCGGCGTCGTGGCGCTGGAAGAGCCCGCGGCCGAGGTCCTCCTCGATGGGCTTCTGCCCGTACATGCCGTAGCTGCCGAAGCGCTCGCAGAGCCGGATCATGCCCTCGGCGTCGGCGTCGGACAGCAGCGCGGGGAAGTGGGTGTAGGAGGCGGTCATGCGGGCATCATGGCAGATGCCGCGCGCGCTCAGGAAGGGCCCCGGGTCCCCTCCTCGTAGAGCCGGTAGTGCGTCTCCTCCATGCCCATGGCCGCATAGGTCGTGCGGGCGTTGCGGTTCCCCGCCTCGACGTAGAGCCGCAGGCCGCACACCTCCGGGTCGCGGGCCGCGAGCGCCCGGACGTGGTCGTGCAGGCGGCGATAGTGGCCACGGCGGCGGTGGTCCGGATGCACGTAGACGTTCTGGATCCACCAGAACCACCCGTTCCGCCAGTCGCTCCACTCGACGGTGAGAACGAGCGCCGCCGCGATCGCGCCGTCGTCGTCGACGACGAACGCGCGGCCGCGTGCCGGATCGGCGAGCAGCGCGCCCATCCCCGCCCGTACGCGCTCGACGGGCAGGTCGTAGTCCTCGGTCTCGCGCGCCATCGCGACGCTGAAGCCGACGAGCGTGTCGAGGTCCTCCGCCCGCGCGGGCCGCACCGTGACGGCCCGCGGCTCCGGCGTGAAGGCGGCGAGGCCGGCGAGCGTCGCGTCGACCACCTCGCGGGCGCGCGCGCAGACGGCGGTCTCCCATTCCGCATCGTCCATCAGGAAGGCCTCGCGCATCCGCCGGGCGATCTCGCGCCCCTGTGCCGAAGCACGGTCGCCGTGATGCGCGAGCCAGTTGTCCTCGAGGACGGCGCGCATCACGTCCGGCATCATCCGCGTTCCGAACTCGAGCACGACGCCGGCGGCGGGCGCGGCCGTCGCGTCGACGAACGCCGGGCCGATCAGTCCCGTCGTGAGCACGGCGTCGGGATCGGCGCGGATGACGTCGGGCCACCACGTCGCCGCCAGACGCGCCGCCGTGCCGTCCGCCGGCGCGGTCTGGAAGATCAGGCCCGTGCCGCACGGACCGAGACCCGAGTGCAGGTCGACGTAGGCGGCGACGTCGGCCGTGCTCGCGTGCCGCGCCCACACGGCGCGCAGCGTGCGGTTCGACCACACCGGCGAGCGGCCGCCGTACTGCACGCCGCGCGGATGGCGATACTGCCCGCCGGAGAGCGCGCGATAACTGGCCGCGGTCCCATGCTCCGCCTCGAGCCGCTGCACCGCCGCCATCGCGGCGAGCAACGCCCCGTCGTCGAGCACCGGCGGATTGAGGACGTCGGCCAGGCGGTCGTAGTCCGGATTGTCCGGCAGGTCGGCCTCGGACGCCGCGAAGTTGCGATTCACGTCGACGTTGTCCTCGTTCACACGCCGCAGCCAGGCGAAGCCCCACGGATTGACCGCATGAACGAAGACGAGCGCGACGTCCGCCGGCACGCGGAGCCCGGTGCGCACCAGGTGCGTCTGGACGCCCGAGCCGCAGAATCCCTCGATGCCGTGGGTGCCCGACGCGACGAAGAGCACGCGGCGCGCGTCCGGCGCGCCGAAGCGCACCGTGTCGAGGAAGAGCGCCTCGCCGTCCGGGCCGGGCAGAGGATGGCGGTACGAGACGATCTCGCCGCCGGCGGTCGCGCACGCGTCGAGGAAGGCCGCGCGCGCCGCGGTGTAGGTGCTGCCGAAGATGCTCATGTCGACTCCAGGTGGTGGACGGTGCGCCCGCCCACGACGGTGCGCAGCACGCGCAGGTCGGTGATGCGCTCGGGGGGCACCGTCAGCGGATCGCCGTCGAGAACGACGAAGTCGGCACGCTTGCCCGCGGCCAGCGTGCCCTTCTCGTGCTCCTCGTGCTGCACGCGCGCGGCGTCGGCGGTGAAGAGGCGCAGCGCCTCGAGCGCGGTGACGGCCTGCTGCGTCTCGAATCCCTCGCGGGTGACGCAGCACTGGATCGCGTGCAGCACGCTCGTCGACTCGACGGGCGCGTCGGACGCGCCGCCGACCAGCACGCCGGCGTCGAGGAGCCCGCGCAGCGGATAGACGTGGCGCGCGCGCTCGCGGCCGATGCGCGCGTGCAGCCAGGCCTTCTCCGAATGGACGAAGAGCGGCTGCGTGGAGACGGCGACGCCGAGCGCCGCCATCCGCGCGGCGAGCGCCGGCGGCACGATCGAGGCGTGCTCGATGCGATGGCGGCGGTCGCCGCCCGGCGGCAGCCGGCCCAGCAGCTCGACGCAGCGGACCACCGCGGCGTCGCCGATGGCGTGTACGCAGATCTGCAGCCCGGCGTCGTGCGCCGCCCGCATGCGCGCGAGGATCTCGTGCTCGTCGAGTGTCAGGTAGCCGCGCTGCTCGGGATGGTCGCTGAACGGCTCGTGCATGCAGGCCGTGCAGCTGCCGAACGTGCCGTCGGCGAAGATCTTGAAGCCGCCGACGCGGCGGCCGGCGGCGGGATCGTGCAGCGGGCTCTCACGCAGCGCGACGGCGGCCTCGACCGTGCGGCCGACGAGGATCGCGTACGTCGAGAACGGCGTCAGATCGAGCAGCATCTGCATCGCCAACGCCTCGAGCGCGCCCGCGCCGCCGCCCGGTCCTTCGGCGTCGGTCTGCAGGATCACGCCCGCCGACGTGATGCCGCAGGCCGCGATCCGCGCGAACGTCCGCGCCGCGGTGGCGCGCAGGCGTTCGATCGACGGCGACGGGACGGCGCCGACCAGCAGCCGCGCTCCGGACTCGCGGCACGGACCGCTCGGCGTGCCGTCGGCGAGGCGCTCGATGCGGCCGCCGTCGGGATCGACCGTCGCCGCGTCGATGCCCGCGGCGGCGAACGCACGGGAGTTGCCGGCGGCGCTGTGGCCGTCGTGCTTGATGACCACGAGCGGACGCTCGGGGCAGGCCGCGTCGAGCTCGGCGCGCGTCGGCAGGCGGCGCTCGGCGAGGTCCTGCTCCTCGAGCTGCAGGCCGACGAGCCACTCGTCCGCCGCGAGGCCGTCCGCCGCCGTGCGCAACCGCCGCTGGAGCGCGCCGATGCTCGTCACGCCGCGAAGGTCGCAGTGCATGTCGAAGTAGACGACCGCGATCGGGTGGAGGTGCGTGTCGATGAAGCCGGGCACGACGACGGCTCCGCCCAGGTCGACGACGTCGTGCCCGCCGAGTGCCGCGCGGCACGTGGCTTCGTCGCCGACGGCGGCCAGCCGATCGCCCGACGTCGCGAGCGCCGTCGCCCGCGGCGTCGCCGCCTCGAGCGTGATGACGTCGGCGTTGCGCCACAGCACGTCCGTCGACGGTGCCGTCATTTGCCGATCACCACCGGCGGCGCGGTCAGGTAGCCGTCGAGCGCATCGACGTCGAGCGTGACGCCGAACCCCGGCCCGTCGGGCACGCGGACCATGCCGCCCGAGTAGTCGAGCCGCTCCACGATCAGGTCGTCCTCGAGCATGATGTGCCCGAACAGCTCCATGGCGTGGCCGAGCACCTCGGCACGCGCCGCGCCGAGATGGACCTGCGCGGCCGATGCGATCCCGAGCGGCTGGTTGTGCAGGACGATGCCCATGCCGTGCGCCGTCGCGTGGTCCATCGCCTGCAGCGCCCGGGTGATCCCGCCCGGCCGCTCCGTGTTGATGCCGACGACGCGCACGGCACCGAGCGCGATCAGCGCGGTGACGTCGGTCAGGCTGAAGCAGCTCTCGTGCGCCATGAGCGGCACCGTGACGGCGCGCTGCACCTCCGCCATGCCGAGCCAGTCGCCGGCGCGCACCGGCTGCTCGGCGCAGTCGATACCGTACGGCGCGATCGCGGCGATCGCGCGGATGGCGTCGTCGCGGGAGTACGCCTGGTTGTAGTCGACGCGCAGACGCACGTCCGGACCGAGCGCCTCGCGGGCGAGGGCGACGACGCGGCGGTCGGCCTCGATGCCGCTGCCGAGCTTCAGGCGGAACGTCCGCGTGCCGTCGCCGTGGAATCCCTGCGCGAGGCCGATCATGAACTCCGGATCGGCGAGCGGGATCAGCGCGGCGAGTGGCAGCGACGGCGGGGCGATCGGTGCGCCCATCAGCGCGTGCGCCGGCCGGCCCGTCGCGTGTCCGACGAGGTCGACGCACGCCATGTCGAGCAGGCCCTTCGCCACCTCCGTGCGCGCGACGTTCGCGTCCATGCGGTCGCAGAGCGCCATCCCGTCGGACGGATCGGCGCCGAGGACGTGATGCGCCAGCCCGTGCCGGACGGCGTCGACGATCTGTGCGGGCGACACGCCGGTTTCGGGCAGCCACACGAAGGCCTCCCCGACGCCCTGCGTGCCGTCGTCGGCGGTCAGCCGGGCGATGACGAAGTCGCCGCCGAGCCACGGGTCCTCCGCGGGAATGGCCATGCCCAGGCCCGTCGGCGAGCGCGCCATCGCGTCGCGCACGGCCTGGCGGAACGGCACGTGGAGCGCGAACAGCTCGATGCGGGCGATGGCCGGCCGGGACGACACGAAAGGGATGATAACAAACGTTTCATGTGCTACCAACGGTGAAATGCCGGTTTCAGACACGAGCCCGCGCGACGCCGTGGCCGCCGCCCTCGAGCGGCTCTCGCCCGCGGAGCGGCGCGTCGCGGACGTCGTCATGCGCGACCCGGAGGGCGTCGCCTTCGGGACCGTCGCCGAGGTGGCGGCCCGGGCGCGCACCAGCGGACCGAGCGTCGTGCGGCTGGCCGATCGGCTCGGGTACCGCGGGTTCGTCGGCCTGCAGGCGGCGGTGCGTCGCGAGCTGCGCGGACGGCTCCGCCCGGCGGTCGAGCGGGTGCGCGCCCGGCCTGCGAGCGACGTCGTGGCCCACGTCCTCGCCACCGAGCAGGAGAACCTGCGGCAGACGCTCGACGGGCTCGATCGGCGCGCCTTCGAGGCGGCCGTCGCGCGCCTCGCCGACGTCGACCGTCGCGTGACAATCATCGCGAGCGACCAGGCGTCGGGCATCGGGCGGCTCTTCGCGGGAGAGCTCGCGATCGTGCGCGACGGCGTCCGCGTCGTCGAAGGCTCCGAGTTTCGCGTCGTGACGCAGCTCGCGCGGCTCGAGCGCGGCGACACCGTCGTGCTGATGGACCTGCGCCGGCACGAGCGCTGGGTGGTGGAGACGTCGCGCCGCGTCGCTGCCGCCGGCGCCGCGCGCATCGTCCTGGTCGACTCCGAAGTGTCGCCGCTCGCCGAGGGCGCGCTCGCCGTCCTGCCGGTGGCGGCGGCCGCCGCCGGGCCGTTCGACAGCCACGTCGGCATGCTCGCCGCGGCGAACGCGCTCATCGCCGCCGTGGCCGCGCGCCTGCGCCGCACGCTCACGCGCCGCATCGACGTGCTCGAGTCGACGTGGGTGGCGAGCGGCGCGCTCGTGGAGGACGCATGACCGCCGTTCGTCTCCTCGCCGTGCTCTGCCTGGCCGCGACGGCTGCCGACGCGCGCTGCCGCCCCGATCTGGTGCGATTCCAGAACGCGGGACCACATGCGGTCGCGCGCACCACGCGGACGGTCGTCGACGCGAGCCGTCCGACGCCGGCGAACGGATCGTACCCCGGGGCGCCGCAGCGGACGCTCGTCACCGAGGTGTGGAGGCCGGCCGACGGCGACGGCGCCCCGTTCCCGCTCGTCGTGTTCAGCCACGGCTTCGGCGGCACGCGGCTCGGCCAGACCTACCTGACGGAGCATCTCGCGAGCCACGGCTACGTCGTCGCCGCGCTCGACTTCCCGCTGAGCAACCTGGCGGCGCCCGGCAATCCGACGATCGCCGACATCCCGCAGCAGCCGCGCGACGTGCGCGCCGTCATCGACGACCTGCTCGCCGCGCCCGAGCTCGCGGGCGTCGTCGACCCCGAGCGCATCGGCGTCAGCGGGCTCTCGTGGGGCGGCCTCACGACGCTGCTGGTCGCGTTCCATCGCGAGCTCCGCGACCCGCGCATCCGCGCCGCGTTGCCCATCGCCGCGCCGGCGTGCTTCGTCACGCCGGCGTTCTTCCGCGGCGCGCGCGTGCCGGCGCTCCTGCTGTACGGCGAGACCGACCTCATCGTGTCGTTCGCCGAAAGCGGCAAGCGCGCGTTCCGTGCGGCGCGCGGACGCGCGCAGCTCGTCGTCCTGGACGAAGCGTCGCACACCGGCTTCTCCGCGTTCACCGCCGGCCTCCCGTCCACGACGCACTACGACAGCGTCGCCTGTCCGGTCCTCGTGCAGTCGCTCGGCGACGCGTGGAACGACCGTACCGATTCACCGTTCGCGAGCCTCGTCGCGCGCCGGGCGGGCGTGGTGCCG
Organism: uncultured Binatia bacterium (SeqCode); assembly: GCA_964432595.1. Lineage (GTDB taxonomy): Bacteria > Desulfobacterota > Binatia > DP-6 > DP-6 > DASYLJ01. Next base: position 145,108 of record CAYSOF010000001.1, on the reverse strand, counting down.
ACGCCGGACCGCTGCCCGGTGCCGTGCGAGCCGGCCGCCGTCGCGAGCGTGCGATCGCCCAGCATGGCGGGAAAGCGACAGCAGGACCTGGTGCGCCTCGTGGCGACGGCCTTCTTCGACGCGCGCCTGCGCGGCGACGCGGACGCACGCTGCGTGCTCGATCGTGGCCTCGGCACGCTCGACGACGTCGACGTGCGCGGGCGCTGACGGTCAGACGTCGCCCGTGTCGAGGCGCCGCAGCACGTCGCGGGCGCGCGTCCGGATGCCGGGCAGATCGGCGAGCGTGTCGAGCGTTCGCAGCGGCATGCGCATGCGATGGTTGCCCGCGAAGCGCTTTCGATGCCGATCGAGGAACGCCCAGTAGAGCGTCGTGAACGGACAGGCGTCCTCGCCGGTGCGCTTCGTGGGATCGTATGTGCAGCCGCGGCAGTAGTCGCTCATGCGGTTGATGTACGCGCCGCCGGCCGCGTACGGCTTCGACGTCATCCGTCCGCCGTCGGCGTGCAGCGACATCCCGAGCAGGTTCGGCAGCATCACCCACTCGGCGCCGTCGACGAACGACGCCCACATCCACTCGACCATGCCCCACGGCTCGACGCCGGCCACGAGCGCGAGGTTGCCGAGCACCATCAGCCGCTGGATGTGGTGCGCGTAGGCGCGCGCCTCGACGCCGCCGACGGCGTCGGCGACGCAGCGCATGCGGGTGCGCGCCGGGTCGGTGTAGACGGGTGGCAGGGGGCGCTGCGCGTGAAGCGCATCGCGGCTGCGGAACTCCGGCATCCACAGCCAGTAGGTGCCCCAGACGTACTCGCGCCAGCCGATGATCTGGCGGACGTAGCCTTCGACCGACGCGAGCGGCGCGTCGCCCGCGCGCCACGCGGCGACGGCCGCGTCGCAGACTTCCCGCGGATGTAGCAGCCCCAGGTTCAGGTAGGGCGACAGAACGGAGTGCGCGAGATGCCAGGAACGCGTCGTCATGGCGTCCTGGTGCGGGCCGAACACGGGCAGCACGTTGGTGACGAAATGCTCGAGCCGCTCGAGCGCGTCCGCCCGCGACGTCGCCCACGTGCCGTCCGGGGGATCGCCGAACGCCCGCGCGGGCAGCCGCTCCAGCACCGCGCGGTCCACGTCGTCGAGCGGCGTGTGCGGCGGATCCGGCCAGGGCGCGGCACCGCGCGGCGGCGGCTTGCGGTTCTCGGCGTCGAAGTTCCAGCGCCCGCCCGTGGGCTCGGTGCCGTTCATCAGCACGCCGAGCCGGTGGCGCTGCCAGCGGTAGAAGTCCTCCATGCGCAGCAGCCGCCGGCCGCGCGCCCATTCCGCGAAGTCGTCGTAGTGGCAGAGGAACTGGTTCGACCGGACGATCTCGACCTCGAGCCGGCGGAGCAGCGCCAGCCCGTCCCACGACATCGGCTCCATCACCCGCACGCGCCGCGGCCGGTGCCGCCGGCGGTGCGCCGCCAGCCCCGCAGCGAACGTCGGCGCGTGACGGTAGTCGACGTCGAACCCCGCGCCGCGCAGCTCGTCGGCGAAGCGGCGCATCGACGTCAGCACGACGTGCAGCCGCTGGCGGTGCCATCGCTTCGAGGCGATCTTCGCGTCGCACTCGACGAACAGCACGCGGGTGGAGGTCGGGTCGGCGTCGGCCAGGCTCGCGACGCCGCGGTTCAGCTGGTCGCCGAGGATCCACACCGTTTCCACGCCGGCGAGACTAGCAGGGTGCTGAAAAAGGCGCCTACTGCGGCGGACGATCACGGGGCGCTGCGCGGCGGCCTCGTCGCTGCGCTGCTCGACGTAGCGCTGCTATGACTCCGCTGCTCGCTCCTCGGGCGCCACGCAGCACTCCGCGCTCGCCCGCCTCGCTACGGCGCCTTTTTCAGCACCCTGCTGGCTCCGGACCGGGACGCCGTCAGCCCGGGGGGGACCTTGGCCGCCGGACCCGTTCGGGAGTACGCCATGACGTCGTGACGACGACCATCCGCCGGGCGCGCCCCGACGACGCGCCGGCGCTGACGCGCATCGCGCACGCGGCGAAGCGCCACTGGCGCTATCCCGACGCGTGGATCCGGCTCTGGGAGCAGGACCTGACCGTCACACCCGGCTTCGTCCGTCGTCATCCGACGTGGTGCGCCGTCCGCGGCGGGCGTGTGGTCGGCTTCTGGGCGGTCAGTGGCCGCGGCACGACGCGCGAGCTCGAGCACATGTGGGTCGATCCGCGACGGATCGGCGGCGGGATCGGCCGCGCGCTGCTCGCCCATTGCGAGGATCGCCTGCGGCGCATGGGCGTCACGCGCCTCGACATCGCGTCCGATCCGAACGCAGAAGGGTTCTATCGCCGGCTCGGTGCGCGACGCGTCGGCGAGGTGCCGGCACGGCCCGAGGGGCGCACGCTGCCGCTGCTCACGCTGGCGATTCAGCGCTTCGGCCGGGCGTTGTAGCCGCGGTCGTCCCACGGCGACAGCCGCTCGAGCCACATCGCCTCGAGCACCTGCAGGTCGTCGGTCGGGTCGTAGCCCGGCCGGTCGGGGACGCTGAGCTCGTCGAGCACCTCGAACGCGAACGCGTCGGCGCCGAGCGCGTCCCAGTCGCGCTGCAGGGCGCGGTTCTGGTGGCCGCCCGTCCGCAGCTGCAGGCGATTGCGGTTCAGGATGGCGGGCAGGTCGCGGCTCGCGCCGACGAACGACTTGTCGCCGACGGTGTTGTGCACGCGATAGACGCCCATCGGGCGCGGCGTCTCCTTGTACTGGCGGATGAGCTCCTTGCGGTCCATCAGGCCGTCTCCTCCATCGCGAGCAGCCGCGCGACGTCGTCCATCGTGAGCGCCATCGACAGCCCGCGCGCTTCCAATGCGACGCGATCGAGATCGCCGACCGTCTCGCCGTCCCGCACGCAGGCGACGATCGGACACGGTGTCGCGCGTGTCAGCGCGAGCTGCAGCTCCGCGTGCGTTCCGACGCTGCCGGGGAACATCACGATCGCGTCGGCGCTGAGCACGTTGATGTGGTTCCGCGAGTCCGGTCCCATCTGGTCGCGTCCGACGAGGTGCGTGACGATTGGCACCTCGACCCAGCGGTTCGGATAGCGGTTCGCCGGCCGGCCCGCCGGCAGCACGCCGATGGCGACGCCCGCACGCGCGACGGAGCAGAAGCCGCGGCTCGCCGCCTCCATGACACCCGCGCCCCCGCCGGTGAGCAGGTGGAAGCCGGCGGCCGCGATCCATCGCCCGACCTCGAACGGCCACGCCTGCTGCGCCGCCGTCAGCTCGTCGCCCGACCCGATGACGGCGACGATCCGACGCCGGTCGGCGATCCCGGCGAGACCCATCGCTCAGTAGTGCGCCGCCGAGCGCACGACGACGCCGTCGGCGTCCAGCTCGAACCACTCCGACGCGTGCCGTCCGTCGTGGCGCGTGTAGTTGATGACGACGCTGCGGATGCCGCAGAGCACCTCGACGAGCGTGAACCGGAGGTCGGGCACGCGCGCGAGCGCCTTGCTCCAGTACGTTCGGACCGCCGCCTTGCCGCGCAGCATGCCCGACGGCTCGCCCATCACCTCGACGATCACGGGCGACGTGAACTCGAAGTCGTCGGCGTAGTGCGCGAGGATGCGGTCGAGGTCGTGGCTGTTCCAGGCCGCGATCCACTCGTCGGCAAAGCGCTGGCCGGTGGCGCGGTCGATCATCCCTCCTCATCGCGGCTGCCGCCCAGCGACGCAAGGCTGGCGCCCATTCGAATTGCCGGTATACGTCGCCTCCGTGATGGGATCGGATTCGGTTCGACGGATGGTGGTCGCGCTCGCGATCATCGCCACGGTGGCGCTCGCGGCGCGCCCCGCCGCGGCACAGAAGGGACGCGCCGCACGCTGCCAGGGCGGCTACTGGGCGATCGACGGCGATCCCCTCGTGACTGGCGGTCCGACGCCCGACGCACTCGTGATCGACCAGGCCGGTGTCGCGACGCTCAGCGGATGCCCGCCGGTCCGCGCGAAAAAGCTCAAGGGCAAGGCGTCGGGCGACTCCCTCGTCGTGAAGTGGGCGTCGTGCGGCGCCGTCTCGAAGGCGACGCTCAAGGCGACGATCTCCGCCGACTGCGGCAGCGTGTCGGGCAAGTTCAAGGCGAAGGGCGCCAAGGCGCGGAAGCTCACCGCGCAGAACGGCATCCCCGAAAGCCTGCGGACGCCGTACGGCGGCTCGCTTCCGGACGGCGCGATCCTTGTCGGGCCGCGCGAGTTCCTCGACGCGTCGGCGCAGGCGGGCTTCCGCATCCTCACGCTGAACCAGGGCGACGAGGACGAAGCGGCCGAGGCGGCCGCCGACGCCGAGGACCAGGCGACGATCGACGCGTTCCTCGCCGAGCACCCCGACCGCGAGGACTTCGTTTCGACGGCCGTCGATCCGGACGACGACACGCTCGCCTCGACCGCCGACGGCAACTATCTCCTCACCATCTGGGACGATGCGGGCGACGGACGCTACGTCGTCACGCAGGGCCGGCGCTACCAGCGCGCCGTGATCGCGGACACGATCCGCACCTTCCCGACCCAGGAAAATCAGCTCGGTGTCTACCGCGAGCTCTACGACTTCGCGCACGAGCATCTCGACCCGGGCCTGCCCGCGCCCGACGACGTCGCCGGCGAGTCGGCGGAGGAGCTCGAGAGCCGCAATCGCGCCATCGCCGATCAGGTGGAGAGCGCGGAAGCCGCGGCGCCGCTGCCGGGCGAGACGCTGCCCGCGTTCTTCCCGTCGCGCTGCTCGAACGAGATCGGCAGCGGCGACGGCACCGACGGCAGCGCCTACTGCCAGCACAAGTCCGGCGGGCTCTGGCGAACGGCGACGTGGCCGCTCAAGTACTACGCGACCTGCACGAAGGATCAGGCGAGTCGCGGCACGTGCGCCTCGTTCGCGATGACCGCCGGGCGCGAGATCCGCGTCGCCCAGCGCTACGAGCGGTGGGTCAACCTCTCCGAGCAGCATCTCTACTACACGGCCAAGCGCACCATTCAGCCGGACGAGTACGGCGACGGCCTGCGCTCCGCGCATTTCGCGGCCGCCGTACACAGCACGGGCTACCAGCAGCCGCTCGAGCAGGACTGGGACTACAACCCGTCGCGCAAGCGCACCGAGGACGACAAGAAGAAGAAGTACGCCGATTCGTGCCTCGACTACGCCGGAGGGGAGCAGGCGTTCTGCTCGGACACGTCGCACCAGGGCCGCGTGCTGTGCATGCAGCAGGGCGCGAACCTCGTGTGCGCGGTGTCGGCGCCGCCCGTCGGCGCCACCACCGTGCGCTCCACCGAAGCGCCGGTCGAGCTGTGGGACGCCGCGGATCCGATCAACGGGCTCCGCAACGTCATCATCGCGCTGCTGAACCAGCAGCCGGTGATGATCGCGCTCGAGGTCACGAACACGTTCGACAGGCCGGACGTGAACGGCTTCGTCCGCTTTCGCCCGAACAAGCCGAAGCTCTGCCGCGAGGTGGCCATCGATCCGAACGTCCCGTCGGTCACCGGTTGCGAGCAGACGGGCGAATGCGAGTGTCCGAAGGGCGGCCACGCGGTGCTGGCCGTCGGCTACATCCCCGAGGCGAAGCTGCCCGCGGGGTTGCCGGACAGCACCGGCGGCTTCCTCATCATCAAGAACTCGTGGGGCTGCGCCGGCGACGGCGGCTACTACTACCTGCCGGCGTCGTGGGTGCGGGCGTTCGTCAAATCCGCGCGGTCGGTCGGCGCCGTCGAGGTGCTCGGCCCGCTGCCCGACCAGCCGCAGGACAACTTCACGTTCGACTTCACGCCGGCGCCGCCGAGCATCGAGATCATCCAGCCGCTCTTCGGCGAGTCGTTCGTCGCCGGGCAGGGCATCCCGATGACCGTCGAGGGCGCGGACTTCCGCAACGACGGCTGGGCGCTCACCGGTCCCGTCGTGTGGACGTCCGACATCCAGGGCACCATCGGCACGGGCCAGAGCATCGTCGGCCTGCTCACGCAGGGCTCGCACCGGCTGAGCGCCACCTACACCGGGACGCTCGGCGCGTCGGTCACGGCGACGACGCGGGTCGACGTCGCCGCGCCGCCGCCCGACCTGCCGCCGACGCCGTTCTTCACGAGCTACGTCAACGTCGGCGTGAACGCGTGCCCGGGGTCGTGCGGGGGCGGCGCCGACACCTGCATCGTCGGCTTCGGCTACGGCAGCGACCCCGAGGACGGGCTGCTCACCGACGGCTCGCGCGTCCGCTGGTTCTTCCAGCGCGGCAACCTGACGCGCCAGCTCGGGTCGACGGGCGCCAGCTCGGGCAACCAGGGGAAGTTCATCGGCTGCTTCCGCGCGTGCGGCGCCACGTTCCGCTTCATCCTCGAGGTCGAGGACAGCAACGGCTCGAAGACCGAAGCGCGCCGCGAGCTGGCCACGTTCGGCTGCGTCAACTGATACGAGATCGGAAAGGGATCGTCATGGGAATCGTCAGGTACTGGGGAATCGCGCTCGCGGTGGCGCTCGGCGTCGCCGGCAGCGCGACGAGCGTGCTCGCACACGCGGGCGACGGCGGCACGGACAAGGTCCACGCCTGCGTGCACAAGAGCAACGGCAAGATGCGGGTCGTCAGCGCGGACCCGTCGGCGAGCTGCAAGGGCAACGAGAACCCGCTGCACTTCGCCATCCAGGGCGAGGCGGGTCCGGCCGGGCCGCCCGGCACGCCGGGCCGCGTCGGTCGCTCCGCGCTGACGGCGCTGGCGCCGGGCGAGACCGTGTCGGGCGTATGGGGCGCCAGCGTGACGGCGCAGTCGGCCGGCGACGTCTATCGCGCGTTCGCCACCTTCCCGGTCCCGCTCGAGACGGACATTCCGGAAGGCAACCAGATATACGTCTCCGGCGAGTCGGCGCCGCACTGCCCGGGGCGGGGTCAGGCCGATGCGGGTTACCTCTGCGTCTACCAGGGCTACACGGAGAACGCGGACACGCCGAACGACGGGAGAATCTTCGATCCGAGCACCTTCGAGGGCCCTCCGGGGTCGAGCCGCTTCGGCTTCGGTATCTACCTTCAGGCGGAGTTCTCGGGGCAGTCCGCGGTGTCGGGCACGTTCTCGGTGACGCCTCCCTGACGATGGAGATCGGCGTCAACCTGCCCGTCATGGTGCCGGGCCTCGACCGCGCGACGGTCGAGGCCTGGTGCCGCGGCATCGACGAAGGCCCGTTCTCGACGCTCGCCGCCGGCGAGCGCATCAACTTCCCGAACCCCGAGATCACCGTGACGCTCGCCGCGGCCGCCGCGTGGACCACGCGCGTGCGGCTGCTCTACGACGTGCTCGTCCTGCCGATGCATCCGGAGGTGCTCGCGGCGAAGCAGGTGGCGACGCTCGACGTGCTGTCGAACGGCCGCGTCGTGCTCGGCGTCGGCGTGGGGGGGCGCGAGGAGGACTACGCGGCGGTCGGCGCCGTCTGGGATCGCACGCGGCTCCGGCGTCTCGAACGGCAGGTCGCGCGCATGCGCCGGGTGTGGGCCGGTGAGACCGTCGTGCCGGGCGCGTTGCGTCCCGTCGAGCCGCTGCCCGTGCAGCCCGGCGGACCGCCGCTGCTTGCCGGCTCGATCTTCCCGCCCGCGATCGCGCGCGCCGCCCGCTGGGCCGACGGCATCGCCGGCTTCTCGTTCACGCTGGCGCCTGAGGAGCTGGCCTTCGCGTTCGACACGGCGCGCGAGGCCTGGCGTGCCGCCGGCCGCACCACGCCGCCGCGGCTGGTCACCGGCGGGTTCATCGCGCTCGGTCCGAACGGCCGTACGCAGATGGACGAATACCTGGCCCGCTACCTGAACTTCATGGGCCCGGCGGCGAAAGGTGTCATCCGCCTGGTGCCGACGATCGGCCCCGCCGCGGTGCGTGACGCGATCGCCCGCGCCCGCGACGCCGGCGCGGACGAGCTGATCGTCGTGCCCACGACCGCCGATCCGGACGAGCTCAAACGGCTGCAGGACGTCTGCTGACTCTGGTAAGGACGGGCCATGCGCGATTTCGATGGGAAGGTCGCCGTGGTCACCGGGGCAGCGAGCGGGATCGGCCGGGCGCTCGCGGAGCGGTTCGCCAGGGAGCGGATGCGCGTCGTGCTTGCCGACGTCGAGGCGGATGCGCTCGAGTCCGCGCGGGCCGCGCTGGCGGCGACCGGCGCCGAGGTGCTCGCGGTGCGCACCGACGTGTCGAATCCCGACGAGGTCGAGCGGCTCGCCGACGCGACGATCACCGCGTTCGGCAAAGTCCACGTCGTCTGCAACAACGCCGGCGTGTTCACCGGCGGCCGCGCGTGGCAGGCGCCGCTGTCGGACTACGAGTGGGTGTTCGGCGTGAACGTCTGGGGCGTGCTCCACGGCGTGCGGTCGTTCGTGCCGCGCATGCTGGCGCTCGGCGAGCCGGGGCACATCGTCAACACGGCGTCGATGGCCGGTGTCACCAGCGCGCCGATGGCGTCGGCGTACTACATGAGCAAGCACGCGGTCGTCGCGCTGTCGGAGTCGCTGTTCCACGAGCTCGCGATGGAGAAGACGCGGATCGGCGTGTCGGTGCTCTGCCCGGAGATGGTGCACACCGCCATCTCGCGCTCGGAGCGCAACCGTCCCGCGCATCTCGAGCGCCGCGAGCTCCAGGACGATCCCGGGCGCAACGTCGTCGAGGGCTCGATCCGCGAGCTGATCCATCTCGGTGTCCCGCCGGCGACGATCGCCGACCGCGTGCTGCAAGGCATCCGCGACGACCGCTTCTGGATCCTGTCCGAGGAGGGCGGCACGTGGCGCGACGCGTGCGACACGCGCTGCGAGGACATCCGCCTCGCGCGCAATCCCACGCTCAAGGTGTCGGGAGCGAACTGATGTACGACATCGTCATCCGCGGCGGCACGGTCTACGACGGCACCGGCATGCCCGGCTACGCCGCCGACGTCGGCATCCGCGACGGCCGCATCGCGGCGATCGGCCGCGTGGCGGGCAGGGGGACGCGCGAGATCGACGCGGCGGGTCTCGCGGTGACGCCGGGCTTCATCGACGTGCATACGCACTACGACGTGCAGCTCGACTGGGACCCGCTCGCGACGCCGTCGTGCTGGCACGGTGCGACCACCGTGCTCACCGGGAACTGCGGCTTCAGCCTGGCGCCGGCGAAGCCCGAGGACGTCGACTGGCTCGCCGGCATGCTGAGCCGCGTCGAAGGCATGTCGCGTCCGGCGCTGCGCGAGGGCCTGCGCTTTCGCGGCGGCAGCTTCGAGGACTACTGGCGGCGCTTCGACGGCCGGATCGGCGTCAACGTCGGCAGCTACGTCGGCCACTGCGCGATCCGCCGCTGGGTGATGGGCGACGACGCGTCGAGCCGGCGCGCGACGTCCGACGAGATCGCGGCGATGCAGGACCTGGTGCGTCAGGCGATGCGCGAGGGCGCGCTCGGCTTCTCGACGTCGCAGCTCGACATCCACGTCGGCGAGGACGGCCGCGGGGTGCCGTCGAACCATGCGGGCCATGACGAGATCGTCGCGCTGGCGTCGGTGCTGGCGGAGTTCGACCGCGGCGCGGTCGAGATCATCCCGCGCACGTTCGGCGACGGCTACGACGACGCCGACCGGAAGCTCGTCCTCGACCTGTATCGCGCGTCGGGCCGCCCCGTGGAGCTGAACGTGCTCCTGCCCACGCCGGAGAACCCGATGAGCTGGCAGCGCACGCTCGACTTCGTGCGCGAGGCGTCGGCGGCGGGCGCGCGCCTGCATCCGCAGTTCACGACGAACGAGCTCGGCCTGCATCTGAAGCTCTGCGACACGTTCGTCTTCGACGAGATGCCGACGTGGCGCGACGCGCTGACCGCGCCGGAGCCCGAGCGATCGCGCCGCCTGCGCGATCCCGCGGTCCGTGCGCGGATGGCCGCCGAATGGGACGGCCCGGGACGCGCGGCCGCCTTCCCGTGGGACGTCCTTTGCGTCGAGTCGGTACGCGACCGTGCGAACGCCGCGTGGATCGGCCGCAGCGCCGTCGAGCTGGCGAGCGAGCGCGGCGTCGGGCCGCTCGACGCGTTCCTCGACTGCTCGCTCGCCGAGGACCTCGAGACGCAGTGGGAGACGACGCTCACCGACATGGCGCGCCAGTTCATCCAGCACGTCGTGAAGAGCGCCATCGGCGAGCCGCTGGTCATGGCGGGCTCGAGCGACGGCGGCGCGCACCTCGCGTCGTTCGTCGGCGCGGACTACACGACGCGGCTCCTCGCGGAGTGGGTGCCCGACGCGCTGTCCTTCGAGCAGGCGGTGTGGCGGCTCGCCGGCATGCCGGCCACGGTGCACGGCCTCGCCGATCGCGGCTTCCTGCGCGAAGGCGCGTGGGCCGACGTGCTGGTGATCGATCGCGCGAAGCTGCGCGCCGGGAGCGCGCGGCTCGCGCGCGACTTCCCGGCCGACACCGAGCGGTACGTCGTCGACGCGGACGGGTACGCGGCGGTCGTCGTCAACGGCCAGGTGCTACTGGAACAGGGACGCCACACCGGCGCCCTGCCGGGGCACGTGCTCCGGGGTGCGTGAGCGCGCGGCGAGGAACTCGCCGACCGCCGCCCGCCACGCCTCCGGCGCTACCGCCGCCAGCGTGACGTGCCCGGCGCCCGGCACGACGCACAGCTCGCCGTGCGTGCCGAGCGCGCGATGCAGGTGGTGCGCCTCGTCGAGCGTCACGCGCGGATCCGCTTCGCCGTGGAGCACGAGCGTCGGGACGTCGATGCGCTCGGCGTACGTCGCGGGATTGTGCGCGAAGGCGTCGAAGCCCTGCTGGCGGCCGCCCCAGAAGAGCAGCAGCTCGGCCGCCGGCCACGCCGGGACCGCCATGGTGCGGAAGCGGTTGCGGATCGTGCCGAGGAGCGTGTCGTACGTCGCTTCGACGATCAGCGCATCGGCGCGCGCCCCCTCGACCGCGACCGCGCGCAGCACCGCCGCGCCGCCCATCGAGATGCCGTAGAGGACGACCGGCGCCAGCGACTGCATGCGCGCCACCTCGAGCGCCGCGGTGACGTCCTTCGCCTCGACGACGCCGAGCGTGGTGGAGGCGCCGCTCGATCCGCCCGAGCCGAAGAAGTCGACGAGCATCGTCTGCCAGCCGAGCTCGTGGAGGAGCTGCGCCTGCGGAAGGAGGCTCGACTTGCTCGCGGCGTAGCCGTGGAAGAGGACGACGAGGCCCTCCGGCCGCTCGACCGGGATGCTCCACGCTTCGAGGTCCGGGCCGTGCCCGCTCGCGAAGCGCAGCGACTCGTAGCGCAGCCCGACGTCGGCGGGCGTCTCGCCGATCTCGGGGCGCGGGACCTCGACGCCCTGGAAGAGCACGAGCACCCGCTCGACGACCGAGAGATCCTCCGGCGCGTCCGTGCGCGGCACGCCGGCCGTGAAATGGCTCATCACGTGCGCGTGTCGATAGGCCAGGACGTTCAGCACGATCGCCGCGAGCGTGGCGATCGGCAACAGCCAGCGGAGCAGCCTCACCGCAGGTCACGAGCGACGTCGTCGAGATAGCGCGTCGCCGCCGCTTCCGCCGCCGCGCAGCGCACGAGCCCGTCGGCGGGACGCAGCGTGCGATAGAGCGCGATGGCGGCCTCGAGCGCGCGAACGCAGTCGCGCGCGTCGTAGCCGGCGATCGTGTGCCGCAGCTCCGCGGCGACGTCGGGCACCGCCTGCTCGAGCCGCCGCACACCGCAGGGACGCGCGCCGGCGCGCAGCATCGCGAGCGGCCCGAGGGCGAGGCCGCGCAGGAAGGCGAGCCCGTCGACGGCCTCGAACAGCTCGCCGCGCGCGATCTTCGCGGCGACGTAGTGCACCCAGGTCCAGAAGCGATCCTCGATCCACTGCGGATCGGGCGCCGGGTAGTGCGCGACGTCGGTCCGCAGGGTCGCGGCGACGCGGCCGTCGCGATCGGACAGCACGACGACCTCGTCGACGCGCTTCGCGACGTCGGGCAGGGCGACGAATTTCAGATCCACATGGAGGAGCGGCGGACCGTAGAGGCAGATGAGGAGCCGCGGCTCGCCGACGTGCTCACCGGTGAACGCCGCGAGCAGTGGGCCGAGCGACGCGGCGATCGAGCGTCGCTCGCCGGCGACGGCGGCCGCGTGCGCGGGCTCGACGGCGATCACCAGGTCGAGGTCGCTGTACTCGTCCAGGGTGTCCGTCGCGAACGACCCCGCTGCGGCGACCCCGACCAGCCGCGCGTCGGCGGCGAGCACGTCGAGCGCGCCGGTGAGGAACGCGCGATGGCCCGCGGGCAGGGACGCCGGAAACGTCATGGCTTCGGGTCGAGCGCCGGCAGGCCGTCGATGCTGGTCGCGTTCCGCTCGCGCCGGTACGCGACGAGGCCGTCGGGACCCTTGTTCCGTGCCCACTTCACCAGGCCGTCGCGCTCGTCCGTGTACTGGAAGCGCGGGATCGAGTAGCCGCACGAGTCGCCGACGCGACGAATCGTCGCGCGGATGACGGCGCGCGCGCCGGGCGTGTCCGGGAAGCGCGGGCGGAGGCGCTCGAACGCGGGCGTGCCGGCAACGAGGACCTCGCCGGTGCCGTGCAGGCGCACGATGCGGGGCGGGCCGGACATCGCGCAGAACATGAAGACGATGCGGCCGTTCTCGCGCAGATGAGCGATGGTCTCGGCGCCGCTGCCCGTCAGGTCGAGGTACGCGACCTCGTGCGGTCCGAGCACACGGAACGTGTCCATGCCCTTCGGCGAGCAGTTGACGAGCCCGTCGGCCGCGAGCGGCGCGGTGGAAACGAAGAAGACGTGCTGCTCCCCGAGCCAGGTCGCGAGATCGGGGTCGATGGCGTCGTATGTCTTGCCCACGGACGCACCCTAGCGCGCGTGCCCCGCCGTGTCAGACGGCGGCCGCCCGGGACGCAGTGTGGTCACATCGAAGCGTCCCGGTCGGGTGCCGTCGCCGCGAACGTCGCCGCACCGCGCACGACGACGGTGAGCTGCTGCACCGTACGCTCGGCCAGCTCGGACTCGACGTCGGCAGCGTCCGGCCCCGGAGGGACGTCGAGCAGCTCGCCGGTCATGGTCGCCACCGTGCTGACGATGAGGTGGGCGACCATCTCGCGCGCGTCGCGGTCCAGATGCCCGAGTGACGGGATCGTCGCCAGGTCGTCGGCGAGATCGGTCGTGATGAAACGGATCTCACGGGCGATCTCCGCACGTACCGGCGGCGTGCCCCCATGGCGCTCGCGGACGACGAACTCGAACACGCGGCGATGCTCGCGCACGTAGCCGACGTAGACGCGCACCGACTCGGCGCGCATGTCGTGCCCGCTGCGCGCGGCCTGCCGTACCTCGCGCATGAGGCGGCGCAGCGTGAGGAAGTTCTCGTCGACGAGCGTGAGCCCGAGATCGTCCATGTCGCGGAAGTGTCGATAGAACGCCGTGGGGACGATCTGCGCCGCGCGAGCCACCTCGCGCATCGACAGCGCCCCGAAGCTGCGGCCGTCGGACATGAGGTCGAGGGCGGCGTCGAGCAGCGCTCGTCGCGTGTGCAGCTTCCGCTCTACCCGCAGGCCCATGGGACTCGGCTTATCACTTCGAGCACGAATGTTCACCGGTTTCTGGCGGCTTACCTCATTTTTCCCAGATGACGCGAAAAAATCAGTGAACAAGTGTTGACCGACGCGAGGACAGGGCGTACAGGTCAGTGCACGCATGTTCACTGAAACCGGCAGCACGCATCCGCTGGCCAGGCTGATCGATCCCGAAGCGCTCGCCTTCTGGCTCCAGCACGTCGATCCGCTCTTCTCGCTGGATCGCGTCCGTGCGCGCGTCGAGGCGGTGCACGACGAGACGACGCGCGTCCGCACCTTCGTCCTGCGGCCGAACAAGAGGTGGCGCGGCTTCCGCGCGGGTCAGCACGTCGTCCTCACGCTGGAGGTCGACGGTCGCCGTCTCTCCCGCTCCTTCTCCCTGTCCGGAAGCGAGCACGACTCGCATCTTCGCCTCACCATCGGCCGCCAGCCGAACGGTCGGGTGACCGGTGCCATGCACGACCAGGTCCGACCCGGCGCCATCGTGGAGATCAGCCAGGCACACGGCGACTTCGTGCTGCCCGACGACGAGAGGACCCCCATCCTGCTGATCGCGGGCGGTACGGGCATCACGCCCTTTCTCGCCATGCTGCGCACGCTGGCGGATCGCCGCGTCCCGCGCGACGTCGTGCTGCTGTGCTGGGCGCCGCGCCGGAGCGACCTGATCGCGCGCGACGAGCTCGCGACGCTGCCCGGACGCATTCCCGGCCTCCGCGTGCACGCCGCCTTCACGCGCGAAGACATGGGACGCTTCTCCGCCACCGGCCTGCGGACGCTCGTTCCCGACGTCGACGAGCGTCTGAGCTTCGTGTGCGGCCCCGACGCGCTGACGAAGGCGGTCGCTGCGCACTGGCAGGCCGCCGGCATCGAGACACGGTTGCGGCGCGAGTGGTTCGGCGCGCCGTGTGGCGACGCCGTCGGCGACGGTCCGGTCGCCGTCGCCTGCGCGCGTAGTGGGCGGACCGTCACCGTCCCCGGCGTCCGCAGCCTGCTCGTCGAGCTCGAGGCCGCCGGGCTGACGCCCGCTCACGGCTGCCGAGCCGGTATCTGCCGCCAGTGCACCCGCGTGCTCGCCGCCGGCGCCGTCGAGGAGCTGCGGACGGGCGCCACCCGCAACGAGACCGACGAGCCGATTCAGCTCTGCTCGGTGCGGGCCCGCAGCGATCTCGTACTCGCACTCTGAGGAGATTCGACGATGACCAGCCGCTCGAAGACCCTGACCCCCGCGGAGATCGACGCCTTCGGCGCCGCGCTCGATGCGCTCCGCGACGAGGTGCGCAGCACGCTCGGCGCGGCGGATGCCGCCTACATCCGCAACGTGCGCAGCACCGTGCGCTACACGGAGGCGGCCGGCCGCGGGTTGCTTTTCCTGAGCTTCCTTCCGCCCGCCTGGGTGGCCGGCACGGCGCTCCTCGGCGTGTCGAAGATCATCGACAACATGGAGCTCGGTCACAACGTGATGCACGGGCAGTACGACTGGATGCAGGACCCGACGCTCCACTCGCAGACGTACGAGTGGGACAACGTCTGCCCCGGCGACGGCTGGCGCCACTCGCACAACCTGATGCATCACACGTTCACGAACGTGCTCGGGAAGGACCGCGACGTCGGCTACGGCCTGCTGCGCCTCTTCCCCGAGCAGCGCTGGTCCGTGCGCAACGTGCCGCAGCTGCTGTACGCGATGGTGCTGGCCTCGGTCTTCCAGTGGGGCGTGGCCCTGCACGACGTCGAGATCGATCGCGCGCTCGACGGCGAGCGCACGGTCGGCGAGGTCGCGCGCGACGTGGTGCCCGTCGCCCGCAAAGCCGCGCGGAAGGTCGCCAAGGACTACGTCGTCTTCCCGCTCCTCGCCGGGCCCATGGCCCCGGCCGTCCTGCTGGGCAACCTGGGCGCCAATCTGATCCGCAACCTGTGGACGTTCGCGGTGATCTTCTGCGGCCACTTCACCGCCGACGCCGAGGTCTTTCCGGCGTCGGTCGTGGAGGGCGAGTCACGCGGCCACTGGTACATGCGGCAGCTCCGGGGCTCGAGCAATCTCGACGGAGGCCCGCTCTTTCACTTCATGACCGGCAACCTGAGCCACCAGATCGAGCATCATCTCTTCCCCGACATCCCGGCGTGGCGCTATGCGGAGATGGCGCCGCGCGTGCGCGAGGTCGCCGCGCGCTACGGTCAGCACTACAACACCGGCTCGTTCGCAGGGCAGCTCTGGTCGGTGGTGAAGCGCATCGTCGTCCACAGCCTGCCGTCGTTCGGCGGCAGCGCGACTCCCGCGGAGGCCTGACATGTCGACCCTGCTGCGCATCGAAGCCCTGAAGGACCTGGTTCAGGAGGCCATCGACCAGGGTGCCACCACGGTCGAGCAGATCCACAAGGTGATCCTCGATCTTCCGTTCACCGTGCTCGAGCAGCGCGGGCTCCTCGGCGACGCGGCCAGCGGCGTCCGTGACACCGGCCAGCGCACCATCGGCAGCGTGTACGACGCCATCCGCAGCATCAACCGCGAGATCGGCGGGCTGGCCTCGCACATCTTCGAGGCGATCGACGACTACGAGAAGGTGGAGGGCCGTCGGGCCGACGCGTCGAAGCCGGTGTGACTCTCCGCCGGCCATGGCGAGCCGGTAGCGCCGCTGGTACCTTGATCGAGCGCGGGCCGGTCCGTGCGCGGTGGAGGTCGACATGCGGAACGCGTGGGCCCTGTGGCTGGTGGTCGTATCGACGGCGCTCGGGACGCCGCCCGCGCGAGCGCAGCCGGCGTGCTGCCTCGCCGACGGGAGCTGCGAGCAACGGGACGCGGGCGCGTGCACGGACGCCGGCGGCGTGTCCCGCACGCCGGGCTCGACCTGTGCCACCGTGCTGTGTCCGGCCACGCCGCACCGCCGCCGTCCCGCCGTCGCGATTCCGGACAACGACGCGACCGGCATCATCGACCTGCTGTCGATCGATGCGGCGACGCCCCTCTGCGACCTCGACCTGTACCTCCGCGTGACGCACCCGTTCGTCGGCAACCTGATCGTGACGCTCGAGCACGTCGACACGGGGACCACGGCCGTCGTGTACAATCGGCCGGGTGTTCCGGATTCCGTGTCCGGCTGTTCCGGCGACGGCGTCGAGATCCTGCTCGACGACGAGACGGCCGGTCCGGTCGAGGACGCGTGTGCCGCGGGCGTGCCGACCCAGATCGGCCGCTTCTCCCCGAACGCGGCACTCGACGCCTTCGACGGCGAGTCGCTCGCGGGCGTCTGGCGCCTACGGGTGCGCGACGCCCAGGCCGGTAACGTGGGAACGCTGGAGGAGTGGGGGCTCGTCCCGGGGCAGCCGGCGATCGCGCTCACGTTCAAGGCCGCCGAGTGTGTGCCGAACGACATGCCGCCGCCGGCGTGCCAGCAACTCTGCGACGGCGGCAGCGAGCTGGTCGTCGCGCCCGCATCGCGCGTCGCCTACTGCTACGAGGTCGCGAACGCCGGCGACTGCAGCCTCACCCGCCACGATCTCGTCGACGACGGGCTCGGAATGCCGCTGAGCGATTTTCCGTACACGCTGGAGCCGGGGGCGAGCGCGTTCCTGATCGTCGACGACGTCGTCGCGGGCGACGTCGTCCACACGGCCACGTGGACCGCCTACAACCCCGGTCCGGTCGATGTCGCGCAGGCGACGAGCGTCGTCTCCGTGCTCGTGGACTCCGACGGCGACGGCGTCCCGGACGTCCAGGACGCCTGCCCGGGGAACGTCGCCGGCATGCCGTGCACCGACGACGCCAATGCCTGTACCGACGACGTGTGCGACGCCGGCGGCATCTGCCGACACGAGCCGCGGACGGGGGCGTGCGACGATGGCGATGCATGCACGAGCGGCGATGCGTGCGCGGGCACGACGTGCGCCGGCGCGGTCGCCACGGTCGACGGCGTGACGTGCCGACTCGAGCCGCTCCGCACCGCGCCATGCGGCGCCGAGGCGGTACCGCGAGCGCTCGCGAAGGCGCTCGTCCGGACGGTGGATCGCAGCCGGCGGCTGCTCGAGAAGGCGGTGGGCAGCGCGGCGGCCGGCCGAACGCCGCGCGCCGAGAAGCTGCGGGCGCGCGCTCGCGGGCAGCTCGCGAAGATCCTCGCGCGGACCGCCCGGGCGGCTGCGGCACGGCGCGCGCCGCGCCGCATCTCCGACGGCTGCCGAGCGACCATCGACGCCCTCGCCATCCAGGTCGGCGAGCTGGTCGCGACGCTCCCGTTGTGAGCCTGGGGGACGCCATGGCTGCCACACCGATAGGGGACGCGCTGGCGGTGGTCGCTCGAGCCGGTCGGGCTGGCCATCCAAGGCACCTCCGGCATGAGCTGACGGTGGGCCGGCGACGATGACGGGACGACGACCATGGTGGATGACGGTCGCGGCGCTCGTGGCGCTCGCGACGTTGCTGGTCACGTTCACCATGGACATGGTGTCGCCTGCCGCGCGCGACGTGGAGGTGTGGGGCGGTTTCGAGGTCACCGGCCCGATGGCGCTGGCGACCGCGCCGATCCACTGGGCCATCTTCGCGTTCTTCACGTGGGGCTTCTGGACGGGGCGCGCCTGGGTCGTCCCGTGGGCGGCCGCGTACGTCTTCTACGGCGCCGCCTGTCACGTCGTCTGGAGCGAGGTCAGCGCCCGCGGCCGCGGCTGGCCGATCGGCCTGCTGCAGGCGCTCGCGATCTCGTCGGGTGCGGTGCTGCTGCTGCGCGCGTGGCGAACGTCGTCGTCGGCCTGACGCCCGCATCAGCAGCGCGGCTCTCGGTCGGCGCGGAGATCGTCGTCACATGGGCCGCGCGCGCCGGGCTGGGGTGGCCGAAGGAGCGTGTCGGGAGTGAGCGGGTGGGGAAAGGGGGCTGGGGTGGTGCCGAGCGAGCGCCACGCGGACCGGCCACCCCAGCCCGGCGCTCGCGGCCCAAACGTGAAACCGCGTCAGGACCCCGCGCCGAGCGAGATCCCGAGCAACGGCCAGAAGAGCCGCGCGACGAGATTGAACACCGCCCACGACGACACCGCGAGGATGAACCCCGGCACCATCATGTCGCGCATGCTCAGGTAGCCCGACGAGTACGCGATCGCGTTCGCTGGCGTTCCGATCGGCATCGTGAACCCGAGGCCCGCGGGCACCGCGACGACGAGCGCCATCACGCGCGGGTCCATCGCGAAGTCGTTCGCCACGCCCAGCGTCACCGGCATGAGCATGGCGACGACGGCCGAGTTGCTCATCGCCTCGGTCAGCACGATCGACAGCGCCGAGATGATCGCCACCGCGACGGGCCCGTCGCTCGACCACTTGGAGATCGTATTCTGCGAGAGCCAGTTCGCGGCGCCGGAGCTGTTCGTCGCCGCGCCGAGCGCGATCGCGCCGCCGTACATGAGCAGGATGCCCCAGCTCACGTAGCCTTCGACGTCCTGCCACTTCACCAGATCGAAGGCGAACAACACGACGACCGCGCCGATGGCGACGCTGCCGAGGCCGAACTCCTCGCCGCCGACGATCCATCCGAGCAGGGTGAGGACCATCACCAGCGCGATGCCCTTCTCCTTGACGCTCATGCGACCGAGCGCGAGCGACTTCTCGGCCAGCAGGTCGTCCGCCTCGCGGATGCTGGCGACGTCGATCGGGAAGAAGCGCACGATGACGCAGTAGCCGACGACGAGCATGCCGAGCGTGATGGGCAGGCTGGCGAGCGCCCACTCGAGGAAGGTGAACGTCTGACCCGTCGCCTCCTTCACCATGCCGAGCGCCAGCGGCGCGCGCGCGCCGCCGAGCAGCGTGGCGACGCCGCCGATCGTCGTGCCCCAGGCCATGGCCAGGAAGAGGGCGCGGGCGTAGTTGCTGCGCTGCTTCGGCAGACGAAGCACGCCGACGATCTCCATGATGATGGGGAAGTTCATGGCCGCGACGGCGTGCTCGGACATGAAGAACGACATCACCGCGTTCAGCAGAAAGATGGAGACGAGGAGCGTGCGCGGCGTGTGGCCGAACCGTCGCAGGACGAAGAGTGCCAGACGCGTCGACAGCCGCGACTTCATCAGGCACGCGGCCAGGATGAAGACGCCGAGGATGAAGAACACGGCCTCGTTGCCGAAGAGCGCGTAGGCCTTGCCGGCGGGCATGACGCCGCTCAGCGGCAGCAGGATGATCGCGAGCAGGCTCGTGATCATCAGCGGCAGGGCGCTCGTCACCCAGAGGACCAGGCACACGCAGAAGATCGCGAGCGCATGCAGGCCCTCGACGGAGAGACCCTCCGGAACCTGGCGCGTCATCACGAACCAGTAGAGCAGCGCCGTCGCCGTCAGGATCGTCGGCCGCAGCGACCGCTCGAGCAGGATGGTGCGGAGCGGCCGGGTGTCGACGACGACGTTCCCCGTAGTGAAATTGGCCGACATCCCCCCTCCTCACGTCTCTCGCGCCGGTGTGGCGATTGCGCCCGCGCCCAGGGTCGATGTCAAGCGATTCACAGCAGCGTGCCGGTCAGGATCAGGCTCGCCAGCGTGAAGTACAGCACCAGCCCCGCCACGTCGATGATCGTGGCGACGAAGGGCGCCGAGGCGCTGGCCGGGTCGACTCCCAGCTGCTGGAAGAAGATCGGCAGCGTGGCGCCGGCCAGCGTCCCGAGCATGACGATGCCGACCAGGCTGGCCGACACGGTCAGCGCGATCAGCAGGTAGTGCTCGCCGTACGCGTGGAAGACGCTCTCCCAGAGCGCGATGCGGACGAAGCCGATCACCGCGAGCAGGCAGCCCAGCGTGAGGCCGGCTCCGAACTCGCGGCGGATGACCCGCCACCAGTCGCGCAACGTCAGCTCGCCGAGCGCCATTGCGCGCACGACCAGCGTCGACGCCTGCGACCCCGAGTTACCGCCGCTGCTGATGATCAGCGGGATGAACAGCGCCAGGATGACGGCGCGCGCGATCTCGTCCTCGTAGTGCGCCATCGCGCTGGCCGTCAGCATCTCGCCGATGAAGAGGAGCGCCAGCCAGCCGCCGCGCTTGCGCATCATCGTCCAGAACGAGACCTCGAGGTACGGCGCGTCGAGCGCCTCCATGCCGGCCAGCTTCTGGATGTCCTCGGTGGCCTCTTCCTGCACCACGTCGACGATGTCGTCGACGGTGACGATGCCCTGCATGCGGCCCTCGGCATCGACGACCGGCATCGCCAGGAAGTCGTGCTGCGCGAAGAGCTGGCTGACGGCCTCCTGATCCATCTCGGCCGGGACGGTGACCACGTCGGTGCGCATGATCTCCCGCACGCGCTTGTCGGGCGGCGCCGTCAGCAGATCGCGGAAGGACACGACGCCGAGGAGGTGCTGCGCGGCGTCGAGGACGTAGACGTAGTAGACGGTCTCGAGGTGCTCGCGCGTCTGGCGACGGACGTAGCTGACGGCCTCGTCGACGCTCATGTCCGGGCGCAGGCGGCCGTAGCGCGGGTTCATGAGACCGCCCGCGTCGTCCTCGGCGTAGGCGAGCAGCGCCGCGACCTCGCGCCGGGTCGAGGGCGCGAGCAGTGCAAGCAGCGCCTCGCGGTCCTCGTCCTCGGCCAGCTGGACGACGTCGGCCGCGTCGTCGGGCGGCAGCATGCGCATCCACGAGCGGCGCGCGTCGGACGCGGACTCGAGCACGATGTCGCCCTGCTCGCGTGAGGGCAGGCTCAGGAAGAGCGTCTCGGCCTCGGCGGGCGGCAGCAGGGTCAGGCCTTCGATGCGTTCGGACACCGAGAGCACCTGCCAGGCCTCGCGCAGATCGGCGGCGGTGAGCCCGCTCTCGACCGTACGCTGCTCTGCCGGAGCCGACATGACGCGGTTGGACCTCCTTGCCTGCCCCCGAGGCCGGGGCGGACGGATCCGCTGCCGCGCCGGGGACTAGATGTCGTGGAGACGGCTTTGGCCGTCGCTACTCATACCTGCGGGCGTGGTTACCCCATGTCGTTCACGTCGTCCAGCCACATTCGTTTCGGTTTGAACGCCGGCCCGGGCGGGGCTATTCCTCCGGCCCATGGCCACGATGATCACCAGCGAGTGCATCAACTGCGGCGCGTGCGAGCCGGAGTGTCCCAACACGGCCATCTACCAGGGCGGGGTCGAGTGGGTCGCGCCCGAGGGCGGAACGCACGCGGCGTTGTCGAACGAGATCTTCTACATCGTGCCCGGCAAGTGCACCGAGTGCGTCGGATTCCACGATCAGGAGGCGTGCGCGGCGGTCTGTCCCGTCGACGCGTGCGTGCCCGATCCGAAGATCCCCGAGACGCACGAGGTGCTGCTGCAGCGGGCGCGCGAGCTCCATCCTGGTGAGACCATTCCCGACGACGCGCCGTCGCGCTTCAAGAAGGACGGTGCGGCGGCTCCCGCCGGCGACGCGGCACCCGCGGCGGCGCCCGTCGCGGCCAAGCCGGCGGCGGCTCCTGCCCCTGCTGCGGCCGCGGAGCCCGTCGACGCCGGCATCTCCATCCCGTCGCCCGACGAGTGGGAAGTCCCGATCCGCTGCTTCCGCTGCGACGGCGAGTACACCGTCCCGTACGCGACGTATCGCGCCGGCACCGTGTTCCGCTGCCCGCACTGCCTGGCCTCGCTGGTGCCGACGCTCAGCATGGTGCGCGCCGTGCGCGAGGCCGTCGAGCAGTTCCACGCGCAGTGGTCGCAGACGTTCGAGCGGCTCCACGAGCGCCGGCGTCGCGAGCTCGAGCTGTTCGAGGAGAAGCAGCGGCGCGAGCTGGCGGCGTTCCAGGAACGCCTCGCCGGGCTCGCATTCCGCGAGAAGGCGCCGGGCGCCCCGGTGAAGCGGAAGGGCTTCTTCTCGTTCTGAGGTGCGCCAGCGCCTGTACGAGCACCTGATCGAGCGTCCGGGCGGCGCGACGCCCGCGGAGCTCCTCGGGCTCGTCTTCATGTCGCCGCCGGCGGACGCCGCGTTCGCCGATCGGTTCCTCTCCATCATGCTCGGCTCGGATCCGCGCTTCGTGCGTGCCGACGACGGCCGCTGGCAGGTGCGGGCGCACGAGCTGGCGGCGCGCTCGCTGCGCGGCCTCTCGTTCGTGGTCGTCGACCTCGAGACGACGGGCGGCGCGCCCGGCGCCGGCGGCATCACCGAGATCGGCGCCGTCCGCGTCGTCGACGGACGCCTCACAGACGAGTTCGCCACGCTGGTGAATCCGGGACGTCGCATCCCGCCGTTCGTCGTGGCGCTGACCGGCATCACCGACGAGATGGTCGCCGACGCGCCGCCGATCGCCGAGGCCCTGCCCCGGTTCCTCGAGTTCGCCGGCGACGCCGTGCTCGTCGCGCACAACGCCGGCTTCGACATGGCGCACCTGAACGCCGCGCACTCGTCGCTCACCGGCCGGACGATCGACTCGAACGTCCTCTGCACGATCCGCCTCACGCGACGGCTCATGCCCGACCTGCGCCACCGGTCGCTCGACTCCGTCGCCGGCGCGCTCGGGATCTCGTGCTACGACCGCCATCGCGGCCTCGGCGACGCGCGCATCACCGCCGAGATCCTGTGCGTCTTCCTCGAGAAGATGGCGGAGCGCGGCCTGACGCGTCTCGACGAGGTGCTCGAGCTGCAGCGCCAGGCGGCGGACGGGCGGCCATGGGAGGTGCACGTCCCGCGCGAGGTGCTCGACGCGCTGCCGGAGACCCCGGGCGTCTATCACTTCTTCGACGAGCAGGGACGGCTGCTCTACGTCGGCAAGGCCGGCCGGCTGCGCGACCGCGTCGGCAGCTGGTTCGTGCAGTCGCACGACCACTCGAACCGCGCGCTCGAGATGATCCGTCAGGTGCGCGACGTGCGCGTCATCGAGACGGGCTCCGAGCTCGGCGCGGCGCTGCTCGAGATGCGGCACATCCACGACCTGCGGCCGCACTACAACCGTGCGCGGCGCCAACTGCCGCGCGTCGCCTTCCTGAAGGTCGGTCTGCGCAGCCCGTTCCCGCGCCTGTCGGTGACGCACAAGCTGCGCGCCGACCGCGCGATCTACGTCGGGCCGCTGGCGAACGTCGACGCCGCCCGCCGCGCCCAGACGGCGCTCGCGCGCGTCTTCGGGCTGCGCACGTGCGCGCCGCGGCTGCAGCCGTCCCCCGACGTCGTGCCGTGTCACCTCGGCGACTCGGGGGCGTGCAGCGCGCCGTGTGCGGCGCGCGCCGACGAAGCCGCCTATCGGGCGCAGGTCGACGGGCTCGTCGCGTTCCTCCACGGCGACGACCGCATGCGTGACGCCGCAACCGACGCCGACCGCGGCGTACTGGACGATCTCCGGCGGCGGTACGAGCAGGTCTCGTGCGTGGTCGCGCGGCAGAACTTCGTCGTGCTGCTGCCCACCGCCGACCGCACCGCCGCGCAGCTCTACGCGGTGCTCGGCGGACGGCTGGCGCTCGAGTCGCGCGTCGAAGCGGCGGCCGATCTGCTGGCGGCGGTCCGCGTCGTCCGCGAGCGATGGACGCGCTACCAGGACGCGCCGCTCGAGCGTGCCGACGTCGACGCGAGCACCGTGCTGGCCGCGTGGCTGCGCGATCGTGCGCAGGAAGGGCTGCTGCTGCACCTGGACGGTCCCGATGCGCTGGCCGAGCGTCTCGACGACCTCGTCATCACCGTGCAGGACCTGCGCCAGCGCGGTCCGCTGCCGCACATCGACGGATTGCGATGAGCGTCCGTCGATTGGTGGTGAGCGGCGACGACTTCGGCGCCGCCGCCGAGGTCAATGACGGCATCGTCCGCGCCCATCGCGACGGCATCCTGACCAGCGCGAGCCTGATGGTGACGGGCGACGCGGTCGCGCACGCCGTCGCGCTCGCGAAGGCGAACCCGCGGCTCGCCGTCGGCCTGCATCTCGTGCTCGCGCAGGCGCGGCCGGCGGCGCGGCCGTCCCAGATCCCGTCGCTCGTGAACGCCGACGGCACGTTCCGCGACGACCCGGTGATGAACGGCATCCGGTATGCCGCGGTGTGGTGCACGACGTCGGGCCGCGCGCAGCTCGTGCGTGAAGTCACCGCGCAGCTCGAGGCGTTCGCCGACACCGGGCTGCCGCTCGCCCACGTCGACGGGCACTGCAACATGCACCTGCATCCGATGATCGTGCCGATCCTCGTCGAGCTGGCGCCGCGCTTCGGCATCCGCGCGATGCGGCTGTCGCGCGAGAGCCTCGGCGCCGCGCTGCGCTGGGACCGCCGGCACGCATTGCGGAAGATCGCCGAGAACCGCGTCTTCCACACCCTGTCGGCGCTGGCCGCGCCGAAGCTCCGCGCCGCCGGCATCGCGACGAGCGACCGCGTCTACGGCATGCACCAGACCGGGCACGTCGACGAGGCGTACCTCGCCGACCTCGTGCGCACGCTGCCGCCGGGCACGAGCGAGGTGTACTGCCATCCCGCCGAGCGGCAGCCGCCGTCGATGGCGCAGTGGCAGGAGGGATACGACCACGAGGGCGAGGTCGCCGGGCTGGTGAGCCCGCGGGTGCGCGCGGCGATCGAGGCGGCGGACGTCGAGCTCGTGAGCTATCGCGAGCTAGTGTCGTGAGCCGGAAGTTCGTCACCAAATCTCGGGCGGTCTCACGACGCCCGGCTGCGTTGCTCCTCCTCGGCATAGGTCCACTATGACTCGTCGTCGCGCCTTGCCGGGCGCCGCGATCCCACCCGATCTTTGGCAACGAACTTCCGGCTCACGACACTAGCGTCCTGACGATCGGTCACCCGACCCGGCCCCACGAATAGACGGTCGGCGCCCGGTGGTAGGCGCGCGACAGCGTGCGCACCAGCTCCGCGTCGTGCAGCGGGTCGGCAGGCAGCGTGATGGGCGTGCCTCGTGCCGCCATGTCGGCCTCGAAGATGTCGAGTACCTGCGGCAGATCGACGTCGTCGCTATGATCGTCGTAGCGCGCGGCGTCGTCCGTGTCGTCGAACACCATCGCCTTCCACGACAGGCTGATGCGCACGCGGTTCTCGGGCTCTCGCGTCAGTACCGTGCCGGCGTCGCGGACCTCCCACTGCCCGTCACCGGCGAACGTCAGCTCGGAGTCGAGCGTGAGCCCGCGCACCATGCCGTCGTTCGCGCCGCCGACGGACTCGACGCGATGGAACATGACGTCGTTGTCGCCGACGAGCGCCGTGTTCGTGCGCGGATCGCACGTCTTCGGCGCCTCGTCGGGGCCGTCGGGCCAGTAGGTGAGGGCGCCGCCCTCGCCCGCGTAGAACCACGCGACGGCGGTGGCCATACGCACGCGCCAGCGCTCGAAGAGCCCCGAGCGGCCCATCGTGACCAGCAGCCACACCGGGTACTTCGTTCGGTCGACGCCGCGGAACGCGGGCACGTCGGTGTGACCGGCGTCGCCGCAGGGCATGGGCAGCGTGAGGTTCACGTAGACGATCTGCGGCCGCACCACCGCGGCGTCGAAGACGGTGCGGGCCGCCTCGGCGAGCTTCGCGCTGCGCAGGATCGGCTCGACGCCGTCGACCAGCGGCTCGTCGTACGCCCAGTTGCCGCGGAAGACCGGCCCGACGACGAGTCCCGGTCCGCGGTCCGTCGTGTCGCTGAGCGCCTTCATCTCCTCGGGGCTCGCGAAGTAGCGCTGGACGGGCCAGTACGGCGCGTGACGCTCGACGAGCTCACGTACGAGGCCGGCGTCGTCGAGGAGCCCGTCGATGGCGACGGGGGGCAGGGGCTTCCGCATCCTGGGACAGTACCAACGTCGCCGTGGCCATGTCACCCGGATCGACGCGCGGGTGCCGGGCGGCACGTCATCGACCGCACACGCCCCCGAGCCCGGCCAACGTGCACATGACCGTGGCGAACTCGTCGACCCGCTCTCGGGGGAAGCCCAGGACCGTCACGGTGAGTGAGCCGAAGCAGAGGGTGAGCGCGATCTTGACGGCGAGGCCGACGCGGGAGTCGATCGGGAGGAACGTCCCGGGCGGCCACCGACGGCGCCACGCACCGTGCGCCGCAACGCCCAGGAAGTTCAGGAAGCCCCACGACAGCGTGGGCACGAACGCCATGCCGGTCGCGAGCGGCGGCAGGACGAACGCCACGCCGGCGACGTGCCACGCAGTGCTGACGAGGAACGCCGCGAACACGTTGCGCGTGCGATGGTGTCGGCTGCCGCCGAGCGGGATGTACACGTAGCGAATCAGCCAGTGCGTCATCGTGCCGCGCCAGGCGCGCCAGAAGCGCGACGGGTTCGGCGCACTGACGACCCCCGTGAAGTTCGGGCGCACCTCGAAGCCGAGGAGCCGCGCGTCGGCCTCGATCATCGCCCACAAGCCGCCGAGGAAGAGCGCGCCGCGCAGGAACCAGAGGATCGAGTGCCACCACAGCTCGAAGAATCCGACGCTCGCCAACCAGGTGCCCTGGGTGATCGGAATGAGCAGCGCGCAGCGCACGAGGACGTCGCTGCGGATGGCGCCCAGCACCCCCGCGCGCAGGTCGACGCGCTGCCGTCGCTCGAGGTTGCGGCCGGCGAACTCGTCGTAGACCTCCATCGCGCCGAAGCACGACGGGAAGAAGAGCAGGTAGCAGACGTAGTCCGAGAGGCGCGTGGACGCGCCGCGGCGTGCCTCCACCACGAAGCTCGCGTGCCGCATCAACGCCCAGCAGGCGAGGCCCCATCCCTGGATGGCGCCCAGCGAGTCCTCCCAGTGGACGTGCCAGAACCATCCCACGACCGCGATCGACATGACGGCGTGCACGGCGGCCGTGGCCCACCGCCAGCGCGGGTCCGCGTATCGCTCGACGGCCCAGCCGAGGAGGCATCCCCCGCCGACCACGTTGATGGCCTCCGGGCCGACGTATCTCCCGACGACGACGACGCTCAGCACGGCGATCGTCCGCGTTCGCCAGTGCAGCGACACCATCTCGAGCAGCTGGCCGGCAAACGCGCAGAACGCCCAGAACTCCAGGCGGCCGAGCGCGCCCGTGAGCGTCTCGGCGCGGTTCGCCGGATCGCCGATCGCGCGGTCGAGCATGGCGAGCGCGAGGAGCGCGATCACCACGTAGCCGGCGACCACGACGGCGAAGCGACGGCCGTCCTCGCGCGCCGCGCGCAGCCGATACAGCAGGTACGCGAGCAGCGCCGTGGCGAGGGCCCTCGCGAGGACGCCGGCGAGTTGCTCGCCGAGCCGCGACAGCACGGGTAGCACCCCCGGCACGGAGGCCACGAGGTCGTCGAACGTGGACATGGAAGGAGCGCAGCCCCGGCGCGCGCGAGCCATACCACACGGCCGGCGACGAAGTCGCGCGCGTCGCATGCCGGGGCCGCTGACCTCGATTCCCGCAACACGCCATACTCTTGCGGCCTTCCCGAACCCAGATGAAGGTTTGGGTCGGTCTCCCTACGGTCGCGCGAGCTCGGAGGCGACGATGGGCGCGACGGTCGCGGCGATCACGTCGTGCGCGGCGGCGTTCGGATGGCCGTCGCCGGGAATCCAGTACGCCTCGTGATCGCGGCCGCGGAACGTCGCGAGCAGGTCGACCACCGGGACACCGAGGCCGGCGGCCCAGCGCGCGACGCGGGCATGGATGTCCGCGTAGGGATACGCGTCGTCGAACGGCTGCGTGAAGTCGGGCAGGATCGCGAGGACCACCGTGGCGCCGTGCGCACGGCACGAGGCGACGATCCGGCGCAGGGCGTCGTGCGCCTCGCGTGCCTTCACGGCGCCGCGGGCGAACCCCGCACGATAGTCGAGCGAATGGACGTACTCGTCGACCGGTAGCGCGGAGCGTCCGAGGAGGACGTTCACGGCCTTCGCGGCCCGATCGAGCAGCCACGAGCGAACCGCGCGGTAGCGCACCCGCGGGTCCGACACGACCGTGTGCTGCGGCTCGGCGTCGTTCATCACCCAGGCGAGCACGACGACGTCGACGTCTCCCTGCGCGAGCAGCTCGTCGAGCAGGTGCGCTTCCTGGATCGTGTTGTATCCCGGCACGCCGGCGTTGAAGATCTCGACGCCATCGAGCATCGCTTCGAGCCGCGCCGGCCACGTCTGCGACCCGTCGTCGACACCCCATCCGAACGTGTACGAGTCGCCGAGCGCGAGCACGCGGCGCGCGTCGCCGTGCCGAGGCGCGAGTGTGCGCCCGCGGAAGCCCTGCGCGTTCGTGGCATAGGACCATTCCCGCCCCGGATCCTTCTCGAGATGCGCGCTGCCCTGCACGCCGGGCCGGAGCCGATAGACGAGCGGACTGCCGGGATCGATCCGGTACAAGGGGTGGTCGTGTCCGGCGACGACGATCCGGTACAGCACGATCGCATAGGCGCGATACGCACCCTCCAGCAGGACGCACGTCGCAGCCGTCGCGACGACGAGCAGCAGGATCTCGCGCCATCGCCGCATCGTCACCGCGCGAGACGGCGCGCCGTGCGTAGCAGCGGCGCGCGCTCGTCGGGGATGCGGTCCGCGAGGCGCTCCACGGCACGCACCAGCGACCAGCGACGCAGGTGCGTCGCGTCGTACGGCCGCGTCCGCGCATAGCCACGGATGTAGGCGCGACGGAACGTGCCGCGGCCGACGAGGCTGCCCCACCGGATGAGCGCCGATGTTCCGGGCGGAACGCCGCCCGCCCGCATCATGACCGCCGTGCGTGCGAAGTCGGCGTCGGGATCGCCGCGCGTCGCGTTGCCCCAGTCGATGACGACCACGCCGTGCGGCCGCAGCAGGACGTTGTCGGGCTGGAAGTCGCCGTGGCAGAGGCGGTCGCCGTCGGGCAGCGCCTCGAGCGCGGCCAACGCGGCGTCGCGCAGATCGCGCGGCACGTCGGGCTCGCCGGCGATGCGCTCGCGCAGCACGACGCGCGTGTCGCGCAGCGACGCCGGGGCGATGACGGCGTGCAGCTCGGCGTGGAGACGTCCGACGAGCGCCGCGAGCGACCATGTGCGCCACGGCTGGCGCGTGATCTCGTCGTACACGCCGTGGCCGTCGACCCGCTCCATGACGATACCCGGCCGGCCGTCGTGGACGATGCGCCCCACCGCCGCCGGGACGAGCGGCATGACCGACCGCACCGCCGCGAGCACGGTCATCTCGCGGTCGGCGCGCGGACCGGCCGCGGGGTCGCGGTAGAGACGCAGGACGGTGCCGGCGTCCCAGGCGAAGATCTCGGCTTCACGTCCCTCCGCGATCTTCGTCGGCATCGACGGCCTATCGGCCGCGTCGCGTCAGCGCGACGCTTCGACCGGCGCGGCGGGCAGGAAGCCGTCGGGTGGCTGCGCGATCGGCACCATGCGCCCGTCGCGCTGCACGCGCAGCACCTGGCCGCTCCACTCGACGTGGCGTCCCATCCACGACGCCATCCACACCGACGAGTAGGCGAGGTCCTTCAGCGGGACGAGCCAGAGATAGCGCGGCGTGTGGCGCTCGCGCAGGAGGCGCATGATCCCGCGGAGGCCGCCGATACGGCAGGCGATTGCGACGGCGAGCGCCATCCAGCCGACGAACGACCCGCCCGTTACGACGACCGACAGGACGCCCCACAGCATCGCGTGCGTGACGACCGAGGCGAACCAGCCGACGGGCTGCTGCGCGCGGTACGTGCGTGCCCACCGCACCTGGTGGCGCCAGACGTCGGCGACGCGCGTCGAGTCGAGGATCGTCTCGACGACGTAGGGCAGCAGCACGAGCTTGTAACCCGCCTTCGCGATCCACGCGCCGAGCAGGTAGTCGTCGGCAAGGTAGTCGGCCAGCGGTGCGAAGCCGCCGATCGAGTCGAGCGCCTTCCGGGAGAACGCGATCGACGCGCCGTAGGCGTTCCGGAGACCCTGCACCCACTCGGCCGTGATGAACATCGGGATCGAGTCGGTGTTGATGAGCAGCGACTCGACGACCGACGGCAGCCCGAAGTAGCCGCGGCCGCGGTAGAGACACGTGGTGAGCCCGACGGCGGGATCGGCGAGCGGCGCCACCATCTGCTTCAGATAGTCGGGACGGACGCGGATGTCGGCGTCGCTCAGCACCAGCACGTCGTGCTTCGCGTGCCGCATCATGTGGACGAGGCTCGCGACCTTGCGGTTCGCGCCCGGCTCGTCGCCGATCGACAGCGTGATGTCGCGATCGGGGAACGTCTGGATGATGCGCTGGACGACCGGCACCGCGGGGTCGTCCGGATCGCCGACGCCGAAGACGATCTGGTACTCGGGGTAGTCCTGGCGGCAGAAGCTCACCAGGTTGGCGTAGAGGTCGATCCCGGGGCCCTTGAGCGGCTTCAGGATCGTCGCCGCCGGCCGATACGTCCGCTGCCGGCGCGACGCACGGCGTGCGCGCCGGAAGAAGCGGTGCGCGGCGACGAGCTGGAAGAGCTGATATCCGCTCGCGATCGCCGTGCAGCCGAAGACGATCCCAACGGCCAGCCAGGCGAGCATCAGGCCTGTGCGCCCACCGTCGGCTCGTTGCCGATGCTGCGCCGCTTCCACATGGAGCCGAGGAACTGCTTGCCCTCGGAGAGGAGGCGCTTCGCCTCCTCGCGGTCGCTCGCCATCTTCTTGATCGACTTCCAGATGTAGCGACGGCTGAAGTAGTAGCGGCGGTAGAACGTCTCGACGGCCTTGAAGATTTCGTCGGCGGAGATCTCCGGGTACGACACCGTGCACTTCTGGTAGCCGGTCTCGTCCACGAGGCTGTCGACGGTGAGGTACTTGTGCTCGCGCACCCAGTCGTACATCTGCGTGCCCGGGTACGGCGACGCGAGCGACACCTGCAGCGTCTCGGGCTGCATCTCCTGCGCGAAGCGGATCGTCTCCTCGATCGTGTTCTTCGTCTCTCCCGGCAGGCCGACGATGAACGTGCCGTGGATCAGGATGCCGATGTCGTGGCAGTCCTTCGTGAAGCGGCGCGCGCGCTCGACGCCGACGCCCTTCCGGATGTTCTTCAGGATCTGCTCGTTGCCCGACTCGTAGCCGACGACGAAGAGGCGCAGCCCGCCGTCCTTCAGCGCCTTCAGCGTCTCGCGATCGACGTTCGCGCGCGAGTTCGTCGACCACGTGATGCCGAGCTTGCCGAGCCCCTTCGCGATGGCGACGGCGCGCTTCGGATCGGCCGTGAAGGTGTCGTCGTCGAAGAACAGCTCCTTCATCTCCGGGAAGTGCTTCCGCAGGTTTGCGCACTCCGCGAGGACGTTCTCGACGCTGCGCGTGCGGTAGCTGTGCCCCGTCGTCACCTGCGGCCACAGGCAGAAGCTGCACTTCGCCGGACAGCCGCGGCCCGTGTACAGCGAGACGTACGGGTACTGGCAGTAGGGGCTGTTGTACTTCTTGTAGTCGAGGTCGCGCGCGTAGACGTCGGTCGAGAACGGCAGCGCGTCGAGCTCCTCGGTGGTGAGCGGCGCGGGCTCCTCGTTCTGGACGTAGGTGCCGTTCTTCAGGAAGCAGATGCCCTTCACATCGTCGAAGTCGCGGCCGTTGGCGATGTCGACGACGGCGCGGTCGAACTCCTTGCGCGCGATGTAGTCGATGACGCCGGCATAGCGCAGCGACGGCTCGGGCTGTGCCGTGACGTGGCCGCCGACGAAGCCGATCTTGATGTCGCGCTTGGCGCCCTTGATGGCCTGCGCGGTGCGGACGTCGGCGCGGAACGACGGGGTGCTCGTGTGGAGGACGACGTGGTCGTACTCGGTCGCGATGCGGACGACCTCCTCGACCGGCATGTTCAGGGGAGGAGCGTCGAGCAGGCGGGCGCCGGGCAGCATGCCCGCAGGATAGGAGAGCCAGGTGGGATACCAGAACGACCACACCTCGCGCTTCGCCTGGTAGCGCGCTCCGGCGCCGCCGTCGAAGTCGTCGTAGGAAGGTGGGTTCAAGAAAAGCGTGCGCATCCTGTTCCTCCTGAACGGACATGCGGCGCGGAAGATCACCCCCCGACGACGGGCCGACGGGAGAGAGAGAGCATTCCTGACCGAGCGGTAAGCGAGGCTTGTAGACGACGGTTCATGCGTGCGCAAGCGAGTGGAAACACGGGTTTCGTGTCTCGCTGACCAGAACGCAGGTTTTGTTCAGCGCGATTCGCATCGACGGGCACCACGATCGGAAGCGACCTTGCCCGGCCTCCGGGGCGCCGATATAACGCGCCCTTCCCGCGTGGTGGCGATGCGCACATCGAGGAGGTCGGGGCTCCGTGGCTGAAGGTCTGCTCCCGCTTCTCCGCCGCGAGCGCGTTGCGCTCGTCGCGGGCGCGCACGACGCGCTCTCCGCGAAGCTGGCCGAAGAGGCCGGGTTCGACGCGATCTGGGCCAGCGGCTTCGGCATCTCGGCCGTCCAGGCCGTGCCCGACGCCAACATCCTCACGCTGACGGAGACCCTCGAGGCCGTCCGTCGCATCTGCGACGCCGTCGGCGTCCCCGTCGTGGCCGACTGCGACAACGGCTACGGCAACGCCATCAACGTGATGCGCACGGCGAGCGAGTTCGAGCGCGCCGGCGCCGCGGGCATCTGCATCGAGGACAACGAGTTCCCGAAGCGATGCAGCTTCTACGCCGGCGTCCGTCGCGACCTCGTCGCCACCAGCGAGCACGCCCGCAAGGTCGAGGCCGCCGTGTCCGCGCGCCGCAGCCCGGGATTCGCCGTGATCGCCCGCACCGAGGCGCTGATCTGCGGCCTCGGCATCGACGAAGCGCTCGAGCGCGCGCGCGCCTACGCCGACGCGGGCGCCGACGCCGTCCTGGTGCACTCGAAGGAGAAGGACTTCGCCGAGCTGCGCCGCTTCTGCGACGTGTGGGATCGCAGCGTGCCGCTCGTCGCCGTGCCGACGACGTACCCGACGGTCACGACGCAGCAGCTCTACGACGCCGGATTCCGGCTCGCGATCTTCGCGAACCAGGCGCTGCGCGCCGCCATCCCGGCGATGCGCGACGCGCTGGTGCGCATGCGCGAGACCGCGCGCGCCGACAGCGTCGACGATCGCATCGTGCCGCTCGACGAGGTGTACCGCCTGGTCGGCGTGCCGGAGCTCAAGTCGAACGAGAAGCGCTTCCTCTGGGCCGGCGAGGAGCCGCCGCGCGCCGTCGTGCTCGCCGCGGGCTTCGAGCCGCAGCTGCTGCCGCTGACGCAGGACCGTCCGAAGACGATGCTCGACGTGAAGGGCCGCACGATCCTCGAGCGCCAGGTCGACACGCTCGGGCAGGTCGGCATCCGCGACGTCGTCGTGGTGCGCGGCTACAAGAAGGAGCAGGTCACGGTGCCCGGCGTCCGGTTCGTCGACAACGACCGGTACGCGGACACGGGCGAGCTGTACTCGCTGTTCCGCGCCGAGGCCGAGCTGACGAAGCCGTTCGTCCTCATGTACGGCGACATCATCTTCGAGGCGTCGATCCTGGAGAAGCTGACGCGCACGCAGGCGGACATCGCCGTCGTCGTCGACCGCGCGTTCGTCGACGCGCACCGCGCGGGACTGCCGCCGATGCCGGGGCCGCTCGACCTCGTCGTCACCGAGACGCCGCCGAACGGCCGTCGCTTCGTCGCGCCCGAGGGCGGCAGCCGCGTGCTGCGGATCGGTCCCGAGGTCTCGCCGGCGGACGCGCACGGCGAATTCATCGGGCTCGCGGCGTTCTCGGCGACCGGCGGCAAGGGCCTGCGCGAGGTCTACGCGGAGCTCGACGCCGGCCGCGCCGAGGGCCTCGAGAAGTGCAGCGTCACGCACATCCTGCAGGCCATGATCGATCGCGGGCACGCCGTGGTCGCGGTCGACATCCACAAGGGCTGGATGGAGATCGACAGCTTCGACGACTACCGCCGCGCATGGGCCGAACTCTAGCCGCCCAAGACCATGTCTTGGGCGGGCGCGAGAGTGGAGCCTAGCGCTTCGAATCACCTGTATGCCGCGGCTGGCGAAGCCAGCGCGGCATGCTGCTTCGGACGTTAGCGATGCAGTATCCGGCTGATCGATTCGTCGACGAGCTGCTTGCGGCCGGCTTCGATTGGTTCGGCGGCGTGCCGTGCTCGTTGATTGCGCCGGTCATCGCCGAGCTCGAGAAGCGGAAGCTATACCTCGGCGACACGCGTGAGGACGCGGCGCTTGGCGCCGCGGCCGGGGCGTACATGGCGGGGCGGCAGCCGATGGTGCTCATGCAGAACTCGGGGCTCGGGGTGTCGCTGAATGCGCTCGGGTCGCTGCATCAGCTGTACGAGATGCCCGTCCTGGTCTTCGTCACGTGGCGCGGGTTCGAGGGGCACGACGCGCCCGAGCACATCGTGATGGGCGACGTGTTGCCCCGGCTGCTCGATCTCTTCGAGATTCCGTGGCGCGCGCCCGATCACGCCGGGCTCGCGGGCGACGTCGTCTGGGCGGCCGATCTCATGCGTGCCACGCGGAAGCCCGTCGCGATCGTCGTGAAGCCCGGCCTCTTCGCGGAGCACAAATGAACCTGAACGACGCGCTCGCGGTGATCGCGCCGCAGCTGACGGCCGACGACGTCTGCGTCTGCTCGAACGGCTTCATGTCGCGCGCCGCGTTCGGCGCCCGCGACAGCGAGGGCTGCTTCTACATGATCGGCTCGATGGGGCTGGCGTCGTCGATCGGGCTCGGGATCGCGCTGTCGAAGCCCGACCGTCGCGTCGTCGTGCTGGACGGCGACGGCAACGTGCTGATGAACATGGGCACGCTGGCGACGATCGCCGTCGCCGCACCGGCCAACTTGCGTCACGTCTGCTTCGACAACGGCGCGCACGCGTCGACGGGTGCGCAGCCGACGATCGCCGACCGCGTCGCGCTCGACGCCATGGCGCGCGCGGCGGGGTATCGATCGGTCGTGCGCGTCGACTCGCCCGAGGCGCTGCGCGCCGCGGTGCCGGCGTTCCTGGCCGAGCCCGGGCCGTCGTTCCTGCACGTGCGCATAGCACTCGGACCGAAGGGCCCGCCGGGACCGCGCATCCCGTTCACGCCGCCCGAGATGACGGCGCGCGTACGCCGCGCGCTGGGCGTGGAGTGAAGCAGGAGGACTGGCGCCTCGATCTCCGCGGCTGCGCCTGGGCGGGGATCGCGGGGCTCCTGTGCGGCGTCCTCGCCGTGCTGTTCCGCATGTCGCTGGCGTATGCCGAGTCGGCGCACCTGACGCTCCTGGCGTGGGTGCGCGCGCAGCCGATCGCCGTGTGGCTCGTCGTCCCGCTGCTCTTCGCGATCGGCGCGGGCCTCGCCGGGTGGCTGGTGGTGACGTTCACGCCCGAAGCGTCCGGCAGCGGCATCCCGCACGTCGAAGAGATCCTCGACGGCAACGAGACCATGCGCTGGCAGCGGCTGCTGCCCGTGAAGTTCGTCGGCGGCATCCTGGCGCTCGGCTCCGGCCTCTCGCTCGGCCGCGAGGGACCGACGGTGCAGATGGGTGCCGCGATCGCCGACGCGGTGGCTCGCGCCGGCCACGCAGCCATTCCCATGCGGCACGCCATCCTCGCCGCCGGCGCGGGTGCCGGCCTCACGGCCGCGTTCAACGCGCCGCTGGCCGGGTTCGTGTTCGTCATCGAGGAGCTGCGCCGGGCGCCGAGCGTCTTCACCTACACGACGGGCCTGATCGCGACGCTCGCCGCCAACGTCGTCATGATCGCGGGCCTGGGGCCGGCGCCGGGGTTCGAGGTCGCGAAGGCGCACGAGATGCTGCCGACGAGCACGCTGCCGCTCTTCGCCCTCGCGGGCGCCGTCACCGGGCTGCTCGGCGTCGTCTTCAACGCGGCGCTGTTCGCGACGATGGACGGCATGGCCCGGCTGCCCGGACCGTCCTGGGGACGCGCGGTCGTGGCGGGTGTGCTCGCCGGCCTGACCGCGCTCGTGGTGCCGGCGGCGATCAGCGACGGCGAGCCGGTGGCGCAGTCGATTCTCCACGGCAACCTGCCGGAGGATCCGGTGCGCTGGCTGGCGATCCTGCTCGGCGCGAAGCTCGTCCTCACCGTCGTCAGCTACTCGTCGGGCGTTCCGGGCGGCATCTTCGCGCCGCTGCTCGTCCTCGGCGCGGCGGTCGGCTCGTTGTTGGCCCACGGGCTCGGCGGCGAGCCCGGGCTCGACACCGCGCTGATCGTCGCGTCGATGGTCGGCGCCTTCACCGGGTCCGTCCGCGTGCCCGTCACCGGCATCGTCCTGCTGCTCGAGATGACGAGCAGCCAGCACCTCGTCCTCGAGCTGACGACGACCGCGCTCGTGGCGTATCTCACCGCCGCCGTGGTGGGCGGCCGTCCCGTGTACGACGTGCTCAGGGCACGAGACGAAAAACGCGTTTGACGCCGAACCCGGGATGCGGAACAACCCGCCCATGAAGCCCCAGGACTGCGTGCTGTTCAGCGGAGCGGCGGGCGGCGCCGAGGCGGAGTTCGGCGCGAACGCGGAGCGCTACGGCATCGAGGAGGTGAACTTCACCTTCGAGGGCCACAACGATGCCCGCACTCGCGGCATCCGCGTCCTGACCAACGCCGAGCTGAAGCACGGCGACGTCAGCCTGTCCTACGTCAGCAAGCTGATGCACCGCCGTTACCCCGACACGCCGCTCTTCCGGAAGGTGCTGCAGAGCATCTGGCACCAGGTGAACAACGGCCAGGAGATCTACCTCATCGGGAAGATCCAGGCCGACGACACCGTGGTCGGCGGCACGGGCGTCAGCGCGGAGTACGCGAAGTTCTTCAACAAGCCGCTGCACGTCTTCGATCAGGAGCGACACGGCTGGTACCGGTGGACCGGTGAGAAGTGGGAGGGCGTGAACGATCCCGTCATCACCCACCAGCACTTCACCGGCACCGGCACGCGCTTCCTGACCGACGAGGGCCGCGCCGCCATCGCCGGGCTGTTCCAGCGGACGTTCGGACGCTGATCAGCGCGGCCACACGCGCATCGGCGGCGTGGTGCCCGGCACGAGCCGGTCGTCCGGCTCCGCCTCGCCCTTCACGAGCGACAGCGGCACCACCCCCGCCCACACCGGCAGCGCGTAGTCGTCCTCGTCGTCGATCGGTCCGCCCTCGCGCACCTTGGCCACCGCTTCCGTGAGCGGCAGCGCTACGACGAGCGTCGCCTTCATCTCCTGCGCCGACGGCTCGCGAACGGCGTCCCATCGGCCCGGATAGAGCCGCTCGGTGAACGCGCGCAACGCCTCCATGCGCTCCTCGTGCGCCTCGACGGCCCGTCCCCGGCCGAACGCGACGACCGACCGGTAGTTCAGCGAGTGGTGGAACGCGGAGCGCGCGAGCACCAGGCCGTCGAGCAGCGTGACCGTGCAGCACAGCTCGGCGCCGGCGGCCGCGGCCATCATCGTTCGGCTGCGGCTCGACCCGTGCAGGACGATCGTGTCGCCCACGCGCGCGTAGGCCGTCGGGATGACGACGGGACGCCCGTCCTCGACCAGACCGACGTGACACACGAGGCCGGCGTCGAGGATCGCGTGGATGACGGCGAGGTCGTGCGAGGCTCGCTGCGGAATGCGGCGGACACGGGTGCGTTCGGTGACGACGAGAGACTCTGCCATGCTCCGGGTCTCGCACGACATTGGCTCCATGGCGAGGGCCATTCAGGTGTTCCATCTGGAGCCAATGTGGCGTAGGAGCGGCCAATGCCCAGGCCGACCCCCGTCTTCGGCACCCTCGCCCTCGACCGCGACGGCGACGCCGCGCTGCACCACCAGCTGTACGCGTCGCTGCGCGAGTCGATCCTCGCCGGGCGCCTGGTGCCGGGCACGCGCCTCCCGTCGACCCGCACGATGGCGCGCGACCTCGCCGTAGCCCGCAACACCGTCGTCACCGCGTTCGAGCAGCTCGTCGCCGAAGGCTATCTGACGTCGCGCGTCGGCGACGGCACGCGCGTCGCCGCGGTCCTGCCCGAGGCGTTGCTGGAAGCGCGGCGCGTGCAGCTGGTCGGTGCGTACGGACCGGTGCCGGAGATCTCGCAGCGCGGACGGCTCCTCGCGGACACGCGCCGTCCCGGGCCGTTCCGCGACGGGCAGGCGTTCCTGCCGGGCATGCCGGCGCTCGACGTCTTTCCGCGCGACGTCTGGTCGCGGCTGATCGCCCGCCGCGCGCGGCAGCCCCCGCCGACCAGCCAGGGCTACTCGCACCCGTCGGGCCTGCCGCTGCTGCGCGAGGCGATCGCGACGTACCTCGGCGCCGCGCGCGGCGTCCGCTGTCACCCGGAGCAGGTGATCGTCGTCGCGGGCGCGCAGGCCGGCCTCGACCTCGCGTGCCGTCTCCTCCTCGATCCCGGCGACGCGGTCTGGATCGAGGAGCCCGGCTATCTCGGCGCGCGCGGGGCGTTCTATGCGGCGGGCGCGCGGCTGGTCCCCGTGCCGGTCGACGCCGAAGGCCTCGACGTCGAGGCCGGCGCGCGCGCGGAGCCGGCGGCGCGTCTCGTCTACGTGACGCCGTCGCACCACTTCCCGCTCGGCGGCACGATGACGCTGACCCGGCGGCTCGCGCTGCTCGATTGGGCGGCGCGCTCCGGCGCGTGGGTGCTCGAGGACGACTACGACAGCGAGTACCGCTACGGCGGCCGGCCGTTCCCCGCGATGCAGGGCCTCGATGCCGCGGGCCGCGTCGTCTACGTCGGCACGTTCAGCAAGACGATGTTCCCCGCGCTGCGCGCGGGCTGGCTCGTCGTGCCGCCCGCGCTGGTCGACCCGTTCCGCGCCGCCATCCGCAACACCGGCCACGCGGTGCCGGGCGTCGTGCAGGGGGCGCTCGCCGACTTCATGAACGAGGGCCACTTCGGCGCGCACGTCCGCCGCATGCGGACCCTGTACGCCGAGCGTCAGGAGCGCCTGGTCACCGCGGCCAACAGGCGTCTCGACGGCCTGCTCGACGTGCGCGCCGCCGACGCCGGCATGCAACTCGCGGCAGCGCTGCCCGCGGGCATGGACGACCGCGCGGTGGCGGCGGCCGCGTTCGACGCCGGCGTCGTCGCGCCCGCGCTGTCGGCCTACTATCTCGGTCCCGACCCTCGCCCCGGCCTGTTCCTCGGCTACGCCGGCGTGCGCGAGCGCGACATCGCCCGCGGCGTCGAGCGCCTCGCGACGGTGCTCGAGCGCGGTGGCGCGTCCGCACGGCCGATGGTAGGAGCCCCACCCACGCCGATGTCCACGGTCGGGAAGCAGGCGAAAGCACGCCGCTGATGCGAAAGCGTTCGAAGCAGTATGCCGCGCCGGCTTCGCCGGCGGCGGCATGCCGGTCGGTCGAGATGCTACGCTCCACGCTCGCGTTCCGTCTCGGCCCAAGACTGCGTCTTGGGCCGGAATGATGATTCTGCTCAATCCCGGACCGGTGAACACGTCGCCGCGGGTCGCCGCGGCGCTCGGTCGCGGGGACATCTGCCATCGCGAGCCCGAGTGCGCGGACCTGCTGGCGCGGATCCGCACCCGCCTGGTGCAGGCGTTCGTTCCGCGCGGCGGCTTCACCGCCGTGCTCGTCACCGGCTCCGGCACGGCGGCGCTCGAGGCGGCGGTGACGAGCGTGCTGTCGCCGCACGGCCGGCTCGTGATCGCGGCGAACGGCGTCTACGGCGAGCGCATCGCGCAGATCGCGAACGCGGGCGGACTCAAGCGCACCGTCGTGCAGGGCGAGTGGACGTCGCCGCCCGATCTCGCCGCGATCGAGCGTGCCGTGCGCGATCCCGACGTCGAGGCGATCGCCGTCGTCCACCACGAGACGACCACCGGCCTGCTGACGCCCGTCGCCGACGTCGGCCGTATCGCGCGCGCGCACGGGAAGCTGCTGCTGGTCGACTCGGTGAGCGGGCTCGGCGGCGACGCGCTGGACTTCGACGCCGTCGGCGCCGACCTCGTCGTCGGCACGAGCGGCAAGTGCATCCAGGCGTATCCCGGCATCGGCTTCGTGCTCGTGCGCGACGACGTCCTCGCGCGGCTCGCGTCGTATCCGCCGCGCTCGCTGTATCTCTCGCTCGGGACCTACACGCGGAATCCGGTGCCGTTCACGCCGGCGGTGCAGATCGCGTATGCGCTCGACGAGGCGCTGGCCGAGCTGCTCGAGGAAGGCGTGGACGCCCGCGTCGCGCGCTACGCCGCCATGGCGGCGCTCCTGCGCGACGGCTTCGACGCGCTCGGCCTGCGCTGCGTCTTGCCGGCGGCCCTGCGCTCGAACAGCATCACGTCGCTCTGGTTCCCCGCGGGCGCGACCTACCCGGCGTTGCACGACGGTCTCAAGGCGCGCGGCTACGTCATCTACGAAGGGCAGGGCTGGTTCGCGAAGGAGGCGTTCCGCGTGGCGAACATGGGCCACCTGACGGCCGACGACTTCCGCGGTTTCCTGGCGGCGCTCCGCGAGGTGCTGCCCGCATGACGGCGATCATCCTCGCCGCCGGCGTCGGCAAGCGGCTGCACGCGGCGTCGGGCGGGAAGCCGAAATGCCTGATTCCGATCGCCGGCCGCACGCTGATCGACCGGCTGCTCGACGGCCTCGCCGCCGCCGGCGTGCACGACGTCGTCGTGGTGACGGGCTACGGCGACGAGGACGTCCGCCGGGCGCTCGGCGATCGCGTCCGCTACCTCGTGAACCCACGCTTTCGCGAGGGCGCCATCCTGTCGCTGTGGACGGCGCGCGACGCGCTCGACGGCCCGGTGCTGGTCATGGACGCCGACGTGCTGTGCGCGCCGTCGATGCTGGCGCGGCTCGTCGGCTCGCCGCACGAGAACTGCTTCCTCCTCGACGCGAGCCAGGAGAACACCGGCGAGGAGCAGATGCTGCTGGTACGCGGCGAGCGCGTGCTGAACATCGTCCGCGGCGGCGCGCCCGGATACGAGCTCATGGGCGAGTCGATCGGTTTCCTGAAGCTCGGCGCCGGCGCCGCACGCCTGCTGCGCGAGCTCCTCGGCCGGCGGCTCGAGCAGGGGCATACCGGCATCGAGCACGAGGAGGTGTATCCCGACCTCCTCGAACGCGTGCACGTTGGCTTCGAGCGCGTCGACGGCGTGCCGTGGATCGAGATCGACTTCCCAGGGGACGTCGAGCAGGCCGAGCGCGTGATCCTGCCCGCGATCCA
The DNA here is from genome assembly GCA_964432595.1 of uncultured Binatia bacterium (SeqCode). Taxonomy (GTDB): domain Bacteria; phylum Desulfobacterota; class Binatia; order DP-6; family DP-6; genus DASYLJ01. The sequence goes on along the minus strand of CAYSOF010000001.1, from coordinate 103,642 downwards.
GCGGGCGACCGCGTGATCGACGAGGCGGTCGTCGTCGCCGGTCCGGGCGACGCCGAGCGGCGCGTCGCGGGCGTGCCGTTGCTGCTGCGGACGGTCCTGACGCTCCAGCGGGCGGGGATCGCGCGCTGCGCGGTGGCCGGCGCGGCGGCGCCGTCGGACCCGCGCGTGCGCATCCCGGTCGCGTCGGCGGAGCCGCCGGCCGACGGCGCGCTGCGCGTCGTCGTCGGACCGGGAACCGTCGTCGATGCCGTGCTGGTGCGGCGGCTCGTCGCGGACGCCCGGTCGGTCGCGTACGTGCGCGGGACGGCGCGTGTCGGCGTGACGCCCGGTGACGCCGCGCCCGGACCGCCGCCCTGCGGCACGCTCGAGGCGGCCGATGCGCCGCCGGCGCGCATCGAGCAGGCGCTGCTGCTCGGCCTGGAGAACTCGCGCGACGGCTACATCGACCGGCTGCTCCACCGCCGGCTGTCGCGGCCGATCACGCGCCGGTTGCTGCCCACGGCGGTGACGCCGAACGCGGTCACGTTCGTCGGCCTCGGCCTCGGCATCGCGAGCGGCCTGGCGCTCGGCGTCGCGAGCCCGATCGTCACGGTGCTCGCCGTCGTCGGGCTCGTGCTGTCGGGCGCGCTCGACTGCGTCGACGGTGAGCTGGCGCGCATCCGCTTCGCGGAGTCGAAGCTCGGCCACGTCCTCGACGTCACCGGCGATACGCTGGTGCATGCGTCGTTGCTGCTCGGGATCGGCATCCGCCTGTCCCGCGCCGGGCAGCTGCCGGACGCGTCGGTGCTGACCGTCCTCGGACTCGGCATCGTCGGCGCGTTCCTCGTCATCACGGCCGCCGAGGTGACCGAGCAGCGCCGCCACCGCGCACCCGGCTGGGAGAATGCCATCATCGACGGCATCCTCTCGCCCCTGACCACGCGGGATTGGTACGTCTTTCCGGTCACGTTCGCGTTGCTCGGGCGCCTCGATCTCATGGTGCCCGCCGCCGCGGTGGGCGCGCACGTCTTCTGGGTCGTCACGCTGGTGATCCTGCTGCGCGTCCTGGGTCGGACCCGCTGAGGGGCCCCCCTTTTGCGTGGGGCCGGTCGTGGCTATCCTGGGCCACCATGGCGAAGCGCATCGTGTTGTTCCTCGCGGTCAACATCCTCGTGGTGCTCACGATCTCCGTGATCATGAGCGTGTTCGGCGTCAGGCCGTACCTGAGCCAGCAAGGGATCGACTACCGGTCGCTGCTCGTCTTCTGTCTGATCTGGGGCATGGGCGGCGCCTTCATCTCGCTGGGGCTCTCCCGGATCATGGCGAAGCGGATGATGGGCGTGGAGGTGATCCCGCCCGACAGCCGCGAGCCGCACGCGCAGGAGCTCCTCAATACGGTTCGACGGCTGGCGCAGGGCGCCGGCATCCCGATGCCCGAGGTGGGCGTCTACGAGTCCGACGACCTGAACGCGTTCGCCACCGGGCCGAGCAAGAGCCGTTCGCTGGTGGCCGTCTCGACGGGTCTGCTCCGCCGGATGGATCGCAACCAGGTCGACGGCGTCCTCGGCCACGAAATCTCGCACATCGCCAACGGCGACATGGTGACGATGACGTTGCTCCAGGGCGTCGTGAACGCGTTCGTGATGTTCCTGGCGCGCGTGATCGCGTGGGGCGTCGCGCAGGCGACCCGCCGCGACGACGACGAAGGCATCTCCTACGGCATCTTCTACGCCGTGCAGTTCGTGCTCGAGATCGTCTTCATGATCCTGGGCTCGCTGGTCGTCGCCGCCTTCTCGCGCTACCGCGAGTTCCGTGCGGACTCCGGCGGTGCGCGTCTCGCGGGACGTGAGAGCATGATCCAGGCGCTGCAGGCGCTGCAGCGCAACACGCAGATCGAGGACCAGGCGCCGCCGGCGATCGCGGCGTTCCGCATCTACAACGGGCAGGGCATCGCGCGCTTCTTCGCGAGCCACCCGCCGCTCGAGGAGCGGATCGAGCGTCTCCGGTCGGCGGCATAGCGCCTTTCGGTGCGAACGTCGCGGGCGGCGTGGGGGTCGCCTCGGCTGCGCGCGGCCTCGAAGGCCTTCCGCCGCTGGACGGGTCGACCGCCGTCGGCGTTCCGCCGGCGCGTCGCCGTTCGCGCCGCCCGACGACGACGTCGCTAGCCGCTACGCCGCGTTGCGCACCAGCGACTGCCGCGGCAACCGGATCGTGAACGTCGAGCCCTCGCCGCGCACCGACTCGAGCGACACTGTCCCCCCGAGCTGCTGTACGAAGCGCCGCACGATGTAGAGCCCGAGCCCCGTCCCGCCGAAGCGCGCGGCGTCACGGCCGTCGGCCTGCTGGAACGCCTCGAAGATCGACTCCTGATCCTCCGGCAGGATGCCGATGCCCGTGTCGCGCACCCGGACCACGAGCGTGTCCTCGTCGAGCTCGACGTCGGCCTGCACCGATCCGTGCTCGGTGAACTTGAGCGCATTGTTCACGAGGTTCCGGATGACGACGCTGAGCTTGCGCGGGTCGGTCACGATCGACACCGCCGGTACCTCGCGGCTCCAGTGCAGCTCGACGTCGTTCTTTCGCGGCAGGCGCGCGCAGCCGGCGCCGAGGCCGTTCCAGAACGGGGCCAGCTGCACCGGCTCGAGGCGCACGGCGTCGCGGCCCGACTCGATCTTGCCGATCTCGAGCGTGCTCTCGATCAGGTCGAGCAGCTCGGCGCCCGACGCCTTGATGCGCGCGATCAGCTCGGCCCGCTCGTCGTCGCTGAACGACGCGTCGGCCGCCATGTCGGCGAAGCCGAGGATGATGTTCAGCGGCGTGCGCAGCTCGTGCGACATCGTCGAGACGAACTCGGACTTGGTGCGGCTCGCGCGCTCCAGCTCCTCGACGAGGCGGCTGTTCACGAGCGCCATCGCGGCCAGCTGCACGAGGCCACGCGCGATGCGCAGCTGCTGGCCGGTGAACGGCCGCGGGTCGCCGCGCTGGCCGACGGTATGGATGCCGATCACCTCGCGTCCGCGCTTGAGCGCCACCAGCAGGCCGGCGGTCATGCCGAGCGCCTGCACCAGGTCGGGCGGCACGAGGTCGGGCGGACCGTCGGGCCCGACGAGCGCCATCTCCTCGCGCTGCAGGTGCTTCAGCAGCGCGCCCAGGCGCGCGCGGGGGATGCGCAGCGCGCGGACTTCCTCCCAGCGCTCGGGGCGATCGCCGAACGAGGCCACCGCCGCGAACGTGTCGTCGTCGGGATGGAGCAGCAGCGTGTGGCTGCACTCGCAGTGCAACGCCTCGGCCGTCCGCTGGCAGAGCCGGTCGAGGATCACGGGCGTGTCGAGCGACGAGATCATGTCCTGGCCGATGCGCGCGAGCGCCGACGTGACGTGGACCTCGTCCTTCCAGCGCGCCTCGCTCGCGCGCAGCCCCTCCTCGGCGAGGCGCTGCTGTACGCGATACCGATCGAACTCGTACGAGACGTAGATCGAGGACACGAACGCCATCAGCAGCGCGACGGCCGGATAGATGATGATCTCCGGCGCGATCGGCACGTAGTAGAGGTTCCAGGCCATCGAGACCGCGGCCACCAGGACGGCGACGCCCTGCGGCCACACGCCCCACGGCACGAGCGTGGCCGTCGTCATGAGCAGCACGACGTAGACCAGCGCGGTGCTCATCGCGTCGTTGGTGACGATGCCGGAGGCGGCGGCGGTGATGCAGACCTCGCCCATGGCGAACAGCGACACCGCGACCGACTGCTTCCACGGCCGCGGGCGGCGCAGGAAGAACGCGACGGCGACGACCGTCGCGATCTGCACCAGCTTGATGATGGCGATCGCGTTGAGCTCGGGCCGATTGAGATGCAGCTGCGCCGTGCCGAACAGCAGGATCGAGACGAAGACCAGGCAGAGGCCCGCGCGGACGCGCGCGGCGAGGAGCGGCGAGGTCTCCTCGCGCAGCCGGGCGATGACGTCGCCCGCGCTGGGCGCGAACCGACTGCTCACCGGGCCTCCGGCGAGTCAGAATCCTGACGTGCGGTCATCCGAAATCCGTGCGTATTCGATATCCACTCGATCCGACCGAATTCATTGCAAGTCGCATGCCCCGGGCTCACGTCCACGGCAGGCCTGCGCGCGTGGCCCAGTAACGCTCCGGTGTCTCCGCGACGTCGGCGAGCGTCGCGCGGACGTCGCCGTCCAGCGTCCGGTCGATCGCTGCCGCGTGCGACGCGACCTGCGCCGGCGTGGCGGCGCCCGACAGCACGACGTCGATGCCCGGCAGGCCCGCCACGAACGCGACCGCGAGCCGATCGAGCGGCAGGCCCGCGCGCTCGCCGACGGCGCGCAGGCGGGCGAGCAGCGCCGCGTCCTCGGGGCGCTGGTTCGCCTCCGTCAACCGGCCGTTCGCGAGCACCTCCTTCGCGATGACGCCCATCCCGCCGGCGCGCGCCGCCGCCAGGGCGGGCGCGAGCGACGGTTCGAGCACGTTGCACGTGGCCTGCACGACGTCGAACACGCGCTCGCCCCGCGCCTCGGCGCGCCGCGCGGCCGCGAGCGTCGCCGCGGACCCGGGTCCGCTGAGCGTCAGCCCGACGGCGCGATACGCCCCGTCGCGCCGCCCGTCGACGAGTGCCTCGAGGAGCGCGCGGTCGTCGAGGCATCCCGACTCCACGGTGGCGCTGTGGATCTGGTAGAGCCCGAGCCGGTCGTCGAGCAACGCGCGCGACTCCTCGAGCTGGGCGTGGAACCGCGCCGCCGACAGCTCTTTCTGCTCGTGCACCGGAGCGTCGATCGCCCACCCGGCGGTGTAGCGATACCCCCACTTGCTGCCGACCGTGACGTCGCGCGGCGCGATGCCGCGATCGCGCAGCCAGCGCCCGAGGAACTCCTCCGCGCGGCCGTAGCTGCGGGCGGCGTCCAGGTAGCGCACGCCGGCGTGCCACGCGGCGTCGAGCACTGCTGCGCTGCGTGCGTAGAGCGTCTCGGGGCTGCGCTCCTCGCCGAGGTCGTGTGCGCGGCCGAGCGTGATGTAGCCGGGACGTCCGACGGCGGCGAGGCCGAGGCCGAGCGGCGTGACGTCGAGGCCTGAGCTGCCGAGCGGGCGGGGCTGCACCGCGCCAGCATAGGCGCGGAATCAGGTGGCCTTCAACGTTTTTCCGGCCGTCGTGCGGGCCAGGTACAGCAGCCCCACGCCGTCGAACACCAGCTCGCGCGCGCGCTTCAGCAGCCAGAGCGTGATCGCCACCGGCTCGGGCATGCCGAGGAACGTGCACAGCCACACGCCGCCCAGCTCCTGCGTCCCGATGCCGCCGGGGATGACGATCGCGGCCGCGCGAATCGGCTGCGCCAGCGCCTCGATGATGAGCGCCTCGAGCCACGTCACCGGATGGCCGATCAGCGTCAGCATGACCTGCACTTCGACGACGCCGAGGATCCAGCCGACGAAGTTCCACACGCTGGCGCTGACGAAGGCGCCGCGCTCGACGTGGTAGAAGTCCGCGAGCCGTTCGTCGAGCGCAGCGACGGGTCCCTGGAGGCGTGCCAGGAACGCCGAGCGCGGCGCGAACCGCCGCAGTCCGCGCAGCACCGCCGACGCGGGATTGCGGCGCTGGACCCAGACGAGGAGCAGCGTGAAGCCGGTCGACAGGACGATCAGCGTGACGAGCCACGCCAGCGCGACCCGCGGGCGGCCGAGGTAGGCGAGCAGGGCGCCGACGCCGATCGCCGTGAACAGGCTCTGCGCCGCGGTGAGCGCGGTCTTGGCGATCACGACCGACGCCATCGCGTCGCCGCCGGGGACGCCCCACGCGCGCAGCAGGTACGCCTTCACCGGCTCGCCGCCGACGGCGGCGGTCGGCGTGACGCTGTTCACCGCCTCGCCCGCCATGCGCGCCATGTAGATGCTCGTCATCGGGACGCGCGCGCGCGACGCGGCCGGCAACGTCACGCGCCAGCCGAGCGCGTCGACCAGACCGATCACCGCATAGGGGAGCAGGATGAGCGGGCTCCACCACCCGAGGATCCGGAGCCGCTCCCACACCGCCTCGAGGCCGGCGTGGTAGAGCAGGAAGGCGAGGAGCAGCAGGCCGATGCCGACCGCGATCGCCGTCCGTGTCCGACTGGCGCGGTCGGCCGGCATCGGCCGCTAGGCCCTGCTCCCGACGGCCCTGGCGGCGCGATCGGCCGCCTCCAGCGCCTCGACGACGCGCAGCGACCGCGCACCGCTGGTGAGCGGCTCCTCGCCGTTGCGGATGCAGTCGACGAAGTGCTCCGCCGCGGCCGCCAGCGGCTCGCCGCCGGCGGGCACGTCGAGCGCCTTGCCGGCGAAATTCGTGATCGGGATGATCGGCGCGCCGCCGGTGGCGCCCTCAGGCAGGCTCCGATCGATCGCGTAGTCGTACAGCGTGACGGCGCGCTGCTCGAACCGTCCCTCGTACGCGAGCATGCGCTCGCTGCCGATCACGTGGACCTTCGCCGTCTTCTCCGGGTGCAGCCAGCTCAGATAGATGTGCGCCGACACGCCGCCCTCGAGCTCGAGATCGGCGACGCACATGTCCGCGACGCCCGGCTGCAGGTACGTGTGCTGGAACATGCGGACCGCGGCGATCGGCTTCGGCACGAGATAGAACAGAATCGAGAGGTCGTGCGGCGCCGAGTTCCACCAGACGCTCGAGTCGCGCCGGATACGGCCCATGCCGAGCCGCTCGAAGTTCAGGTGGAACACCTCGCCGAGCTGGCCGCTCTCGACGACGCGCTTCATCTCGCGGACCATCGGGTCGTAGAGGAACGTCTCGTCGACGAACACGATGCGGTCGGACGCCCGTCCGGCGTCGACCAGCTCCTTGCCGTGCTCGACGGTGAGTGCCAGCGGCTTCTCGACCCACACGTGCTTGCCCGCGCGCAGCGCCTTCAGCGCCATCGCGTGGTGCTTCGACGGCGGCGTGGCGACGACGACGGCGTCGACGTCCGTGCGCGCGATCAGCGCGTCGAAGTCGCCGACGCAGTCTAGCTCGGGATGCTCCTTGCGGGTGGCGTCGAGGCGGGCGGGGTCGAGATCACACAGCGCGATGACGTGCGCCGTCGGCAGCTTGGCGAACGTCCGCAGCAGATTCTTTCCCCAGTAGCCCACGCCCGCGATGGCGATGGTCGGTGTCCGTGTTGCCATGCAGTACCCTCCTCACGCGAAACACGCCGTGCTCGCGGGCCTGCACGAAGCGTTCGACGTTCCAACGGATGGCCGCGGCGACGCCCGTGCCGAGCAGCAGCAGCAACGCCGTGCCGAAGCGCAGGTCGAGCGCGGCGACGACCGCGAGCACGGCGAGCCCCGCGGCGATGATGCCGACCGTCCGCGCGGTGGCGCGTCCCGCGGGCGGGCGGCGCACCAGCAGCGGCAACGCCATCAGGTCGCGGAAGACGATCGCGACGCGCGAGAGCCCGTAGTGCGACGTCCCCGAGCCGCGCGGGCGGTCGCGCGTCTCGATCTCGGCGACGCGGTCGCCCGGCACGCCGAGGATCGCCGGCAGGAAGCGGTTGAAGCCGCGCGGCAGCTGCGTGGCCTCGAGTACCTCGCGACGATACGCCTTGAGGCCGCAGCCGCAGTCGTAGACCGGCACGCCCGTCGCCGCGACGATGAGACGGTTGGCCACCCAGGACGGCAGCACGCGCGTCGTGAAGTTCTCCTCGCGATGGAGTCGGCGCCCGCTGACGACGTCGACGCCGGGCACGAGGCGCTCGAGCAGCTTCGGGATGTCGGCCGGATCGTTCTGGCCGTCGCCGTCGAGCGTGACGACCACGTCGCCGCGCGCCTCCGAGAAGCCCGCGCAGAGCGCCGAGGCCTCGCCGAAGTTGCCGTCCAGGTCGACGACGCGGAAGTGCGGATCGCGCGCGAGGATGGTCTGCAGCCGCGCGAGCGTGCCGTCGCGGCTGCCGTCGTTCACGAAGAGGATCTCGTAGGAGCGTCCCGTCGCCGCGGCGACGCGAGCCAGCTCGTCGTGGAGCGGCTCGACGTTCCCCTCCTCGTTGTAGACGGGGACGACGATGGAGAGCGCCGGCCCCGGGTCCGCCGGCATCAGTCGAAGAAGCGCGCCGCCGTCCGCGCGACGTGCTCCACCTCGGCGTCGGTCAGGTCGGGATGCACCGGCAGCGAGAGGATCTCGCGGGCGACCTGCTCGGCGCGGGGCAGGGACGGGCCCTCGCCGAACGCGTTCACCCAGGCCGGCTGACGATGGATGGGCACGGGATAATGTACGCCGGTCTCCACGTCGTTGGATTCCAGGTGCTTTTTCAGCGCGTCGCGACGCTGCGTGCGCACCACGTACTGGTGGTACACGTGGGTGCGGCGCTCGTCCGACGGCGGCACGACGAGCTTGCCGCGGAGCGCCTCGCTGTAGTGGTCGGCGATGGCGGCGCGGCGGGCGTTGCGCGCGTCGAGGACGTCGAGCTTCACGCGCAGCATGGCGGCGTGGAGCTCGTCGAGCCGGCTGTTGCCGCCGTAGAACGCGTGCTCGTTCTTCTTCACCTGGCCGTGCGTGCCGAGGAGCTTGATCCGTGTGGCCAGCTCCCCGTCGTCGCTGCAGACGAAGCCGGCGTCGCCGTATGCCGCCAGGTTCTTCACCACCCCCAGGCTGAACGCGCCGGCCTTGCCGAACGAGCCGACGCAGCGGCCGTCGAGCCGGGCGCCGTGGGCGTGCGAGCAGTCCTCCAGCACCGTGAGGCCGCGCTCGCCGGCCAGCTGGAGGAGCGGCACCATGTCGACCGGGAAGCCGTACAGGTGGACGACCATGATGCCCTTCGTCCGCTCGGTGATGCGGGCGGCGAGGTCGTCGAGGTCGGGGCCGAGATCGTCGAAGCGGATCTCGACGGGGACGGGACGGATGCCGGCGTCGTTGAGCGCCTCGACCGCGGCCATGAACGCATTCGCCTGGATCAGCACCTCGTCGCCGGGTCCGAGCCCGGCGGCGCGAACCGCGAGCCGGAGGGCGTCGGTGCCGGACGCCACGCCGCGGACGTGCTTCACGCCGAGGTAGGCCGCCATCTCCGACTCGAAGCGCTTCAGCTCCTCGCCGTTCAGCAGGTGCATACGCTCCAACACCCGCTCGCACGCACCGAGCAACTCGGTCCGGTGTGCGTGATACTCGCGCGTCAGCTCGATGAGCCGGACGCGGGTGGGCTCTGCCGCCCTCGCCAACGCCTCCATGCGATTCTTTTCCCCCCGGGAAAAATTCGCGGAAGCCTACCGATCGGCAGGGGGGGATTCAAGGCCGACCCCGGCGCCCGCGATGCGCGCGTTCACGTTGACTTTTCCACCCCGATCACCCAAGGGACCCCGGGTGGGGGCGCGAGTGGAGGGGCGGTCGCGGCCCGTGCCGCGGTGGTTGCCTACGGCCGTGTTGGCCGTCGTCGCGGGTGCCCTCCTCTCCATTCACCTCGAGCTGCCGGCCTTCTTCGACAACGAGGGCCGCTACGCCGAGGTGGCGCGCGAGATGCTGCTGCGCGGGAACTTCGTGACGCCGACGATGGACTTCACGTTGTTCCTCAACAAGCCGCCGCTGCTGTATTGGCTGGTCGCCGCGGTCTTCAGCGTGCTCGGGCCGAGCGAGTGGGCGCGGCTCGTGACGGTGGCCATCGCCATGCTGACGATCGTGCTGACGGGCCGCCTCGGTGCGCGCCTCTACGACGAGACGACCGGACTGGTGGCGGCGGCGTTCCTGGCGACCACCGTCGGCTTCGTGCTGGAGGCGCGCACGCTGCGCCCCGACTCGATCCTCGTCGCGTCCGTCGCCGGCGCCGTCTGGTGCTGGCTCCGGGCGGACGACGCGTCCGAGCGGGCGCGCGGATGGTGGCTCGGCGCCATGTACGCGATCCTCGGCCTCGGCGTCCTCGCGAAGGGCATGGTGCCCGTGATCGTCGCCGCGATGCCGATCCTCGCCTGCACCGTGCGCGACCACGGCCTCCAGGGCGTCATGCGGCTGCGCCCCGGGCTCGGCCTCGTCGTCGGCGCGGTCGTCGTGCTGCCGTGGCACGTGCTCGTGTCGATCGAGCATCCCGGCTTCGCGTGGGACTACGTCGTCAACCAGCACCTGCTCTTCTTCCTCGACAAGAAGTTCCCGCGCGACTCCGAGGGCGACGGGCTACCGTTTTTCTGGGCGGCGTTCGTCGCGCGTGCGCTGCCGTGGGTGATGCTCGTGCCGTTCGTGGTGCGCGAGGCCTGGGGCGGACGGCGCGCCGCGGCTCCGGCGAGCGAGCGATCGTCCGCGTTGCTCGGCGTCTGGCTCGCCGGCGTGATGTGCTTCTTCTCGTTGGCGCCGTCGCGCCTTGAGCACTACTCGCTGCCCGCGCTCCCTGCCGCGGCGCTGCTCGCGGCACGCGCCTTCGAGCGGCTGCGCCGGGGCGAGCTCGGGGCGGGCGTGTGGTACACCTTCGCCGTGGTGAGCGCAGCGCTGGTCGTCGCGGGCGTCGTCGGCGTGACGATCGGTCCGTCGTTGCTCGAGCGCGTCTACTGGCTGGCGCAGGAGCCGCGGCTGATCGCGCTTGCCGCGCCCGCGGGAGCCGCCGCGTTGGCCGGCGGGCTGCTGCTCGGGTGGGCCGCGCTGTCGCGCCGTCCACCGCTCGGCGCCGCCGGCCTCGCGGTCTTCACGATTCCCATGCTCGTGATCGTGCTACGTGCGGAGGTGGTGGCGGAGCCGCTGTTCTCGTGGAAGCCGGTCGGCGAGGCGCTCGTGCGCCGCGTGCCGGCCGACGTGGAGATCGTATTCGAGTCGCCCGAGGAGTATCAGCTCGTCGGCGGCCTCGTGTTCTACACCGGCCGACCCATCACGATGATCGAACCGGCCAACTTCGTGCCTCCGACGTACCTCGAGTCGCAGGTGAAGCACATGTTCCTCGCGCGATCCGAGTTCGACCGTCGCTGGGCCGCGGGCATCCCGCTCGCGTTCGTCAGCGATCCCCAGCGCCGGCGCGAGAGCGCGGAGGGCCTGGTTCCCGGGCCACTCCACGTGCTCGGCCGCTTTGGTGACCGATGGATACTCACGAACTTCCCAGTCACCGCCGGCTGATCGCGGTCCTGCTCGCCGCGCTGGTGTGCCTGGCGCTCGCGGTCGCGGCGCCCGTCCGCGCCGAGACCGGCGCCGACGAGGCGACCGAGGCCGTCCCCGAGCAGCCGATCGATCCCACGGTCCCCGCCGAGCTCACCGAGAAGCCGTCGGCGGAGGAGTCGCGGTGGCTGCCGCCGGGCGTGGCGAGCACGAGCTTCGTGCCGGTGCCGGAGATCATCCTCGATCCGAACGAGGGCGACACGTACGGCGTGATGGGCGTCTGGCTGCTTCTCGATGACAAGGACGAGATCAAGTACATGGTCGCGCCCGACATCCGCTACAACGCGACGAAGGGCGTCTTCCCGAACTTCCGTCTCTTCGGCTACCCCACCAGGACGCGCCGCTACTCGGTCCTCGTCGGCAAGTCGACGACGCGCGACGAGAACTACGAGTTCGAGTACGCCGACCGCGGGTTGTGGAACGAGCGCGCGTTCCTCCTCGGCAAGTTCCTCTACGAGCGCGATTCGACGGAGCGCTTCTACGGCTTCGGCAACGACTCGAACGAGGACGACGAGTCGAACTACACGGGCGAGGACCTGTACGCCGAGGCGACGCCGGGCATCTGGCTCGTGCCGAAGCTCAGCCTGTCGTACCGGATGAAGATCCGGCGCTTCAACGTCCAGCACGGCCAGGTCGACGACGTGCCGTTCATCAACGCGCCGCGCTTCCGCCGCAACGGCGACACCGACATCCGCCGGAAGGGCCTGCGCTCGTCGGTCTATTGGACGCACAAGCTGCAGTTCACCTACGACACGCGCGACTCGATCGACCTGCCCAGCAAAGGCGCGCTGTCGCTGATCTACGTCGACATCGCGGACCAGCGGCTCGGCAGCTCGAGCTCGTTCGTCAAGTTCGGCTTCGAGTCGCGCGGGTTCGTGCCGTTCCGCGAGGTGAAGAACCCGATCCTCGCGTTGCGCGTCCTCGCCGATTACGTGACCGGTCCCAGCGACACGCCCTTCTGGGAGCGCAGCTCGCTCGGCGGACGGCGCACGTTGCGCGGCTTCGGCGGCGACCGCTTCATCGGTTTCAACCGCGCGCTCGCCACCGCGGAGCTCCGCACGAACGTCTACAAGCGGAAGCTCTTCGGTGTGAATGCGGAGCTCGAGGTCGCGCCGTTCCTCGAGGCGGGCCAGGTGTTCAAGGGCGTCACGACGAGCCCCGTCGACGACCTGCACTGGGTATACGGTCTCGGCTTCCGCGGCCTCGTGCGGCCGCAGATCCTCGCGTTCGTCGACGTCGGCCGCGGCTCCGAAGGCATGTCGATCTTCACCGGGATCGATTACCCGTTCTGAGCGCCGGGGCCCCCCGGCCGGCGGGGCCCCGGCGCACGGTGCGATGGCTCCGGATCAGGGCACTTGGAGCGTGGCGAGCAGCGTGAAGGTGCCGGCGCTGCTGTCCACCTCGACCGTGCACGAGCCGGCCGCCCCGGCGGGCACCGTCACCTCGATCTCGCTCGTCGAGCGGGCGGTGATCGGCGCGTCGATGCCGCAGATGCGGACGGCGGTGACGCTCGCCAGCGAGCATCCACCGGTCAGCGTCACGGTGGCGCCGACGGAGGCCGTCTTCGGAACGAAGTCGTCGACGCACGCGCATGCGCCGCCGCAGCATCGCCCGCGGTTGTTGGAGTCGGCGTTGATGAAGTCGCCGACGAATCGGCCGGTCAGGTCGTTGTTGTGGCCGAGGTTCACCGTGCGCTCGGGCGCACAGAAGAAGCCGGTGATGGACGCGTTGCGCCCGAAGCCGACGGCCCCGGGACCGAAGGCGTTCACCGTGAAATCGCCGCACTGCTGGCCCAGGGCCGACCCGTTGTTGACGTTGAAGTTGCCGTTGACGTTCAGGGTCGCGGCGTTCTTCACCACCGCGTTGACGTTGCGTCCCATGCCGACGCTGCAGAAGCCGTACGTTCCGCCGTCGAAGCTGATGGTCGCGCCGTTCTGCACGGTCAGGTTGCCGTAGGTGCCGGCCGGGAGATCGCACTGCCCGTTGCCGGGGTGCGAGTCCGGCCCGAGGCAGTCTTCGCCCGACCTGACGAGAATCGGGTTCGCCACGTTGCACGTGGGCGCGGGGGTCGGCAGGCCGCAGAACGCCGCCAGGTCGCCGTAGTCCGGCGCGCAGCCGGTGCCGCAGCTGGGGTTCCCGTCACCGTCGAGGTCGCCCAGGATCGGCAGCGTCAGGGGATTGGTCCCGTTCGGGCCGGGGCCCGGCTGCCTGACGGTGACGTTCGAGGGGTTCGGGATCAGGTTCGAGAAGAGCTGGAAGACGCTCGCGCCGCCTCGGTTGAATCGCGTGACGTCGGCGGCCAGCTGCGAGCCGTCCGCGAAAAAGGAGTTCTCGAGCGCCGCGACGCCGCAGCTGCTGTTGCTGGTCGGTTGTGCGCAGTTCACGCCGACGTTGCAGGGGCTCAGCAGATCGAGGTTCTTCAAGCTCGCGTTGCGCATCGCGAACGCGAAGTACGAATTCACGTCCGTCCGCAACGGTTGCGCCGCCGTCGGTGACGCCACGAGGAGCAGTGCCCCGAGCGCCAATGTGGATGCGAGAAGATTGGTCATGTGTCCTCCTTTCGGGTGGGTGATGCGCCCGGCGCGAAGGCACGCGACGTCCATGCCTCGCCTGACGAGAGCGGTGGGCGCTACGTAGGATGAAAACAGCCGCGGCCGACGTCGCGGGCCGTCCAGCTCGGAGCGCGCGCTCGGCGACGAACCGCGCGCGACGCTCGGTTGGCTTCCAGGCTTAGACGACGGGACCGTCGAATGTGTTCGAAGATAACCGCATCAATCGGCTTTCCCGTTGAACTCGAGGAACGTGTTCTTGCTCGCGCCCTGCGCCGAATAGCTGGCTTCCCAGCAACCTCCCGCCGCGGACTGGAGCTGCACCGTCAGCGGAAGCATCACCGGCGGCGCCGGCAGGCCGAACGCATGGGTCGACAGATTGGTACCCTTGCCGCGGACGAGGATCCTGGCCTTGCCGTCCGTCCCCGGGGTGAGCGTGAGCTGTGTGATCCCGTCGGGGGTCCCGAGCTTGTCGGCGTACGTGAAGCCCTTCGCGCCCTTGTCGACCCAGCACGGCTTGGTGCCGCACATGCGTCCCGGGGGCACGTGCGCGCGGAAGACCAGCCTCGGCACCGCCTGCGAACGGTCGAACACGCACAGGTCGAGGCCGTCGGCCGTCGCGGGATCGCCGAAGTCGCCGGCGGTCGTTGCGCTGCCCTTGAGCCACTTCCAGGCGAGCTGGTCGGACGCCTCACCCTTCGGCGAGTCCTTCACCTGGAGCTGCGCTTTGCGCGACTGGACCGGCACCGCGCAGCCGGTGCGCGGCGCCGCGACGCAGCCGAGCTCGGGATCGCACGCCTCGCAGGGACCGCACGCGCCGGTCGGTCCGCTGCTGCAGACGCCCGCGGTGCAGGTGCCCTCCGCCGTGCACGCGTTGCCGCCGCAGCGCGTCCCGTCCACCGCCATGGCATCGGCGGGACACGTGTCGCCGGCGCCGTCGCAGTGCTCGGCGACGTCGCACGCGCCCGCGGACTCGCGGCACACGCTCGTCCGCTTCAGGTCCGCGCCACATGCCGCCGACGTGCCGGAGCACACGTCGGCGACGTCGCACTCGCCGGCCGCCGGACGGCAGGTCGTCGTCGTCGGCTGGAACGCGTCGGCTGGGCAGTGGTTCGACTGCCCGTCACACCGCTCGGCGACGTCGCATGCGCCGGCGGCGGCGCGGCACTCCGCGGTCGACTTCGCGTCGACGGGACAGGTCGGCGAGATGCCGGTGCACGTCTCCGCCACGTCGCACGCGCCCGCCGCTGGACGGCACGCCGCCCCGGCGTTGCCCGCCGGATGCGCGCACACGCCGGCGTCGTCGCAGACGTCGCGCGTACACGCGTTCTGATCCGACGCGCACGGGCTGCCGGCGGGCTCGCGCAGACACGTTGCCGAGCAGCAATCGCCGCCGGCGGTGTTCCCGTCGTCGCACTGCTCGGTCCCGTCGACGACGCCGTCGCCGCATGCCTGACAGGCGACGCAGCACGGCAACCCGGGGTTCTGCACCGTCGTCACCGCCGGTGTGATGAGCGGAGGCGAGCCGGCCGGTGGGATCACGGTCGGCGGCGTGGCGAGCCAGTCGATACGATTGGCCGCGCCGGCGAGCATGCGGCCGCGCGTCGTCGTCGTGTTGCTCGCGTGCAGATAGTTCGTCGCCGCGGGGAAGGTGCCGAGGCCGCGCGCATCGAGACGGGACGCCGCGGTCGTCTCGATGGTACACCCCTGGATCAGGATGGTGCCGCCGAACCCGTCCGGCGGCGTCGCCGCGTCGATCGTGCCGGCGACGCGCACGGTGCCGACGGCCGTCGCGTCGACCGCTCCGCCGAAGTCGTCGGCGCCCACGTCGATCGTGTGGTTCAGGAACACGTCGCGGCCCGCGAGCAGAGAGACGTCGCCACCCGATCCGAAGCCCTCCACCGGCGCGCCGACGAGCCCGTTCACCGTGATGTCGCCCTCGGCCTCCAGGTCCGCGGCCCCGCCGTCGCCGTCCGGCGAGGCGCCGTCGAGGTCGACGCGGCCGCTCAGTGCGAGGTTGCCTCCGGCGTACACGTCGAGATCGCCGCCGAAGCCGCCGCCGAACCCGTCCTCGCCGCCGCTACCGCGCGCCGGGGCGAACACGTCGCCGCCCATCGTGACGTTGCCGCCCGCGGCGAGACTGGTCGATCCTCCGTCGCCGATGCCGCCCTTGCCTCGGAGGTTGAAGTCTCCTGCCGGCGTGGTGACGACGTTTCCGTTGGCCGACTCGATGGCGATGTCGCAGACGCAGTCGCCCCCCGAGACGTCGAACGGGGCGTCGATGGTGACGTCGCCGTGGGCGTAGACGCCGATCGAGCCGCCGGATGCCCCGTTCTCGCCGTTGGCGCCGCCCATGGCTTGCAGGCCGGTGCCCATGAAATGCGCCGTTCCAGCCTCGGAGAGAACCTCGACGATGCCCCCGAAGCCGTTCGGACTGCTCGAGTTGGCGAGGATCGCACCGTTGACGGTCACGTTTCCGCCGGCGCTGATGTCGACGATTCCGCCGCTGATCTCACCCACGGTGTCGACGCGCGAGTTGGTGTTGCCTTGCGACTGCATCGTGAACGTCGTGGTGGCCTCGAGCGTGACGCTGCCGCCACTGCCGCCCATCGCGCCCCTGGTCCCAGTGGCGACGATGCGGCCGCCCTTCTCGAAGAGGATGCTGCCGGCGCGGATCGTGAGGGGATCTGCACCCTCGCCGATCGTGAGGACCTTGCCCTCCTTGATGACGAGCGAGCGAGGACGGATGTCGAAGGTGGAGCCTGCCGCGACGGTGCAGGCAGCCGTGATCTCGCAGGGATCGGCGCCGGCGGGACACAGCTGCGACGTATTGCACTGTGCCGCGGCACGCGCGGCGACCGCCCCCAGCGACAGCGCCGCCAGCAACGCGATACGAGCCCGGCGGTCACGCATGGCGCACTCGCTGCGCCCGCGGAGTACGGAGGATCCCGGGCACGTCCCGGGGGCCGCTCTCCTGTTGCCGCGCGAGCGCGCGGGCCAGGTCCCTGGCGACCCGCACGTCGATGGTGACGGTCGGGCCGCGCAGCAGATCGGGAACGTCGGCGCGCTTTCGGAGGGGCATGCCCTACCGTCCCGCGACCCACACCGGCGGAACAACTAACCCTGGGAGGATTTCGCCTACGACTTTGGTTGGAGACGCGCGTCAGCTCTTGGCATCGTGCACCCCGACCAGGCCGAGGCGGATCGCGTATCGCGTCAGCTCGACGCGGTCGCGGATGTCGAGCTTCTGGAAGACGTTGTTCAGATGCGTCTTCACGGTGACCTCGCTGATCGAGAGCGCGCGCGCCACCTCGGCGTTGCGCTTGCCCATCGCGACGTGTCGGACGATCTCGCGTTCGCGTGCCGTCAGACGCCGCCAAGGCCTCGCCTGCAAGTGGGCCGCCATCGCCTTCTGGAGTGCCGGGGGCGTCCAGACGTCGCCGGCCCGTACGGCCTGAATCGCGTCCATGAGGGTTTCGATCGCGAAGCGCTTGAACACGACGGCGCGCGCGCCCGCCCCGATCGCCTCCATCGCGTCCTCGATGCGCTCACTGGCGGTGACGATGATCACGGCGACCCGCCGGCATAGTGCCGGCAGCTCGTGCAGGGCGTTGCGCTCCATCTGCAGGTCCAACAGGAGGAGATCGCACTCCGTGCTGCTCAGCCGGGCGTCGAGGCCGCTCAGGCTGTCGACCTCGGTGACGACGACGAGGTCCTCCTGAAGGCGCAGGAGCGAGCGGAGTCCCTGCCGGAAGAGTGCGTGGTCGTCGGCGATGACGATCCGCAGCGGCGTGGTCGGCGCGTCCGTCATCCGGTGGGCAGGTCGATGACCAGGTGGGCGCCCTGGCCGGCTTTGCGTACGACGCGGACGGCGCCGCCGCACTCGTCGACCCGTGACGCGATGGACCAGGGCAGCGACGCGCCGTCGGCGAAGCCCACGCCGTCGTCGTCGAGGGTGATGTGGATGTGCGCCGCGCCGTCCGTGTGCGCACCGAGCCGGGCCGTGCGAGCGCGGGCATGGCGACTGATGTTGCGCACTCCCTCGAGCATGATGAGCAGCACGTGCTCGACGAGCGGCGGCGGCGCGTGGAAGCGAACCTCGACGTCGCAGCTGGTGTCGGACGGCGCCGCCGCCTGCCCCGCATCGTCGTCGCGCTCGATCAGCGAGCGGATGTAGCCACGCAGCTCGTCGTGCTCGCGGTTGACGCTCTGCTGGAGCTCCGAAAGCTCGTCGACGGCGTCGGCCACGGCACCCCGCGCGAGCAGGCGCCGGCAGACCTCGATGCGGAGGTTCACGCCGGCCAGCGCCTGCGCGTAGCCGTCGTGCAGCGAGCGTGCGATGGTCTGGCGTTGCACCTCGGCCTCGAGGTCGATGAGCTGTTCCTCCAAATCGAGCCGGCGCTGCCCGATGAAGCCGACGATGTAGCCGGTGACGGCGAGATACGCCGGTCGCATCAGGTAGAGGTCTTCCCCACGCGGGTACGACACCGCGATGAGCGTCGCATAGAGCAGGACGGTCACGACGGTCACGCGCAGCGCCGGCCGCAGGCCGCCGCGCAGCCCGACGGCGAGCACCGCGAACACGAAGAACGGGTAGAACGGGCTCGTCGCGCCCTCGGTCACGAGGGCGATGACCGCGGCGAGCGTGACGTCGCACCAGGTGGCGACGTGAAAGAGCGCGGTCGGCGAGACGCGCTTCGTCAGGATCGCGACGTAGAGGGTCCCGCTGTAGGCGAGGTGGACCAGCAGCGCCGCCAGCGCGTACGGGTCGAGCGTGAACGGCCCGCCGCGGAGCGGCAGCCAGGGCGCGAGCGTCGGCGTGTCGGGATCGACGTACACCGCCACGAGCGCCACCAGCGAGAGGGCGATGCGGCACTGCGCGACGCTGCGATCGATGTCGAACGGTGTGTGCGTCATCGCGTGCCTCGTCGTACCAGCTCGCCACCGACCTCTCCACACGCAAATGCGCTACCGCGGTCGCATCTGCGGGACGTCGGGCGCCGCTCCGTCCTTCGCCTCCGGCGCCTGCACCGGCCTGCCCGGCGGCAGCAGCACGAGCGCCAGGTTGCCGCGCCGGCCCTCGCGCGCGTCGCTGACGGCGACCGGCGGCAGCACATTGCCGGCGGCGTCCCGCCAGCGGCGCCATTCGTCCTGCCAGACGAGCAGGTGACGCGACGTCGCCGGATCGGACGTCGACAGCGCGGCGAGCGGGCGTGGTGCGTAGTAGCGCAGGCCGGGATCGGGCGGGAAGAACGCGTACAGCGTCGCGTCGCCGGGGAGCACGCGGTCGATACGCTGCATGAACGCGCGCAGGCTGCGCGTGGCGGCGATCTGCGGGTGGACCAGCGCGTTGAACGTCGCGGTCCAGGCGATCCACAGTGCGGCGACGATGATGACCAGCCGATGCCAGTCGCCGCGCTTGCGCGCCTCGGCGACGAACGGCACGGCGCCGAGGGTCGCCAGCGCGAGCAGGGCGATGACGGGTCCGGCGGCACGCATCGCGCCGACGACGGCCTCGGCGCCGATCGCGTCGCGCTGCTTCAGCAGCGGGCGCAGCAGTGCCGCGACGTCGATGCCGAGCGACAGCGCGCCCGCGGCCAGCGCCAGCAGCGTCAGCGCCGGCGCGTAGAGCGTGCTCAGGACGCGCGCCGCGCGCGTCCACCGATCGTCCGACCCCGATGCGGTGCCCGCGACGACGAGCAGCGCGACGGCCGGGAACAGCGGCAGCAGGTAGACGCTGCGCTTCGAGTCGGCGAGCGAGAAGAACGCCAGCAGGACGACGATCCACGTCGCCAGGAACGTCGTCGCGAGCGAGCGCACGCGGTCGCGCGCCAGCAGGAACGGCAGCAGCGGCGTCCACGGCAGCAGCCCGACCAGGCCGACGAGCGGCAGGTAGAAGACGCCGTGCGAGTGCCCGGTGTCGGCCTCGTCGCTGTCGACGAACCGCTGCCAGTTCTCGCGCGCGACGACGTCGATGAAGGCCCACCCGTGCTGCGCGAACGCGGCGACGTACCAGAGCGCCGCGACCGCGCCGGCGATGCCCAGCACCGGCACGACGCCGAGCCGTCGCAGCAGCGACGGGTCGCGTCGCAGCGCGGCCAGCGCCGTCACGACCAGCCCGGGCAGCACCAGCGCCACCGGGCCCTTCGCCAGGGTCGCCGTGGCGGCGCCGACGGTCGCGATCGCGAGGAGGCCGCGTCGCGGCTGCACGAGGATCGCGGTCCAGGCGGCCAGGAGCAACGTCAGTCCGACGGTGAGCGCCATGTCGACGCGGGCGGCGCCCGCCGCGCGCGTCCACTCGAAGCTGGTCGCGAGCAGCAGGGCCGACGGCAGCGCCGCCGCCGGCCCGAGCAGCTGCCGCGCGACGGCCCAGGTCGCGAGCACGCCGCCCGTGCCCGCGAGCGCCGACGGCAGCCGCATCGCGAGCTCGGGCCGCTCGGGCAGGATCGACGTCGCGGTGGCCGCGAGCCAGTAGAAGAGCGGCGGCTTTCGCGCGAGCTCGCCGTCGGGACGCGATGGCACCAGCCAGGCGCCGGTGCCGCGCATCTCGCGCACGACGAGCCCCTCGCGCGGCTCGCCGCGGGTGTAGAAGGGCAGGTCGGCCGCCCCGGTGAGGAACAGGACGAGGCATGCGGTGGTGACGAAGAGCGCCTCGCGTCGACCCGTCATACGGAGCCGCCTGCGCCCCGTGTTGCGCTGGACTGACCCCCCGCCCGGGATGATATCCCGACGGGATGGCCGAGCCCGCCGCCGCGGACTACGACGCGCGATGGGGATACCGTGAGTTCGACGCCGAGCGCTACGAGCGCCGCCGCTACGGCAGCTTCACGCGTCGTCTCAATCTCCGCATGCTCGAGCGCGCGCTCGCTCGCGCGTTCGCCGACGTGCCGGCGAACGGCCTGGTGCTCGACGCGCCGTGCGGCACGGGCATCATGGCCGGGTTCCTCAACAGAAGCGGCTTCCGGGTGCTGGGTGCCGACATCTCGCGTGCCATGCTGGAGGTCGCGCACAAACGCACGCGTGCCGTCGGCCACGTGCGCGCCGACATCGAGCGGCCGCCGTTCCGCGACGGCGCCATCGACGCGGTGCTGAGCAGCCGCTTCATGATGCACCTGCCGCCCGACGCGCGCCCGCGGGTCATGCGGACGATGGCCGGCGTCACGAGCGGACCGCTGATCGCGACCTTCTGTCATCCGTACACGCTGAAGAGCTTCCTGCGCGCGGTGCGCCGCGCGTTCGGCGGCTCGGCCAAGCGCAGCCCGCGCGTCACGCGGCGCCAGCTCGCCGACGAGGCCGCTGCGGCTGGGCTCCGACTCGAGCGCATCGTTCCGGTGATGCCCCTGCTCTCCGAGGTCTGGGTGGTGGTGCTCCGCACGCCGCCGGCGACCTCCTAACGCCCCCGCAAGGAGACGGCAATGCCCACGATCGAGAACGTCCACGCCCGCGAGATCCTCGATTCCCGCGGCTTCCCCACCGTCCAGGCCGAGGTCACGCTGCAGGGCGGCGCGCGCGGTATGGCGGCGGTGCCGTCGGGCGCCTCGACGGGCGAGCGCGAGGCGGTCGAGCTGCGCGACGGCGACAAGAAGCGCTACGCGGGCAAGGGGGTCACGAAGGCCGTCGCCAACGTGAACGGCACGATCGCGGGCGCGCTGAAGGGGCTCGAGGCCGACCAGAACCTCGTCGACGCGAAGATGCTCTCGCTCGACGGCACCGAGAACAAGGCGAAGCTCGGCGCGAACGCGTTGCTCGCCGTCTCGCTGGCCACCGCACGGGCCGCCGCGACGGCGGCGGGCAAGCCGCTCTACCGCGCGCTCGGCGGCGACGACGCGACGCTGCTCCCCGTGCCGCTGATGAACGTCATCAACGGCGGCCGTCACGCCGACAACAACCTCGACTTCCAGGAGTTCATGATCGCGCCCCACGGGGCGCCGTCGTTCCCCGAGGCGATCCGCCAGGGCGTCGAGGTGTACCACGCGCTGAAGGCGACGCTGCACCAGCGCAAGCTCGACACGGCCGTCGGCGACGAGGGCGGCTTCGCGCCGGCGCTCGAGAGCCACGAGCAGGCGCTCGATCTGCTCGTCGAGGCGATCCGCGCCGTCGGGCTCGAGCCGGGGCGCGACGTCGCGCTGGCGCTCGACCCCGCGACCAGCGAGCTCGCCGACGGCAACGGCTACGTGTTCCACAAGGCGGGCGGCAAACGGGTCTCGTCGGACGACATGGTGGCGCTGTGGCAGCGCTGGTGCGCCGACTATCCCATCGTCTCGATCGAGGACGCGATGGGCGAGAACGACCGGGCCGGCTGGAAGAAGCTGACCCACGCGCTCGGCAAGAAGGTGCAGCTCGTCGGCGACGACCTGTTCTGCACGAACGAGAAGATCCTCGCGCAGGGCATCGCCGACGGGCTTGCGAATGCGATCCTCATCAAGGTGAACCAGATCGGCACGCTCACGGAGACGCGCGCGACGATGGCGCGCGCCGCGCGCGCGAGCTACCGCAACATCGTGTCGCACCGCTCCGGCGAGACCGAGGACGCGTTCATCGCCGATCTCGCCGTCGCGACGAACGCCGGGCAGATCAAGACCGGCGCCCCGGCGCGCTCGGAGCGCACCGCGAAGTACAACCGCCTCCTCGAGATCGCCGAGGAGCTCGGCAGCCGCGCCCGCTACGCGTCGCCGTTCAAGGCGTAGCGTCATGGCGGGCGGCGTCCATCACATCATCGTCAACGTGAACGACATCGCCCGCTCGCGGCCGTTCTACGAGTGGCTGTGCCCGAAGCTCGGCTACGGCGCCGTGTGGACGCTCGACGACGGCCGGAGCGTCGGGTTCATGGGACCGCGCGGCAGCTTCTGGATCAAGCAGGCCGACCCGCGCTTCGCCGCCGACACCTTCCACAAGGACCGCGTCGGGCTGTGCGAGATCGCCTTCTGGGCGGAGACGCGGGAGCAGGTGGACGAGGTCGCGCGCGAGCTCGTCGCACGCGGCGTGACGCTCCTCGATCCGCCGCGCGAGTACGACTACGTGCGCGGATACTACGCCGTCTTCTTCCCGGATCCCGACGGACTGAAGCTCGAGATCGTCCACCTGCCGATCTGACCCGGTCAGCGAGCGCTGACTGCCATGCAGAACCCGACACTGCATCTTGAATTGCGTACGATGTTGGGAGTACTGCGGCGGCGTCGTGGAGGGCAACGACTACGATGCGACGATCGTCGGCTTCCGGCTCACCCGCCGCTTCGGCTTCTGAGCCATGCCGCACATCGCCCTCACACGCGCGTGCTTCCTGACCCCGGCGGTCACGTTCCTCGAGCGCACCGGTGCGCCGGCGCGGCGGCTGCTCGCGACCGTCGGGCTTCCGGAGTGGGCGTTGCGGGACCCCGAGGGCCTGCTGCCGACGTCGGCCACGATCCGCCTGCTGGACCATGCGGCACGGAGCGAAGGCATCGCGGGCATCGGGATCCGCGCGGGCCGTGCGCGCGGGATCGATGTGCTCGGGGTGTTCGGTCGCATGGTGTCGACGGCGCCCACCGTCGGCGACGCGCTCGCCGCGTTGGTCCGCAATCATCGCGCCTTCAGCTCGCACGGCCGCGTGTGGCTCCGGCCGCGTGGCACCGACGTGGCGCTGTGCCATGCGTTCGCGGGCCGGGTCGACGAGCGCTGGGCGCAGGCGGAGCACTACCTGACGATGCTGGCGATCGAGCTCGTCCGGCTCGGCGCCGGTCCCGACTGGCGGCCGGAGCACGTCGAGCTCCAGACCGGCGAGACCGCGGTCGCCTGCGACGTCGCGGCGAGGGTCGACTTCGGACGGACGGCGAGCGCCGTGGCCGTTCCGCGCGCGATCCTCGCCGCGCCGCTGCGTGCGCGGCCCGCGGTGGAGCGGCTGCCGCTGCGCAGCATCGAGGCGTGGCACGCGTCCGCGCCCGCGGAGGACTTCGTCGGGGCGGTCGGGCAGGTCGTCGAGACGCTGTCGCGGCGGGGCTATCCGCGCATCCGGCAGACGGCGAGCGTCCTCGGCGCGAGCACGCGTACGCTGCAGCGGCGGCTCGCCGCCGACGGCGTCAGCCACGAGGCGCTCGTCGACCGGGTCCGCCTGGCGACGGCGGCGACGCTGCTCGCGAAAACCAACGCGCGCATCGTCGACGTGGCGTTGGACGTCGGCTACTCGGACCACGCCCACTTCACCCGCGCGTTCCGTCGCTGGACGGGTGAGACGCCGATGCGGTTTCGGAGCGCGCATCGGGGCCCGAGCGGCGTGTGACCAGGTACGTCGCACGATGGCGCGAAATGGCAAGACGGCGCGCCCGGGTCGTCGCTAGGGTCCGCCCCTCAGCCGGCCCGGGCATGGTGTTTTCGATCGACATCTCGCAGAAGATCACCGCCACGTGAGGAGCCCGATTCGCGTGGACCGACTCGTCGTCCTGCTGGCCGTCATCGCGATCGGGGCGTCGGGCTGCATGATGATCGGACCGGACTACGAGCGTCCGAACGCACCGGTCGCCGACGGCTGGGTCGCGGGCGACTCGCAGGGCATCGCCCCCGCCGCCGAGCCGATCGGCCGCTGGTGGGAGTCGTTCGACGACCCCGTGCTCGCGGCGCTGATCGTCGAGGCGTGGGACGGCAATCCGACCCTGCAGGCCGCCGGGGTACGGGTCCTCGAGGCGCAGGCGCGGCGTGGTATCGCCATCGGGACGCTCTTCCCGCAGACGCAGCGCGCGTTCGGCGGCTATCGTCGCATCGTCGCGAGCGAGAACACCCTGATCCCGCCGCCCGAGCGCAGCTTCGACGAGTTCCTCGCCGGCTTCGACGTCGCCTGGGAGCTCGATCTGTGGGGCCGGTTCCGGCGCGACATCGAGTCGGCCGACGCGGAGGTGCTGGCCGCCGTCGCCGATTACGACGACGTCCTGGTCTCCCTGCTCGCGGAGGTCGCCGCCAACTACATCGGCATCCGCACGGCGCAGGAGGGCATCGCCGTCGCCGAGGCGAACGCGAAGATCCAGCGCGAGAGCTATGACATCGCGCTACGTCGCGCCGACGAGGGCGCGGTCAGCGACGTCGACCCGGCGCAGTCGGCGACCCTGCTCTACTCGACGGAGGCGCAGATTCCCGCCTTCGAGGCGCGCATCGCGGAGCAGGCGGCGACGTTGTCAGCGCTCCTCGGTGTCACCCCGCAGCGGGTCGAGCAGCTCGTCGGCGAGGAGCCGGCGCCGATCCCCACGCCGCCCGCCGAGATCGCGATCGGGTTGCCGGCCGACCTGCTGCGGCGCCGGCCCGACGTGCGCCGCGTCGAGCGCACGCTGGCGGCGCAGAGCGCGCAGATCGGCGTCGCGAAGGCCGACCTGCTGCCGCGGCTGTCGCTGGTCGGGAACATCGCGCTCGACGCCGAGGACGCGGCAAAGTTCTTCCAGGGTCGCAGCTTCGAGGCGTTCGGCGGGCCGCAGTTCAGCTGGGCGATCCTGAACTACGGGCGCATCGCCAACAACGTCCGCGTGCAGGACGCGCGCTACCAGGCGCTCGTCAACGACTATACGGCGGTCGTCCTGCGCGCGCAGGCCGACGTCGAGAGCGCGGTCGCGAACCATCGCGGCGCCGTCGAGCGTACCGCGAAGCTCGCGCAGAGCGTCCGCGAGGCCCAGCGCGTCGTCGACCTCGTCGGCAAGCGCTACGTCGAGGGCGCCGTCGACTTCACGACGGTGCTGGTCGCCCAGCAGCTCCTCGTCGAGCAGCAGGACCTGCTCGTCGGGAGCCGTGGCCAGGCGGCGCTCACGCTCGTGACGATCTACAAGAGCCTCGGCGGCGGCTGGGAGCCGTGGATCGACAGCCCCATCGTCTCCGACGCGACCGCCGAGCAGATGGCGGAGCGTACCCGATGGGGGGACGTTCTCGAGGATCGCGAGCGACGCAACGTCGCCCATGACGCCGGCGAAGGCACCGAGCAGGACACCGGCTGGTGGCGCTGGCGATGGTGGAGGCCGCAGTGGTGACGCGAATCGCAGCTCTCGTGCCCGTACTGCTCGCCGTGCTGGCGGCGTGCGGATCGGACGACATCGTCACGCCGCCGCCGCCCGAGGTGTCGGTGAGCCAGCCGGTCGTCGAGCCCGTGCAGGACATGCTCGAGTTCACCGGCCGCACGGTCGCCGTCGAGAGCGTCGAGGTGCGCGCGCGGGTCTCGGGCTACATCACGAAGGTGGCGTTCAACGAGGGCGCGATCGTGAAGGCCGGCGACGTGCTCTTCCAGATCGATCCGCGCGAGTACGAGGCGGCCGTCCTGCGGGCGGAAGGCGACGTCGCGCGGCTGCGGGCGCAGCTCGCGCGCGCGCAGTCCGAGGTCGCACGCAACGAGGCCCTGCGGCCGTCGGGTGCGGCCAGCGCGCGCGAGCTCGAGAAGGCGATCGCGGACCGCGGCTCGGCGGAGGGCGACCTGAAGGCGAAGCTGGCGCAGCTCGACAACGCGCGGCTCGACCTCGAGTTCACCCGGGTGACCGCGCCGATCTCGGGCCGCGTCGGTCGCGCGGAGATCACGGCGGGCAACCTCGTCGTCGTCGCCGCGTCGGGAGGGCCGATCCTCACCACGATCGTCAGCCTCGATCCGATGCAGGTCCTCTTCGACGCCGACGAGCGCGCGGTCCTCCGGATACGCAAGGCGGCGATCGCGGTCGCCGGCGTCACCCGGCCGGAAGCCGTCGCCGACGCGGACATCCCCGTCGCGATGGCCGTCGCCGACGAGGACGACTTCCCGCACAAGGGCAAGCTCGACTTCGTCGACAACCAGGTCGATCCGTCGACGGGCACGATCCGCGTGCGCGCCGTCGTGCCGAACCCGAGTGCCCTTTTGGCGCCGGGGATGTTCGTCCGCGTGCGCATGCCGGTGGGGCCCATGCACGACGCCGTCCTCGTCAGCGACCGCGCCGTCGGCACGGACCAGGACCGCAAATACCTGCTCGTCGTGAACGACCAGAACGTCGTCGAGTACCGGCCCGTGAAGCTCGGCGCGAGGCACGGCGGGCTGCGCGAGGTGCTCGAGGGGATCAAGCCGGAGGACTGGGTCATCGTGAACGGTCTCCAGCGCGCGCGCCCCGGTGCGACCGTCGCGCCGCAGAAGGTGCCGATGCGGCCGGACGTGAAGGCGGGAGCCTAGCCGATGTTCGCCCGCTTCTTCGTCGACCGCCCGATCTTCGCGACGGTGCTGTCGATCGTCATCGTCATCGTCGGGCTCGTCGCCCTGCAGGGGCTGCCCATCGCGCAGTACCCCGAGGTCGTGCCGCCGACGGTGCAGATCTCGGCGACGTATCCCGGCGCGAGCGCGGGCGTCGTGGCGGAGACGGTCGCGGCGCCGATCGAGCAGGAGGTCAACGGCGTCGAGAACATGCTCTACATGCTCTCGAAGAGCACGAACGACGGGCAGATGAACCTCGACGTCACCTTCCGCGTCGGGACCGACCTCGACTTCGCGCAGGTGCTCACGCAGAACCGCGTCGCGATCGCCGAGGCGAAGCTGCCCGAGGAGGTGAAGCGCCAGGGCGTCACGGTGAAGAAGAAGTCGCCGATGATCCTGCTCTGCGTGAACCTGATCTCGCCCGACGACCGCTACGACCAGCTCTATCTCAGCAACTACGCCACCATCCAGGTGAAGGACGCGCTCGCGCGTCTCCAGGGCGTCGGCGACGTCTCGTTCCTCGGCGCGCGCGACTACAGCATGCGCGTGTGGCTCGACCCGAACGCGCTCGCGTCGCGCAACATGACGGCGGGCGACGTCCTGAAGGCGCTGCGCGAGCAGAACGTGCAGGTGGCCGCCGGCCGCATCGGCCAGCCGCCGGCGCCGACCGGCACCGACTTCCAGTACACGATCAACACGATGGGCCGCCTGCTCGAGCCCGACCAGTTCGGCGCCATCGTCGTGAAGACGGGCGAGCGCGGCGACCTCACGTACCTGTCCGACGTCGGCCGCATCGAGCTCGGCGCGAAGAACTACGACGTCGCCAGCTACCTCGACGGCAAGCCGTCGGTGACGATGGCCGTCTTCCAGCTGCCCGGTGCGAACGCGCTCGCCACCGCCGAGGCGGTGCGCGCCGAGATGGAGCGGCTCAAGACGCGCTTCCCCGAGGGCATGGACTACAAGATCGTCTACGACACGACGGTCTTCGTCGACGAGTCGATCCACGAGGTCTACAAGACGCTCTTCGAGGCGTTCATCCTCGTCTTCCTCGTCGTCCTGATCTTCCTGCAGGACTGGCGCGCGACGCTGCTGCCGATGATCGACGTGCCGGTCTCGCTGATCGGCACGTTCTTCGTGATGGCGATGATGGGCTTCTCGCTGAACAACCTGTCGCTGTTCGGCCTGGTGCTCGCCATCGGCATCGTCGTCGACGACGCGATCGTCGTCGTCGAGAACGTCGAGCGCTGGATGGCGAAGGGCCTGCCGCCGCGCGAGGCGACCATCAAGGCGCTCGACGAGATCACCGGCCCGGTCATCGCGATCACGCTGGTGCTGAGCTCGGTGTTCATCCCGACGGCGTTCATCGCGGGCATCAGCGGCGAGTTCTACCGCCAGTTCGCGCTCACGATCGCCGCGTCGACGATCATCTCCGCGATCAACGCGATGACGATGGCGCCGGCGCGCGCCGTGACGCTCATCAAGCCGCACAAGCCGGGGGAGCGGCGCCACGAGGCGCTCCCGCACGCGGCGGTCGTCGGCCTGTTCGCGCTCCTCGTGGACTTCATGATCACGAGCCGGATCCTGCCGTGGGTCGGCGATTCGACGCTCGTGCGCTGGGCCGTGCGCATCGCCCTCGCGGTCGCGGGCGGCTATCTGGGCCACCGCCTGAACGGGCCGGTGAACCACCTGCTGCTCGACTTCTTCGTCGCCTTCAACCGCTTCTTCGACAACCTCGCCGAGTCGTACGGACGCGTCGTCGCGCGAATGGTGAAGGCGACCGGCGTCGTGCTGTTCGCCTACGCCGGGCTGATGGTGCTGACGTACGTGGGCTTCAGCCGCGTGCCGGTCGGGTTCATCCCGGAGCAGGACAAGGGCTACCTCGTCGTCAACGCGATGCTGCCCGACGGCGCCAGCCTGGAGCGGACCGAAGAGGTGATGACGCGCATCGACGACATGGTGCGTGCCGTCCCCGGCGTCGCCCACACGATCCGCGTGCCCGGCTACTCGATCCTCACCAGCAACAACATCGGCAACGCCGGCGGCATGTTCGTCATCCTCGAGGACTTCGCGCAGCGCGTGGAGCACCATCTGCCCGCGTCGTCCATCGCCGCGCAGCTGCGCGAGAAGTTCCGCCACGTCCAGGATGCCATCGTCGTCGCGTTCGGCGCCCCGCCCGTCGACGGTCTCGGCAATACCGGCGGCTTCAAGCTGCAGGTACAGGACCGCGCCGACGCAGGCCCCGCGGCGCTGCAGGGTGCCGTCGAGACGCTGATGGCCGCGGCATCGGCGCAGCCCGGCCTCGTCGGGCTGTTCAGCAGCTACCGCGCGGGCCAGCCGCAGCTCTACCTCGACGTCGACCGCGCGAAGGCGAAGGCGCTCGGCGTGTCGCTCGACGACGTGTTCCAGACGCTGCAGGTGTACCTGGGCTCGGCCTACGCGAACGACTTCACGCGCTTCGGCCGCAACTGGCAGGTGAACGTGCAGGCGGACGCCGGCGCGCGCGTCGATCCGGACGACGTGGGACGTCTCAAGGTGCGCAACCGCGATGGCGCCATGGTACCGCTGTCGACGCTCGTCCGCGTGCGCGACGTCACCGGACCCGCGATCGTGAACCGGTACAACATGTTCCCGTCGGCGGAGGTCTCCGGCGGCACGGCGCCCGGCGTCAGCTCCGGGCAGGCCATCACCACGATGCAGACGCTCGCCGGGACGGAGCTGCCGCCGACGATGAGCTACGAGTGGACGGAGCTCACGCTGCAGCAGATCCTCGCCGGCAACACGGCGGTGTTCGTGTTCATCCTCGGGGCCATCCTGGTGTTCATGGTGCTCGCCGCGCAGTACGAGAGCTGGTCGCTCCCGGGAGCGATCATCCTGATCGTCCCGATGTGCCTGCTTGCCGCGATCGCCGGCGTGTGGGCCGTCGGCTCCGACAACAACATCTTCACGCAGATCGGTCTCGTCGTGCTGATCGGTCTCGCGGCGAAGAACGCCATCCTGATCGTCGAGTTCGCGAAGCAGCTCCAGGACGAGGGCATGCCGCGCTTCGAGGCCATCGTGACGGCGTCGAAGACCCGACTGCGTCCGATCCTGATGACGTCGTTCGCGTTCATCCTCGGCGTGCTGCCGCTCGTGCGCGCGCACGGCGCCGGCGCCGAGATGCGCTTCGCGCTCGGCATCGCGGTATTCTCCGGCATGGTCGGCGTGACGATCTTCGGCATCTTCTTCACGCCGGTGTTCTACGAAGTGATCCGCGGTCGCACCGACAGGAAGGCGGCGACGAAGTCGACGCCGTCCGAGACGCCGCCCGCGGCCGCGCACGCCGACGTCTCCTGACGTCAGCCGGCCGCGGTCCGGAACGACGCGATCGCCTCGTCGACCGTGGCGGTGCGCGAGATCGGGCCGACGACGTCGTCGAGCCCCTCCGCGCGCAGGAGGTCGCGCACCGTCGCGTGCGCTTCCGCGATCCGCAGCGTCGCCCGGCGGGCCGACAGCTCGGCCGCGAGCCGCTTCAGCATGCGTGCGCCGGCGATGTCGACGTAGGGCGACGTCGACAGGTCGAGAACGACCAGCCCGACGCCGTCCGGCTCCAGGTCGATCCGGTGGAGCATCTCGTGGAGCACGTGCTCGGCATTGAAGTAGAGCACCGACGCCTCCACGCGGAACGCGAGCACGCCGGGCGCCCGCACGTTGTCCGGGTGGCGCGCGAGGTCGGACCAGCGCGTCGTCCCCGGGATGCGGCCCAGGACCGCGACGTGCGGGAAGGCCGTCCGGCGGAGCAGCAGCAGGATCGACACGATCACCGCGACCAGCACGCCGCGCAGCACGCCCATGAGCAGCACGCTCACCAGCGCGACCAGCGCGACGCGAAACTCGAGGCGGCTGACACGACGGAGCCGCGCGATCTCCCGCACGTCGATCAGCCCCGCGACGGCGACGAACACGATCGCGGCGAGCACCGCCTTCGGCAGGTTCTGCAGGAGGCCGGTCAGGAAGAGGAGGCACGCGGCCAGCGTCGCGGACGCCATCACGAGCGCCAGCGGCGACCGCGCGCCCGCCTTCTCGTTGACGGCCGACTGCGAGAGCCCGCCGGCCACCGGGAAGCCCTGGCCGAAGCCGACGAAAAGGTTCGCGCCGGCCATCCCGAGCAGCTCCTGCCGCGCGTCGACCTCGTAGCCGTGCCGCGCGGCGATGGCGCGCGCCGCCGAGACGCTCTCCACGTAGCCGAGCAGCAGGCACGCGGCCGCGAGCGGGACGACGCCGTCGACGTCGGCCGGCCGGACACCGGGGAGCGCGAACGTCGGCAGCCCGGGCGTGATCGCGCCGACGGTGGCGAGCCCCTCCTGGGCGAGGCCGAGGACGGTCGTCACCACGATCGACAGGACGACGACCGCGAGCGCCGCCGGCCGTCCCGGCAAGAGCCGATCGCCGAGGACCAGCAGGCCGAGCGCCGCGAGCGTGACGGCCAGGGTCGTGGGGTCCGCGTCGCCCAGGTGCCGCGCGACGTGCGCGAGCCGACCGAGAAAATGGTCGCCGCCGCCGGGAATGCCGAGCGCGCTCGGCAGCTGCGTCGCGGCGATGCTGATGCCGGCGCCCGCCTTGAAGCCGACGAGGATCGTGTCGCTGACGAAGCTCGTCAGCGTGCTGAGCCGCAGCGCCCACGCGACCAACGCGAGCAGGGAGACCAGCAGCGCCACGAGCGCGGCGATGGCGGCCCAGCGCGCCGGATCGCCCGCCGCCATCGGCGCGACGGTGACGCCCACCATCAGCGCGACGGCCGACGTCGGCCCCACGGCCAGATGTCGCGACGAGCCGAGGAACGCGTAGCCCAGCCCGCCGAGCAGATAGCCGTAGATGCCGACGACCGGCGGCAGCCCGGCGAGCGTCGCGTAGGCGAGCGCCTGCGGCACCGCGTATGCCGCGAGCGTGATGCCGGCGACGGCGTCGGCCGCGAGCCACGACGGGCGATAGTCGCGGAGCCAGCCCGTCGCCGTCGCCACGAGTCACTCGCCCCCGGAGAGCGCGCGCTGCGCCGCCGCCAGCTCCTTTCGCTTGGCGGCGTCCACCTGCGGATAGCGCAGCTTCAGTCCGGCGAGCGTGTCGATCAGGGCCGCTGCCACGACGACGCGGGTGAACCACTTGTTGTCCGCGGGGACGACGTACCAGGGCGCGTGCTCGGTCGCGGTCTCGCGGATCGCGTCCTCGTAGGCGCTCATGTAGTCCTTCCAGTGCGGCCGTTCGCGCACGTCGTTGGCGGAGAACTTCCAGTTCTTCTCCGGCTGCTGGAGGCGCTCGAGGAACCGGCGCTTCTGCTCGTCGCGCGAGACGTGCAGGAAGAACTTGCAGATAGCGATGCCGTTGCGCGCGAGGTAACGCTCGAAGCTGCGGATGTCGGCGTAGCGGTTCTCCCAAACGTCTTTGCCGATGCACTCGGCCGGCAGCTTCTGCTGCTGGAGCAGCTCGGGATGCACGCGGACGACCAGCACGTCCTCGTAGTAGGAGCGGTTGAAGATGCCGATCCGGCCGCGCTCGGGCACGCGCAGGTGCGTGCGCCACAGGAAGTCGTGGTCGAGCTCGTTCGCGCTGGGTCCCTTGAACGAGTACACCTCGCAGCCCTGCGGGTTGACGCCCGACATGACGTGCTTGATCGCGCCGTCCTTCCCGGCGGCGTCCATCGCCTGGAAGATCGCCAGCACCGCCCAGCGGTCCTGCGCGTAGAGCATGTCCTGCAGCTCGGCGAGCGCGTCGACGCCGACCTGCAGCGCCTCCTTCGCTCGCGGCTTGTCCTCGGACTTGAGCTCGCCGGTGTCGCCCGGGTCGACGTCCTTCAGACGGAACTTCTTGCCGTTGGTGATCCGATACGGGGCGGCGAGCTGGCCGGCGATCTTGATGACGCGCTGAAGCTTCATCGTACTGGTCTCCGCATGTCGTAGTGGGAAGTCGTCGATCGCGTCAGGGTGCGGTCGCGCGCTCCGCGACCCAGCGCGCATGATACTCGCGGACGATGGCTATGGCGGCGTCGACGTCGTCGACGCAACGGGGGATGTCCATGTCGGCCGCATCCGCGAGGTCGGGTTGCGTGCCGACCATGTGACGCCGTGCCCACGCCACCAGCTCGGGCCACATGCGCCCCACCATCACGAGCGGCGTGCCGAGGACGCCACGGACCTGCAGGAGCTGCCAGATCACCAACGTCTCGAGCGCCGTGCCGATGCCGCCCGGCACCACGACGTAGGCGTTCGACAGCAGCACGAAGTGATGGAGCCGGGAGAAGAACGTCCGGTGCACGAACTCGCGTCCGACGAAGCGGTTCGTCTGCTGCTCGAATGCCAATTGGATGCGTACGCCGACGGAGGCGTCCGGGTCCGTCGTGCTCGTCTCCGCCGCTCCCTCGTTGGCAGCCTGCATCAGCCCGGGACCGCCGCCGGTCACGATGTCGCAACCCATCGCCGAGAGCTCGCGCGCGAGGCGCTTGACCTGCTCGTAGACCGGCGTGCCCGGCACGGCGCGCGCCGAACCGAAGATTGTCACGCGGAAGCGTCGCCAGCGACGCGGTCGCAGCCGGGTGAGGTCGTTCACGACCTCCCACAGGCCGAGCACCGACCGGATGACGACCTGTACGACGCCGGCCTCGTCGTCGAGGTAGACGCTGTCGCCGTAGTCCTTCGAGAGCACGTCCTTCGCCATCGCCGAACGCGACATCGCCCATTTCCCAGCCGCATGCTTGCCCGTTCGCGCCATCCGGGCGTGTCGTCGTGGCTTGCCAGCCTCGGGCGCGAACGGATATGCGCGTCCGGTGCGAACGTTGGTACTCCGGACATCGGTGGTCGCTGCGGCGTTGCTGACGGCCGTCGCCTGCGCGAAGCGCACGCCGCCGCCGGTGGCGCCCGCGAAACCCGCGTCCGCGGCGGAGACGTCCGGCTTCCTCGACGACTACTCGCGCCTCGTCCCCGGCGGACCGGATCAGCCGACGCTCGTCTACCGCGATCCGAACGCGAAGCTCGACGGCTACGACGCCATCCTCTTCGAGCCGGTGACGATCTGGCGCAGCGGCAAGCAGTCGCTGGCCGACATCCCGCCCGCCGACCTGACCAGCCTGGCGTTCGCGCTCCAGCGTGCCGTCCACGCGCGGCTCGAGGAGTCGTTCAAACTGGTCGACGAGCCCGGCCCGCGCGTCCTGCGCGTGCGGCTCGGGCTCACGCAGGCGAAGCAGGACGATCCGATCCTCGACGTCTTCACCTACGAGGTGCAGCCGACGAAGCTCCCGGCCGACGACGTCGCGCTCGCGCCGGCGACGCAGGCCTTCGTCGACGCGGCCGCGCTCGAGGGCGAGCTGAGCGACTCGACCACCGGCGCCGTGTACGCGGTGGGCGTCGACCGTCGCCGCCGGGTGGCGCTGAGCACGTGGGGCGACGTCCGCGCCGCGGCCGACCGCTGGGCGACCTGGTTCGAGGCCCGGCTCGAGCGCGCGCTCGGCGGATCCTGATCGGCTACCGGCACCACACGGCGGCTTCGCCGTAGCAGCGGAACAGCATGTTGCCCTCGCCGTCCTGCATCCACTGCGCCTGACAGGTGCCGCGCTGCTGGCCGGTCGTCGGCCGCGGCAGGCCGCCGGACTCGACGCACGCTTGCGCGCTGTAGTCCTGCGCGATGGCGATGGCGCCGATGCAGCAGTCGCGCTTGCTGGCGTAGACCCAGCCGGTGTCGCCCCAGCCCGGATACTGGGCGGCGAGGGCGGGAACGGCGGCGAGCACAGCCGCGACGGCGACGACGAACCGCATGCGGCGTCGTTACCAAGGCCCCGTCGCGATTGCCAGGGTTCAGCCCAGTAAGGCGAGCGCGTCGCGCGCCGACACGTTCGACTGCGCCGCGGCCGCGACGCCGAGCTCCCGCCGGATGGACGCGGCGGCGAGCTCCGCCGTCTCCGCCGCGACGTCGGCGTCGCGGATGCGCGACTCGGCGCCGGCGAGCTGCTCCGCGCTCGTGCGCAGCTGATCGACGACCGAGCCGAGCTGCGCGCCCGTCGCGCCGAGCGACGCCTGCCGCTCCGCCAGCTCCGTGCCCGCTCCCTCGATCGCGGCGAACGCCGCCTGCGCGCCGGCCTGCGTCGATACGTCGATCGCGTCGAGGCCGAGCGCAACCGCCGAGACGTCGGTCGCCGGCAGCGTGACCACCGAGCCGGGCTCCGCGGCGATGCCGGCGAACACGGTCGTCGCCTGCCCGTCGAGCAGCGGCCGGCCGTTGAAGGTGGTCGTCGCGGCGATCCGGTCGACCTCGGCCTGCAGCTGCGACACCTCCTGCTGGATGGTCGCGCGCTGCGCGTCGTCGACGAGGCCGGACGCCGCCTGGGTCGCCAGCTCGGCGATCCGGCCGGTGATCGCGCCGACCTGCTTCAGCGCGCCCTCCGCGATGCGCAGCGCGGACACGCCGTCGCTGGCGTTGCGCACCGCCTGCGCCGTCACCGCGCGGTCGCGCGACAGCCGGTCGGCGATCGCGAGGCCGGCGGCGTCGTCGACGGCCGCGTTGAGGCGCCGGCCGGACGCGAGACGTTCCAGGGCGCGGCCGACGCGCTCCGTGGCTGGCGCGAGCGCGTTCTGTGCGCGCTGCGCGGGAACGCCGCTCGTCAGGCTGATGGGCATGGCGTCCGTGCAGCAAGGCGGGGACCAGAGGTGAAGGCCCGCCGCGCCGAGGTCGCGGTCGCCTGCGATGACGTCCGTGCGCCGCCGGCGTCACGCGGTCGACGCGCGACGTGTGGCCCGCCATGCGTGGCGGGCGGGCGCACGCAGGCGCATCCTCGCAGGAGAGTGTCGATTCCGGGGGCGGCCGTTCGTCCCCCGGGGCAGAGGAGGAGGTCCGATGCAGTACCTGATGATCCTGACCGACGAGGAAGCGAACGGCCTGTGGCCCGGCGACCCGGGGTTCGACGAGCTGGCGGCGGAGCACATGGCCTTCCGTGCGAAGGTCGAGAAGCTCGGCATCCTGCTCGCCGCCCAGCGCCTCCGGCCCGTCTCGACGGCCACCACGGTCCGGGTCCGCGGCGGCAGGACGCTCTGCACCGACGGGCCGTTCGCCGAGACGAAGGAGCAGCTCGCGGGCTTCTACCTGCTCGAGTGCCGCGACCTCGACCACGCGCTCGAGCTCGCCGCGCAGATCCCGACGGCCAGGACCGGGTCCGTCGAGGTCCGCCCCGTCGTGTAGGCGAAGTGTCGATCCGGGTGCTCCCCGTTCGTCACGGGGCCGAGGAGGCCACACCATGATGATCGTTCACGGAGCCCGACCGTCCATGTTCGTCCGGAAGGTCCACGCGGTCCTGCGCGAGAAGGGCATTCCCTTCGAGGAGCGCGCGCTGATCCCGGTGCCCAAGACCGCGGAGCTGCTGGCGAAGAACCCGATCGGCAAGATCCCGATCCTCGAGCTCGACGACGGGACCTGCATCCCCGACTCGTCCGTCATCAGCCAGTACCTCGAGCGCGAGCATCCCGAGGTGCCGCTCTACCCGGCCGACAACCGGGCGTTCGCGCGCGCCCTCTTCATCGAGGAGTACGCCGACACGAAGCTGTTCGACGTCGCCGGCGGCATCGTGCTCGAGCGGTTCGTCAAGCCGAACGTCCTCGGCCAGCCGGCGGACGAGGCGCGCGTCCACGAGCTGCTGACGCAGGAGCTGCCGCCGGTGCTCGACTGGCTCGATCGCCAGCTGCGGCCCGACGGCGTCACGCTGCTCGATCGGTTCGGCATCGCGGACATCGCCGTCGCCGCACAGATGACGGCGCTGTCGACCGCCGGCGAGGGCGTCGACGCGAAGCGCTGGCCGCGCGTCGCGCCCGAACGTCACAGCGACGGCCGCGCCTTGTGGTGGTCCGTCACCCACTGGAACGCGTCGGCGACGCGCAGGACCATCGCGTCGTTGCCGGGAGTCCCCACCACCTGCATCGACAGCGGCATGTGCTCCGCCGACGAGAAGCCCGTCGGGATCGCGACCGCCGGCGCCCCGCTCAGGTTCCAGAGGTTCGTCTTGCTGCCGCTCGACGGCCGTGGGTTGGGCGGGTTCCCGCCGCCGCTCAGCCCGGCGATGTTGTCGGCCGAGTGGATCAGCACGTCGACCTCGTCGAACACCGAGAGCAGGCCGTCGCGCCACAGCCGGCGCACCCGCTGCGCCTGCATGTAGGCGTGGCCGGGCATCAGGACGCCGGACGACACCCGCGCGAGATAGGCGGCCGACATGTTCTGCGGCTGCGTGATCAGGTTGTAGTACTGGTACGCGGCCACTTCGGCGCTGCGGATGATGTCGTAGAACGAGCTCACGCTCGTGAGCCCCGGGAACAGCACCTTGGTGCTGACCGTCTTGATGGTGGCGCCGAGCGAGCGGAACACCTCGACGGCCTCGGCGAACGCTGCGAGCTGCTCGTCGCTCGGGACGCCGCTCAGAAAGTCGTCCTCGGCGGGTACGCCGATGACGACGCGCTTCAGCGGCTTCGGCTTGGGGTCCCAGAAGAGCGCGCGGGTGAGCTCGTACTTCTTCACCTTGCGCGTGTGCGGATCGAGCGGGTCCTCGCCGCCGATCGCGTCGACGACCAGCGCCGCGTCCCGCGCGCTGTGCACGAGTGGGCCCGGATGATCCATCGACCACGCGAGCGGAAAGATGCCATGCAGGCTGATGGTGCCGTAGGTCGGTTTGAAGCCGGTGAGGCCGCAGTTCGCCGCCGGACCGCGGATCGATCCGCCCGTGCAGGTGCCCATGCCGACCATGAACTGCGACGCGGCCATGCCCGTCGCCGAACCGGTGCTCGAGCCGCCGGCCTGGCGTGCGAAGTCCCACGGGTTCTTCGCCGGCCAGCCGGCCGCCGTCGCGAGCTCGCTCGTGCCGGTCTTCCCGACGATCACGACGCCCGCCTCCTTCAGGCGCACGACCGACGTCGCGTCGAACGGCGGCACGAAGCCCGTGTAGAGGTTCGAGTTGCCCTCCGTCACCTTGCCCTTCGTGAAGTAGATGTCCTTCAGGCCGATCGGGATGCCGTGCAGTGGCCCGCGGTAGCGGCCGCGCGCGATCTCGTTCGCGGCCTGCGTCGCCTGCGCCATGATCTCGTCTTCGGGATACAGGTTGGCGAACGTCCCGATGTCCGGCTCGGTGGCGGCGATGCGCGCGATGAACGCCGCCGCGAGCTCGACCGGCGAGAGCTTCTTGCGTCGGATCAGGTCGGCCGCCTGCCAGACCTCGAGGTCGTAGAGCGGCACGTCGGGGATCGCCGCGGCCGAGCCGAAGGGCTCGGCCGCGTGGGCCCGGACCGCCGACAGTGCCGGTGCCAGCGCCGCCGCCGTCGCGGCGCCGCGCAGCAGGTTGCGTC
This sequence comes from uncultured Binatia bacterium (SeqCode), assembly GCA_964432595.1. GTDB lineage: Bacteria > Desulfobacterota > Binatia > DP-6 > DP-6 > DASYLJ01. Next base: position 65,542 of record CAYSOF010000001.1, on the reverse strand, counting down.
TGGTGAGGCCTTCGACGGCGCTCATGGCAGCCAGTCCGGGACGAGCTGCGTGATGGGCGCCGGCTGCTCCGCCTGGGGCATCGCGGCGAGGATCGCCTCGCATTCCATGAGCCCGTTCAGCACGCCGGCGAACACGGTCGTCGGCAGCTGATGCTCTGCGAGTCCCCAGAGCGGTCCCAGCTGACGCGCGAGCGCCAGCGCGGTCGCGTTGGTGTACTCTGCCATTCCGGTCTCCTTCACTCGTGAGGGGTCCGCCAACCCGCGCGCGTGGGATGCCGGCGCAGAGCAACGTCGATGCCAGCGGACGGCGACCGCCGATCGCGCGCGCGACGACCGAGCGCGTGCGCCCTGCGACCGTGGTCGGCAGCCCGCTGCCCATGCGGAGAGCAACGCGGGCTAGCGGGCGTCGAGCTTCGCGAGCATCTTCGGCGACGCCACGAGCCGGTACGCATCCTCGACCAGCTGCGCGATCGCCTTCCAGTCGGGGGAGCGGTCGATCCGGACGCCGATCCATCCCTTCACGCCGACGTACGGCGGCACGAAGAACACGGCCGGATGCGCGGCGACCAGCGCCTCCTGGACGCCGAACGCCGCCGGCAGCCACACGGCGACGTGATCGGCGCCGTGATGGTGCGTGTCCATCTGCGCGAAGATCTTGCCGGCGCGCCACGTCGGCTCGCCCCACGCCAGCTTCTCGGTGGCGTCGGGGAGCGCCAGGCAGATCTTCCGTAGCCGCTCGATCGCGCGTGCGTCGGCCTTGGTGCGCGGCAGCTTGATCGGATGCGTCACGTCATTGCTTCCACGGATCGTAGGTGCCGAAGCTCCACAGCTGGCCCTCGGGGTCGCGGGCGGCGTACTCGCGCGAGCCGTAGTCGGTATCGCGCGGCCCGTACAGGATTTCCGCCCCGGCGGCCTTCGCGCGCGCGTGGTGCGCGTCGACGTCCTGTACGACGACGTAGACGCTGCCGCTGCTGCCGCCGAGCTGGCGCGCCGTCTTGACGAACGTGCCCCACTCGTCGTCGCGCGCCGTGCCGCACATGACCATGCCGCGGGCGTTGGACAGCTGCGCGTGGGCGATCGTACCGTCGTCGCCCGGCACGACGAACCGCCGCTCGAAGCCGAACGCTTCGCAGAGCCAGTCGATCATGCGCGCCGCGTCGTCGTAGCGCATCGTCGGGATCATCATGGCACCGGTGTATCCCGACGGCGGCGCATGGTCTTGGAGAAAATTCAGCCCCAGCGGATGCGCCGGTAATCGAACTGCCGCGTCTCGATGGCGTTCCACTTGACGACGTCGAACCACGGTGACAGGTCGAAGTCCCGCGGCGTGACGCAGGTCGGCCGCTCGCGACGGAAGAGATGCGGGTAGGGATCGCGCGGCGCGCGCAGCCAATGATGCCAGCGTCGGGGCGCGACGGGCTCGGTGCTCGGCGTCACCTGCGGCAGGATCGGGAAGCCGACGTTGTGGAACGCGCGCGCGATCATGCTCGAGCAGATCACCTGGGTGGTGAGGCCGCTGCCCAGGTCGAGCGCCGCGCGGCGGAGCTGCTTCGGGATCAGGCTCACCGGGAAGAAGTAGCGGGCCAGGTCGAGCACGTGCTTCACGTCGTAGCGGAAGCCGATCTCGGCGATGACCTCGTCGACGACGCGCTGGCAGTGCTCTGGACGCAGCCCGCGGGGACGACACACGCGGATGTTGTGCGACACGTACTTGGAGAGCGGCGAGGCGATGACGCCGCTCTCCATCAACGCCTCGATCATGAGGTGCTGCGCGTCGGCGCCGAACTTCGCCGTCAGCTCCGGCCGGCGCTCCGGGAAGCGACGCCACAGCTCGTCGCCGACGTAGATCGCCGAGTGCGACCACGAGCTCTGCGTCAGGTACTTGATGACCTCGCTGACGCGCTGGTCGCCGTCGACGAGGACGACGTCGCCCTTGTGGACCACCGAGCGCAGCGCGCCGAGGTCGTTCTGCATGAGCAGGGGGTAGTCGCCGCGCGGCTTCGTCAGGGCGCGTGCCGCCGAATCGTAGAGCCGTTGTCGGAGCCACCCCATCGATGGCTGGGATTGTAACCGCTCGCCGATCGAGTCGGGAGCGCAGACGCCGTGCGCTCTCGGAGCCGGCTGTCAATTTTCGCCGCCGCCTGCTGCGCTGGTACGGGCGGCATCGCCGCGACCTTCCCTGGCGGGGCGCGACGGATCCGTACGCCGTGCTGGTGTCCGAGATCATGCTCCAACAGACGCAGGTTGCGCGCGTCGAGGACTATTTCCGCCGCTTTCTCGGCAGTTATCCCACCCTCGAAGATCTCGCCGCCGCACCGGCGGAGGCGGTGCGCGAGAGCTGGGCGGGGCTCGGGTACTACGCCCGAGCCCGCAATCTGCAGGCCGCGGCGCGTCAGATCGTTGGCCAGCACGACGGCATCTTCCCGCGCGAGCCGGACGCGCTGCGACGGTTGCCCGGCATCGGCCGCTACACCGCGGCGGCGGTGGCGAGCCTCGCGTTCGGCGCCGACGTCGCGACCGTCGACACGAACATCGACCGCGTGCTCGGTCGCGTGTTCCGCGTGCGCGGCGCGAAGAAGTCGGCGGAGCGCGACAAGCGCATCTGGGCGCTCGCCGAGCGCCTCGTGCCGCCGCGGCGGTCGTCGGACTGGAACCAGGCGCTGATGGATCTCGGCGCGACGATCTGCGTGGCGCGCACGCCGCGCTGCGACGCGTGCCCGGTCGCCGTCGTCTGCCGCTCGCGTCAGGGCAACGGACGGAACCAGCGCGCGCGCCGGTGAGGACGGAAGCCGGCGCGCTGATACAGATGCGCCGCGCGCTGGTGGTCGGCGTCGACCTCGAGATCGACGGCGCGTGCGCCGTGTACGCGCGCCGCTGCGAGCGCGGTATCGAGGAGTCGCTTGCCGACGCCCGCGTTGCGGCGCTCCGGCACGACGTAGAGCTCGTCGAGCCAGGCCGCCGGCCCGCCGTGCTCGAGCGTCCACAGGTAGAGCAGCGCCGCGATGCCGACCGCCGTGCCGGCGTCGATCGCGAGGAACAGCTCGCCGCGCGCAGGGTCCGCGAGGAGGCCGTCGATCGCGGGCGGCAGGACGTCGGCCGCGATCTCGTGCTCCTCGAACTGCGCGCGCAGCAGCGTCAGGACCGCGTCGCGGTCGGCGGACGTCGCACGACGGATCTCCATGCGACCTCCGATGCCGTCGCGGCGACGACGTTACTTCAGCAGGCCGGCCTGATGCAGGTATTCGCCGACCAGCACGAGGCCCTTCGCCGCGCCCATCCGCGTGTTGTGCGACAGCGCGACGTACTTGATCGCGTTGGGCAGGGCGGGCTCGGCGCGCAGCCGACCGACGCTCGTCGCCATGCCGCCCTCGGTGTCGCGGTCGAGCCGCGGCTGCGGGCGGAACGGATCGTCGAGCACCACGACGGGCCGGGACGGCGCCGACGGCAGGTCCATGCCGCCGTAGTCGCCGCGGAAGGCCCGCATCGCCTCCGCCGCCGCCTCGGGGGTGCAGGGCTTCTCGGTCTCGACCGTCACCGACGCCGTGTGGCCTTCGAGGATGTTCGCGCGCGTGCAGGTGGCGCCGACGGCGACCGGGTGCGACTCGATGCCGCCCTCGACCAGGCGGCCGAGGATCTTGCCCGTCTCCTTCGCCACCTTCTCCTCTTCCTTCGGGATGTAGGGGACGAAGTTGTCGACCATGTCGAGCGCCAGCACGCCGCCGGCGCGACCCGCGCCGGAGAGCGCCTGCATGGTCGTCGTCAGGACGCGTTTGATGCCGAACGCGTCCGCGAGCGGCTTCAGCGAGACGACGATGCCGACCGTCGTGCAGTTCGACTGCGGCAGGACGAAGCCCTTCCAGCCGCGCTGCTTCCGCTGGTGCGCGACGAGCGGGAAGTGGCTCACCATGTTCACGCCGGGCACGAGGATCGGGACGTCGTCCTCGTAGCGGAACGCCGACGCGCTGCTCAGCACCGGGACGACCGCCGCGTACTTCGGCTCGAGCTCGCGGGCGGCGTCGGCTTCGATGAGCGTGAAGATCAGGTCGACCGAGCCCGGATCGAGCTTCGAGGCGTCCTGGACGACGAGGTCGAGGAACTCGGCCGGCGGCTCCTCGGCGCACCACCAGAGGCGCGCGCCGTTCTTGTCGCGGATGGCCTCCGCGTAGGGCTTGCCGGCGGTCCGCGCCGACGCCGCCAGGGTGGTCACCGTGAACCACGGATGGTTCGCGAGGGAGACCAGGGCCTGTTGGCCGGCGATGCCCGTGGCACCGACCACGGCGACGCGGAGCTTCTGCATAGCGGCCGAGTATCCGGGGGGTCGTGCCGCAGTCAACCCGGACGGCGCTCAACGCGCCGTGGAAACCCATCGCCGGACGGGCTCGAACACCTCGGTGACCGCCAGTCGGCCGACCAGGAGGTCGAGGTGGCCGTGCAGCGGCACCTCCTTCACCGACGCCCGCTCGCCGCCGTAGGCCTGGGCGCCCGCGCGGACCCGCTCCACCCATGCCGGGCCCATGTTGCCCGCGGCGAAGGCGAGCACCGGGACTGCCCGCGGCGACGGCGTCCGGCCGCCCAGCGCCGCCCGCGGCCACCAGCGGTCGTACGAGGACAGCAGCAGCGCGACGTCGTGGATGTCCGACACGCCGTCGCGGGCGGCGGTCAGCGCGCCGTTCCCCCCGAACGACGGCGAGGTGAAGAGGATGTCGCCGAGGGCGGCTCCGGCGGTCCGGTAGCCCGCCACGGGCGACGGGTTGCTCGGGCTCAGGACGACCGTGCGCAGCAGCTGCTCGCGCTGCGGCCAGGGCAGGCGGCTGCCGCCGACGTCGATCATCGCGGCGTCGCCGGCGGGTGCGCGGCCGTCGCTCGGCGCACCGTCGATGATCACGAGGCCGGCGAGCGGCTCGCCTCGCGACGCGAGCGCGTAGGCGACGCTCGTGCCGTAGCTGAACGCGGCGACGTAGATGGGACCGCGCTCGGCGCCGCGCACGAACTCGACCGCCCAGGCGGCGTCGTCGATGAACGTGTCGGCGTTCCAGCGCGCCGCGGCGGCGAGCTGCTCGGCGTTCGCGTCCGGGGGGACCGCGTGCGTCCGCCAGTCGAGGCTCCACGTCCGCACGCCGGCCTGCGCGAGGTACAGGCGCAGGTCGTGGCTGGCGTCGTTGCCGATGAACTCGGCGTTCTGGTGCATGCCCGGCAGGTAGAGGACGATGGGCCCGCCGACCTCGCCGCACGGCGCGAGCCGTCGCATGCCGACGCGGTCGAGGAGGCCGTTCGGCGGGCGGAAGCACGTCCACACGTCCTCGCACAGCACCTCGCCGCGGACGACACGCTCCGACTCGAGCCGCATGCAGGCGCCGCCGCCGCGCTCGCCGCTCGCACGCGGGCCGCCGGCGCCGCAGCCCGCGGCGACGAGGACGAGCAGGAGCAGGGCCGCGCGGCGAGCCGTCATGAGCTGCGGAGGAACTCGATGAAGCGCTCGGCGGCCGGGGAGAAGTGCTTGCCCTGGCGGTGGATGATGCCGAGCGGGCGCAAGAAGACCTCGTCGGACAGCTGGACGACGGTGAGCGTCTTGGCCTTCACCTCCTGTCGCACGGCGGGCTCGGGGAGGATCGCGATGCCGCGGCCGATCTCGACGACGCGTTTGATGGTCTCGATGTTGTCGAGCTCCATCACGTACTTCACGTCGACGCCGTAGCGCCGCAGCATGCGGTCGGTCTCCTTGCGCGTCGGGATGTCGCGCTCGTACCCCACGAGGGGCTCGCCGGACAATTTCGCCAGCGACACCTGGCGATTGCGCGCGAGCTTGTGCGTCGGCGGGACGACCAGCACGAGGCGGTCCTGGCGGAACGGCAGCACGGTGATGCCCGGACGCCGGCCGGGATACGCGACGATCCCGAAGTCGATCTTCCCGCGCGACGCGTCCTCGTAGATCTTGTTCGAGCGGCTGTACTCCAGGTGGACGTGCACGGCCGGGTACTCGGTGAGGTAGGTCTTCAGCGGACCGGACAGCTCGTAGAGACCGATCGAGTGCACCGTGGCCACGCGGACCGTGCCGTTCACCACCTCGGCGGCGGCGGCCAGGCGTGCCTCCATGGCCTGGTACTGCTGCACGATCTCCTTGCTGGCCTGGTAGAGGATCTCGCCGGCCGGGGTGACCTGGACGTTGCCGCGCGAGCGCTCGAGGAGCCGCCGGCCGTAGCGCTCCTCCAGCATCCGGACCTGTTGGCTCACGGCCGACTGCGTGACAAAGTTCTGCGACGCGGCGGTGGAGAAGCTACGTGTCTCCACGACGTCGCAGAACACCTTCAGGGTCTCCAAATGCATCGGCTAATGCGTCGGGAAACGAACGTGAGCGCTCCTCATACCAGCGGACTCGCGGTCTTCCAACCCCGGCGCCGGAGGAAACGCGAATGATCAGCGCGGGCGACGTCGACTACTACGGGATCTCGGAGCTCCTCACCGACGAGGAGCGCATGATCGTCGCGACGGCGCGCAGCTTCGTCGAGCGCGAGGCGAATCCGATCATCGAGGACGCGCACAGCAAGGAGACCTTTCCGAAGCAGCTCATCCCGCGGCTCGGCGAGCTCGGCTTCTTCGGCGCGCATCTGAAGGGATATGGCTGCGCGGGCCTGTCGGCCGTCGCCTACGGTCTCATCTGCCAGGAGCTCGAGGCATGCGACTCCGGGCTGCGCTCGATGGCGTCGGTACAGGGCTCGCTGGCGATGTACAGCATCTGGCGCTGGGGTACCGAGGAGCAGAAGAAGCGCTGGCTGCCCGAGATGGCCGCGGGCCGCGCGATCGGGTGCTTCGGCCTGACGGAGCCCGATCACGGCTCCGATCCCGGCGGCATGGAGACGAAGGCGCGCAAGGACGGCAACCACTACGTCCTGAACGGCACGAAGCGCTGGATCACGAACGGCTCGATCGCCGACGTCGCGACCGTGTGGGCGAAGGAGGGCGACACGATCCGCGGCTTCCTCGTCGAGCGCGGCACGCCGGGCTTCTCGGCGCCGGACATCAAGGGCAAGTTCTCGTTGCGCGCGTCGATCACGTCCGAGCTGGTGCTGGAAGACGTCCGCATCCCCGCCGAGAACGTCCTGCCGGAGGCGCGCGGCCTGGGCGGCCCGTTCTCGTGTCTCAACCAGGCGCGCTACGGCATCGTGTGGGGCGCCATCGGCGCGGCGCGGACGTGCTATCTGACGGCGCTCCGCTACGCGCAGACGCGCACGCAGTTCGATAAGCCGCTCGCGTCGTTCCAGCTGGTGCAGGCGAAGCTCGTGCACATGGTGAACGAGATCACGAAGGCGCAGCTCATCGCGTGGCGGCTCGGGCGGCTCAAGGACGAGGACCGCGCGCGGCCGGAGCAGGTGTCGCTCGCGAAGCGGAACAACGTCGGCCACGCGCTCGAGATCGCCCGCCTGGCGCGTGACGTGCTGGGTGCCAGCGGCATCGTCAACGAGTACCCCGTCATCCGCCACATGATGAATCTCGAGACGGTGAACACGTACGAGGGGACGTGGGACATGCACACGCTCATCGTCGGCCGCGACATCACCGGCTGCGACGCGATCCGGTGACATGAACCTGGACGGCAAGGTGGCGCTGGTCACCGGCGCCGCGCGCGGGCTGGGACGCGCCATCGCGGTCGCCCTCGCCGAGGCCGGCTGCGACGTCGCCGTCTCGGACCTCGGGCGCGACGGCGACGGTGTCACGCCGTACCTGCTCGGCTCCGACACCGATCTCGCGGTGACGGCGGGCGCGGTCCGGAAGCTCGGGCGGCGGAGCAGCGCGATCCCCGCCGACGTCACCGACGCCGCGCAGGTGACCGCGCTGATGACCGAGGTCGAGCGCACGCTCGGCGGGCTCGACATCCTGGTCGCCAACGCCGGCATCATCGCGGCAGCGCCCGTCGCGACGATGAGCGAGATGGCGTGGGACCGCGTCTTCGACGTCAACGTGAAGGGCGTGTTCCTCTGCTGCCAGGCGGCGATCCCGATGCTCACGCGCAACGGCGGCCGCATCGTCAACGTCGCCTCCGTGGCCGGGAAGACCGGACGCGGCGGGCTGTCGGCCTACTGCGCGTCGAAGGCGGCGGTGATCTCGCTGACGCAGTCGCTCGCCGAGGAGCTCGGTCCGATGAACGTCGCCGTGAACGCGCTCTGCCCCGGGTACATCCAGACGGCGATGTGGACGCAGGTGCTGAACCCCGTCCTCGCCGGCATGCTCGACATCCCCGAGGAGCGCGTCTTCGCCGAGTACATCCAGCGCCAGACGTTCCTGAAGCGCGAGCAGACGCCGGAGGAGATCGCCGACGCGTGCGTCTACCTCTGCCGCGCGGAGAACGTCACCGGGACCACGCTCACCGTCGCGGGCGGCGGCGAGGTGCACTGAGTTTCACTTCGGTCAAACCGAAGGGTTCGGCGTAAACTATCTCTTTGATCGTCGTGTGCCGCGCACGTATCCACGTGGGGCATGACGAATCACCTGAAGACCTTCGCGCTGCTCGGCGGGCTGACGGCCCTGCTGGTCGTCGCCGGCGACCGCTTGGCGCCGGGGGCGATGCCCATCGTGCTGCTGCTGGCGATCGGCATGAACGTCGGCGCCTACTTCTTCTCCGACCGACTGGTGCTGCGCATGCATGGGGCGCGGGAGCTCGATCCGTCGTCGGCGCCCGAGCTGTACCGGACGGTGGCAGACCTCTCCGCGCGCGCCGAGATCCCGGTGCCGAAGCTCTACCTGATCGACGACCTGCAGCCGAACGCGTTCGCCACCGGCCGCGACCCCGCGCACGGCGTCGTCGCCGTCACCGAGGGCCTGCTCCGGTCACTGTCGCCGCGCGAGGTGCGCGGCGTGATCGCGCACGAGCTGGCGCACATCCGCAACCGCGACGTCCTCGTGTCGACGATCGCCGCGTGCGTCGCCGGCGCGATCACGTGGATGGCGCAGCTCGCCGGCCTCTTCGGGGCGTCGTCACAGAACGACGAGGACGCGCCGTCGCCGCTGGCGAGCCTCGCGATGCTGCTCGTCGCGCCGGTCGCCGCGACGCTGATCCAGCTCGGCATCTCGCGCTCGCGCGAGTTCCTCGCCGACGAGACGGGTGCGCGCATCGCGGGCGACCCGATGGGCCTCGCCAACGCCCTCGCGCGTCTCGAGACCGCGGCGCAGGTGGTGGCGCCCGCGACGGCGCGGCCGGCGACCGCGAGCCTCTTCATCGTGAATCCGTTCGCCGGCGCGAACCGCATGAGCCGGCTCTTCTCGACGCATCCGTCGACCGAGGAGCGCATCGCGCGGCTCGAGGCCCTCGCGGGCCGCCGGCTCGCCGCCTGAAGGGAGACGGCACGTGGAACTGACGACGATCGGCTCGCCCGGCCTCTGGCTCGGCTTCATCGCCGCGGTCATCGGGCTGCTCGCCCTCGACCTCGGCGTGTTCCACCGCGACGCGCACGTCGTGACCTTCCGGGAGGCGCTCGGCTGGTCCGTCGTGTGGGTCGCCCTGGCGCTCTCGTTCAACGGCTGGCTCGCCTGGGAGTACGGCAACGAGCGCGGCCTCGAGTTCCTGACCGGCTACCTGATCGAGAAGGCGCTCGCCGTCGACAACATCTTCGTCTTCCTGGTGATCTTCGCGACGTTCCGCGTGCCGAGCGCGTACCAGCACCGCATCCTCTTCTGGGGCATCCTCGGCGCGCTCGTGCTGCGCGCGGCCTTCATCTTCGCCGGTGCGGCGCTCCTCGAGCGGTTCCACTGGGTCATCTACGTCTTCGGCGCGTTCCTCGTCGTCACCGGCGTGAAGCTGTTCTTCCAGAACGAGAACGACATCCGTCCAGAGCGCAATCCGCTGTTCCGGCTGTTCACGCGGTTCGTGCCGTCGGTGCCGGGGTACCACGGCCCACGATTCACGATCGTGCAGGACGGCCGCCGCTACGCGACGCCGCTCCTCCTCGTGCTCGTGTGCATCGAGGCGACCGACGTCGTCTTCGCGGTCGACTCCATCCCCGCGATCTTCGCGGTGACGAAGGACCCGTTCATCGTCTTCACGTCGAACATCTTCGCCATCCTCGGCCTGCGCTCGATGTTCTTCCTGCTCGCGGGCGTGATGGACCGGTTTCACTTCCTCAAGGTGGGCCTGGCGACGATCCTCGCCTTCGTCGGCACCAAGATGCTGCTCATGGACGTCTACAAGATTCCGATCGCCGTCTCGCTCGGCGTCATCGCGTCGATCCTCACCGGTGCGATCGCCGCGTCGTGGTTGCGCGCCCGCCTGCTCGCCGCGGAGCGGACGGCAGATCAGGCGATCACGGTGCGCGCCGCCTCCGAGACGGCGACGACGGCCGGATGCCGCAGTCGCCGCTCCACCGAGATGGCGTAGAAGCGCTCGCGCACGTCGCGCAGGCGGCCCGCCACCGTCACGCCGTACTGCTTGCAGATGTCGCGCTCGAGCGCGGTGGGGCCGGGGAAGAGCCCCAGTCCGCCCTGGCCGAACACCGTGAGCAGGCTGCTGTCCTCGAACTCCGCGACGACGTTCGGCCGGATGTCACGCGCGTCGAACCACTGATCGAGCGTGCGACGCAGCACCGTGCCGACCGTCGGCAGTAGCAGCGGCGCGCCCGCCAGCGACGTCGGGAAGCCGCGCTTCACGGCCTTCGCCCGCGGCGCGGTGCCGAAGATGGTGACGGTGCACTCGCCGAGCGGATGGTTGAAGGCGCGGACGTTGGTGTCCGATCCGAGCGGCGCGTCGGTGATGACGACGTCGAGCTGGTGCACCGCGAGCTCGCCGAGGAGCGCCTGGGTCTTGCCCTCGTGGCAGACCATGCGCACCGGCATGTCGAGCGCGAGCGCCGGCCGGAGCAGGCGGTGCGCGATGAGCTTCGGCACCTGGTCGGCGATGCCGACGTTGAAGCGCAGCGGGCGTCCCGTCGGGCGGTCGCGCACGACGTCGAGCAGCTCGCGGCCGAGGCCGAAGATCTCCTCGGCGTACCGGTACACCGTGCGGCCGACGTCGGTGAGCACGAGACGGCGGCCTTCGCGACGGAAGAGCCGCTCGTCGAGCACGTGCTCGAGCTGGCGAATCTGCGCGCTCACCGTGGACTGGGCGAGCCGCAGCTCCGCGGCGGCCTGGGTGACGCCGCCTTCCTTCGCCGCGAGCCAGAAGTAGAGCAGGTGGTGGTAGTTGAGCCATTCCATGGAATGGATGGCCCATAGCGGAGGAGGAGCCGCCGCGCATCACGAGCAGGCCGACGGCGGGGTGGGGCAGGCGGCCGGCATCGTCGCGTTCTTGGCGACGAACTTCTTGCCGGCGCTGTCCTTGACGACCGTCCCGCCGAACACGGCGCAGTACTCGGTCGTGCCGCTGCGGAAGCGGACGGCGACCTTCTGCTGCGTCGGCTCGTCGAGCGAGTAGTCGATCGGCTGCGATTTCGCCGTGCAGGTGAGCGTCAGCTTCCCGCCCTTGATGAGCACCATCTTGCAGGGGCCCACCGTGGCGCCTTCGTCCGCGTACTTGAGCGTCGTGCGCGAACGCTTCACCGTCGCCACCCACTCGCTGGCGGGCAGCGCGAAGCAGGCATGATCGCCGCCGCCGGCGGCGTTGAAGACCTGCAGGACCGCGCCGTCGCTGGTCGGATCGATCCCGTCCTCGACCGTCGGCACCTTCGGGACGATGCGCGGGTCGTTCGACGTGAAGACGATCTTCCGCTTGGTCACGTCGGCGTGATCGGTGATGACGAGCTGTGCGGCGCCGATCGGCAGGATCGCGATGGTCGTCGTGGTGGTCGACGACGTCGAGGTGGTGGTCGTCGTGGCGGGCAGCGTGGAGCTGGGCCGGCTCGACGACGTCGTCGTCGTGCTGCTCGTGGTCGTCGTGGTGGACGGCGGGGGCGGCGGCGGCAAGAGGCGGTCGAAGCGGCCGACCGCGGCGTCCTGTGCCGACGCCGTGTAGAGCGAGCGGCCGTCGGCGCTGACGGCGAGCGCCGCGAGGGCGTCGAGACCGGAGTGGGTGCCGCTCGCCTGCGCGCTGCCTATCCGGGCGCACGGGTGCGACGTCAGGAAGCCGAGCTCGCCGGTGAGGCAGCCCTGCGGCGTCAGCGCGCCGGTGAGGGCGTCGCGCGCGAAGCTCGTCACGGCGTCGTCGAGCACGGCCGCCACGTGGACCGACGATCCGTCCGGGGCGATCACGATCGCGAAGGCGCGGTCGAGACCCGACCGCGCGCCGCCGTCGGCGGCGGTGTCGACCTCGGTGCACGCGGCGCCGCTCTCGTGCTCGCCGGTGATGCAGTCGTCGTACGTGAGCGCACCGGTCGTCATGTCGCGCGTGAAACGCGCGACGGCGTCGTCGTTCGACGCCACGGCGTAGACGGACGCGCCGTCGGGGCTCACCGTGAGCGCGGCGACGTCGTCCAGGCCGGAGTCCGCGCCGCCGATCGTGGCGCTCTGGATGGGCGCGCAGGCGTCGACACCGGTGTCGCCCGTGATGCAGCCCCGGTACGTGAGCGCGCCCGTCGCCGGGTCGCGGTCGAAGCGCGCGACCGCGTCGTCGCCCGGCGCCGCGACGTACAGCGACGTGCCGTCCGCGCTGAGCGCCAGCGCATACGGACCGTCGAGGCCGGAGCCTTCGCCGCCCGGCGTCGCGCTGTCGATCGCCACGCACGCGTCCGTTCCCGCCGGGCCGCTCTCGGCCTCGCCGGTGACGCATTCCCGGAAGGTGAGCGCGCCGGTCGCCGGATCGCGGTCGAAGTGGACCACCGCGTCGTCCTCGAACGAGGCCACGTACGCCGACGTGCCGTCGGAGCTGACGGCCATGGCGAACGGGCGGTCGAGCCCAGAGTCGTCGCCCTTCATCGAGGCTGAGGGAATCGGGCGGCACTCGTTGCCCGTGGCCGGCATCTCGCCGGCGAGGCAGTCGCCGAACGTCAGGTTGCCGGTCGCCGGATCGCGTTCGAAGCGCATCACGGCGTCGTCGCTCGGCGACACCGCGTAGAGGGACGTTCCGTCGGGGCTGATCGCGAGCGCGTGCACGAGGTCGAGACCCGAGTCCTCGCCCGTCGGCGTGGCGCCCGGAATCTCGGTGCAGGCGGGCTGGATGTCGGTGGTGCCGGTGAAGCAGTGGCGAAACGCGATCCCGCCGGTCTCTGCATCGCGGTCGAAGCGGACGACCGCGTGGTCGAGCGCTGCGGCGGCGTAGACCGACGTGCCGTCCGGGCTGACGACCACGGCGCGCAGGCTCTCCAGCCCCGACGCCTCGCCTTCCGGCATGACGTTCGGGACGGTGGTGCACGCGTCCGTGCCGCCTGGGCCGCTCAGGGTTTCGCCCGTGACGCAGCCGCGCCAGGCGAGGTCGCTCGACGGGCGCGGCTCGACGGCGAGCTCCTCCCCGAGCACGCGCAGCCCGATCTCGTCGAAGGTGAACGGCCCGCCACTCACGAGCTTCAGCCGGTACGTCAGGCCGCTCACGAGGATCGAGCCGTCCGTGGAGGTGAGGTTCGTGGTCACCTGGGCGAGCATGCCGTTGTGGTTGATGCCGCCGCGCCGCGTGCCGCCGAGCTGTGCTGCGGCGCCGCGCACGTCGACGACGCGCAGGGTGTTGTCCTGCTGGCTCAGCGAGCGCGGCACGCCCGGCATCACCGCGGTCGCGATGAGCTGCTCGAAGCCCGTCGTCATGCCGATCTTGAAGAAGCCGCCGCCGTGGTCGCTGATCCGGAGCAGCTGGGCGCCGAAGCCGATGCTGCCCTGGATCGTGTCGCCCGCATTCAGCGTGACGGGCGCCGGGAGGAACAGCGCACTCGTCCACTGCTTGCCGGGATTGGTGCCGTCGGACGTGCCGGAGATCTGCGCCGGTTCGAGCTCGACGACGCCGTCGTGCGTGTGCTCGACGCCGGCGGCGGTGGACGCAAGGCAGGCGAGGCCGAGACATGCGAGATGCGAAGCCAGGCGGCGGAGTCGGTTCATCGAGCGGCGCTCCCTTCGTGGGCCGTTCCCGTGGCGTCGCCGCCCCCGACGAGTGCCGGGGACGGCGACGCGATATGGGGAACTGGCTGTGTGTGCCCATCTGTCCCGAGGTACGACGGGGACCCGACCGGCCGTCCACAGGACATGCCGCGGGAGCGCTACCTTCCGGGTAGCGGCCGCTACCCGAAGAAAGCGCCGTCAGGCCGCGAGCTTGGGCGCGTCGGGGACGCGCGGCGTGCGCACCGCGCGCACCGCCTCGAGCACGACCAGGAGTGCCAGCGCCAGCAGCGCCAGCGCGACGACGCCGTTCATCAGCAGCGTCGCGTTCGTGGTGCCGTCCGCCGCGCGGAACGTCGTGAAGCCCGTGTGCGCCTGCAGGACGAGCGCCCACACCGTCATCGTGAGCAGCAGCGCCATCGGGCCCCACGTGAACCACGTGGGGCGGCCGGTGCGCTTCATCCACACCGTGATGCCGATCAGCGTCAGCGCCGCGAGCAGCTGGTTCGAGGTTCCGAAGAGCGTCCAGAACGCCATGTACGCGGGCGGCTTGCCGGGCATGGGCGGCTCGGCCGACAAGATGAAGACGAGCGGGACGCCGACGGTGGCGAGCGTGCCGACGACGGCGCTCGCGTGGCCGCGCCAGTCGAACAGCTCCTGGATGATGTAGCGGCCGAGGCGCGTGGCGACGTCGAGCGTGTCGAAGATGAACGTCGAGAACGCCATCGACCCGAAGACGGTCGCGAAGAGCAGGTGCTCGCGGCCGACGACGACGCTGACGAACTCGCCGATGCCGCGGCCGTAGATCGCGCCGGCCGGCGCCTTCACCGTCGGGCTGACGATCATGATCGTGACGAGCGCGATCAGCGCGACGAACGTCTCGCAGAGCATGGCACCGTAGCCGACGGGACGGCAGTGCGACTCGCGCGCGATCTGCTTCGACGTCGTGCCGCCGCAGACCAGGCCGTGGAAGCCGCTGCACGCGCCGCACGCGATCGTGACGAACAGGAACGGGAACAGCGAGCCCGTCGGCCCGCCGACGTCGAAGCCCCTGAACGCGGGCTGCGCGACGGTGAAGTCGCCGAAGAAGATGCCGATGACGCCCGCGGCGAGCACGAGGTACAGGACGAAGCCGCCGAGGTAGCCGCGCGGCTGGAGCAGCAGCCATACCGGCAGGAGCGACGCGACGAAGCAGTAGGCGAGCAGCAGGAGGCCCCACGTCTTCTGCGGGTTGGCCGTGCCGAGCGAGAGCAGCGTCGACCACTGCGTGCCGAGCCACACCACGCCGAGCGTCGCCGGCACGAAGACGATCGTCATGAGCCACAGCGGCGGCGCGAACCAGCGCTGGACGATGCCCATCACGATGGCGAGGGTCAGGTACGCGCAGCTCGCGAACGCCACGGCGCCGCCGGCGTCGAACGCCACCTGCACGCCGTCGAGCTCCTCGATGCGGCCGACGAACGTGCTGGCCGTGACGTCGGTGAACGCGACGATGACGTAGATGAGCGCCAGCCAGATGAAGAGCATGAGCGCGATCCAGGCGCGGTGGCTCAGGTGCTCCTTCACGATCTCGGCGATCGAGCGCGCCTGGTGGCGCACGCTGGCGACGAGCGCGCTGAAGTCGTGGACGGCGCCGATGAAGACGCCGCCGAGCGCGATCCAGAGCAGGCACGGCAGCCAGCCGAACTGCGTGCACGCGGCGATCGGCCCGACGATCGGTCCCGCGGCGGCGATCGCGCTGAAGTGCTGGCCGAACAGGTAGAACGGCGACGTGGGCACGAAGTCCTCGCCGTCCTCCATGCGCACCGCCGGCGTCTGGACGCCGTCGTCGAGCGCGTACTGCGTCGCGACGAGCCGTCCGTACAGGCGATAGGCCGCCGCCAACCCGGCGATGAGAACGGCGGCGAGCAGCGGCAGGCTCATCGCCCCCGTGTGCCGGCGGGGTCGGCTGGAAGTCAAGGCGACGTGCCGCTATCAGGGCGCCATGCCCCTCACCGCCGTGAACCTCGCCGTCATCGAGCGCGTCTTCGAGATCCTCGATCGGCTCGAGATATCGCGCGAGGCGGTCGTGATCCCGCTGAAGCCCGAACATCCCGGCGGCGCGCGCCGGCTGCCGAACGGCAAGATCGAGATCAAGGTCGAGTCGGAGACGCCGCTCGACGACTGGCTGCCGGAGCTCGAGGTGCTGCTGCGCTCCCTCAGTTGATCGGGAAGCACTGCTGCTGGGTGTAGCACCCGCGCGGCAGACCGCCGGTGGGCGGGATGCAGCAGATCTTCCCGACCGGGCAGCACGTGTCGCCGCAGCAGTCCTGGTTCGCCGGGCAGGCGCACGGGATGCACTGGTTGTTCAGGCAGTCGTAGTTCTTCGGACAGCACATCTCCGCGCCGGGGGCGCCGCAGGCGTCGTTGGCGTCGGTCGGGCAGCAGACGCCGCCCAGGCAGAGACCGGGGCAGCACTGGTTGTTGCAGCAGCTGCCGGCGCAGCACTGGCCGTTGCAGCACGACGTGAAGCCGCCGAAGCAGCACTGGCCGGCGCAGGGCGTCCCCTGTCCGGGCGCGCAGCACGAGCCGTTCACGCAGGGACCGTTGCAGCACTTGCCGCCGCAGAGACGGTCCTGCGTGCAGCAGGCGGTGCCGTCGCACACCTGCCCGGCGGGGCAGCAGAGCGGCTCGTCGCCCTCGCGCTGGCTGCCGATCCGGCAGCATGTGGTGCCCGTGGGACAGCAGGCGAGCCCGCACTCCGTCCCGCCGCCCGGGCAGCACAGGTGTCGGTACGACGACGGGTCGTACGGCCAGTCGTCGGGCACCGGCAGGACCGACTTGCGCGCGCAGCGCTCGTCGGCGCCGCAGCAGGTCGCCTCACGATTGTTGCCGAGCAGCGTGACGGGCTGCTCCGGGTCGTCGCACAGCTCGCCGGGACGATCGCCCGGGCAGTACCAGCTGCGCTCGGCGTCGACGCACCGTTCGTCGGGCGCCAGGCAGTGATTGCCGCAGACGCGCCCCGTCCCGCAGCACGACTTGAAGGTGCCGCCGCCGAGCGCCTCGACGTCGTAGCACTCCTGCCCCTTGTCGCAGCACTTCGTCATGTTGTCGGGCTGGACGCAGCCGGCGGGACAGCAGGAGTTGCCGAGCTTGTAGCAGCCAGGCTCGGTGAACAGGCAGACGCGAAGCGCCGACTGGCAGGCGCCGAGCGCGACGGGCGTGCAGATGAAGAAGCACGACGGCCCCGCCGCGACGGCCGCGAAGTTGCAGCCCTGGAAGGTCAGCCCGCAGCCGAGCTGGCAGGCGACGCAATCGAGATCGCTCTCCGCGTCGATGAGCGGGCGGATGCCCTTCGTGCAGGGGTTCTTCGCGAGCTGGCGGCCGAGCTTCTTGAGCGTCTTGGCCAGGCTCTTCGCCGGACGGAGCTCCGGCGCCGGCTGGCCGTCTTCGAACGCCACCGTGCTCGGGTCGTCGGTGGCGGCGAACGGCAGCGATCGACGACCGTCGATCACGACACGATACCGGTCGCCGTCTGGGGTGAGCGTCAGCTCGCGCATGCCCTTGAAGCCGGGGCCGAAGACGGCGTGCGTCCCGAGCACTCCGTCGCCGGCGAGCGACGTCTCGATCTCGAGCACGGGCTGGCCGCGCTTCGTCAGCACGGTGCGCTGCGCGCCGCTCGCGTCGTCGAGGAGACGGGTGTTCATGATCTCGAGCTTGTAACCGCGGCTGGAGGTCGCGACGCGAGCGACCGCCTGCGTGCCCTCCGTCTGCTGCGTGCACTGGACCTTCGGCTTCTTCGCCGTCGCCGCGTGGGGCGCGACGAGTCCGAGCACGACGAGAAGCCCCAGGATCGAGCGGCGGATGCTCATGGTTGTCCCTCGAGACGGCGCGCGCGGACACCGTTGTCGCCGTACAGGGCGGCGAGTGCCGTCGCGCAGGGTGATGAGAGGCTCGGTTTCTTGCCTGCGGCCGCGTCGCCCGCGGCCTGCTGCGCACGGTCGAACTGCTTCGCCACCTTGCGGACGAGCTTCGTGCGCTTGCGGCCTTCGGCGCCGGCGAGGCGCGGAACGATCTTGCAGGCGCGCTGCAATGCGCGACCGACGCGACGGGGTGCCGTCTGTCCGCTGCACGCGGCCGGTACGGGTCGATCGCAGGTGCAGGCGACCCCCGGCACTCCCGCAATGGGCTGCTGCGCGCAGCTCCCGCCGACGCATGCGGCCGTCGTGCACGGGTCCTCGTCCCCGGCACACTGGGCGTCGCCGGTGCACGTGGTGGCGCCCGGGCCGGGCCCGGGCGTGCCGGGGACGTGGGTGCATGCCCCGAGCGCCGCGTCGCACGCGTCGACCGTGCCTGGATCGCCGTCGTCGCACGACGGCGGGACGCCGCCGGCGCATCGATCGTCCGTGCAGGTCCGCTGCAATGCGCACGGCAGGTCGGGGCATTCGCTCGCGTCGTGACAGCAGTTCTCGACCGTCGTCGGGAAGCAGCCGAAGCCCGTGACGCACTCCTCCGTGGTGCACACGTCGCCGTCGTCGCAGGTCACCGGATCGTAGGCGCACGTGCCGGTCGGCTCGAGGCAGCGATCGTTCGCCGTGCACGGGTCGCTGTCGTTGCAGACGACGGGCTGATGGCCGCAGCCCCCCGGCTCAGCGCAGAAATCGAGCGTGCACCCGAGCCCGTCGTCGCACGGGATGGGCAGGACGAAGCACTGCGGGATGAAGAACCCGAACGGCGGGACGGGCAGGAATATCTGCTCGCAATACTCGATGCCGTTGCAGATGGCGCCGTCGCTCGGGCAGAGGCGCTCGTGATAGCAGACGCCCACCAGGCAGGTGTCGACGGTGCAGGCGTCGTTGTCGCCGCAATCGATGGGTGTGGGCGGCTGGCACATGTTGTTCACGCACCGCGACTTCGTGCACGCGGGAAAGCCGCTGTTGCAGGGGCCGTCGTCGACGCAGAATTGTGCCCGGGCGGGCGAGGCGAGCGTCAGCCAGACCGCGGCTATCGGCGGCAGCGAGGGCGAATGGATCGATGCCTCTCACGCGACGCTCCCTCCGCCGGCTGTTGTCGGAGCATTCGCGCCGGCGACGCGGGACGTCACCTAACACGTCTGCGAGACTACTGACCAGGAAAACCAGCTGCTTTAGACTCGGTATCGCGCGTGGCAGGGTGGTCTTCATGCGCGCTTTCGTGATCGTGAGCCTTCTGCTGGCCTTTGCGATCCCCGCGAACGCCGCGAACCCCTGCAAGGTAGCCTGCAAGACGACGAAGAAGTCGTGTCTGCAGTCGGCTGCCGCCACATTCGCGGCTGCGAAGTCGGTCTGTGGGGCCGACCCGGCGACGAAGAAGGCGTGCATACAGGCCGCCAAGGCGGTGCGCACGACGGCGAAGGCCGACTGCAAGGCCGCCTTCAAGAGCTGCAAGACGGCGTGCGGCTCGCCGGCGGGCGGCGGCTCCTGCCGGAAGTCATCCTTCGGCGACTGGCTCGCGACGGTGAACGGCTGGCGCGGGCTCGCCGGCCTGCCGCCGGTCACGGAGGATCCGACGTGGTCGGAGGGCGCCCTGGCCCACGCGCGCTACACGGTGCGCGAGGACGTCGTCGGTCACACCGAGGAGCCGTCGAGCCCCGACTTCAGCGACGCGGGACTCGAAGCGGCCCAGAACGGCAACGTCGCCGGCACGTCGGACATCGACGCCGACGAGCGCTGGGCCGTCGACGTGTGGATGACCGGCCCGTTCCACTCGGTCGGCATCATCGACCCGCGCCTCGCCGTCAGCGGGTTCGGCATCTTCCACGAGGCGGGCCCGCAGGTGCAGACGGGCGCCGTGCTCGACGTCCTTCGCGGCCGCACCGGCGATCCGGTGAAGGGGCCGGTGGTCCTGCCGTCCGACGGCAGCACCCTTCCGATCGACCGCTACGACGGCAACGAGGTCCCGGACCCGCTGACCAGCTGCGCGGGATACACGGCGCCGGCCGGCTTCCCGCTGATCGTGATGGCCGGTCCGGGCTTCACCGGCACGACCGTCACCGACCACTCGCTCACCACCAACGGCAGCCCCGTCGAGCACTGCGTCTTCGACGGCAGCACGTACACGAACCCCGATCCGGGCCTGCAGTCGACCGCCCGCAACGTGCTCGGGAGTCGCGACGCGGTGGTCATGATGGCCAAGGCGCCCCTCGCCAAGGGTGCGACGTATCAGGCCTCGGTGACCGTGAACGGCGAGACGATCGCCTGGAGCTTCACGGTCGACTGCCCCTGACGAGCCATTCGGGCCCGGCCTCGGACCTTTCACATCCACCCCTGTTGCCGGCCGCCGCGATGCGGTGGCAGTTAGGGCGGACAGGAGGGTTCCACATGGCCGAGCAGCCGCAGGTGTCCGAGGACGTCACTCCCGAGCAGTTCTTCGAGCAGCTTCTTCCGATGGGTTTCCAGGCCCAGTCCGGCGCGGCCGAGGCTGGCGCCGTGCCGCGCGACTTCGCGCTCCAGTACCACGTCACGGGTGCCGGCGGCGGCGACTGGCAGGTCCACATCGCCGACGGCAAGATGACGGCCAAGAAGGGCAGCGGCGACGCCGTCCTGACCTTCACCGTCTCGATCGACGACTGGCGCGACGCCGTCCTCGGCCGTGACGGCGCGAACCTGTCGCTCCTGCTGCCGCAGCAGCGTCCCGGCCGCCCGGACAACAGCGCCCGCGTGAAGACGATCAAGGGCACGGTGGTCCAGGAGCTCGCGCGCGAGGGCAAGGACCCCTTCAAGGTCGAGATGATGTTCAACAACGGCGCGTCGCCGCGCACGACGGTCAAGATGAAGATCGCGGACTTCGTGGCGATGCAGGAAGGCAAGCTCAACGGTCAGGAAGCGTTCATGACCGGCCGCCTGCGGATCGAGGGCGACATGGCCTTCATGATGCAGGTGGCGGCCCTGACGGCCTGATTGGCGACCTGACCACCGAGCGCAACATGGCCGTCGGGGCGAGTCCCCGACGGCTCGAGGCGGTGCTGGCGGTGCCCTCCGGGTCACCCCGCGCCGCCGCCGTCGTCTGCCACCCCCATCCGCAGTACGGCGGCGACATGGACAACCCCGTCGTCACGTTCGTCGCCGCCGCGCTCGCGGCCGACGGCGTGGCCGCGCTGCGCTTCAACTTCGGCGGCGTCGGCCGCAGCGAGGGCAGCTACGGCGACGGCGTCGCGGAGGTCGGCGACGTCCGCGCCGCGATCTCGGCGCTTCGCGCGGAGCTCCCCGACGTCCCGCTGGCGATCGTGGGCTACTCGTTCGGCTCGTGGGTCGGCGCGTTGGCGGCCTTGGAGGACGACGCGATCGCCCGCGTGGTCGCCATCGCGCCACCGGTCGACCTCATCGACTGGACCTTCGCGCGGTCGCTACGCGTCCCGTACTCGATCGTCGTCGGCGACCGCGACCAGTACTGCACGCTGTCGCGTCTCGACCCCGGCCCCGAACGGGTGATCCTGAAGGGCGCCGACCATTTCCTGGCAGGCCGCTACACCGACGTCGCGACCGCGGTCCGCGACTTCCTGCGATGAAGCTCGAACGCATTCCCTGGTCCGGCGAGGCAGCTCCGAAAGCAGCCGAGCTGCGTGCCTTGCTCGAGGGCGAGGGCTTCTCGGTCTGGCAGTGGACCGATGCCGCAGGCGCAACCTACACCCCGCACCACCACGACCACGACGAGAGCATCGTCTGCATCGAAGGCGAGATCACCTTCGGAGCCGAAGGCAGGCGGCTGACCCTCCGCCCCGGCGACCGCCTGATGCTCCCCAAACGCACGTCCCACACCGCCGAAGCCGGCAAGTCCGGCGCCACCTACCTCATAGGCGAGCGCTGACGCGACGCCCGCTCCCCGATCGACGACGCGCGGTGCGGTGGCGGGCGGGGCCGGCGCGGTCGGGGGTCCTCCGAGCGAGCGTGTCATGAGCACGCGCGGAGGGGAAAAGGGGCGGGGTGGTGCCGTGCGAGTGCCACGCGCAGCCGGAGGACCCCCGACCGGGCCGGCCCCGCCCGCCAGACGAGACCCGGCTCAGTCCTCGATCCAGACGGGCGTCCCGACAGAGACGAGCCCCGCCAGGGCATCCATGTCGGGGTTGCTGAGCGAGATGCACCCCCACGTCCAATCGACACCCCGCCGGTTGAGGTCCGGCTTGTCCGTCCCATGGATGCCGACCGCCCCGCCCATGCCCGGCACGTACCCGTTCTCGCCCTTCGGGATGTCGCCGCTGTCGAGCGCGGCGAAGTAGCGGTGGCGGTCGCCGTTGTTCGGGTAGTCGAGCAGGAAGAAGTGCCCCCACCGCGCGTGCGGCCGCGTCTCGACGATCGAGTACAGGCCGCGCGGCGTGCGCATGTCGCCCTCGTAGAGCTTGCGGTCGTCGCCGCCGAGCCCGAAGACGACGGAGAAGCTGCGCACGCGCTCGCCGTACTGGTAGACGTCGAGCCGCCGGCACGACTTGCGGATCACGACGAAGAGGGGCTCCTCCTTCGCCCAGTCGATCCGATCCTCGTCGGCGATCGGCGGCTGCCAGCCGGCCGTGTTGGCCGGCACCTTGGCCTTGAACCAGTTGTCCGAGCAGCCCGTCAGGGCACCCGCGATCCCCAGCGCCACCACCACCGCCGCCAGCCGAGGAGCACTCATCGCGGGCGCATCTTAACCCTGCGTCGGGCGCGATCAAGCGGCTCCCGGCGCATATGCGCCGGGCATCCGAATGTGATACGCGCCGCGACCGTGACGGACGCGGGTTTGCTGGGGGTCGTCGTACTGGCGGCGGGGCTGGGGACCCGCATGCGCTCGAAGCGCGCGAAGGTGCTGCACGAGCTCGGGGGGCGGCCGCTGCTGCGCTACCCGCTGGCGGCCGTCGGGACGCTCGATCCCGAGCGGGTCGTGGTCGTCGTCGGGCATCAGGCCGACGCCGTCAGGGCGGCGGCCGAGGCGTCGAGCCTGCGCGGGATGCGGACCGCCCTCCAGGCGGAGCAGCGCGGGACGGGCCACGCCGTCCGCTGCGCCGTGCCCGCGCTCGAGGGCTTCGACGGCGACGTCGTCATCCTCTACGGCGACGCGCCGCTGATCCGACCCGAATCGTTGCGCCGTCTCGTCGATACCCATCGAGACCG
Organism: uncultured Binatia bacterium (SeqCode); assembly: GCA_964432595.1. Classification (GTDB taxonomy): domain Bacteria; phylum Desulfobacterota; class Binatia; order DP-6; family DP-6; genus DASYLJ01. The sequence continues at coordinate 42,503 of CAYSOF010000001.1, read as the reverse complement.
GCACGCCGACCTCACGATGCTCACGATGCGTTTTTCAGATCCGACGGGCTATGGCAGGATCGTCCGCGAGCCTGATGGTCGGGTGCGCGGCATCGTCGAGCAGAAAGACGCCACCGAGGCCGAGCGGGCGATCACCGAAGTCAACCCTGGTTTCTACTGTGTACGTGCCGAGGTGCTGCTGCCGTTGCTCGCCGAGCTGCGGTCCGACAATGCGCAGGGGGAGTTCTACCTGACCGACGTCGTGGGCCTGGCGGCGCAGGCGGGGAAGCGGGTCGAGACGGTCGAGCTCGACGATCCCGACGAGGCCGCCGGCATCAACACGCGAGTGGAGCTGGCGCGCATGGAGACGCGGCTGCGAGCGGAGACGGTGGAGCGCCTGATGGCCGCGGGCGTCACCTTCGAGGACCCGGCGACGGCCTACATCGGTCCCGACGCGACGATCGGTCCGGACACCGTCGTCGGCCCGAACGTCACGATGCGCGGCAGGACGCGCGTCGGCAGCGGGTGTCGGCTCGACGGGACGTCGTGGCTGAACGACGCGGTGCTGGCCGACGGCGTGCACCTGCGCTTCGGCTGCGTCGTCGAGGAGGCCGAGATCGGTCGCGACGCCATCATCGGTCCGTTCGCGCGTCTGCGGCCGGGCACGCAGCTCGCCGAGCGCGTGCACATCGGCAACTTCGTCGAGACCAAGAAGGCGGTCGTCGGTGCGGGCACGAAGGCGAACCACCTGACCTATCTCGGCGACTGCGAGATCGGTCCGGACACCAACGTCGGCGCCGGCACCATCACGTGCAACTACGACGGCTTCAAGAAGTACAAGACGACGATCGGCGCGCGCGTGCAGATCGGCAGCGACACGCAGCTCGTCGCGCCGGTCACGGTCGGCGACGACGCCTACGTCGGCGCCGGCACCACGGTGACCAAGGACGTGCCCGAGGGCGCGCTCGCCGTCAGCCGGACGCCGGTCCGTTTCATCGAGGGCTGGACGGCGCGCCGTCGCGCGATCGCGAAGGGCGTCGCGCCGGCGCCCGCGCCGAAACCGGCGAAGCCCGCGAAAAAATCCCCACGTGCGGCGGCGAAGGCTCCCGCGCGCCAGACGGCGCGTCCGCGCGCCAAGGTCGCGAAGCAGAAGCCCAAGGCAAAGCCCCGGGCGAAAGCGTCGCGACGGAGACGCTGAACCATGTGCGGCATCGTCGGATACGTCGGCCCTCGCGAAGCGACCCCGATCCTGCTTTCCGGGCTGCGGAAGCTCGAGTACCGCGGCTACGATTCGGCGGGCCTCGCCTGCTATCACGATGGGAAGGTCGACGTGCGTCGCACGGTCGGCAAGCTCGACAACCTCGAAGGCCTCCTGCGCGAGCAGCCGCTGCGCGGCACGCCGGGCATCGGCCACACGCGCTGGGCCACGCACGGCCGGCCGTCGGAGGCGAACGCGCATCCGCATCGCGCCGGGCGCGTCGTCGTCATCCACAACGGCATCATCGAGAACTATCTCGAGATCCGCGCAGCGCTGACGAAGCGCGGCCGGAAGATGCTCTCGGAGACGGACACCGAGGTCATCTCGCACCTCATCGAGGAGTTCGTCGAGGAAGGCTGCGGCCTCGCCGAGGCCACGCGCCGCGCCATCGCGAAGCTCGAGGGCTCGTACGCCATCGTCGTGCTGTCCGAGAGCGAGCCGACGCGTCTCGTCGCCGCGAAGAGCGCCACGCCCATCGTCCTCGGTCTGGGCGAGGGCGAGAACTTCGTCGCGTCGGACATCCCGGCGATGCTCGAGCACACGCGCAAGGTCGTCTTCCTCGAGGACGGCGAGGTCGTCGACGTCACCGCCGACAAGGCGACGATCACGCGCTTCGACGGCACGCCGGTCGAGCGCGCGCCGAAGATCGTCCAGTGGGACGCGGTCACCGCGCAGAAGGGCGGCTTCAAGCACTTTCTCCTGAAGGAGATCCACGAGCAGCCGCAGGCCATCATCGACACGATGCGCGGCCGCATCCTGCAGGAGGAAGGCGACGTCCAGCTCGACGTCGAGGTGACGGACAACATCCCGACCGACATCGAGCGCTGCGTGTTCGTCGCGTGCGGCACCGCATGGCACGCGTGCCTCGTCGGCAAGTTCCTGCTCGAGCGGCTCGCCGGCATCCCGTGCGAGGTCGACTACGGCAGCGAGTTCCGCTACCGCGACCCGATCCTCGACGAGAAGACGCTGCTCATCGTCGTGTCGCAGTCGGGCGAGACGGCCGATACGCTCGCCGCGGTCGAGGCGGGACGCGAGCGCAACACGCCGGTGCTCGCCGTGTGCAACGTCGTCGACTCGTCGATCGCGCGACGCGCGAGCGCCGTGCTCTACACGCACGCGGGTCCGGAGATCAGCGTCGCCAGCACGAAGGCGTTCACGACGCAGCTGACGGCGCTCTACCTGCTCGCGATCCACCTCGGCCGCCGCCGCGGCGTGATCGACGCGGACCGCGGCCGCCAGCTCGTCAGCGATCTGGTCGGGCTGCCCGCCGCCGTGAAGGACGTGCTGTCGCGCGAGAAGATGCTCGAGCGCGTGGCGAAGAAGTACGGCCAGGTGAGCGATATCCTCTATCTCGGCCGCGGCGTGAACTACCCGGTGGCGCTCGAGGGCGCGCTCAAGCTGAAGGAGATCTCCTACATCCACGCCGAGGGCTATCCCGCGGGCGAGATGAAACACGGCCCGATCGCGCTCATCAACGAGGAGCTGCCGGTCGTCGTCCTGATCCCGCACGACGCCGTCTTCCAGAAGACGCTCTCGAACCTGAAGGAAGTGGAGTCGCGCGGCGGGCGCATCATCGTCGTCACCGACGAGCGCACCGAGGACCTCGAGGACGTCGCGTGGGAGGTGCTCACCGTCCCGAAGACGAACGAGCTGCTCACGCCGATCCTGCTGACGATCCCGCTCCAGCTGCTCGCGTACCACGTCGCCGTGTACCGCGGTACCGACGTCGATCAGCCGCGCAATCTCGCGAAGTCGGTCACGGTGGAGTAGCCGACCCGACGACTAAGCCGACCGACGCCTTCGGCGTCGGTCGGGTCGTTCGCTGTAACGGGCGTTTTCGCGCGACCGGTATGTCGCGGCCGGCGAAGCCGGCGCGACATGCGTGGCACGAACGCTTTAGAACTTTTGGCAAGGGAGGCGCGTCACTGCGCCGATGCCTTGGAGGGCGGCGTTCAGCAGCGTGATGATGGCGTCGTTGTCGAAGGCGTCGGGGCCCGCCTGCACGATCTCCTGGAGGTCGGCGTAGGTCTGCTGGATCACGAGCTGGTCCATCACCGGGAAGAGGTGCAGGTCGACCTGCGCGCGGCCGAAGACGTCGAGCAGCGACAGCGCGTCCTGGTAGACCGCGAGCGCGGGATCCGGGCCGCGGAACGGCGGACGTTGGGCCGCTTCGGAGAGCGCCATCGTCACGCGGAAGGCGATGCGGCTCTGCGACTGCAGCTTCTTCACGTCGACCTTGTCGAAGGTGTCGCCCGTCGAGTGGTAGCACGGGTAGCTCGAGTCGCCGAAGAAGACCGTCGGGACACCGGCGTTCACGAGGTTGGCGTAGTCGCTGCGCAGCTCGCCGAAGATGTAGCTCACCGGCAGCGTGTTCAGGCCCTCGGCGGCGACCGCGTCCGCGACGAACGCGCTGAACGCGCTGCCGCCGGTCTCGGCGCCGACGGCGAAGCTCGTGCGGTTCAGCGACGGCAGCAGGTTCGCCCCCAGGAGATCGAGGTTCACGTAGCCGACAGTCTGCGCGAGCGGCACGAGCGGGTTGTTCACGTAGTGCAGCGAGCCCGCGAGACCGTCCTCCTCCATGTCCCACAGCGCCAGGATGATCGAACGCTTCGGCGGCGTCGGCAGCTTTCGGATCGCCTTGCCGACGGCGAGGACGATGGCCGAGCCCGCCGCGTTGTCCGTGGCGCCGGCACAGAGCCCCGTGCCCGGCACGCGATTCCGCGAGCAGTCGCCCGCGGCGTTGCTGCGGTAGCCGAGATGATCGTAGTGGCCGCCGACGAGCACGTACTCGTTCGGCAGCTCGGCGCCCGGGATGACGGCGAACAGGTTCGTGCCCATCTGCCCGTTGGCGACGAACGGCTGGCGGTAGGCCTCGTCGTCCGGTGCGCCCGCCGCAAGGCCCGGCCCGAGCCGGCGCAGGCGCTTGATGAGCTCGCGCTGCGTGCGGTCCGAGAACGGCGTGCCGTTGTCGCGGCCGCCGAACGCCGGGCTCGAGAGCCGCTTCGTCACCGAGCGCAGCCCGCGTGTGGCGCCCGACGCCGCCTTGTCGACGTCGGCCTGGGACAGCGCATGCACGGAGGTCGCACCTGCGAGGATCACGAGGGCCAGCCACGCGGCAGTTCGCATGGGGGTGCGCTAACACGCGCTCCGGGCGGGCGGCAACGAATTTCCCGCCTCTGGCGTCCGTCAGACCCCGCGGTTATGCTCCGCGTCGATGCCCCCGCGGCGCCACGGCTCCAGCATCGTTCCGATCGAAGAGGCCCTGGAGGAGATCCGCGCCGGTCGCATGATCATCCTCATGGATGACGAGGACCGCGAGAACGAGGGTGATCTGTGCGTGGCGGCCGAGAAGGTCACGCCCGAGCACATCAACTTCATGGCGACGCACGGTCGGGGCCTCATCTGCCTGTCGCTCACCGAGAACCGCTGCGACCAGCTGGGCCTTCCGATGATGGTGCGTGAGAACCGCGCGCCGCTCGGCACGGCGTTCACGGTGTCCATCGACGCGCGCAACGGCATCGGCCGCGGCATCTCGGCGGCCGATCGCGCCACCACGATCCGCACCGCGATCCGTCCCGACGCCGGGCCCGCCGACATCGTGACGCCGGGCCACGTGTTCCCGCTGCGCGCGCGCAAGGGCGGCGTGCTGGTGCGGGCCGGTCAGACCGAGGGTGGCGTCGACCTCGCGCGCCTCGCCGATCTCGCCCCCGCCGGCGTCATCTGCGAGATCATGCGCGACGACGGCAGCATGGCGCGTCTCCCCGACCTCGAGGCGTTCGCGAAGGAGCACGGCCTCAAGATCGCCACGATCGCCGACCTGATCGCCTACCGCAGCTCGCACGACACGCTGGTCCACTGCGTCGGCGAGGCGCCGCTGCCGACGCAGTACGGCGGTCAGTTCCGCGCGCTCGTCTACACCACCGACATCGACGACAACGAGCACCTCGTCCTCGTGAAGGGCGACGTCAGCGGCGACGAGCCGGTGCTCGTCCGGCCGCACCTCGAGTACCTGCCCGGCGACATCTTCGGCTACAGCGCGCGCGACACGCGCACCCTGCTGCACCGCTCGATGGAGCGGATCGCCGCCGAGGGCCGCGGCGTCGTGCTCTATCTCCGTCGCTCGGGGCGCGGGCTCGATCTCTTCAACACGACGGACGGCGACGGGAGCGGCGGACCCAGCACGGGCTTCGCGTCGCCGCGCGCCAGCATCTTCCGCGACTTCGGCATCGGCGCGCAGATCCTGCGCGACATCGGCGTGCGCAAGATCCGCTGGCTCACCAACAATCCGTTGCGTCTCGTCAGCCTGCCCGGCTACGGTCTGGAAATCGTCGAGTGGGTGCCGCTCACCGCCGACGCCGTCACGCCGTCGGACGCGACGCCGTCCAAGGTCGTGCCGCTCCGCTCGTAACGCGAGGTTTCGTGCGTCCGACACTGCTCGCCACCATCCTGCTGGCGCTGCTCCCGGCGCTGGCGCACGCCGTCGCCGACCCCGTCGTCGCGCGCCTGCGTCCGACGTCCACCGAAGCGGTCGTCGAGATGACGATCGCGCCCGGGTGGCACGTCAACTCGCACGAGCCGCACGAGGACTACCTGATCCCGACGTCCCTCGAGCTGCAGCCGCCGCCCGGCGTGACCGCGGGACCGGTGCAGTACCCGGCGCCCGTCGACCGCGTGCTCGCGTTCTCGGGCGGCAAGGCGATGGCGCTGTACGAGGGCACGGTGCGCCTCACCGCGAAGCTTTCCGGCACCGCGGCGCCCGATGCGCCGCCGCTCCGCGCCAAGCTGCGCTATCAGGCCTGCGACGACACGACGTGCCTGCCGCCGAAGACCGTCGAGCTGGTCGCCCAGCAGGAGGTCGCGCGGGCGTCGGTCGGCGGCGCGGACGAGGTGGCCGACTTCGTCGCCCGCTGGGGCTGGGGCGTCACGTTCCTGTGGGTCGCGGTCCTCGGCCTCGCGCTGAACCTGACGCCGTGCGTGTACCCGATGGTCTCGGTGACGGTCGCGTTCTTCGGCGGCCGCAGCGGCGACGACAGCGCGCGCGCGGTGTGGCACGCGCTCGTTTACGTGCTCGGCATCTGCATCACGTTCTCCGCGCTGGGCGCCACCGCGGCGCTCACCGGCTCGCTCTTCGGCGCGGCGCTGCAGCAGCCGCTCGTGCTCGGCGGGATCGCGCTGCTGATGGTGGCGCTCGCGCTGAGCAACTTCGGCCTCTACCAGATCCGCATGCCGAACCGGTTGATGCAGTGGGCGGGGCAGTCGGGTGAGGGCGCGCTCGGCGCATTCTTCATGGGCGCGACCATGGGCGTCGTCGGCGCGCCGTGCATCGGACCCATCGTCGCGGCGCTGCTGCTCTACGTCGGCGCGCAGCAGTCGGCGGCGCTCGGGATCGCGCTGTTCTTCACGCTCGGCCTCGGGCTCGGCCTGCCATACGTCGGCCTGGCGCTCGTCGCGGGGCGCCTGCGCCGCTTGCCGCGCGGCGGCGCCTGGCTGGGCTGGATGGAGTGGCTGTTCGGCTTCCTGCTCCTCGGGCTCGCGCTCTACTTCGCGACGCCGCTGCTTCCGGCGACGGCGGTCCGCGTCGCGTGGGCCGTGCTGCTCGCGGCGGCCGGTATCGTGCTGGGCTTCGTCGGCGCCATCGGCACGCCGTTCGCGCGGCTCGTGCGCGGCGCCGCCGGCGCGGCCGTCGTCGTGTTCGGCCTGAGCGGTCTCCTCGTCGCCGAGACGGCGAGCCCCATGGTGTGGACGCCGTACTCCGACGACGCGCTGAAGGCGGCGACCGCCGCCGGCCGTCCCGTCCTGATCGACTTCCAGGCCGAGTGGTGCCTGCCGTGCCGCGAGATGGAACGCACGACCTTCCGCGATCCCGACGTGGTGGAGGCGTCGCGCGCGTTCACCAACCTGCTCGCCGACGTCACCGAGCAGGACGCGGCCGCCGAGGCGCTGATGCAGCGCTACACCGTGCCGGGCGTGCCCACCTACGTGCTGCTCGGCCCGGACGGCACGGAGAAGCGCCGATTCGTCGGCTTCGTGCCGGCGGCGGAGCTGCTCGACGCCCTGCACGCCGCGGCCGGAGCGCCGGAGCGTGGCTGACACGCTGGCGCGCACCGTGTCCGACGACGGATCGGTGCGGGCGATCGCGGCCGTGACCACGGACCTGGTCGGCGAGGCGCAGCGCCGGCATGGGACGCTGCCCACCGCGACCGCGGCGCTCGGGCGCACGCTGACCGGCGCGCTGCTGCTGGCGTCCACCATCAAGCGCGACGAGCGCTTGTCGCTGGAGCTGAGCGGCGACGGGCCGCTCCGCGGCGTCCTCGCGGACGCCACGCCCGACGGCGACGCGCGCGGCTTCGTGTACCGACCGCAGACGCACGTGCCGCCCCGCGCCGGCAAGCTCGACGTCGGCGGCGCGCTCGGCCGCGGGGTGCTCTGCGTGATGCGCGTGCCGCTGGCCGGCGGGTCGCTCTACCGCAGCGTCGTGCCGCTCGTCACGGGCGAGATCGGCGAGGACCTGGCGAGCTACCTCGTCGCGTCCGAGCAGACGGCGTCCGCGGTGGGCGTCGGCGTCTTCGTCGACGCCGAGGGCCGGGTCGTGGCCGCAGGGGGCTGGCTCGTCCAGTCGCTGCCGGGCGCCGATCCCGCGGCGCTCGATCGCATCGCCGCGCGCGTCGAGACGCTGCAGCCGCCGAGCGACATGGTGCGGTGCGGCATGCGGCCGGCGGACATCCTCGCGGCGTTGCTCGACGACGGAAAACCGCCGCTCGACGAGCGGCCGGTGCGGTTCCACTGTCGCTGCAGCCCGCAGCGCGCGCTCGGCGCCATCGCCGCGATGGGCCGCGCCGAGCTGGCCGACGTGCTGGCCGGCGACCGTCGCGCCGAGGTCGTCTGCGAGTTCTGCGCGGAGCGGTACGACGTCGGCGAGGCCGACATCGCGTCGCTCCTGGACCAGGCCGAGGGATAGCCCTCATCCCACATCGTCCGCGAGCGAACTCCCCCGTCGTCGCTCCGGAGACCTCTTGGACGCCATGCTACGACCTTCGTTGGATGCCCATTGGTACGGGCTCCGCCACGAAGGAGGATCCCAATGTCCATCTCGCAGAGGCCTGGCGGCCTCGTCCCGAGCGCCGTGCTCGCCCTGGCGCTGGCGACGAGCGTCGAGGCGCAGCCACTCCGCACCGGTGCGGGCGCGTATTTCCTGTTCGCGATGCGCAGCGCCAACGTGAAGGACCTCGACGTGCTGAGCCCATGCAACGTCGCCGTCAACTGCGCGCGGCCCAGCAGCAACAGCAGCTGCGGGACGGCGACCCTCGGGAGCTCTCTCCTCGCCGACGCCTCGCAGCTCGCGGCGGACGTCACGCGCTTCAACAAGCAGGGGGCGAGCGTCAGCCAGCTCTTCGCGAACCTCGTGCCGAACCCGGGCAACGTGACGGTGCGCAAGAGCACCGACGCGCTGGCGCTGCCGATCCTCGGCGATCTCGACGGCGACGGCAGCCCGAGCTGCGGCCGCGGCTGCACCCCGGACTTCGGCGACCTCGCCGCGTTCTGCAAGATGCCCTCGCCCTTTCCCGCGTGCGATCCCACCTGGACGGTCGTCGCGAAGGAGAACCAGGACTGCGACGGCGCGCCCGACGCGCAGCCCGGCAACGCCCGCTGCGACCTGCCCGCCGGTACCTACGGCAGCCTGACGGTGCAGAACGGCGCGATCATCAACTTCGTCGGCGGCACCTACGACGTCTGCGACGTGCGGATGGGAAAGAACGTCAACTCCGTCGCCGGCCGCGCGACGACGCTCAACGTGCGCGGCGACGTGAACGTCAACAACGGCTCCGCCTTTGGCGAGGAGTGCGGCGATTTCACCGTGAACGCGGCCGGCCCGGGCGAGGTGAGCTTCGGCCGCAACCTCTCGGTCACCGCGTTCGTGTGCGCCCCGGAGCGTCATCTCGGCCTCGGCCACAACAACGACTTGACGGGACGCTTCGTCGCGGACGTCATCACCGCCGACCTGAAGAACCGCGGCCGCTGCTGCGGCGGGCTCTGCGCGTGCGTCGACGAGTTCTCGCCGACGACGGCCGGCGTGGGCGACACGGTGACGCTCACCGGCGGCTGCTCGCTGACGAACGTCACTGCGGTGCGGATCTGCGGCATCCCGGCGGCGATCACGTCGCTGTCCGACGACGAGATCGAGGTGACGGTGCCGCTCGGCGCGGCGGGCGCATGCCTCGTCGAGGTCGACAGCGACGCTGGAACCTTCATCCACGTCGAGAAATTGACCGTGAGCTGATCCTGAGTCGGGGCGGCGCCGGGGCGCAATTTTGCCCGGCGCCGCACATTTCTGCCCGCTCGGCGTCGCGATCTTCGCGCCGGGCGGACGGAAGTGCACGGCACCGGTCTTGCTCCCCCGGCGCGGGGCGCCGTGGTGGCGTCCCTCTCACTGGGGAGGAAGACGCCACATGCTCACGTCGCTGCTCCGGCCGCGTCGTCTCGGCCTGGTCGTGGTCTACGTCGCAGCCTGCGTCGCGGTCCTGACGGGCCCGCCGGCGCGGGCGGCGAACCCACCGCTTGCCACGAACCTCGACGCCTACTTCATCTTCGCGCAGCAGAGCGTCGGCCTGAAGAACTTCACGCTGCTCGGGGCGTGCAACGTCGGCGTCAACTGCAAGCGGCCGACCGCGAACAGCGCCTGCGGCGTCGCGACGAACGAGGACTCGTTCTTCGCCGACGGCTCGCAGCTGGCGGCGGATTTCACGCGGTTCAACAAGCCGGGCGCCAGCATCTGGCAGCTGTTCACGAACGAGATCGGCAACGCGTCCAACGTGACGATCCGCCTGCCCGGGTCGAACCCCGACGGCAGCGACCCGCTCGTGAATCCGATCCTCGCCGATCTCGACATGGACGGCACGCCGAGCTGCGCCGCCGGCTGCGTCACCGATCCCGGCGACGTCGAGGTCGCCTGCGGGTTCCCGACGCCGTTCCCGGCGTGCGACCCCGCGCTCCCGATCGTCGTGCCGGACGACTCCGACTGCATCGGCGTCGCCGACACGCTGCTCGGGAACAGTCGCTGCGACCTGCCCGCCGGCGTCTACGGCAACCTGAAGGTGCAGAACGGCGCGATGCTGACGCTGGGCGGCGGCACCTACGTCTTCTGCGACGTGTCGTTCGGCCGCAGCACCGTCACGACGACGAACGCGCCGTCGGTGTTCGAGGTGAACGGCGACTTCGGCGTCAACAACGACTCGACGTTCGGTCAGGGCTGCAACGACATCCGCGTGCATGCGAACGGTCCGGGCGACTTCTCGTTCGGCCGCAACGCGACGATCCTCGGCCGCTTTTGCGCCCCGCAGCGGCGCATGTTCGTCGGCCACAACAACGACCTGACGGGCCAGTTCATCGGCGACATCGTGCAGGCCGATTCGAGCAACCGCGGCCACTGCTGCGATCCGGGCGGCGGGCTCTGCGGCTGCTTCGACTCGTTCTCGCCCAGCACGGCGGCCGTCGGCGACACGATCACGCTGATCGGCGCATGCGACTTCCTGACCGTGACCAGCGTGACGATCTGCGACATCGTCGCGCCGATCACGCTGCAGACGCCGGGCGAAATGCACGTGACGGTGCCCGCCGGCGCGACGGGCGCGTGCACGATCAAGGCGAACAGCGCGGCCGGCACCTATGTGGCGAACGCCACGCTGACCGTGAGCTGAGGGAGGACGACGATCATGCGCACCTTCATCCGATTCGTCGCCCTGTCCTTGGTCCTCTCGGCGCTGCCCGCCGCGGCGCAGCCGCTCGACCGCGATCTGAGCTCCTACTTCGTCTTCGCACTGCGGAAGGCCGCGCTGAAGAACCTCTCCCTCAGCGGCGCCTGCAACGTCGGCGTGAACTGCGCCGACACGCACCCGCAGTCGAGCTGCGGCAACATGCGCCTCGACGAAGTGACGTTTGGGCCCGGCACCCAGTCGGTGTCCGACAAGCAGTTCTTCACGAAGCCGGGCGCGCAGGTGTTCCAGGTCTTCCGCAACGGCGGCGGGCCGCTCGACAACGTCACCATCGCGCAGCCGCCGCCGCAGGCGTTCGCGACGCCGATCATCCCGGGCACGTGCTCGTCGGACTGCCAGCCCGACGTCGCCGCGATCCAGGCGGAGTGCGGCTTCCCGAGCCCGTTCCCGGCATGCGACGCGAGCAAGGCCGTGCTGGCCGTGCCGAACGCCGACTGCAGCGCGTTCGACATCGTGCCGGGCAACAAGCAGTGCGATCTCGCGCCGGGTACGTACGGCGCCGTGACCGTGCACAACGCGGCCCGCATCGTCTTCGCGCCGGGCAGCTACGCGATCTGCTCCTTCCACGGCGGCCGCAACGTCCTCGTGCTCGGCACGGGCGTCACGCTGGCGATCCCGAACGGCGGCTTCTTCCGTGTGAACAACGGCAGCAGCGTCGGCATGGGCTGCGACGGCATCGTCGTCCAGCAGCAGGGCCCGGGCACGATCTCCTTCGGCCGCAACAGCAGCATCTCGGCGAGGGTGTGCGCGCCCGAGGCGCTCATCCGGCTCGGCCACGCGAACACGCTCACCGGCCAGTTCATCGGCGACGTCGTCAACGCCGACTTGAACAACCTCGGTCAGTGCTGCGGCCTCGCCGGCATGGCGTGCACGTGCTTCGACTCGTTCGCACCGACGTCGGCGGGGGTGGGCGACATCATCACGCTGAGCAGCCAGTGCGACCTGATGCCGGGCACGGCGGTGCGCATCTGCGGCATCGCGACGCCGATCCTGACCCAGATGGCGAACGAGATCACCGTCGCCGTCCCGGCAGGCGCGATCGGCGCGTGTCCGATCGACATCGACAGCTCGGCCGGCACGTTCACGCACGTGACCAAGCTCTTGGTGATGTAGGACTCGAGCCACGACCATGTCGTGGCTCGGGGCGAGCGTGGAGCCGTGCGGCTTCGGGTGGACGGTATGCCGCGGCCGGCGAAGCCGGCGCGGCATGCTGCTCCGGCCGGCGTCCTAGTTGAGCTCCGCGACCGTCACCGCGGCGCCGCCCGCTTGCGGGTCGGCGTCGCGGTATTTTGCGCAGTATGGGCTCGACGCCAGGAACTCCTGTACCGCGCGTCGCAGTGCGCCGCTGCCGATTCCTGTCACGACGCGTACCTCGGTGGCGCCCGTGCGGACGGCGCGGTCGAGGAACGGGCCGAGTGCTGCCACGGCGTCCTGGGCGCGGCGGCCGATCAGGTTGATCTCGGTGGACGGCGTCTCGGGCTCGGGCGTCGCCACCTGTACCGCGACGCGGTCGCGCGATGTCGACGGCCCGCTGGCGGCGACCACCCGGAGCTGCTGCGCCGGCACCTCGAACTTGAGGCCGCCGCGCTGGAGCCGCGCGCGCTCGCCGGCCAGCTCGATCAGCTCGCCGCGGATGCCCCGTCCGACCACCTCGACCGTGTCGCCGACTTTCGGCGGCCTTCCCGGCGGCGGCGCCTCCGTCGCGGCATCCGCGGCGTGCGCCGCGATCGCGTCCTTCGCGCCGCTGACGAAGCTTCGCAGCGCCGCCGGCTCGGGCCTGCGGCGCAGCTCGTCGAGCACCGCGCGGCCCTGGGCCTCCAGGTCGCGCAGGAATCGCCGCGAGTCCTCGAGGTCGTCGGCCCAGCGCTGGCGCTGGCGCCGTCGCAGATCGGCAGTCAGTGTCTCGGCCGCGGCGCGTTCCCCGGCCAGGCGCGCCGCCTCGGCCTCGGACGCTGCGCGCGCCACCTCGAGCTCGCGCCGGCTCTCCTCGAGCCGCGAGATGGCGCGCGCGAGGTCGCGGCTCTCGCCGGCGAGGAGCCGCTCCGCCGTTTCGAGCGCGCGCGCCGGGATGCCGTGACGGCGCGCGATCGGCAGCGCGAAGCTCTGGCCGATCGTGTGGTAGTCGAGGCGGTAGCGCGGCTCGCCACTCACCGGGTCGACGTCGAACGCCGCCACTTCGAGGTCGGGCTCCGCGAGCGCGAACGTCTTCACCTGCGGGAAGTGCGTCGTGAAGACGATGATCGGTCCGCGCGCCAGAAGATCGGTGAGCACACCCGTGGCCAGCGCTGCGCCCTCGATCGGATCGGTGCCTGCGCCGGGCTCGTCGAGCAGCACGAGGCCGCCCGGTCCCGCGGCCTCGGCGATGCGGGCCAGGTTCTCCGCGTGGCCGGTGAACGTCGACAGGTCGCGCTCGATCGACTGCTCGTCGCCGATGTCGGCGAGCACCGCGGTGAAGCATGGCATCCTGCCGTCCTCGCCGGCCGGCACGAACAGCCCCGACTGAGCCATCAGCGCCATGAGGCCCAACGTCTTCAGCGTGACGGTCTTGCCGCCGGCGTTCGGGCCGGTGATCGCGAGCCCGCGCTGGCCGGCGCGGAGCCGGATGTCGACGGGCGTGACCGGCCGACCGCTCAGCACGAGGAGCGGATGGCGCGCGGCGGGCAGGGCGACGTCGGCGGTGCCGAGCTTCGGGCGCGTGCAGGCGTGCCGCGCCGCGAATCCTGCGGTCGCGGCGAACGCGTCGGCGTCGGCGAGCGCCGTCTCGAGCGCGCGCAGGTCGTCGGTGTGCGTGCGGATCGCGGCGGTCAGCTCGGCGCGGACGCGGCGCTCCTCGGCCTCCTCGGTCTTCGCCGCGAGCAGCAGCCGATTGTTGAGCTCGATGGCGAACAACGGCTCGACGAAGACCGTCTCGTCGGACGCGGAGCGGTCCTGCACGACGCCGTTGAACGTCCACGCGGCGGCCGTGCGGATGGGCACGACGTAGCGGCCGTTACGGACGGTGACGTACTGGTCGCCGATCACGCTCTCGTGCTGCGGATCGCGCACGACGGCCATCAGATCGGCCTCGAGGCGCGTGCGCAGCTCGCGCGTCGCGCGCCGGGCGGCGGCGAGGGCGGGGCTCGCGTCCTCGCGCACCTGGCCGCTCTCGTCGAGCGTCGAGAGGAGCGCCGCCTCGACCTCGGGCACCTCCGGCAGGCCGTCGGCCAGCGTGGCCAGGCGCGGCAGCCGGTCGGGATCGCGCCGCAGCCACGTGCGCACGTGACGCGCCACTACGAGCAGGTCGCGCACCTCGACGAGCCACCGGCCCTCGAGCGCCGCGCCGACGGGTGCCGCCTGCGCGAGGGCAGGACCCATGCGCGGGACGTCGGCCGTGGGCATCGCCCCGGAATCGGCCGTCAGCGCCAGCAGGTCGGCGACGACGTCGAGCCGGTCGTCGGCCGCGGCGCGGTCGGCCGTCGGCCGCAGCGCGCGCACGGCGTCGCGCCCGGCGTCGGAGCGGGCGAAGGCGGCGACGGCGTCGAGGACGCGCGGCAGCTCGAGCGTTTCCAGGTCACGGGGACGCACGGCGCCAGACTAGCCGCCGGCGCGTCGCAGGGGAACGTCTCGCGCTACGTGGTCGGGCCCGGCAGCTGATCGGGCGGCAGGACGATCGGGGGCGGCTCGGCCGACGGGTTCGCCTGCTGCGGCGCCGGCGGCGCGGCCTGTCGCTGCGCCAGGATCGAGAGGCGGCGGTTCTCGTCCGCGAGCGGATTGTCGGGCACGATGGGCTGGCTGTCGGCGTACGACAGCACCTGCTTCACCTGTCCGCGACGGAGCCCGTTCGAGTCGAGGATGCGGCGCGCGTTGTCCGCGCGACGGAACGCCAGCTCCCAGTTCGTGAGCGTGCTCTGCGGCGGGTAGGGGCGGCTGTCGGTGTGTCCGCCGACCATCACCGGGTTCGGCAGGTGGCCGAGCACGGCGCCGATGCGCTTCAGGAGCTCGACGACCTGCGGCTTCAAGTCGGCCGACGACAGGTCGAACAGCATGAGCTTGCTCTTGTCGACGACCTGGATGGAGAGCCCGGCGTCGGTCACCTGGACGATGACCTGCTCCTTCAGCTCGGCGAGCGCGGGGTCTTCCTCGGCGCCGCGCGCGATCGCCTCCTCGATCTCCTTGGCCTGGTTCCGCAGCAGCTGCTCCTCGGCGTCGCCCTGGATGATCGTGACGTCGAGGCTGACGACCTTCGGCTCGCGGCTCTTGGCCTCGTTCTGTTCGGCGGTCACGATGGCGCCGCCTTCGAGCACGCCGGGGCTACGGAAGTACTGCGCGATGTTCTGGCGGAGCTTCAGGTCGGCCTGCGTGAGCAGCCACAGCACCATGAAGAGCGCCATCATGGCCGTGACGAAGTCGGCGTAGGCGACCTTCCAGGCGCCGCCGTGATGCGCGGCGTGGCCGCCCTTCTTCTTGATGATGCGTACGCGCGGCTCGTCGGACATCAGCCACCGCCCGCCTGCTTGACGGCGCGGCAGGCGGCGTCCGTCTCTTCGCTGCTCGGCCGCTCGTCGGAGAAGATCGCCTTGCGCGCGAACTCGATCGCCACGATCGGGGCGGCGCCGCGCAACGACGCGACGACGCCCTCCTTGATGCACTTGAGATACTTGCCGTTCGACACTTCCTGCAGCTCGGCGCTGTTCGCGATCGGGTGCATGACGCCGTAGCAGAGCAGAATGCCGAGGAACGTGCCGACGAGCGCTGCGGCGACGTGGTGGCCGATCTCCTCGGGGCCGGCGTCGAGGTGGCCCATCGTCACGATGATGCCGAGCACGGCGGCGACGATGCCGAGACCGGGGAGTGCGTCGCCCGTCGTCTTCAGCAGGCCGATCGGGATCGCCGACTCCTCGTGGTGCGTCTCGAGCTCCGAGTCGAGGAGGATGTCCAGCTCGTCCGCCGACGCGGTGCCGTTGACGATCTGCTTCAGCGCGTCGCGGAAGAACTCGACCGCGTGATGGCGCGCGAGGAACGACGGGTACTTCTTGAAGATGGAGCTCTTCTCGAGGTCGGTGACGTGCTCGTCGAGCGCGACGGCGCCGTTCTTCCGCATGAAGCTGAAGATCTCGTACTGGAGCTTCAGCAGGTCGACGTAGTGCTCCTTGGTCGGGGCGCTGTTCTTGAACGCCTTCCCGATGCTCGCGAAGAGCCGCCCGCGCATCTTGCCGGGCGCGCCGGCGATGAGCGTGCCCAGCGAGGCGCCCCCGATGACGACCAGCTCGGCCGGCTGGATGAGGACGTGCAGCGGCCCCCCGACCATCAGGAAGCCGCCGATTACACACCCGAAAACCACCACCAGGCCGATGATCGTGAACATTGGTCCGACCGTCTTATCGGCCATCGGTCAACCGCCCTTGAATCGGACGAGCTTGGGTCGATCGGTTCACTCGCGATCTCGTCCGCTTCGACCAGACTCGGGGTCGGCTCGGCCGAGCCGACCCCCGTGCTTGTCCCTCGAGGGGCCTGCTGCCATCGTGAGCACGTAGGCCGCATGGGCGGTCGCGGGAGGAGGATGGTGATGCGCGGTGTGAGAACGGCTGCGGCGGCGCTGATGCTGGCGTCGTCGGCGCTCGCCGGGGTGGTGGCGGACTCCGTCGTCGTCGAGGAGACCAACGTCACGAAGGACGAGCGCCAGCTCTTCGAGGCCATCGCGAAGGCCGATCCCTCGTTCCATTGGGCGCCGCGCGCCCGGCGATACTATCGCGTGCATCCCGAGACGAAGACGAAGCTGCCGGTTCTCGTCGAGCTCGTGTTCGGACCGCCCACGGACGGCCTGTACTTCGGAGAGTTCGTCTCGTACGCCGTGACGGTCGATCCGGATTCGTCCGTCGTCACGTACGCATTCGACGCAGGCACGGCGCTGCGCGGGCACGGAACCGCGATGGTCACGCCGGGCGGCGTCGTGCGCACGGAGCAGAGCTGCGGCACGACCGATTGCAGCGTGCGCGTGACCCGGGGCACGAGAGTGCTCTTCGACGGCCGCTGAGACGGCCGCGGCGACCGCCCCGTCAATCGTCGCGATCGCGCAGGCGGTACTTGCCGAGCTTCTTCTGCAGGGCACGCACCGAAATGCCGAGCGAGCGCGCCGTGTGCGTACGGTTGTCGTCGTGGCGCCGCAGCTCCTCGAGGATCACGACTTGCTCGATGCGCTCGAGGCGGCGAGTCAGACTGCCGTCGTTGGCCCCGGCGGCCGCGAGCGTGGGCTCGCCCATCACTTCGGGCGAGAGATGCGGGAGATCGATCACGTCGCCGGAGTCGGCCAAGGCGACGGCGCGCTCGATCTCGTTCTTCAGCTCGCGGATGTTGCCGGGCCAGGCGTAGTGCTCGAGGCACTGCAACGCCGCCACGGAGAAGCCCGGGAGCTCCTTGCCGGCCGCCGTGGCATAGCGCTGCAGGCAGTGGCGGGCCAGACGGGTGATGTCGCCGTCGCGCGCACGCAGGGGCGGGAGCTGAATCGGGAACACGTTCAGGCGATAGAACAGATCGCGCCGGAACGAGCCGGCGTCGACCTCGGCGCGTAGGTCGCGATTCGTGGCGCAGATCAGGCGCACGTCGACGCGGGCGTCGCTCGACGCGCCGACGGGGCGGACGCGCCGGTCCTCCACGATGCGCAGCACCTTGCTCTGCATGCCGGGGGACATCTCTCCGACTTCGTCCAGGAAGATCGTGCCGCCGTTCGCCTCCTCGAAAAGGCCCCGGCGATCGCGGATCGCGCCCGTGAACGCGCCGCGGACGTGCCCGAAGAGCTCGCTCTCGAGCAGCGAATCCGTGAAGGCGCCGCAATTGACGGCGACGAACTTGCGGGTGCGCCGTGGACCGCCGTCGTGGACCAGACGCGCGGCGAGCTCTTTGCCGGTTCCGGTCTCGCCGGTGAGCATGACCGTCGCATCGGCGCGCGCCGCCTTCTCGATCAGGCGAAAGACGTCGGCCATCGCGGGACTGGACCCGATCATGGCGCCGAGCCGGTAGCGGTCGCCGACCTCGCTACGGAGCGCGCGGTTCTCGTGCTCGAGCGACGCGTTGGCCGCTTGCAGCTCGGCCACCAGCCGGAGGTTGTCGGCCAGCAGCTCCGCGTTGCGGGCGCGCAAGCGGTAGATCTCCATGGCTCGCCGGACGATCGTCTGCAGCTCGCGGTTGTCCCACGGCTTGGTGACGAACTGATAGACGCGCCCCGCGTTGATCGCGTCGAGCAGATTGTCGGTGTCGGCGTAGGCGGTCAGCACGATGCGCACGACGTCCGGCTTCTCCGCGGCGATCTGCGCCAGGAGCTCGATCCCCGCCATGCCGGGCATGCGCTGGTCGGCAATGATGACGCCCACCTCGTGCGTGGCGATCTCGGCCAGCGCCTCCGCGGCGCCGCGCGCCGTCCGGACGGGGAACTCACCGGAGAAGAGCTGCTCGATCAGGGCCAGGACCGGCGCCTCGTCGTCGACGATGAGGACCGCGGCCGGTGCAGTGGTGGGGTCGCTGGCCCCGTTGCGACCGATCACCGCTCCTCCGCACGCGCGAGCGGCAGGCGGAGCGTGAAGGTGGTGCCCGCACCGGGTGCGCTCCGCAGCGACAGCTCGCCGCCGTGCCGGCTCACGACGGAATGCGCGATGGCGAGGCCGAGGCCGGAGCCCTCGCCCGTGCGTGTGGTGAAGAACGGGTCGAAGACGTGTCGCTGCACGTCCGGCGGAATCCCGCGGCCGGTGTCGGACACCTCGACGATGACGCTGCCGGTGACGGTGCTCGTCCGAATGCGAATTTCGCCCGGTCCGTCGATCGCCTGGATGGCGTTCGCCACGAGGTTCATCAGCACCTGGTCGATCTCTCCGGCGATGCAGTGCGGATGGGGGAGGTTACCATACTCGCGCACGATGGTGATGCGGTCCTTGTAGGCCCCCCGCAGAAGCTGCAGCGTGCGCTCCACTGCGCCGTGCAGGTCCACCGGCTCGGGCCTCGTCCGCCCGGTACGCGCGAACGCCGACAGATCGCGGACGATGCGGGCGGCGCGCGTCGCGCCTTCGCGGCAGATGCTCGCGTTGGCGAGGAGCTGGTCGAGCGTCGCGGCGACGGCCGGATCGGCGTCGCCGTCGAGCTGCGTGCGCACGTGTGCGGCGGCGTCGTAGATCAAGTCGATGCTCGAGTTGATGAACGCCACCGGATTGTTGATCTCGTGGGCGATCCCGGCGACCAGGCGCCCGAGGGAGGCCAGCTTGTCTGCCCGCGCCAGCTCGGCATGCACCTGGCCGAGCTCCTGCGTGCGCTCCTCGACGCGCGCCTCGAGCGTGGTCGTGAGGTCGCGTACCGCCGCGTACGACCCGGCGTTGCGCAGCGCGATCGCCGCCTGGTTGCCGAGCGTGCGCAGCAGCACGAGATCGCGGCTGCCGTAGAGCGCCCCGGATTGCTTCGGCCCGAGCGCGAGCACGCCCTCGATGCGGTCGTCGGCTCGCAGCGGGACCGCGAGGACCGCGCCGAGCCGGCGGAGGCGGTCGCTCCCCGGCCCGTCCGTCGTCTCGAGCGACGCGACGGCAGCGCCGGGACCGGGCGCGGCCCGGAAGAGCGGGTCGTCGTCGGCGAGCGTCGCCATGCCCGCGCGATCGTGGAGCCCGTGGTCGCCGTTCGGGAGGAGCAGCACCGAGACCGTCGGCACGACCGTGGTGGCGAGCGTGTGCGATATCCCGGCCGCGATCTCGTCGCGATCGAGCGAGGTGGTGAGCGTGCGACTCACGGTCTCGAGCGCCCGCTCGGGATCGTACGGCGAGCGAAAGAAGAGCCGGTCGACCAGCGCCTGCGCGACTCGACGGAGCGGGGCGATCACCAGGACGACGGCGAGCGTGAAGGCGAACGGACCCCACGGTGATCGGAGCGGCGCGAGTACCGACCCCATCGCCGGCCCGACGTGGTTGCCGGCGGCGAGCAGCGCGACGTACCCGATCGTGATCGCGGCCGTGAAGAGCGCGTAGAACGTGCTGCGGGCGAGCAGCGGGTCGAGCGCGAGGACGTCGTGCTTCAGGATCGCGTAGGCGGCGGCGAGCGGAAAGACGATGGTCGCGATCGGCAGGAGGTTGACCGGCAGCTCGACGCCGGCGAGCACCGACGCGAGATGGATCAGCGCCGGCGCGCCGAAGCCGATCGCGGCGCCGAGCGCGACGACCTGCAGTCGCGCGCGATCGGCGCTCGAGGCGCGCCGATACCAGCGGCGGAGGAGCACGCAGCTCGCGACCGCCGCCAGCGCGAGGTACACCGTGCTGGCTTCGAAGAAGCGCATCCAGGTGGCGGGGTGGCGGTCGTAGAGCGCGATGTCGAGGCCCGCATGGGCGAACGTCACCACGGCCAGGAGCGCGGCGACCAGACCGGCACGCCGTGGCCACGGCCGATCCGGGAACGTCACGGCGAGGGCGAGGAGCGCGGCGGGGGTCAGGGCCTGCGCGACGGCGTACGTCGATCGGAAGAGGAAGCGCTCGAAGTCGCCGAGCGACAGCAGGAGGGTGAGACCCCAGGCGACGCAGAAGGCGAGCATCGCCAGGCTCGACGGACGGCCCGGCTTGAGGTACGCGACCAGCAGCCCGAGGAGCAGGAAGAGGCCGCCGTTGACCGTCCACACGCCGAACACCATCAGGTAGTCGAGGCGGGTGAAGGTCATCACGGGGACGGTGCGCTCGACGCGGCCTTGCGGGGTCTCGAAGCCGTATCGGATCGGCGTGCCCGGCGGCAGGGTGCGCACCCGCTGCACGAGCGCATCGACCCGACCCGCGGGCGCGGCGTCGACCGTGACGAGCTCGGCACCGAACGGGATGCCGGCGCGGAAGCCCGTCCAGTGAGCGAGCCCGATGGGCGCCACGATCCGCGCGCGGGACAGAAAGAATCCCATGAACGGGCGGTCGACCCACGCGAGCGACGCCGCGCCGCAGACGAGGACGACCGCACAGAGCGCCGCGGCCAACGCGAGCACGGAGAATCTCCAGAGCCTCATGTCCGTCGCCCCTGGGCAGCAAGTTCCAGGCCATGGCTCGGCGCGCTCGCGACCGGGGTAGCGCTGGTCCTCAGTCTGCCGCCGTTCGACCTGTGGCCCCTGGTGTTTTTCGCCTGCTGGCCGCTGCTCGCCGCCGTGCGCGAGCGCGCGCCCATGCGACGGCTGGCGCTCGGCGCGGTGGCCGGCTTCGTCTGGGCAGCGGGCACGGTCGTGCCGTGGCTGTCGCCGGCGGTCCAGCGCCATCTCGCCGCCGAGCCCGTGATGGCGTTCGCGCTCGCGTCGGGCGCGGCCTGGCTCTACGGCGGGGTCTACGTGGCGGTGTTCGCTCTCGTCTACCCCTGGCTGCCGGCGCCGCGATGGCTGACGGCGCCAGCAGCGTGGCTGGTGGGCGAGTGGGTGCGCGCGCATGCGTTCGGCGGCGCGCCGTGGGCCCTGCTCGGCCACGCGCTGCACGCCTGTCTTCCGCTCGCACAGCTCGCCGAGTGGACGGGTGTATCGGGGCTCTCGGCGCTGGCACTCCTGCCGGCCGCGGCGCTGGTGGAGTCGGGTCGCCAACGCCGCATCGGGGCCGCGGTCGCCGGGCTGGCGCTCGCGGCGGCCGCTCTGCTCGGGGTGGGGCGCATCGCCGACGCCCCGCCGGCCGGCGGCGAGACGGTGTTGCGCGTCGTCGGCGGGCTCCATGCCGCGCCGGATCCACTCGTGGCCTACGTGGCGGCGAGCGCGTCGGCGCCGGCGGCCGACCTGACGATCTGGCCCGAGACCGCGATCACCGACTACCTGCAGGACGAGCGTGCCGCGACGGACCTGGTTGCCGCGCTGGCCCGAGGGCGCGGCTGGCTGCTCGTCGGCGGCCCCCGCCACACTGGATCCGGCGCGACGCGGCGGTACTTCAACTCGGCGCTCCTGCTCGCGCCGGACGGATCGGTGGCTGCGACCTACGACAAGACCCGACTGGTCCCGTTCGCCGAACGGTCGCCATGGCCGTTCCGGTCGCTCGTCGAGCGACCCTTCTCGGCGGGTTCCGGCTTCGAGCAACCGCTCCGCGCCGGGCCGCTCCGCGTGGGCCCCCTCGTGTGCTGGGAGGCCGTTTTCCCGGAGCTTGCGCGACGGCATGTGCTTGCCGGGGCGCACGTGCTGGTCAATCTGACGAGCGACCGCGACCTCGGAGCCGGTGCGACACAGGCGACCGCGTTCTCGCGGTTCCGGGCGATCGAGACCCGGCGCTGGCTGGTGCGCGCCTCGGGCTTCGGGCCGACGACGCTGATCGACCCATTCGGACGCTTGCATGCGGGCGACGTGCTCGCGCTCGACGTCGGTGCGTCGCCCCCGCCGACCTTCCACACCCGCCATGGCGAAGTCCTCCCCGGGCTTGCGCTTGCAGGACTGCTGGTCGCTGCGGGGATGCGAACGATTCGTCGTACCTTGGTACGAACTCGCCGGCGTGGTTGAGGGCTCGCGCCGGCCGGGACCCCTGGTCGACCTTGTGGCCGAAGTCTTGCAACACGTGGAGTCCGGAGTCGCCGATGGTCACGTCGTTCGCACGCGTCTCGCTGCTCGTCATCGCTCTGTGCCAGCTCTCGATCCCCGCGGTCGCGTCCGCGTGGTGCGTCGGCGGGGCGCCGCCCGCGCGCGATCCGGACGACGACGGCCTCAACGACGTGCAGGAGCAGTTCTTCGGCACCGACCCCAACGATCCCGACACCGACGGCGACACGGTGCTCGACGGCGACGAGGATGCCGACGGCGACGCCGTCACCAACAAGGACGAGCCGTCCGTGTTCTCGCTCGAGTTCTACGAGGACATCGTGTTTCCCGGCCGTTACTCGCTCGTGCTCGAGGGCTCGAACCTCTTCGATCCGGTGCGCGGCACGTTGCGCGGCCGCGTCGTGTTCCCGGAGACGAATCGGGTGATCCAGGCGAGCCTGCGCCAGCGGCGGAACTTCCAGACGCGGGTCCACCTCCGCCTGACCCGCCAGCGCGCGCGGCGGCTCCTCGGCGAGCTGAACGACGGGGACGTGGCATTCGCGAATGCCGTCGGAACGAGCAACGCCTTGCATCCGGTCGACATGCACTGCGTGCCCGGTCCGCCGGCCTTGATGGGCGCGGCGGTGCTCCGCCTGAAGATCGCGACCGGTGTCCGGCGCCGCTACCTCGTCATCGGCGGGTGTCATCTCCTCGAGCGGGATGGGCGGCACGCCGTCGCGAGCGTCGTCCACCACGGCACCGATGCGATTCCGGTGCGGGCTCCGAACGGCAGCGTCGCCGCGCTGAGCGCCCGCCTGCTGATTCCCCTCGAGTCGTCCGCCCTTCCGGACCCGGTGTTTCCGCCGCCGGCGCCCATCCTGCTGGGCGACATGGTGTCCGTCGAGACCGCCGCCGGAGAGAGCGCCGCGGTGGTGGTCGAGGACATCATCGCCGATCTGCGGATCCCGGCGGCGAATCTCGACGACGACCACGACGGCGACGGCATCACCAGCGCTGCCGAGCTCGCGCGCGTGCCGCCGACCGACCCGCTCGTGTGGGACACCGACGCCGACGGCCTTTCCGACGGCGACGAGGTCGCGCCGGGTTCGACCACGGACCCGCTCGACCCCGACACCGACGGCGACGGTTTCCGGGACTCGTAGTCGATCCCTGGTCCGGCACGTCCGTTCGCACCCGCCCTCGCACGCCGGTTCGCGGTGCCGGTGGTCGGAGGCCCCGGGTCCCCGTCGTTGCAGCGGATTTGGCGTTGCCGCCTGGTGGCGGCGCTGGCACGCGCATTGCCTCGTCTGCGGTCACCAATCTTGGAACACGAGAGGAGACTTCGATGCACAGACTCGAGATGAGAACATTCACCTTCGTGCTGGGCCTGCTGGTGCTGGCGCCGTGGAGCACCGCGCGCGCGCAGCAGGAAGACGTCCCGAGCGCTTGCCAGGAGCGCTGTCGCACGGAAGCGCACGCCGTCTACGAGGCCTGCCTGATCGCCGGCGGCGCCGAAGAGGACTGCGTGGCGCGGGCGCGTGAGGCGTACCGGACGTGCGCCGACCAGTGTGAGCCCCCGACGTGCGAGGATCGCTGCGAGAACCACGCGCAGCGGCTCTACGATCGGTGTGTCGCGGCCGGTCACGATCCCACTCGCTGCCGCGAGCTCGCCGACGAGGCCGAGCAGCGTTGCGTCGAGGCGTACTGCGATCCGACGCCGCCGCGTTGCCGCCGTCGCTGCGCGCAGCACGCCGTCGAGCTCTTCCGGGAATGCGTCGACGCCGGCGGTGACGTCGAGGTCTGCGCGGCGCGCGCCCGCAACGAGTACGGCGAGTGCGTCGCCGAGCATTGCACCCCGCCGACGTGTCAGGACCGCTGCAGCGCGTTCGCGCGCGACAGATACGACGAGTGCGTCGCGAGCGGGGGCGAGCCCGACGTCTGTGCGGAGCGCGCGCGCGCGGCCTTCGGGCGGTGCGTCGACCTCCACTGCGAGCCGCTCGACGTGTGCGAGTTCCGGTGCCGCCACAAGGCGCGGCGGCTGGTGGACCGCTGCCTGGCCGCCGGGAACGACCCGGCTCGCTGCACCGAGCTGGGCGAGAGCTTCCTCGCCCGCTGTCTGCGGCGCTGCAATGATCAGCCTCCGGGCGACGCATGCGCGATGGGTTGCGAGCGCCTCGCGCACGAGCTGTACGAGCGCCTGATCGGGGCGGGCGCCTCGCCGGAGCGGGCGGCCAAGGCAGCACGGCGTCTGTATCGCTCCTGCGTCCGCCGCACCTGCGCGCCGTAGCGGATCGACACGGGCGGCGGGTCGGGCCATCGCGCCGGACCCGCCGCCCCGTGTAGTTGTATCGGACATACTCTATGGTTTAGTTTTTATTCCATGGAGACGACGGGTCGCCGTGTCGGGCAAGTGGTGCTCGTCATTGGCATGCTCGCGAGCATGCCGATGACAGAGACCGCGGCACGGCGACTCGAGTGCGCCGGGTCGTTCCGCCGGAGCCCTCGCACGCGCGCCGTCGACGGCGCGTGGACCATCACCTGCCCATCGGGCCGGGTCGAAACCCATGCTGCCGCGGACGTCGCGGAGGGCGGCTGCGGTCCGATCGCCGCATGTGCTCTGGGATCATGCCCCGTCGGACACCCCCCGACCGAGTGAGCGCCCCGCGGGGTCGACGGCGCCCCGCCGCGCGACGCGGCAGACCGTCGGCCGATGCTGCCCGCTCGTACGGTCAGGCGTGCGGGCTCGCGCGGGCGCTCGACGTCGTCGGCGACCGCTGGACGCTGCTCGTGGTGCGCGAGCTGCTGTTCCTGGGTCCGCGCCGTTTCACCGATTTGCGCTCCGCGCTGCCCGGCATGGCGAGCAACCTCCTCGCACAACGGCTGCGCTCGCTCGAGGCGGCCGGGTTGGTCGTGCGTGATCATCTCCCGCCGCCGGCCGCGAGCGCGGTCTACCGCCTCACGCCCATGGGCCAGGCGCTCGAGCCGGTGGCGCGCGAGCTGCTGCGGTTCGGGCTGCGCTACCTCGCGGACCCGTCGGATCTGAAAGGCCCGATCCGTCCGGAGCTGCCGCTGATCGCGATGCGGGTCGCGTTCCGGCCCGAAGCCGCCCGCGGCGTCCACGACGTGTACGAGTTCCGCTTCGAGACCGGGCCGTTTCGCGTGCAGGTCGACGATGGGCGGATGGACATCCTGGCTGGAAGCGGCCCTCGCGCCGACGTCGTGGTCGCCACCGATCTCCGCACCTTCGCCCGCATCGTCCAGGGACGCACGACCGGCCTCGAGGCCGCCCGAGAGGGTCGCCTCCACGTGAGCGGCGATCCCGACGCCGCTCGCCGCCTGCTCCAGATACTCGGGCACGACGCATTCACGGAGGACCCATGAGCACCACTGGCACCCCAGTGCGCGGTCGTTGGGGACGGCTCGTTCTCGCTGCCGCCGTCGGAGGGGCGCTCTTTGCGCGCTTCGGTCTTCCGGCCGTGTTGCACGGGGCCGGCCTGCACCCGGACTATCCGCGCCACACGTTCGACTTGCGCGGGCGCCGTGCCCTCGTCGTCGCCACCAACCACGATCGCCTCGGCGACGACCGGCCGACCGGCGTCGCGCTCTCCGAGCTGACCGTGCCGTACTACGAGTTCCGCGACGCCGGGCTGACGGTGGACGTCGCGAGCCCCCGCGGCGGCCGCATCCCGATCGACCCGCAGACGCTGCGCTGGTACATGCGCGCGCCGGCCGACGACCGCTATCTCGCCGATCCGGATCTCCAGGCGCGACTGGCGGCTTCCCTCGCGGTGGCCGACCTCGACTTCGTCGCCTACGACATCGTCTACTTCGCCGGCGGCTGGGGGGCGGCGTACGACCTGGGATTCTCCGATGTGCTGGGCGAGAAGGTCACCGCCGCGAACGCCGCGGGCCGCATCCTGGGCGGAGTGTGTCACGGCCCGCTGGGTTTGCTGCGGGCGCGCGGCAGCGACGGCGGGCCGCTGGTTCGCGGGCGCCGGCTG
The DNA here is from genome assembly GCA_964432595.1 of uncultured Binatia bacterium (SeqCode). Classification (GTDB taxonomy): domain Bacteria; phylum Desulfobacterota; class Binatia; order DP-6; family DP-6; genus DASYLJ01. The sequence goes on along the minus strand of CAYSOF010000001.1, from coordinate 16,046 downwards.
ACGGCCGTCACCGACAAGCAGGTCCGCGAGCTGGGCATCGAGGTCACGCCCCACCACCCCGAGACCGAGTTGCGGCGCGCGGGCGCCCTGTTCGAGGCGCAGACGGCCGTGCGCGACGTCCTCGCGACCCACGTCGTCGAGGACGGGAACCTCGTCACCGGCCAGAACCAGAACAGCGGCGGCGATACGGCGCAGCGAATGCTGGCGCTTCTCGCGGCGCGGGCCGAGGGATAGCGACGTGACCCTCGCGCGTCGGCTGGCCGTCGCGAGCGGTGTCGTGATCGCCGCCGTTGCGGCGCTCTCGGTGGCGGCGCGTTTCGCCGACGGGCCGATAGGCCCGTTTCCCGGTGGCGCGCTTTCTGGCGAGCTCACGAAAGGTCGGCCGCCCTGGGAAGCCGTCGGAGACCTCGTGACCATCGAGATCCGTCCCGAACGCCCGTGGTCGCTGCACGCGTACGCGATCCCGCACGACGGCGAGCTCTACGTCCCCTCGTTCTTCGCGGCGCGACGCGGTTGGGTGGCGGTCGCTATGGCCGATCCTCGCGCGCGGGTGCGGATCGATGGTCGGCTCTATCCGCGTCGCATCGAGCGTGTCGACGATCCGGCCCTGCGTGCCGCGCTCGCGTCGGCGCTCGCCGCCCGCCACGGGTTCGACCCCGGTGGAGTCGTCGCGCAGGGCACGACGTGGTTCTTCCGGCTGGCGGCGCCGGGGCACGAAGACCGCGCGAAGGACGAGCCGGGCCTCACCCGCTCGCCCGCCGGTGGAGATAGTCCCGGGTGATCTCCCGCAGGCGTTCGCCGCCCATGCTGGGGCCATGGCCGGCGTGGATGGTGTCGGCCCGCAGCGTGGAGAGCCGGCGCATCGTGGTGACGTAGGCGTCGACGTCGCTGCCGGGGAGCGTGTCGAGGAGCGGACCGTCGTAGATCGCGTCGCCGCTGAAGAGCATGCGGGCGGCGCGATCGAAGAGGCCGATGCTCCCGGGAGAGTGGCCGGGGAGATGGAGGACTTCGAACGCGCGGTCCCCGAGATCGACGACGTCACCCTCGCCGAGGAGCCGCGTGGCCGTCGTTCCGATCAGGTGGTGCGCCGACGGCGCGAACCGCTGGTGCGGGATCGCGGTGAGAAGCCCGGCGCGAATGTCGTAGCCCACCGCGGCCAGGCTGGTCAGCGTCGCGTCGTCGTAGGCGGTGACGTCGAGGGGCAGATCGCCCTCCGCGCAGCGCAAGGCCGATGCCTCGGCCGCGTGAATGGCGCGGTCGGTGAACTCGTGGAGGCCACCCACGTGGTCCATGTGGGCGTGGGTGGCCACGGCGAGGAGCGCACGCTCGAACAGGTCGGTCGCCGCCGCCCGGAGGCTCGCGACGCCGAGCCCGGTGTCGACGAGTAGGTCGCGATCGCGCCCGCGGACGTGCCACACGTTGCAGCGCAAGAGTGGGTGCACCCAGGGCTCCGTGAGGAGCGTCACGCCGCCGCCGAGCGGGATCCGCTGGAACCAGGAGGTGGCGACCCGCAGCTCGGGCATCTCGCGTAGCGGTGGGGGCGATCGGGGCGCGAGCGCGCCGGAGGCAGTATCCCGTGCCTCCGGCGCGCTCGGCGCATCGGGTGGAGCTCTACGGTGCCGGGCAGGCGAGAACGCAGGTCCGGAAGGCCTGCCGACAGGCGGAGTAGCCCGGCTTCGCGGCCTCGCGCGCGTCGTCGCGACACTGGAATGCCACGGCCTGCGCCTGGTCGATGCACGCGTCGTCGCCGTTGCAGGCGGCGATCGCCGCCTGCTTGGTCGCGGCGCACTGCGCGAGCGCCGCGTCGAGGACGGCGCGGACCGGATCTCGACAGACGTCGCGGTCGACACGGCACTGCTCGACGCACGCGTGGTCACGATTCCGGCACGCGTCCTTCGCGATCTGGAACTCCTCGCGGCACGTCGCGCCGCAGGTCTTGTAGGTCGCCTTCGCCTCGGCGCGACACGCCTTCGGGTCGTCGACGACCGTGGAGCCCGGCGGACACGCGGTCCGACACGAGACGAACGCCGCGCGGCACGCCTTCAACGGGGCTTTCGCGTCTTCGCGGGCTTGATCCCGGCACCGGAAGCCGTCGAGCTGGGCGTTGTCGATGCACTGATCGCGCTCCGGCGTGCCGGCGGCGTACAGGTCCTTGCACGTAGCGACCGCGCTGCGTTGGTTCGCTTGGCAGGCGTCGATGGCCGCATCGAATCCGGTCGCGTCCCGGCAGTCGGCGCGCTCCTCGCGGCATGCGTCGACGCAGACGTGATCCTTGTTGGTGCAGGCGTCCTTGGCCGCCTGGTAGTCGTCTTTACAAGTGTCCTTGCACTCCTTGTACTCGAGCGCGGCCGTCCTCACGCACTGGCCGCCGTCGGCCCAGACCGCGGGGACCATCGATACGCCGGCCAGGAACGTCATCACCATGATGCGATGCATGTGGGCTCTCCTTTCGGTATGCGGTGAATGCGAACGTGACGTACTGCTCACGGCGCCGGCACGTCGTCGCCGACGAGCTGCGGGATCGTCCCGCTCGCGGTGGTGACGATGAGCCGGTAGCCGCCGGCGGTGCAGCCGCCGCTGCCGCTGATGCGGGCGAAGAACGTGCCGCTGAACGGCAGCGTGCGCTTGGCTTGCGGGCAGGTCGTGCCGCAGGCGCTCGGGAACGGGCAACCCGTGGTGCCGGTCGTCACCTCCGCGAGCGCCGTCGTCCCGTCGGTGCCGAGGAGGGTCACGACCGGACGCAGTGTCGCCTGACCCGTGCCGGTGTCGTTGCGGGTCTTCACGCGGACGTCGATGACGTCGCCCGCTTGGCCCGTGACGGACCACACGTCGGCGCGTCCGGCCGCGACGGCGCCGACGAACTTCCGCGTGACGGGGATGCCGGGAACGGCGCTCCCGATCGCCGCGAGCCCTTCGGGCGCGCGCGGGTCGAGCAGCGCCGTGATCTGGCCCGCGAGGCTCTGCTGCAGCGGCCCGCCGACACACTCGAGGATGCCGTCGAGGTCGCAAGTCCATCCCGGGATGAGCGCCTGACAGCCCGCCGCCATGGTCGCGAAGTTCAGGCCAGTCCCCTGGGCGCCGCAGAGCTGATCGATGGTGAGGTCGCCGCACGCGTTCGTGATCTTGGTCTGCTTCTGGACCTCGTAGAGCGCGATCCGCGACGCCTGCGTCGCGCACTGCGCGTCGGCGTCGGCCATGCACTCGCCGAACGCCGCGTTCGAGCCCGGATCGTCGGAGTCGCAGCACGGTGGTCCGCTCGTGTCGCACGGCGGACCGAAGACGCCGTAGTCGCACTGTATCTGGCACTCGGTCACCGCGTTCGTGCACTTCAAATTCGCCTTGATGACCTTCTGCGCGTACGACGCGCCGGCGGAGGCGATCTGCTTTTGGCAGCGGCCGACGAGTCCGACCTCTGGGACGGTGATCGCCGCGGCGAGCGACGCGGTGAGGATCGAGCAGGCGACGACGGTGACTCGGGTCATGGCGATACCTCCCGGTCCGGAGAACGCGAACCGCAGGGACCTTGCCACGTCGCACGGCAGCCCGACAAGTGAAAATTCGCTTGCGACGGTGCGGCGGCAGCGACGCCGGCCCTCACGCCGGCGAGCGCCCGCGGTCGCACCCCACCCCATGGCGCGCTAGGTTGCGACGCAGGTCCCGACCATGGAGCGACGCCCGCCGGCCCCCACGGTGTCACCCGCCGTCGTCGATTTCCCGCCCTACCGCCTCGATCTGGCGGCGGGCGTTCTCTCGCGCGGACCCGACGCCGTCCCCCTCCGCCCGAAGGCGTTCGCGGTCCTGGCCTACCTGGCGACGCGTCCCGGGGTGCTCGTATCGCGCGACGAGCTGCTGGCCGCCGTCTGGCCCGACGTCACCGTCACCGACGACGCCCCGCGCTTCACCGTGCGCGAGCTGCGCCGCATCGTCGGCGACGACCCGGCGGCGCCGCACGTCATCGCCACGGTTCATGGCCGCGGCTACCGGTTCATCGCCGGCCGGATGCCAACCCACGAGCAAGCGCCCGCCGTGCCGACGCAGCTCGTCGGGCGCGATCCGGAGATGGCGACGCTCGACGGCTGGTTCCGGCGCGCCACCGCCGGCGAGCGTGTCGTCGGCTTCGTCGCCGGCGACGCCGGCATGGGGAAGACGACGCTCGTCGACGCCTTTCTCGCGCGTGCCGCGCCGGTCGCGCGGGTCGCGCGCGGCGACTGTCGCGACGCCATCGGGAGCGGGGAGCCGTATCAGCCGCTCCTCGAAGCCGTGTACGCCCTGGCGGACGGCACCGACCGCGAGGTCGTCCCTCCACGCTTCGCACCCACGCGCCCACGTGGCTCGCGCAGATACCCTCGCTCGTCGATCCGGCCGAGAGCGCCGCGCTCCGCCAGCAGACCCTCGGCTCCACCGGCGGCCGCATGGCGCGCGAGCTCGCCGCGTGGGTGGGCGCGCTCGCGGCCCATCACCCGCTCGTCCTCGTCATGGAGGACCTCCACTGGAGCGACGGCGCCACGCTCGACGCGCTCGCCGCCCTCGCGTGCGCGCGCGGCCCGGCACCGCTGCTCGTTCTCGGCACCTATCGCCCCGTCGACGTCGTCGTCGCCGGGCATCCGTTTCGCAGCCTGCAGATGGACCTCGTCCGCCGCCAGCTCGCGCGCGAGCTGCCGCTGTCGTTGCTCGACGCGGATGCCGTCCGCGCGTATCTGCAAGCGCGCTTCGGCGACGTGTCGCCGGCCGTCGTGCGCTTCGTGGCCGACCGCTCCGACGGCAACCCGCTCTTCATGACCGCGCTCGCCGATCACCTCTGCGCTGCCGGACCGCTCGACACCGGCCGCGAGCCCGGCGACGTCGGCATCCCCGACACGCTCCGCGGCATGATCGAGCGGCAGCTCGAGACGCTCACGCCCTTCGCCCGCTCGCTGCTCGAGGTCGCGAGCGTGGCCGGCGTCGAGTTCGCGACCCAGAGCGTGGTGGCGGCACTCGGCGAGCTCGACCCCGAGGTCGTCGAGGACGCCTGCGAAGACCTGGCCCGGCGCACACGCGTGCTGCGCGTGCTGGACGATCGTGACTGGCCCGACGATTCCCGCGGCGCGCGCTATGCCTTCGCCCACGCGCTCTACCGCGACGTGCTGTACGAGCGGCTGCCGGCCACTCGGCGGGCTCGGCTGCACCTGCTCGTCGGCGAGCGGCTGGAGCGCGGCTTCGCGGCCGATCCCGACGCCGTCGCCGCGGAGCTGGGGGGACATTTCGAGCGCGGCGGCGATCGGACGCGCGCCGTCGGGTGGCTCGCCCGGGCGGCACAGGTGGCGCAGCGGCGCTTCGCCGATCGCGAAGCGGTCGCGATCTTCCGGCGCGGGCTCGGCCTCCTGGCGGCCGGGCCGCCGTCCCCGGAGGCGCAGTGGACGGAGATCACGCTCCGGCAGGAGATGGGGCACTCGCTGGCGGCCCTCGAGGGCGAGCGATCACCGGCGCTCGCGACGTCGGCGGAGCGGCTGCGGTCGCTGGCCGACGCCGTCGGCGAGTCGCCGGCGCAGGTGATGGCACTCTTCTCGATCCTGACGCCCGAGCTGGGCGACGGGAGGATCGCCGACGGCTGCGCGACGGCGGCGCGTATCCTGGAGCTGAGCGAGCGCGTCGCGCCGTCGTTCGTCGAGCTGGGGCACCTGACGGCCGGCATCACGCGCTGCTACGCGGGCGACTTCGCCGCCGCGCGCCGTCATCTCGACGCCTGTCCGCGCGACGGCAACCCGGGGGCGTGGCCGGTGGCGGGCGACCCGGTCCTGATCGTGCTCACGCACCTGAGCGAGCTGGTCCTCGCGCCGCTCGGATACCCGCGCGAAGCGCTGGCGCTGCTCGACGCGAGCGTCGCGTGGGCGGAGCGGCTGCGGCATCCGTACGCGCGCGTGCTGGCTTGGAACGCGGCGGCCAATACCCAGGGGCTCCTCGGCGACACCCGCGCGGCGCTCGGGTGGGCCGAGCAGGGCGCCGAGCTGTGCGCGCGGTACGACGTGCCGTCGTTCGCACACCGGATCGCCCTGGTGTGTGCGGCACTGCGTGCCCGCGCGGGCGGTGCCGTCGCGAGCGCGCAGGAGCTCGGCGCCTGGCTCGACGTCTACGAGCGCATCGGGCTCGTGGGGAAGTCCGTCGGCCTGCTGGCCGCGATCGAGGTGGCGGCGGTGGGCGGTCGCCTCGACGAGGCGGTGGCCTACGCCGAGGCCGGCCTGCGCTTCGCCGAGAGTACCGGCGAACGCATGCGCGAGGCCGAGCTGCTGCGCTGGCGCGGCGCGCTCGAGCAGCGCCGGCGGGCGCCGGCGGCGGCCCGCCGGTGGTTCGCGCGGGCGCTCGACGTCGCCACCGATCAGGGCGCACGCTGGTTCGCCCTGCGCGCCGCCATCGACCTCGCGACCGTCGATCGCGGCAGTGCGCGTGCAGGCAGCCGCGAGCGCCTGGCCGCGATCGTGGCGTCGTTCGACGCGGACGACGACTGGCCGCCATTGCGGGCCGCCCGCGCGCTGCTCGCCTGACGCGGGCCAGATTCCCCGAAACTCCCACGAAACCACCCCGGACCCGCGGCAGCGCTGCCGGGGGGTCGTGTGGCAGCTTGGACGGCATGGCACACGACCCGGTACCCGCCGTCGAGCACGCGTTCGTCGTCCGCTTTCGCCCGCGCCACGGGAAGGCTCCGGACGGACGCATCGAGCACGTCGCCTCCGGCGACACGACGCGATTCGACTCGTTCGACGACATGATCGCATTCATCCGCCGGCTGCTCCCCGCCGGCGAGGAGGCGTGATGCGCACCGCATGGATCGTCCTGCTCGCCCTCGGCGTCGCCGGCGCTGCCGAGGCGGCGCGCAAGCCGAAGCCGGTCGCGTGCACCGGCACTTACGTCGTGTCCGGCGAGCCGCTCGTCGGCAGCACCGGCCCCGACGCCGTCCTCGTCGGCGCGACGGTGGCGTCGAGCAGCGGCTGCCCGCCGGTGAAGGCGAAGCTCAAGGCGAAGAAGAAAGGCACGGCGGTCGCGGCACGGTGGACGTCGTGCCCGGGGCTGACCGGGAAGGCCGTCTTCACCGGCAAGATTTCCGCCGACTGCGCGACGCTCACCGGCGTCTTCCGGGCGAAGAAGAGCAAGCTGCGTCGTGACGTCACGGCGGCGCGCTCGCGCTGCGGCGACGGTTTCGTCGACGCCGCCAGCGAAGCGTGCGACGGTCCGAGCGGCTGCGCCGTGGGTCAGCTCTGCGGCACGAGCTGCGCGTGCGGCGGCGGGCCGTCGTGCGGCTCGAACGCTCCGGTGGCGCAGATCACGACCGGCGGCACGCAGGCCGCGGGGCAGGCGGTCACCTTCGATGCCAGCGCGACGACCGACGCCGACGGGGATCCGCTCGTCTTCGCGTGGAGCTTCGGCGACGGGCGGCGCGGCGGCGGTGACAAGGTGGCGCACGTCTACACGACCGCCGGGTCGAAGACCGTGCGCCTGACAGTGAGCGACGGCTGTGGCCACGAGACGACGCTCGATCGCGTCCTCGAGATCGCCGCCGGACCGCAGCCCACCTCCACCACGACGGCGCAGGGGCGCGTGCTCGAGGTGTCGGGCGCGCCGATCGCCGGCGCCGAGGTGCGCGCCGAGCCCGGCGGCACCGCCGTGTCGGACGGCGCGGGCGAGGTGTCGGTGACCGTCGGCCAGGGCGTGCCGGTGCGCATCACGGTGACGAAGGACGGCTACGTGGAGCAGGTGGTCCTGACCGAGGTGCCCGACCTGCCGCAGCCGGACGCATTTTTCGAGGCGACGCTGCTCGCGCGACAGCCCGCCCAGCCGCTCGACGCCGTGGCCGGCGGTGCCGTGACGGGCGCGGAGGGCGCGCAGGTCGCGCTGCCGGCGAACGCCCTCGTCGACGCCGCGGGCGATCCCGTCACCGGGACCGTCGACGCGTTCGTCACGCCCATCGACGTCGTGGACCGCATCCGCGCGTTTCCCGGGCGTGCGGTCGGGCTGTCGCCCGACGGCACCGAGGCGCCGATCGTCACCTACGGCACCGTCGACTACTCCTTCGAGCAGAACGGCCAGCCGCTGAACCTCGTGCCGGGGATGCTCGCCACCATCGAGATCCCGATCTACGCCGGGAAGAACCTCGACGGCTCGCCGGTGGCGGAGGGACAGACGTATCCGCTGTGGTCGCTCGATCCGGCGACGGGCGGATGGGTCGAGGAAGGGCAGGGAACCGTCGTCGCGTCGCCGACCTCGCCGTCGGGGCTCGCCCTGCGCGGTCAGGTGACGCATTTCTCGCCGTGGAATCACGACAAGCCAGAGCCGCGGTACTTTCCGAAGCCGCGCTGCCTCGTCGACACCAACGCCGACGGCATCCTCGAAGATCTCACCGGCACCGGGCACTGCTGGCACGCCGGCACCGGCCCCGAGCAGCCGGACGACGGCTTCTCGGTGACCGCCGTCGCGGCGCAATCGTTCCCGAACTGGATCGGCCAGGCCGTGCTGCCGGCGGGCGGCGGCGCGCCGTTCCCGGTGCCGGCCGACATGGACCTCGTCCTCCAGTCGCGCGCCATGGGCGGGCTGCTCCGGGGCACGACGCCCATCCGCGGGGCGGCCAACGTCGAGGAAGAAGTGATCGTGGTCCTCGAGCCAGTGGACGCCGACAGCTCGCACATCACGATCCCGTACGAGATCGAGCGCGAGATCTCCGACGAGGACAGCCTGCACGTCTACGACTTCGACGGCGTCGCCGGCCAGACGGTGTTCGTCACCGTCGACGAGCCGGGCTCGACCGTCACCGCCGCCGACGTCACCATCGTGCTGCCCGACGACAGCGAGCTGGGTCCGGTCGCGTACCTGCCGACGTCGAACAAGCCGGGACTCATCGGACTCGTGCTGCCGGAGACCGGCAACTACCGGATCGTGGTCAACCTCGCGCCGGGCGCGCCGGACGGCGAGTACCACATGCTGGTCGACTACACCGCCGACTTCCCCATCGTGCTCTCGACGACGCCCGCGGCGAACGTGACCGGGGTGTCGCCGTCGGTGACGCCCGCGGTCACCTTCTCGCGCACCGTCTCGGCCATCCTGAGCTTCGCTCTGTTCGACGCGGTGGGCTCGGTGGACGGCACCACCAACGTCGCCGGTGCCGGCGCGACCTTCACGCCCGACGCCCCGCTCGTGCCGGGCGCCGCTTACCGCGCGAAGATGTCGGGCTTCCGCTCGCCGGGCGAGCCCTCGCCGAACGGGTTCCCGAATCCGCTCGAGTGGACGTTCACCGTCGCCGAGACGCCCGGGACGCTGGTGCCGGTCGGTCCGGGCGGGGCATCCGGGACGGCCGTCGCGGCCGGCGCCGACGGAACCACGTACGTCGTCTGGCAACGCGGCGTGCCGTCGACCAGCAACCACGAGACGCTCGCCGCGCAGTACACGCCGGGCGTGGGCTGGTCGCCGCCGACCAAGTTCTTCGGCGGCGCCAAGGTCGGTGGCGCGACCGGCGCGGCCGTCGCGGCCACGCCCGACGGCGCCATCGCGGTGTGGGGCGACCCGTCGCCGGGCAACATCTTCAGCATCTATCACAGCCGCTTCACGCCGGAGACGGGCTGGAGCTTCCCCGATCTGGTCGAAAACGTCACGACCCCATTCGACCGCATGGACGCCGTCGGCGCCGACGCCGCCGGCAACGTGATCGCCGCCTTCGGCACGACGGCGCCCGCGGGGCAGGGCGACCTTTACTGGACACGCTCGGCCGCGGGCGGTGCGTGGACGGCGCCGGAGATCCTGCTCGACGACGTGCGCCGGCCGACGCTCGCGGTCGGGCCGACCGGCCACGCGATCGCCGCCGCCCAGTCGCTGGCCACGCTCGAAGCCAAGGTCCGTCGCTATGCGCCCGGACAGGGGTGGAGCGCGGTGGAGACGTTCGAGACGATGGAGTGGTTGAGCCTGGCCGTCGACGGGTCCGGCAATCTGTTCGCGCTCGTCGTGACCGACTCGATCCAGCACGTCGTGCGTCGCTTCGACCAGACGACGCAGACGTGGAGCGCGCCGCTCACGGTCCAGACCAACGCGTCGTGTCCCTTCGACGCGCGGATCGTCGCGGCGGCGGACGGCGCGGCGTTCGTCGTCGGGTGCACGAGCGTCGCGCCGGGGCCCGGCCTGTTCGCCGTGCGGTACACGCCCGACGCCGGCTGGGGCTCCCCCGTGCTGCTCTCGGCGACGGGGGCGTTCGTGAACCCCGGCGTCGATGCCGCGGGCAACGCCGTCGTCGCGTGGCTCACGGGCGACGGCATGGGTCACTACAAGCGCTTCACGACCGCATCGGGCTGGGAGGCGACGACGCATGACGTACCGGGCCCCGGCGTCTCCGCGAACGCGGGGCTCGGTGTCGGCGGGAACGGTGTCGCGGTGTTCGTGTACGCGCCGACGAACACCTCGCCGGTGAGCGCGGTGCGGTTGCCGTGAGGCGACCCGACCCCGTGCCGCCCGGCGCGCGATCCCGCCCCGCGGGCGCGCCAATGGGGGCGTCGCGCTGACTTGAGACGATAGGAAGGACAACCCCGGACAACCCTGCGAAGTTGACCGAGCACCTACCTTGTCGGACCTTCCTGGCGGCCGCGCCCCCCGACCCCGGCTGGCGCGGCTGGCACGACGAGCTGGCGCGGTTGGCCCGCCCCATCGTCGCGGCCATGCACGCCGAGGCGCTGCAGCAGCCCTACCTGTGCACCGACGCGACCGGCGTCCTCGTGCAGGCGCCGACGCAGTGTCGCCACGGGCACTTCTGGGTCCTCGTGGCACCGGGGCTGCACGTGCTCTTCCAGTACTCGGCCAAACACGACAAGGCCGCCGTCGATCGTCTGCTCCCGGGCTACGAGGGCGTGCTCGTCGCCGACGCGCACAGCGTCTACCACCACCTCTTCGCGGACGGCCGCGTGCAGGAGGCGGGCTGCTGGAGCACTTGCGGCGGTACTGGTTCAAGACGCTCAGGTCGGAGCCCGAGCACGCGCGGGCGGCGCTGGCGATGATCGGGGCGCTGTTCGCCGTCGAGCGGTCGCTGGTCGATGCCCCGCCCGCCCGGCGCCTCGCGGTCCGCGCGGACACGTCGCGCCCGCTCGTCACGAAGTTCTTCGACTGGTGCTGGACGCTCAAGCCCACGGCGCTGGACGAAACGCCGCTCGCGAAGGCGCTCGGCTATGCCACCAATCATCAGCCGGCGTTCGAGCGCTTCCTCGACGACGGCCGGTTGCCGATCCACAACAACTGGAGCGAGCTGCAGCTCCGCCGCCAGGTCGTCGGGCCGTAACTGGCTGTTCGTCGGCTCGGAGGACGGCGCTGAGGTGAACACCGTCTTCGTCTCGCTCCTCGCGAGCTGCGGGCTCCACCAGGTGGAGCCGTGGGCGTACTTGCGGGACCTCTTCTGCCTGCTGCCCAGCTGGCCGAGCCGGCGCGTGCTCGAGCTCGCGCCCGCCTACTGGGCGCGCACCTTCGAGCAGGAGGAGACTCAGCGAACGCTCGCCGACAACCCCTTCCGCTCCGCGATCCTCGCGCTCGATCGCGCCCATCCCGACGACCCGTAGCGCGTCGTCGCTCGCCTGTCAGCGACGCGGTTCACCGAACGGATACGGTCTATCGATGCTCCTCAGCATATAATCCGACGCGGGCTTATCTTCTGGAACATGGCATCGATGTGGCGGCCCTCGGGTTCCCCGGCTAGATTGTGTCGCCGCTGCATCTCTCGCGTTTCGTCCACGTGATGAGGGGTAGGCACACCAGCGATGGGGCAAGCACATACCGAACGATTGTCATCGTGTCGCTGAACGCGGACGACAGAAAATAGCCGAACAGTCGAACGCTCGCAGCCAAAGAACACTCCACGCCTTCGGCCGAGCACAAGTAGTGGGTCGCGAGAACCGGATCTGCGACAAGGGCAATCGCCGTCAAGGCTCCCCACATACTCGCGGCGATGGCAGCACACGCATGTGGAATCATGCAAGCAGTATACCATGCTGTGCAACGCCGCGCCGCTCGGACGGATGCTCGCAGGCCTCACGGACGATGACGTCCGATTACGCCTTGCTAATCGAGTGCTCGGACCGAGACGGTAGCGCTCTACGCTCATCCCACCAATAGAGAGCCACCATCCCGCCCATGGCCGCCGCAGCGATCGCCGCATGAGCCCACCGAACAGTGTCGATGCCGACCAATGGCGCCGGACGAAACGCTTCGATCAAGCCCTTTCCAATCTCGTGGATGGCGATGAACAGCAGAAGCGTTTGTCCGGGCTTCATCGGAAGCGATGCTTTGCATGCGACCGCGAACAATGCGCTCGCGACGACCCAAACGAGAAAGTACACCTGTAAGGGATGGACGGGGACCGTCAACGGCTCGTAGCCAGCAAGGATTCGACTGCCCTCCTGGAACGCCCAAACGGGTGTCTCGGCATGGAACCGAACGGCCCACGGAAGAGTCGAGATGTCGCCGAAGCAACAACCGCGCAGAAGACAGCCGACTCGAAAGGTCGCGATTCCCAAGGCGGCCGGCACAACGAAAACATCGGCCACCTCAGCGGGTCTCGCGCCAGGCGCCATAATTCGGACGACCAGCGGGAGCGCCAACGCGGCAACTATAGCTCCCGGCTGACGATACCCCCCACTCCACGACACTGCCGACGCACCAAACTGAACGAGCTGCTCCACGACGAAGTACGCCTTGGCCCCGACGAGCATCAGCGCCGCTAGAACGGCGGTGACTGCAAGCATTCGTAGCCGCGTCATGCCCTGTGGCCGCGGCATCGCCGACGCCGCGATCAACCCCATCACAACCGCCGCGCCGATGGTGACCGAATACGCCTCCGGCCAGTACGGAATCACCATGCCGCACCGAGATACTATGGCCAGACGGCACTACAGTCGCACGATGTCGCTCCGACCGAGCAGGGCTGCGGAGATACGTTGTCCGGCAAGGTGCTCGCGCCACATCGCGTCCCAACGCCGCCGACGTCCACGAGGGAGACCACGCGCCCCGAGAGCCCTGTCGTCGTATTAGAGGTCGCGAAGCAACTTGGGCGCACCGATTCTCCTACCCCTACTGATACCGCAGGATCTGGGTTGTAGATGTCGATGTCCGCGCGGGCTCCGTCTCGGCAGAACCGATTGCCCCCATCTGAGCATTTCGTCTGATAGCCTCCGACACCCTGATTGACCGGGTTACAGCTGAACGATGGGTCAACAACGCTCATTCTGTTGATGTCCCCGCCGCCCAGATCGATCTTCGACGGAATCGGTGGCGTCCCCGCCGCCTCGTCACCCTTTCCAATCTTTCCCAGCGCAACCTGTGCCCGCTGCCATGCTGGGTTGACGTTTTGGTTGCACCCATTCTGAACGAAGAGATTGTCTTCGGCCATGACGCGCGCTGAGGTGTCAGTCACCTCTATTGCCCCACCGTAGTTCACCTTGAAGACGTTCGACTGAATTCGCGCGGTCGCAGACGGCTCTACGCGAGTCGCCCACTTGCAGTACCTAACGTCGTTGTGTTCGAACACCGTCGTCGTATCCGAGAAGCCGAGTTCATAGCCCTGGCATATCTCTCTGCACGAACGGTCAGCGATCGGAACGGGCCCAGTGAACTGGACCGAGTAGTTCTGGCAGCCATCCGGGACCGCTCCAGGGTCTCCGCTGTCGACATATTCGCAGTCCGGATTGTTCGGCATTAGACCTGCATTAGACCCGTCGTCCGATTGTACGAGAAGACGTGAGGTCCGTGCGCCAGCAGATCGGTGCCACACCCACCGTTCCCAATGGAGCCACGCGAGCAAACGCGCGCCGGAATGAAGACGCGGTTGATGTCGTTGTTGGTAACCGTCGCCGTACCACTGTTGATCTGAATGCCTTTTCCGCGTCCACACGGCGCGGGCTGATTCATGTTGTCTAAGCAGTAGAACCCGTTCGCAGTGTAGTCCGCGAGCGTATGCCCCTCGAGTCTGCTCAGCGTGATGTACAAGTTGGTCGGCCCTGGTGGGGTTCCGACCGGGTCCGACGATCTGCGAACGGGAGTGTCGATGGCATCGTCGCATATGCGGTCAGCGTTGATGTATCGCAACGTGTGGCTGTTGCCGGTGTCCACCCTGATTGCTGAATCCGGGAAATAGCGCAGCCCGAGTGCCTCGATCGTGTTGTTGTTGCCACGCACTCGGATGCCCTTCACATTTAGATTCCCAGGAGGGACGTCCTCCTTGCAAGGCTGAGCTACGACGTTCGCGGCGCTCGCTCGCGCTCCAGCGTACTGCAGCATCAGTTTGAACTCGCCGCTCATCGTGATGTTGTCGCCTTCGAGGCAGAGCGATTTCTCGTTCGGCGGGTCGTCGCTACATGCCCCAATCGGCGTCGACTGTTGCAGGTCAATGTAGCAAGTGTCGCGGCCGGTACACTGCCCCTCCCCCGGGCCACAGCAACTGGTCCGGGTCGATCCGCCACACGTAGCGGTACACAGCGACTGGTCGAAAAAGATCGTCACCGGACCTGTGCACGCGTTCGCGCTTACCACCGCGAGACGGATGCCGACCTCGGTGCATCCGAACCCACACACTCCACTAGTAGGGCATGAGCCGGTGCATTCGGCACCTTCCGCGAGCGAGGGGGCAAGGCAGGCCAATGCAGCAACCGCCACGATGTTTCGGAGAGCCTGGCCACGCCTGAACCATGAGACGAGCCTTCCACCCATGTCCATCACCTCTCTCCGACGAGGTACGCGTGCGGGAAGCTCGCGACGGTCTCGCTAAGACTGCGATTGGCTATCGTTACTGTTCCGGTCTTGAACGAGATCGTCGCAACACCGCCCGTCTCCTCATCCACCACCATGCTCGCGATGGCGCTTCCCATCTCCAGGCTGCGGCGCGCGGTACCCGAAATAGAATCAAGCAGCGTGACTGACCCGCTGATCACGTCGGACACGTAGAGATGACCGCCCTTCGTCCGAATCGTACTGGCATTGTTGCCGACGGCTGTCTGCCGACTTACTTGGTTCGACGACGTATCAATCTCCGAAACCGCGCCGAGCTCCGGTAAGACCGCGAGTACCCGACTGCCATCATCGAGCATCACTACGTCGGTCGGGCGTCCCTCCAGCGGAATGGTACTCAAAATGGTCTCGGTGGACGTGTCCAGAACCACGACGTCCGAACTCTCGTAGCGCGCGACGTAGAGCAGCGTCGAATGCGGTCGCTGAACGACACTCGACGGTCGGCCACCGATCTGTATCGACTGCACCGTCTTGCTCCAGACATCGACTACACTAATGGACCCGTCCGCTGTATTGGCGACGACCAGTGTGTTGCCGGAAGCGTCGAGCGAAAGGTCGAATGGTCCCGCACCTACGGCAATTCGTTCGATGGGCTCAATGGCTGCTAGGAATGCGCCTGAGGGGCTGTGGTCGCCGAGCATACTTTCGTCCGGCAACTGCCAGACGGTTATGGAACTCGGTTCCATCGTAGTGCGCATCCACCCCGTATTCGCGACGTAAAGACGTCGGTGTATGCGATCGACGACGACGTTTCGCGACGGCAGCTCGGTGGGAAGTGTGCCGACCACTCTCTTGCGGCCGACGTCCATGATCACAACGAGGCTCCGCAACGGATCTGGGAGAAACTGCCAGGCCGCAAGTACTTCATCACACATAGCAAAGAGCAACACGGCGGCCACGCGGACTCCCGACAGCGCCTTTGGCATTGCGCGAACCCCTCCTCCCGCTGCGAGCGGTGTGCTAGCGCGCTAGACGCACTTGGTGACTGGCTTCGCGAAGCGTGCGGCGCAGATTGCGACTGCACGGTCGGGCTATGGTCTTTCCCGCGAGGCGACGAATCTCGGTCCGGACGCGCCGTAGGCTCCGCAATGCGTCGCGCCGAACCTTCCCGCGCTCGCCCTCTTCTGCCGTTCCAAGCACCCACAATTTTCCATAAGCGGTGCCGAGCAGATCGTCGGGAAGCTGCTCCGCTTCTGCGACGCTGCAGGGGGCGGTCTCACTAACCTTGATGTGACGAAACCGTCGACGGTCTGAGCGGGCGCCAGACGCAGAAA